>NZ_JBGFFH010000008.1:0-264795 GCF_056175745.1 Microbacterium sp. LjRoot205 | reverse complement strand
GGAAACGCCCGGTTACATTCCGAACCCGGAAGCTAAGCCTCACAGCGCCGATGGTACTGCAGGGGGGACCCTGTGGGAGAGTAGGACACCGCCGGACTTCTTTTATACAGAAAAGCCACCCAATGCTGGGTGGCTTTTCTGCGTTAACGTGCATTCGCGATGCGAGTGCCTCGACTGGCGCGGCAATCGCGGCCTTGCGAGATCCGCTATCGCTTGAGCCGTGACTCGAGCACGGATGCAGTCTCGCGGACAGCGGCTGCGAGCATGGTCTCGTCGAGATCCGTCCCGGCCCAGGTCACCGCGACAGCGGCTACGGGCCAGCCCGCGTGATCGCAGACGACCGCGCCGACGCTGCGCAGGCCCTCTGCCACCTCGCTGTCTTCGGTGGCATAACCTCGTGCACGCACCGTGCGCAGCAGCTCGCGCAGTTCGCTCGGCTTCCGAGGCCCGAGTCCGGTGCGGTCGGGAAACGCTGACGCACTCGGGTAGAGAGCTCGCACCTGCTCTCGGGGGAGCGCTGCCAGCATCGCGCGCCCCGACGCGGTCAGGTGGGCAGGGAGCCTCACTCCCACATCCGTGATGAGGGCCTGGCGTCGTGGGGCCCGCTCCTCGACGATGTACAGCACGTCGCCGCCGCTCATCACCGCGAGGTGCGCACTCTCGCCGAGGCGGTCGGAGAGGGCGGCGACGAGTGGGCGCCCCAGACGCGCGAGCGGCTGCTGTCGGGCATACCCGCCGGCGAGCTCGAACGCAGAGGTGCCGAGACCCCATCGTCGGTCCTCGCGGAGGTGAAGGACGAATCCGTGCTCGGCGAGGGTGGCCAGCAGGTGATAGACGGTCGAGCGCGGCAGCTCGAGCTCGCGAGCGATGGCTGATGCGGCGACCGGGGCCGGCCGTCCGGCGAGGTATCGCAGGATCCGCAGCGTGTTGTCGGCCGCCGGGACCTGTGGTGCGGCATCCGCTCTGTCTGGAATCACAGACAAAGGATGCCACGAACCGCTGTCGCCCGCGACCCTGCGGGTGTGGAATCGAGACATGACCGAACTGTCCTCCGTCCTCGTCGGCGATGCCCCACTGAGCCATGCCGATGTCGTCGCGGTCGCCCGCCACGGTGCGCCGGTGGCGATCAGCCCCGCAGCCCTCGCCCGAGTGGCGGACACACGGCGGGTGATCGACGGACTGGCCGCCGATCCGCACCCGCACTACGGCGTCTCCACCGGATTCGGCGCGCTCGCTACGACGTTCATCGCTCCGGATCGCCGGCTGCAGCTGCAGGCCAGTCTGATCCGCTCGCACGCGGCCGGCACCGGCGCGGAGGTCGAGCGCGAGGTCGTGCGCGGTCTGCAGCTGCTGCGCCTGCAGACCTTGACCTCTGGGCGGACGGGCGTTCGCCCGGTCGTCGTCGAAACCTACGCGGGGCTGTTGAACGCGGGCATCACACCCGTCGTTCGCGAGTACGGCTCACTCGGCTGCTCGGGCGACCTTGCTCCCCTCGCGCATATCGCCCTCGCTGCAATGGGCGAGGGCGACGTCCGCGTGGCGGATGGCGAACTCGTTGCGGCATCCGAGGCGCTCTCGGCTGTCGGCATCGAACCGCTCACCCTCGTCGAGAAGGAGGGGCTCGCGCTCATCAACGGCACCGACGGCATGCTCGGGATGCTCGTGCTGGCGCTGCACGACCTCGAGATCCTGCTGCTCACCGCCGACATGGCTGCGGCGATGTCGGTCGAATCGCAGATGGGCACGGATGCCGTGTTCGCGGCCGACCTCATGGCTCTTCGTCCGCAGTCGGGGCAGGCGGAATCGGCCTCGAATCTGCGGTCGTTCCTGCGGGACTCGCCGATCGTGCACAGCCACAAGGGGCCGGAGGACGGCCGCGTGCAGGACGCGTATTCGCTGCGCTGCTCGCCCCAGGTGCACGGGACCGCGCGCGACACGATGGGCTATGCCTCGATGATCGCCGAGCGAGAGCTCGCCAGCGTGATCGACAACCCGGTCATCACTGTCGACGGCCGCATCGAGTCGAACGGCAACTTCCACGGCGCACCCGTCGCTGCCGTCCTGGACTTCCTCGCGATCTCCGTGGCTGACGTCGCGTCGATCTCGGAGCGCCGTACAGACCGGGCGCTCGATCCGGCACGCAACCACGGCCTGCCCCCGTTCCTGGCCGACGAGGTCGGCGTCGACTCGGGACTGATGATCGCTCAGTACGCCTCCG
Organism: Microbacterium sp. LjRoot205; assembly: GCF_056175745.1. Lineage (NCBI taxonomy): Bacteria > Bacillati > Actinomycetota > Actinomycetes > Micrococcales > Microbacteriaceae > Microbacterium > Microbacterium sp. LjRoot205. Next base: position 262,577 of record NZ_JBGFFH010000008.1, on the reverse strand, counting down.
CGGGCATCGTCTCGGAGCTCAAGCGCCTCGCCGTGCCGGCATCCGTCGATTCGATCCCTTCGTCGGCGATGCAGGAGGATCACGTGTCGATGGGATGGGCCGCGGCCCGCAAGCTCCGTCGGGCGATCGACGGGCTCGGCCGTGTCATCGCCATCGAGATCCTCACCGGCGCCCGCGCGCTCGACCTGCGCGCCCCGCTGCAGGCAGGCCCTGCGACCGGTGCCGTGCGCGATCTGGTGCGCACCGTCGCCGCAGGACCAGGACCCGACCGATTCCTCTCCCCAGACATGGAAGCCGTGACCGCACTCGTGCAGTCCGGCGCAATCGCCCGCATCGCAAAGGAGCACGCGCATGACTGACACCACGGCCCCCGACTCGACGACGACGACGAGCACCGCCCCCGACTCGAGGACGACGACCGCGACAGGACCGCGCGTCGTTCGCGCCGCCCGCGGCAACCAGCGCACGGCCAAGAGCTGGGGTGCCGAAGCCGCCAAGCGCATGCTGATGAACAACCTCGACGCCGAGGTGGCCGAGCATCCCGAAGACCTCGTCGTCTACGGCGGCACCGGCAAGGCGGCGCGCAGCTGGGAGGCGTACGACGCGATCGTCCGCACCCTCGACGAGCTCGAGCCGGACGAGACGCTGCTCGTGCAGTCGGGCAAGCCGGTCGGCGTCTTCCGCACGCACGAGTGGGCGCCGCGAGTGCTGATCGCGAACTCGAACCTCGTGGGCGACTGGGCGAACTGGCCCGAGTTCCGCCGGCTCGAGGAGCTGGGGCTGATCATGTACGGGCAGATGACCGCGGGGTCGTGGATCTACATCGGAACCCAGGGCATTCTGCAGGGGACCTACGAGACGTTCTCGGCCGTCGCCCGGTCGCTCGGCAGAGACTCGCTGAAGGGAACGCTGACTCTGACCGGCGGTGCCGGCGGAATGGGTGGCGCGCAGCCGCTGGCGGTCACCCTCAACGACGGTGCCGTGCTCATCGTCGACGTCGACGAATCGCGCCTCGCCCGTCGTGTCGAGCACGGCTACCTCGACGAGTACACGACCGACCTCGACGCGGCGATCGCCCGGGCCGTCGCGGCGAAGGACGCCGGCGAGGCTCTGTCGGTCGGCGTCGTCGGGAACGCGGCGGAGGTCTTCCCCGAGCTGCTGCGCCGCGGTGTGCCGATCGACATCGTCACCGACCAGACCAGTGCGCACGACCCGCTCGCCTACCTGCCCGTCGGCATCGCAGTCGCCGAGTGGAAGGCAGAGGCCGAGCGGGACGCCGAGGAGTTCACCCGCCGCTCGCGCGAATCGATGGCGCAGCACGTCGCCGCGATGGTGGCCTTCCAGGATGCGGGGGCTGCGGTCTTCGACTACGGCAATTCGATCCGGGCCGAGGCCCAGCTCGGTGGCTTCGACCGCGCCTTCGAGTTCCCCGGTTTCGTGCCGGCGTACATCCGCCCGCAGTTCGAAGAGGGCCGTGGGCCCTTCCGCTGGGCCGCTCTCTCGGGAGATCCCGAGGACATCTACAAGACCGATCGCGCGATCGCCGAGCTGTTCCCCGAAGACAAGGCTCTGCATCGCTGGCTCGAGAAGGCCGGTGAGAAGGTGCACTTCGAGGGCCTGCCCGCCCGCATCTGCTGGCTCGGCTACAAGGAGCGTCACCTGGCGGGCCTCAAGTTCAACGAGATGGTGGCCTCCGGCGAGCTCGCCGCCCCGATCGTGATCGGCCGCGACCACCTCGACTCGGGTTCCGTCGCCTCTCCCTATCGCGAGACCGAGGCCATGAAGGACGGGTCGGATGCCATCGCCGACTGGCCGCTGCTGAACGCGCTGCTCAACACGGCATCCGGCGCATCGTGGGTGTCGCTGCACCATGGCGGCGGCGTCGGGATCGGCCGCTCGATCCACGCCGGCCAGGTCACCGTGGCCGACGGCTCGGCGCTCGCGGCCGAGAAGCTCGAGCGCGTGCTCACCAACGACCCCGGCACGGGCGTCATGCGACACGTCGACGCGGGGTACGAGCACGCTCGCGACATCGCCCGCGAGCGCGGCCTGAAGGTGCCGATGCTGTGAGCACCTCGCTGATCACGAACATCGCTGAGCTGACGACCAACGTCGGCTCATCCGACGGCGACCGCTTCGGCACGCTGCACGATGCCGCTGTGCTCATCGACGGCGAGCGGATCGCCTGGGTCGGATCGGCGGATGCCGCACCTGTGGCCGATGAGATCATCGATGCCGGTGGTCGCGCGGTCATCCCCGGGTTCGTCGACAGCCACAGTCACCTCGTGTTCGGCGGAGACCGCGCGGCCGAGTTCGAGGCGCGGATGGCCGGGCAGAAGTACGCCGCGGGTGGCATCCGCTCGACCGTCGCCGCGACACGAGCGGCGAGTGACGATGAACTGCGCGTGCGACTGCAGGGATTCATCGCAGAGATGCGCGCCCAGGGGACCACGACGGTCGAGATCAAGAGCGGATACGGGCTCAGCGTCGCGGATGAAGAGCGGCTCGTGAGACTTGCCGCCGAGATCACGCCGGAGGTCACCTTCCTCGGGGCGCACGTCGTTCCTGCCGAATACACCGACAGCGCCGACGAGTACGTCGACCTGGTGACCGGGCCGATGCTCGACGCCTGTGCACCGCATTCGAAGTGGATCGACGTGTTCTGCGAGACCGGGGCGTTCTCGGTCGAGCAGTCGCGGCGGGTGCTCGACGCCGGCATCGCGAAGGGACTGATGCCGCGCGTGCACGCGAGCCAGCTCGGCCCGGGTGACGGAGTCCGTCTCGCAGTCGAGCTCGGCGCGGCATCCGTCGACCACGGCACCTACCTGACGGACGCCGACACCGCAGCGCTCGCCGGATCCGACACCGTGCTCACCCTGTTGCCCGGGGTGGAGTTCTCGACCAGGCAGCCGTATCCCGACGCCCGCCGACTCATCGACGCGGGAGTCACCGTGGCGATCGCCTGCGACACGAACCCGGGGTCGAGCTTCACCTCCTCCATGCCGTTCTGCATCGCGATCGCCGTGCGCGACATGGGGATGACACCCGCCGAGGCCGTGTGGGCGGCGACCGCCGGGGGAGCGCTGGCACTGCGGCGCGACGACGTCGGCGTCATCGCACCTGGGGCGCGGGCCGACCTCGTGCTGCTGAAGGCTCCCACCCGCATCCACCTGGCCTACCGCCCGGGGGTGCCGCTCGTCGAGCAGGTCTGGAAAGACGGTGTCGCGGTTTTCCACGCTCGCGGAACGGAGGATCATGGCCCTGTCGCACGATGACCTCTGGCCGCGTGCCGGGTCGTGGCCCGCGTTCGCCGCAGGGGATGATGCGGATGCCGTGCTGCTCGGTGTTCCTACGTGGCGCACCTCGCTGTCGCCGACCGGCGCGCACGCGACACCCGCCGCGATCCGGGAGGCGCTCACCCGCTACAGCGCCACCCTGATGGGTCCGCCGGTCGTCGACCTCACCGAGGCGCTGCGCGTGCTCGACGCGGGCGACATGGCCGAACCAGACGGAGAGGACGGCATCGCTGCGACGGTCGCGCGGGTGCGCGAGCTCGCCGATGCCACGCGCCTCGTCATCGCGCTCGGCGGCGACAACGCTCTGACCTACCCGGTCGCGCGGGGCGCTCGGGCCACCGGACTGATCACGATCGACGCCCACTTCGACCTGCGCGACGGGATCTCGAACGGCTCACCCGTGCGGCGGCTCGTCGAGGATGCGCCGGAGGGCGAGCGGATCGATCCGACGCGGATCGTCCAGATCGGCATCGCGGACTTCGCGAACTCCGCCGCGTACGCCGCGCGCGCCGCCGACTGGGGCATCCGCGTGATCACCCTCGACGAGGTGCGCCGAAGGGGCATCGCCGAGGTCATCGCCGAAGCCACGCGCATCGCGGGAGCGGGCGCCGGTGCCCGCATCCACCTCGATGTCGATGTCGACGCCGCCGACAGGGCCGCAGCGCCCGGTTGCCCGGCATCCGTCCCCGGCGGCTTCGCCGCGTGGGAGCTGCGCGCGCTCGTCCGCGCGCTCGTCGCGGATCCGCGGGTCGTCAGTGCGGACATCGCCGAGGTCGACGCGACGGCCGACGCCGATGACATGCGCACGGTGCGCCTCGCCGCGCTGTGCGTGCTCGAGATGCTCGCCGCCCTCGCCACCCGATGACTGCGAGTTCTCTCCGCGCAGCGTCGATGATGCTCGTTCGCGCGGGCGGCGTGCCGAACCTCAGAGGCCGGCAGCCCTCTCCAGCTGCGCGAGCCTCTCCTGCGGGTTCCCGGTGAGCGTCACGATCGGCGGCGCACCACCGGCGCGTTCGAGGTCGTCGAGCGCATCCATAAGAGCGCTCTCCATCGCCTCTCGGAGGGCCGGATCCTCGTCGTCGGGAATGTCGATCGGGTGCCGCAGGTCCAGCGGCACGACGGCGATCAGATCGATGTGGGCCATGGAGGTCTCGACCAGCTCCTGGGCTCGAGAGAGCAGGGCGCCGTCGCCGCGTCCCAGCATCTCCAGCGCGGTGAGGTAGGCGAGGAAGTCGACGGGACCACGTTCCGAGATGACGGAACTCTCTCGCGCCGACTCTCGCAACCGAGAGACCGTCACGCGGAGCTGCGCCACGAAGCTCGCCGCGCCAGTGGGCGCCCCCGACTCGACGTCGTCGAACGGATCGCCGAGCACCGTGTACTCGGGATGTGCCGCGCGGAAGTCTGAGATCAGGGTGCTCTTGCCGCTCGCGTGCGTGCCCGACACGACGATCCGCACGCCTCAGACTCCGGGGATGACCAGGTGCGCGATCGTGAAGATCGCGAGGCCCGCCAGCGCGCCGACGAAGGTGCCGTTCAGGCGGATGTACTGCAGGTCGCGGCCGACCATGAGCTCGATCTTCTCGGTGGTCTCGATCGGGTCCCAGCGCTCGACGGTGTCGGTGATGATCGACGCGATGTCGTGGCGGTAGCGGTCGACGAGGAACACCGCGGCATCCGACACCCACGTGTCGACGCGGTGCTGCAGTGCGGCATCCGTCGTCAGCCTGTCGCCGACTTCCCGCAGAGCCTGAGCCGCACGCACGCGCAGCCCGCTCTCGGGGTCGGCGAGGGCGGTGAGTAGTCCGTTCTTCGCCGTGTTCCACGCCTCGGCGGCGAGGGCGCCCACGCGGGGGCTGTCGAAGAGCGACGACTTGGCGTTCTCGAGCTTGGCGCGCGTCTCCGGGTCGTTCTGGAGGCTGTCGGCGAGGCGGGCGAGGTACCCGTCGACCGCGAGACGGGCCGGATGCTGCGGATCGGCCTGCACGGCGCGGACGAACTTCACGGCCTCGTTGTAGGCCGTGTCGTCGACGAACCGGTGCGCGAGCTTCGGCACCCATCCGGGCAGCCTGCGTGAGATGAGGCCCGAGAACGACTCGGCGTTCGCGTCCAGCCAGCGGCCGATGCTGTCGGCCGCGAGGTCGACGGCGCCGTGATGCGCGCCGGCCTCGACGATCTTCTCGAGCCAGGCGCCGGCGGGCGGGCCCCACTCGGGGGAGACGAGGTGCTCACGGGCCAGGTCTGTGATGAGGTCTCGCACGTCGTCGTCGCTCAGGGCGTTGAGCACGGCGGTCGCGATCGTCGCTCCCTCGGCGCCCACGCGCTCGGCGTGGGCAGGCTCTCGCAGCCACTCGCCCGCGCGCTTCGCGATCGCGGTGCTCGCGAGCTTGGTGCGCACGACGCTCGCCTCGAGGAAGTTCGTCTCGACGAACTCGCCGAGCGTGCGGCCGATCTCGTCCTTGCGGTTCGGGATGATCGCGGTGTGCGGGATCGGCAGGCCGAGTGGACGACGGAACAGCGCGGTCACGGCGAACCAGTCGGCCAGGGCGCCGACCATCCCGCCCTCTGCGGCTGCCCGGACGTAGCCCAGCCACGGCTGCCGTTCCTGGAACGCGAACGCGAAGACGAAGACGACGGCCATGAAGATCAGCGCGCCGAGCGCCACGGCCTTCATTCGTCGGAGAGCGCGAAGTCGCGCCTGGTCTGCGGGCGACAGGAGCGCCATCGGGGTTCGCGGCATGACGTCATCCTTTCACGGGGAGTTCGAGCCGAGTACGGCGTACCGCACCGAGTCCTGTCGTCCGTCGAGAGATCTGGGCTGTGTAGTACCATCACTACATTCGGAATCGAGGTACATCGTGTTCACCATGACCGCTCGAGAATTCAACCAGTCCGTCGCGCGCGCTCAGCGCGTCGCCGACGACCAGCCCGTGATGATCACGAAGCGCGGCGAGCCCGCGTACGTGCTCTTGAGCATCGACGAGTACGAACGGCTAGCCCCGGCCCGGCCCGGGTCGATTCTCGAGTTCCTCGCGATGCCGGAGGAGGACCTCGTGGACGACGACGGCGAGTTCGATCGCATCATCGACGAGATCGTCGCCGACCGGAAGACGGACTTCGGTCGTCCTCCGATCGAGTTCTGACCGATGTATCTGCTCGACACGAACACGTTCTCCGACGCGAGGCGCGGAATCGGAGCCGGCATCGCCGCTCGCACCTGGATGGAGAGCGGGGAGCCCGAGGCTCTTCACATGAGCGCCATCACCGACTACGAGCTGGAACTCGGTGTCCTCGGACTCCAGCGGCGCGACCCGCGTCAGGCGAGAGCACTCCGACGCTGGCTGGACGCGCTCCGACTCGGGCTCGGCTCCCGCATCCTCCCCGTCTCTCCGCAGATCGCGCGGACGTGCGCCGCTCTCAACGTGCCGGATCGTCGTCCGTGGGCTGACGCGCTGATCGCGGCCACAGCGTTGCATCACGGCCTGACTCTCGTGACGCGCAACACGAAGGACTTCGAGATCCCCGGCCTGTCGGTGCTGAACCCGTTCGAGGACTGACAGCGGCAGAGGCCGAGTACCCTCGAAACGTGATCGAAGACATCAAGAAGCGTGCACTGCACCGCACCAGCATCCTCGAAGGTCAGATGCGCGGAGTCGCGCGGATGATCGAGAACGAGGAGTACTGCATGGACATCATCACGCAGTCCCGCGCGATCCAGCGCTCTCTGGAGTCTCTCAACCGTCTGCTGCTCGAGAACCACCTGCGCACGCACGTGACGCACATGTTCGACGAGGGCGGGGAGGAGCGCGACAAGGCCGTCGACGAGCTGCTCAAGGCGTTCGACTTCGACCGCAAGTAGAGCCGCGCTCCTCCTCTCGATCAGCGTCCGCCGCCGAACACCTCGCCCTCCATGGCGTCGTAGCCCTCGGCCTGCGGGTCTCCGTGCGAACCGCCCGACAGCGCGTACTCCTCTTCGGGGGAGAGCACGAGACGGTGCCGGAAGAACAGGCCGAAGCCGAGCAGGATGATCGCATAGACGATCGCGATCGCGATGATCGCCGGGCCGAACGTGGGGTTCAGCAGGAAGCCCACGAAGATCAGTGCCGCGATCACGAGGGCGATGACCGCACCCGGGATGCCCCACGGGCTCACGTACGGGCGGTCGACGTTCGGGAACTTCTTGCGCAGGATGATGAACGACACGAGCTGCAGTCCGTATGCGACGACGGCTCCCCAGACGGCGATGTTCAGGACGATCGCACCGGCGACGGTGCCCGCGCCCTCGGAGTCGACCGCGGTGAGCACGTCGAGCACGATCAGCGCGACGAAGCCGATGGCTGCACCCACCGTGAGGGCGACCCACGGCGTCTGGCGCTTTCCGGTGAGGGAGAGGAAGCGCGGGTAGTACCCGGCGCGTGACAGCGAGTACATGTTGCGTCCGTAGGCGAACATGATGCCCTGCAGTGAGGCGAGCAGGCCGATGAGTGCGAACAGCGCGAGCACGGCGGCGAGCTGGTCGCCCACGATCGCGCGGAAGCCGTCGAGCAGCGGTTCGCCGGCGGTGCCTGTCGCTTCGGCACCGAGCACGCCGGTGTTGAGGAACAGCACCAGGAGGCCCGTGATGATGAGGGTGCCGCGAGCCCAGAACCCCGCCTTGGGGATGTCGCGCGTCGGGTTGTGCGATTCCTCCGCCGCGAGCGGCAGCTCCTCGATGCCGAGGAAGAACCACATCGCGAAGGGCAGTGCGAACAGGATCGGCAGGACGCCGTGGGGGAGGAACGCCGTCTGGCCCTCGTCGGGCACGATGTCCCACAGGGCATCCCACGAGAACGCGCCCGAGAAGAGCGCCATGGCGGAGAAGACCAGGATGATCCCGATCGAGATCACCGACACGATGATCGCGAAGCGGAACGAGATCGCCGCTCCCGCGGAGTTCAGGGCGATGAAGACGATGTAGAGGATGAGGTACCAGACCCATCCCGGCAGCTCGAGGCCCAGCAGCTCACTCGTGATGCCGTTCGCATACGACGCCGAGAAGTAGACGATCACCGCGGTGGTCGCGACGTACTCGATGGTCTCGGCCGCGCCGGTGACGAGGCCGCCCCACGGGCCCATGGCCGATCGGGCGAACGAGTAGGCGCCGCCGGTGTGCGGCATCGCGGCCGCCATCTCGCCGATCGCGAAGATCATGCCGTAGTACATCGCGACGAGGATCGCGAAGGCGATGAGCATCCCGCCGAAGCCCGCGAAGTCGATGCCGAAGTTCCACCCGGAGAAGTCGCCCGAGATCACGGCGGCGACCGCGAGGCCCCACAGGCCCCAGACTCCGGCAGACCTCTTCAGTGTGCGTTTCTCGAAATACTCACTCCCGGCGCGTGTATAGGTCGCTCCGGCGACCTTGCGGGATTCATTGCTCTGCTGGGACATCCGCTCTCCGTTCGCATGCGTGCAGGCGCCGGGTGCACCTTGCGGACGATTGTGACAGTCAATGGTGGTTTCGTCTACCTTTAAACGGCAAGGTGATCTACTCTGAGGGCGAAGCCGGTCGGCCGATCGCTTCACAGCACGAGAACGGAGCGTCAGATGGCGGGCAACCTGAGCATCGACCAGCTGGATGCCGGCATCGCCGCCGGCGAGATCGACACGGTGATCGTGGCCTTCGCCGACGCGCAGGGCCGGCTGGTCGGCAAACGTGTGTCGGCGCGGCTGTTCCAGGAGGACATCCTGGCCCACGGTGCCGAGGCGTGCGACTATCTGCTCTCGGTCGACGTCGACATGAACACCGTCGACGGCTACGCGATGTCGGGCTGGGATCGCGGCTACGGCGACATGGTGCTCAAGCCCGACGTCGAGACGCTGCGCAACATCCCCTGGCTCGACGGCACTGCTCTCGTCATGGCCGACCTCGTCTGGCAGAACGGCGAGCCGGTCGGGCCCTCGCCCCGTGCGATTCTCGACCGTCAGCGCGACCGCCTCGCTGAGCGGGGATGGACCGCCTACTCCGGAACTGAGCTCGAGTTCATCGTCTTCGACAACACGTATCGCGATGCGTGGGCGCGCAAGTACGAAGGTCTGACGCCCGCGACCGATTACAACGTCGACTACAACCTGCTCGCCTCGACCCGTATGGAGCCGCTGCTGCGCGACATCCGCAACAGCATGGACGGGGCAGGGCTCTACTGCGAGGGCGTGAAGGGCGAGTGCAACTTCGGTCAGCAGGAGATCGCGTTCCGCTATGCGGAGGTGCGAGAGACCGCCGACCAGCACGCGATCTACAAGAACGGTGCGAAGGAGATCGCCGAGCAGCACGGGCAGGCGCTCACCTTCATGGCCAAGTTCAACGAGCGCGAGGGCAACAGTTGCCACATCCACCTGTCGCTGCGCGACGAGTCGGGCGCTCCGGTCATGGCGGGCGACGGCGAGCACGGCTTCAGCCCCGTGATGGAGCACTGGATCGCCGGCATCCTCGCCACGCTGCGCGAGTTCACCCTGCTGCTCGCGCCGAACATCAACTCGTACAAGCGCTTCGCGAAGGGCAGCTTCGCGCCGACCGGAGTCGCGTGGGGCATCGACAACCGCACGTGTGCCCTGCGCGTGGTCGGTTCAGGCTCGGGGCTCCGGGTGGAGAACCGGGTGCCCGGGGGAGACGTGAACCCGTACCTCGCGATCTCGGCGATCATCGCGGGCGGGCTGCACGGCATCGAGAACGAGCTGCCGTTGCCCGAGCGGTTCACCGGCAACGCCTATGAGGCCGGGGTCGATCATCTGCCGACGACCCTGCGCGAGGCCGCGAAGCTGTTCAGCGAGTCGACCATCGCGCGCGCGGCGTTCGGCGACGACGTGGTCGAGCACTACCTGAACCAGGCCCGCATCGAGGTGGAAGCCTATGACGCGGCCGTCACCGACTGGGAGCGCATCCGTGGCTTCGAGCGCCTCTGACCTCAGGCCGCTGATCGGCGTCACGACGTACCTGGAGCGCGCGCAGCAGGGGGTGTGGGATGTGCGGGCGGCGTTCCTGCCTGAGCAGTACCTCACGAGCGTGACCTCCGTCGGCGGCATCGCGCTGCTCCTGCCTCCGCAGGATCCGGATGCCGCGGATGCGGCCATCTCGGGCATGGACGGCCTCGTGCTCTCGGGCGGTGCCGATGTGGCACCCGAGCTGTACGGCGAGGACCGGCATCCGCTCACCGACCCCGCCCGCGTCGACCGTGATGCATGGGAGCTCGCCCTGTTCCGGGCGGCGGAGCGCCGTGGCATCCCGGTGCTCGCGATCTGCCGCGGTCTGCAGCTCGTGAACGTCGCCCGCGGCGGCACCCTGCAGCAGCATCTGCCCGAATCGCTCGGCACCGAGAAGTACCGCATCGGCGGCGGCGTCTTCGCCGAGAACGACGTCGAGGTGTCGACCGACACTCCGCTCGCCGAGATCATCGGCGAGACCGAGATGCGCGTGCACAGCTACCACCACCAGGGCGTCGGTCGACTCGGCGACGGTCTCGTGGCGGCTGCGCACTCCGACGACGGACTCGTGCAGGCCTTCGTCGACACCTCGGCCGGCCACATCGTCGGCGTCCAATGGCACCCCGAGGAGAACGCCGAGGATCGGCGGCTCTTCACCGATCTCGTCGCACAGGCCCGCGCGTTCGCCGCGCGGCGGAAGGAGGACGCCCGATGAGCGCGTTCACAGTCATCAACCCGTCGACCGGAGCGGCGATCCGCGAGATCGTTCGCGCCGACATCGGAGAGACGGATGCCGCGATCGCGCGCGCTGTCGTGGCGCAGCGCCGATGGGCCGCGCTCGCCCCGGTCGCTCGGGCCGATGCCCTCCGCGCGTTCGCTCGCACGGTCGAGGCCGCGGCCGAAGAGCTCGCCCAGCTCGAGGTGCTGAACTCCGGGCATCCGATCGGTTCCGCCCGATGGGAGGCGGGTCACGTCGCGCAGGTCCTCAACTACTACTCCGCCGACCCTGAGCGACTGTCCGGCCGGCAGATCCCGGTGGCAGGCGGACTCGATGTCACCTTCCACGACCCCTACGGCGTGGTCGGCGTCATCGTGCCGTGGAACTTCCCGATGACGATCGCCGCCTGGGCGTTCGCGCCGGCGCTCGCCGCAGGGAACGCCGTGGTGCTGAAGCCCGCCGAGCTCACCCCTCTCACGGCCATCCGCCTCGGCGAACTCGCTCTCGAAGCGGGTCTTCCCGAAGGGCTGTTCGAGGTCGTCACCGGGTCGGGTTCCGTCGTCGGGCAGCGGCTCGTCGAGCATCCGGATGTCCGCAAGGTCGTGTTCACCGGCTCGACCGAGGTCGGCATCGAGGTCGCGGCCGGATGCGCGCGAGCGCTCAAGCCCGTCACGCTGGAGCTCGGCGGCAAGAGCGCCAACATCGTCTTCGCCGACGCGGACCTCGAGAAGGCCGTCGCGGCGGTTCCGGGTTCGGTGTTCGACAACGCGGGTCAGGATTGCTGCGCCCGCAGCCGGTTGCTGGTGCAGAGATCGGTGTACGACCGATTCCTCGAACTGCTCGAGCCGGCTGTCGCTGCGTGGCGAGTGGGAGACCCGTCGAGCACCGACACCGACATGGGACCGCTCATCTCGGCCGCACACCGCGACACGGTCTCGGGATTCCTCGACGACGCGAACATCGCCTTCCGCGGCAGCGCACCCGAGGGCGACGGCTTCTGGTTCGCCCCGGCCGTGGTGCTCGCCGATCCGTCCGACCGCATCGCGCAGCAGGAGGTGTTCGGCCCGGTCGTCGCGGTCATGCCGTTCGATGACGAAGCCGATGCGATCCGGCTCGCGAACGACACCGCCTACGGACTCGCCGGCTCGATCTGGACCGAGAACCTCGGCCGCGCCGTGCGCGTCTCGCGGGGTGTTCAGAGCGGCGTGCTGTCGGTCAACTCGCACTCGTCGGTGCGATACGCGACGCCGTTCGGCGGCATGAAGGCCTCGGGTCTCGGGCGTGAGCTCGGGCCCGACGCCGCCGAGCACTTCACCGAGACCAAGAACGTCTTCTTCGCGACCGACGAATCCTGACAGCGACACCCGGCCCGACCCTTTCACTGCAACGGAGAAACACACATGAGCATCGATCTGACCCAGCGCCTCAAGGACCGCGTCGCCATCATCACGGGTGGCGCGAGCGGAATCGGCTTCGCCACAGCCCAGCGCTTCGCCGCCGAGGGCGCGTTCGTCGTCATCGCCGACGTCGACCCCGCCACGGGCGAAGCGGCAGCGGCCGAGGTGGGCGGAGCGTTCCGCATCGTCGACGTGGCCGACGAGGCCATGGTCAACACGCTCTTCGACGGGGTCGCCGCCGAGTTCGGGCGCATCGACATCGCGTTCAACAACGCCGGCATCTCGCCCGCGGACGACGACTCGATCGAGACGACCGAACTGCCGGCCTGGGATCGGGTGCAGGACGTGAACCTCAAGAGCGTGTACCTGTGCAGCCGCGCGGCGCTTCGCCACATGGTTCCGGCAGGTCGAGGCTCGATCATCAACACGGCCTCCTTCGTGGCGCTGCTGGGATCGGCCACCTCGCAGATCAGCTACACCGCATCGAAGGGCGGCGTGCTCGCGATGTCGCGCGAGCTCGGCGTGCAGTTCGCCCGGCAGGGAGTGCGCGTGAACGCCCTGTGCCCGGGACCGGTCAACACCCCGCTGCTGCAGGAGCTCTTCGCAAAAGACCCCGAGCGCGCTCAGCGCCGACTCGTGCATGTGCCGATGGGACGCTTCGCAGAGCCGTCCGAGCTCGCCGCCGCTGTTGCCTTCCTCGCCTCGGACGATTCGTCGTTCATCACCGCGAGCGCCTTCGTCGTCGACGGCGGCATCACCAACGCCTACGTCACCCCGCTGTGAAGCGGGATCATGTCGCTGTGACAGGCTGAGAAGCATGAGCGAGAACCCCTCCGACGGCGATCTCGTCGAGGTGCGCCGGGCGGTCTACCGGCCGCTGCGCCGAGGCAACGCCCTCGAGGATGCGGTCGCTCGCCTCGTGCAGACCATCCGTCTCGGCGTGGTCGCGCCGGGGGAGTCACTGCCGCCCGAGCGCGAGCTCGCGGCATCCTTCGGAGTGAGCCGCGACACCGTGCGCGACGCGATCCGCGAACTCGCGGACACGGGGTACCTGGTGCCGAAGCGCGGTCGATACGGCGGCACGTTCGTCGCGGATCCGCTGCCCCAGCCGTCGGATGCCGGGGCCGTGACCGCCGCCGAGCTCGACGACGTGCTGGGCCTGAGGCGGGTGCTCGAGACCGGGGCGGTGCGCGCGGCCGCGAGTCGTTCGCTGGATGCCGCGACGCGCGCCGACCTGTGGGCGCGGCATGAGGCGGCTCTCCCCGCCGGGCCCGAGGAGTATCGTCGGCTCGACACTTTGCTGCACCTCGCGATCGCCGAGGCCGCCGGCATCCCCTCGCTCGTCGCTCTGCTCGCCGAGAACAGGGCCGATGTCAACGCATGGCTCGACACGTTCCCGTTGATGCCGCGCAACATCCAGCACTCGGGCGAGCAGCACGAACGCATCGTCACCGCGATCCTGGCCGGGCGGCCGGATGTCGCTGAAGCCGCGATGCGCGATCACCTCGCGGGCTCTGAAGCGCTGCTGCGCGGCTTCCTGATCTGAACCCGCGCAGCAGCGGCTGCACCTCACGGCACTGTCAGCTCACGGCGCTGTCAGCTCGTGGCTGCTTCGTCGGCGACGGCGAGAGCCTCGTCGAGCACGGTCAGACCGCGCACCAGGTCTTCTTCGCTGATCACGRGCGGCGGGGCCACGTGCATGCGGTTGAAGTGCGTGAACGGCCAGACGCCGGCTTTCTTGGCGGCGGCGGCGAAGGCGGCGACCGGCGCAGCATCCGCTCCGCTGGCGTTGAACGGCACGAGTGGCTCGCGCGTCTCTTTGTCGCGCACCAGTTCGACGGCCCAGAACAGGCCGCGGCCGCGCACCTCTCCGACGCTCGGGTGGGTGTCGACCCAGCGGCGCAGGGTCGGCTCGACGATGCGCTCGCCGAGATCGCGCACGCGCTCGAGGATGCCGTCGCGACGGAACACCTCGAACGTCGCGACGCCCGCGGCACAGGCGAGCGGGTGGCCCGAGTAGGTGAGTCCGCCGGCGAAGGGCGTGGTGTCGAAGGCGCGCGCGATGCGCTCGGAGATGACGACGCCGCCGAGCGGCACGTAGCCCGAGTTCACACCCTTGGCGAAGGTGATCAGGTCGGGGCGGCCGTCGTACGCATCGATGCCGAACCACTCGCCGAGGCGTCCGAAGCCGACCATGACCTCATCGGCGATGTAGACGATGCCGTAGCGATCGCACAGCTCGCGCACGCCCTGCAGGTACCCGGGCGGCGGCACGAGCACGCCGTTGGTGCCGACGACGGTCTCGATGATGATCGCGGCGATGGTCTGCGGTCCCTCGAGCTGGATCGTCTGCTCGAGGTGGGCGAGTGCGCGCTCGGACTCCTGCTCCGGCGTCTCGGCGTGGAACGGCGAGCGATAGAGGTAGGGCCCGAAGAAGCGCACGGCGCCGGAGTCGGGAGTGCCGTTCGCCCACCGGCGAGGGTCGCCGGTCAGCGAGATCGCGGTCGACGTGGAGCCGTGATAGCTGCGGTACATCGAGAGGACCTTGTGGCGACCGGTCGACTGACGAGCCATGCGCACCGCGTACTCGTTGGCCTCGGCGCCGCCGTTCGTGAAGAACACCTTCTCGAAGCCCTCGGGTGCGACCTCGACGATGAGTCGGGCGAGCTCGCCCCGCACGTCGTTGGCCATCGCCGGCTGGATCGTCGAGAGACGCCCCGCCTGCTGCTGGATCGCCGCGACGAGGTCGGGATGCTGGTGCCCGAGGTTCAGGTTCACCAGCTGGCTCGAGAAGTCGAGGTAGACGTTGCCGGCGTAGTCCCAGAACGTCGAGCCCTCACCCGCAGCGACGGGGAGCGGGTCGATCAGGCCCTGCGCGCTCCACGAGTGGAACACGTGGCCGCGGTCATCCGCGCGCACCTGCGCCTCGGCCTCGGGGGCAGGCAGCGGGTGGGATGCACCATGGCGGTCGGTGAAGTTCGTCATGTCTCGTGTCTCAGTTCTCTGTCTGCTCGGAGCTCAGTGGTTGCTCGGGAAGCCCAGGTCGATCTGCGAGGGCGTGTGGTCGGGCCAGCGGGTGGTGACCACCTTCGACCGAGTGTAGAAGTGCACCGACTCGGGACCGTAGATGTGCGAGTCGCCGAACAGCGAGTCCTTCCAGCCGCCGAACGAGTAGGCGCCGATCGGCACGGGGATCGGCACGTTCACGCCGACCATGCCGACCTCGATGTCGAACTCGTACTGGCGGGCGGTGCCGCCGTCGCGCGTGAAGATCGCGGTGYCGTTGCCGTAGGCGTTCGCGTTGACGAGCTCGACGGCCTCGGCGTAGGTCTCGACGCGCACGACCGAGAGCACAGGACCGAAGATCTCGTCGTCGTACACCTTCATGCCGGGAGCGACCTGGTCGATCAGGCTGACCCCGATGAAGAAGCCCTCCGAGTCGAACTCCTTCGTGGTGCCGTCGACCACGACGGTCGCTCCTTCTGCAGCGGCTCCGGTGACGTAGGAGGCGACGCGGTCGCGGTGCTCGCGGGTGATGAGCGGGCCCATCTCGCTCGCGGCATCCGTGCCCGCACCGATCGTGAGGCCCTCGATGCGCGAGGCGATCGCGGCGACCAGGTCATCGGCGATGTCGCCGACCGCGACCAGCACCGAGACGGCCATGCAGCGCTCGCCGGCCGAGCCGTAGGCGGCCGAGACGGCGGCATCGGCTGCGGCGTCGATGTCGGCATCCGGCATGACGACCATGTGGTTCTTCGCGCCGCCCAGCGCCTGGACGCGCTTGCCCGCAGCCGAGGCGCGCTGGTAGATCGAGCGCGCGATCGGCGTCGAACCGACGAAGCTGATCGCGCTCACGCGTGGCGACTCGAGCAGCGCGTCGACCGCCTCCTTGTCGCCGTGCACGACATTGAGCACTCCATCCGGAAGACCCGCCTCCTGGAAGAGCTTGGCGAGCCAGACCGACGCGGACGGGTCCTTCTCGCTGGGCTTGAGCACGACCGTGTTGCCGCACGCGATCGCCGAGGCCACCATCCACAGCGGCACCATCACCGGGAAGTTGAACGGCGTGATCGCGGCGACGACGCCGACGGGCTGCTTGACCGAGTGCACGTCGACACCACGCGAGACCTGTTCGCTGCGCTCGCCCTTGAGCAGGTGCACGAGTCCGGCGGCGAACTCGACGTTCTCGATGCCGCGCGAGACCTCGCCCGCGGCATCCGAGAGCACCTTGCCGTGCTCCGACGTGACGATCGCGGCGAGCTCGGGCGTGCGCTCCTTGAGCAGCTGGCGCAGCCGGAAGAACACGTCGGCGCGCTTGATGAGGCTCGTCTCGCGCCACGCCGGAAGAGCGGATGCCGCGGCGGCGATCGCCCGGTCGACCTCCGCGGTCGAGGCGAAGGCGACCTGCTTCGAGACCTGTCCGGTGGCGGGATCGAAGACCTGACCCGTGCGCGCCGCCTCGGCGGTCTCTGCTCCATTGATGATGTGACGGACGATGTCCACGGGGCTCCCTCGCAGTGCGTGATCCGCATCGAACACTCTGACCGGGGTTCGATACGCTGGCTTCCTCCCATGATCACAGAGCACGGAGGGCAATCTTGGCGTCAGAACGTAGCGACATCAGGGTTATCCGGACAGACCGTCCGGCGCACAGTGTGTACCTCACGGTCGCCGACGTGCTGGCCGACCCCGCCGTGCAGGCGGGCGAGCCTGACGTGCTCGTCGGGGGTGCGGCGTTGGATGCTGCGGTGCGGTGGGTGCACGTCTCCGACAGCGTCGGCGTCGCGCGTCTGCTCGACGGAGGAGAGCTGCTGCTGACGACGGGTGCAGGGTGGCCGTTCGACGACGGAGAGCTGCGCGCCTTCGCGTCGAGGCTGCATCGAGCGGGCATCGCCGGAATCGTCTTCGAGCTCGGGACAGCCCGCGATGCCGTGCCGCAGCCGGTCGTGGATGTCTGCGCGACGGTGGGCCTCGCGCTCGTCGCCCTCACCCGCGAGGTGAAGTTCGTCGCCGTGACCGAGGCCGTGCACCACGCCCTGATCGCCGCGCAGACGCACGCGCTGCGGGAGCGGCAGCATCTGCACGAGCTCTTCACCGCGCTGAGCCTGCAGGGGGCGCCGGCCGACGTCGTGGTGGCCGAGACCGCCCGCGCCCTCGGCGCCCCGGTGGTGCTCGAGAACCTGGCACGCGAGGTGATCGCGGCCGAAGGGCTCGGGATGCCGATCGCCGAGGTGCTCGACGGTCGAGGGGGTGCCGAGCAGGTGCCCGTGCAGGCGAGAGGAGTGCGCTGGGGCACGCTTCTCGCGCTGCCCGGCCCGGCACACCCCGCCGGCCGCGTCACCGTGCTCGAACAGGGTGCGACGGCGCTCGCGTTCGGCTGCATCGCCGACGGCGGTGACGCGGAATGGTCGCTGCTGGCGCAGCGCGCCGTCATCGATGACCTCCTCGGTGCGCGGTTCGCCAGGGCGGACGACATCGATGCTCGGCTGCGCGCAGGGGGCTTCGCGCTCGCCGAACGCCAGTGTCACGGGATCGTCGCCCGCGGCTCGGCGTCCATCAGCGAGCTCGCCTATCGGGCGCGGCAGGCAGGCTTCGCGGTCGTGGCCGCCCGCGTCGACGACGACGATGTCGCGCTGCTCTCGCTGCCGGCATCCGCGGTGCTGTCCGACGAGGTGCTGCTGCGCATCGCCGGCCCCGACCGCGCCGTCTTCGTGGGGCCGGTCTCCGACGACGTGCTCGGTCTGCTCGGCTCTCTGCGCGCCGCGCGCGACCTCGCCGACAGCGACAGGGCTGAGGCCGGGGCGAGGGTGCGCCGCGTCGACGACCGCCCGCTCGAGCGGCTCGTCGCCACTCTGCGTGACGACCACCGGCTGCACGAGCACAGCGAGCGGATGCTGGCGCCGCTCATCCGTCACGATCAGGAGCGGAGAGGCGATCTGCTCGACGTGCTCGCCGCTCTCGTCGCGCACCCGGGAAACCGCTCGGCGGCCGCGGCGGCGAGCCACCTGTCGCGATCGGTGTTCTATCAGCGGATCACGCTGATCGGGGACCTCCTGGGCGCCGACCTCGACGACGGCGAGACGATCGCGGCGCTCCACCTCGCACTTCTCGCGAGGCGGCGCACCGCGGCATCGGCCTGAGCCGTCTCCGGAGCCCCTGAAGCGAGCGTCAGAGAACCGACTGCGCGTCGGTGAGCACGCTCCGCAGGATCTGCTCGATCTCACGGAACTCGGCCGGGCCGACCGTGAGCGGCGGCGCGAGCTGGATCACGGGGTCGCCGCGGTCATCGGCGCGGCAGTAGAGCCCGGCCTCGAACAGCGCGGGCGACAGGAAGCCGCGCAGCAGCCGCTCGGATTCGTCGTCGTCGAACGTCTCGCGCGTCGCCTTGTCCTTCACGAGCTCGATGCCGAAGAAGTAGCCGTCGCCGCGCACGTCGCCGACGATGGGCAGGTCGAGGAGCTTCTCGAGCTCGGCGCGGAACAGGGGCGAGTTCTCGCGCACCCGCTCGTTGAGCCCCTCCTCGTCGAAGATCGCGAGGTTCTCGAGCGCCACGGCTGCCGAGACGGGGTGGCCGCCGAACGTGTAGCCGTGCGGGAACGACACGTCGCCCTTCGAGAACGGCTCGTAGATCCGGTCGCTCACGATGGTGGCGCCGATCGGCGAGTAACCGCTCGTCATGCCCTTTGCACACGTGATCATGTCGGGCACGTAGCCGAGGCCGGTGCAGGCGAAGGTGTGTCCGAGGCGGCCGAACGCGCAGATGACCTCATCCGAGACGAGCAGCACGTCGTGGCGGTCGCAGATCTCGCGCACCCTGGCGAAGTAGCCGGGAGGGGGCGGGAAGCATCCGCCCGAGTTCTGCACCGGCTCGAGGAAGACGGCGGCGACGGTGTCTGCCCCCTCGAACAGGATCATCTCCTCGATGCGGTCGGCGGCCCAGCGTCCGAAGGCCTCGAGGTCGTCGCTCGGGCCGCCCATCTCGGCCGCTCGGTAGAAGTTGGTGTTGGGCACCCGGAAGCCACCGGGCGTGACGGGTTCGAACATCGACTTCATCGCCGGGATGCCGGTGATCGCGAGGGCGCCCTGCGGGGTGCCGTGGTAGGCGACCGAGCGCGAGATGACCTTGTGCTTGGTGGGCTTGCCCATCAGCTTCCAGTAGTGCTTCGCGAGCTTGAAGGCCGTCTCGACCGCCTCGCCGCCTCCGGTCGAGAAGAACACGCGATTGAGATCGCCGGGTGCCTCATCGGCCAGGCGATCGGCGAGCTCGATGGCCGCCGGGTGCGCATACGACCACAGCGGGAAGAATGACAGTTCGGATGCCTGCTTCGCCGCGGCCTCGGCGAGGCGGCGGCGTCCGTGCCCGGCGTTGACGACGAAGAGACCCGAGAGGCCGTCGAAGTAGTCCTTGCCCTTCGAGTCCCAGATGCGGTGGCCGTCGCCCTTGACGATGATCGGCACGCCGCTCTTGTCCATGGTCGACTGCCGTGTGAAGTGCATCCACAGGTGGTCTTTGGCCATGGCCTGGAGTTCGGCCTCGGACGGAGTCGTGCGTTGCGTGCTCATCTGGTCCCCCAGTTGTAGAGCTGCTTCTGCAGCTTGGCGTAGATGAAGGTCTCGGTCGACAGCACCCCGTCGATCGGGCGGATGTGGTCGTTGATCAGCGCGAGGAGGTCTTCGTCGTCCTCGCAGACGACCTCGGCGAGGATGTCGAAGGATCCGACCGTGATCACCACGTAGTCGATCGCGGCGATCTCGGCGATGGCCTCTGCGACGACGCGAGTGTCGCCCGAGACGCGGATGCCGATCATCGCCTGCCGAGGAAAGCCCAGTTGCATCGGATCGGTCACGGCGACGATCTGCATCACGCCGGACTCGGTGAGACGCTGCACGCGCTGGCGCACGGCGGCCTCGCTCAGGCCGACCTCACGCCCGATGTCGGAGTACGAGCGCCGGCCGTCCTCCTGCAGCAGCTCGATGATCGTCTTGGCCACACCGTCCAGTGGCGGATGCTTCTTCGAGGACATCATGATGCGATCCTCGCACCGCAGCGGGCTGTCTTCAACCGATTCCGCAGAATCGGCGGAGCTGCAGCGGGTAAACCGCAGAATATCGCGGTCAGGACTCGAGCGGGCCCAGCCAGGCGCTCGCCGCGGTGGAATGCGCAGACTCGGGGTCGGAGGGGTGGAATGCCCCCGCCAGGACGTCACGATAGAGCCGCGACAGCTCGTTCGACGAGAAGTACGAGCCGCCGCCGGCGACCAGCATCGCCTGGTCGACGACGTGCTTCGACATCGTGATCGCCCGGTGCTTGACCCCCGAGAGCAGCGTGAACCACCGGGCGCCGTTGTCGACCTTCTCGTCGACATCGCGCGCGAGGACGGCGATCTGCGGCGGAAGGGCGTCGTACGCGAGGCCCATGTCGGCGATGCGCCAGCGGATGTCGGGATCCTGGCTGTACGCGGCACCTGTCTTCTTCGAGCGGCGCTTCTGCGCGGTGAGCACGGCCAGGTCGAGCGCACGGCGCGCGATGCCCGTGTAGACCGAGGCGAGGAGGATCTCGAAGACCGAGAAGATCCCGAAGACGATCGGGTCGGGGTTCGGACCCGGATCGATGCGGCGCACCACGTGCGCCGCATCCGCCGCGGCTCCGTCGAGTCGGGTCGTGCGGCTCTGTGTGCCCCGCATGCCGAGAGTGTCCCAGTCGTCGCCCGTCACGACCGCATCGGTGCGGTCGACGAACGCGAAGACGAGCTTCGGGGCGTCGGCGCTCGTCGTGTCGAGTCCGTGCAGCCCGAGCTTCGTCCACACGGGCGCGAGCGAGGTGAAGATCTTGGTGCCGGTGAACGCGTAGCCGCCGTCGGCGGTGGGTGCGGCCTCGGTGTCGCTGCCGAACAGCACCAGGTCGTTGCCGCCCTCGCTGATGCCGAAGGCGAAGACCTCGCCGGCGACCGCGCCGTTCTGCACGAACTCGAGGCCGGGCACGCCGCGGTCGGAGAAGACCTTGGCGACCCCGGTCCAGACGAGGTGCATGTTGATCGCGAGCGCCGTGGCCGGGGCGGCGGTCGCGAGGCGCTGCTGGAGGATCGCGGCCTCGGCGAGTCCGAGACCCGCGCCTCCACGGTCGGCGGGCACGAGGATCGACAGGTAGCCGGCGTCGCGCAGCTCGGCGAGGTCCTGTTCGGGGAACGTGTTCTCGCGGTCGTGGATGGGAGCCCGCTCGCGGATGCGCTCGAGCAGGTCGTCGGGAAGATACGCGGTCGGGTCGAACGTGCTCACGCGAGGGCCTCTCTCAGCTGTCGGACGGTCTCTTCGGGCTTGTCGCGGTGCAGCGAATGCCCGGATCCCTCGACGACCGACATCGTGACGAGAGGGTTCGAGGCGAGAACGGAGGCTGCGACATCGCCGGTGAAGATGCTGTAGACCGCCGGATCAGAGGCGATCACATGGGTGGGGACGGTCAACCGCGCGGCATCAGCCGTGACATCCCACGGGGTGTTCTGCGCACTCGTCTGCTCGACCGCCCACGCACTCGCTCGGTGCACGGCATCGACCTTGAGCTCCCAGTCCTGCGGATGCCAGTGCGGATGCTCCTGCTGCACCAGCTCCACCCTGTTGTCGGCGAAGGCACGCTCCTGGCTGCGGCGCACGATCGCGGCATCGCGGCCGTCGACGAGGATCGCCGGGTCGAGCAGCACCAGGCGGCGGGTCCACTCCGGAGCGGATGCTGCGGCCGCCGTGCCGGCGGCGCCGCCGAGAGAGTGGCCGACCACGGCATCCCACGCTCCACCGCCATCGGGCTCGGTCGCGACGAGATCTGCCGCATAGGCGGCGACCGAGTAGTCGAGGGCCCTCGGGGCGTCGCCGTGACCGCGCAGGTCGACGGCGGTCGCATGCCATCCGGCGTCGGCGAGGGCGGTGCCCACCCGCCACATGAGAGCAGCGGAGGAGCCGAGGCCGTGCACGAGGAGCACTCGGCGATCGGAGGCCGGATCACCCCAGGAGATGCGGGGCAGCGTGAGCGGTGCGGGCATGCAGCAAGCCTACGACCGGGTCGTACGGGGGAGGCGTGCGGAGTTCAGGGCAGCGGTGGCAGATCGCCGTGCGTGGTCAGCACCCGCGCGGCTGCGGTGTGTCCGGCAGAGAGTCGCTCGGCGAGCTCTGCGCCGTCGAGCGTCGCGGCGAGGAACCCGGCCGCGAAGGCATCGCCGGCGCCGACCGGCTCGACGACCTCGACCCGCGGCGCGGGCACGAACACCGGCTCGTCGTCGCCGAGGAACGCGGTCGCGCCGACGTCGCCGTCCTTCACGATGAGCAGCCCGCAGTTCGGAAGGTGTGCGCGGATCTCGACGGCGGTGGCGGTGCCCCAGACGCGCTCGGCCTCGTCTCGACCGACGAAGGCGATGTCCGCGGCATCCGCGAGCCGGGTCAGCGTCTCGGCCGCATCCTGCATCGTCCACAGCGCCCTGCGGTCGTTCACGTCGAACGACACGAGCGCGCCGGCTGTGCGCGCGTCGACGAACAGCTGATCGACCATCGCGCGGCAGGAGGGGGAGAGCGCCGGGGTGATGCCGGTCGTGTGCACGATGCGGACACCGGCGAGCTGCGGGGCGTCGAGGAACCCGGGCGCCATCAGCGACGCCGCCGATCCGCGTCGGTAGTAGTAGACGGACGACGACTCGGTGCCCGGATCCTTGAACATGACGCCGGTGGGCGCATCCGCATCCGTCGTCACCCAGAGGTCGACGCCGCGGCGCGCGAGCTCGGTCGAGATGCGCACGCCGATCGGATCGTCGCCCAGGCGCGAGGCCCAGGCGGCCCGATGCCCTGCCGAGACGAGTCCGACGGCGACGTTGCCCTCTGCTCCGGCGAGCCCCAGTGCTGCCGTCTCGGTCTCGGCGAGCGGTGCGCCCAGAGCGGTGACGAGTCCCATGGACTCGCCGATGCAGACCACCTCGGGGGCGATGGATGCGGGGGAGGACGCAGAGCTCATGAAGGGGTGACCGCCAGGGGTTCGGTATCGGGGTGGGGACTCGCATCGCGATGACGCAGATCGGGGAAGGAGCGGACGAAGACGATCGAGACGACGAGTCCGGCTGCGGCGAAGAGCGTCGCCGCGAGGTAGGCGCCGCGGGGATCCGTCGCATCGACGAGGAAGCCCGCGACGGCAGAGCCGGCCGCGGCGCCGATCAGCTGACCGGTGCCGGCCCAGCCGAAGGCCTCGGCCGTCTCGCTGAACTTGACGCTCGCGGTCGTGATGGCGAACAGCACGGCGAGAGCCGGCGCGACGCCGATGCCGGCGACGATCAGGGTGCCGCCGAGCCAGAACTCGTTGAGGGAGAACATGGTGAGTGCGAGGCCGACCGTGACGATGGTGAGGCGGCGGGCCATCGCCCAGGGCCCGATGGGGATGTGTCCGAACGAGAGGCCTCCGGCGAGGCTGCCGACGGCGAACACCGCGAGCACGAGGCCGGCCGCCAGGCTGCCGTGCTCGAACGTCGCGACGACACCGACCTCGACCGCGGAGCACGCGCCGATGAGCAGGAATCCGATGATGGTGGCGAGCAGCACCGGCGGTTTGAGCACGACCTTGCCGAGGGCGCTGCGACTTCGCGGGATGCGCACGCGGCCGACCTCGGGAGAGAGGATGAACCACGCTCCGCCGCCGACCAGCACGACCGCCACGAGCAGCAGCCCCACGGCCGTGCCGATCTGCGTCGACACGAGCGTGATCACGACGGGGGCGAGCACCCAGATGATCTCCTGCAGCGAGGCGTCGAGAGAGAAGAGCGGGGTGAGCTGTGTCGAGTTCACGAGCTTCGGATAGATGGTGCGCACGGCGGCCTGCACCGGCGGGGTCGAGAGGCCGGCGATCATGCCGAGCGCCATGTATCCGGGGACGTTCAGGGGGAGCAGTGCCAAGCCCAGCACGGCGACCACGCACACGCTGAGCGTGAGGGCGAGCACGCGGCGCATGCCCCAGGCGCCCATCCATCGACTCGTGATCGGGCCGGCGACGGCCTGCCCGACGCTGGTCGCGGCGAGCACCAGGCCCGCCGAGCCGTATGAGCCGGTCTGCTGTTCGACGTGCAGCAGGATCGCGAGCGAGGTCATCCCGTTGGGGAAGCGAGCGGTCAGCTGTGCAGCGATCATGCGCGCCACTCCGGGCGTGCGAAGAAGGTCACGATATCCCGCCACGGGTCAACGCTACCGGGAGGCGCGGACGCCGGTCGAAGCGGCTCATCCGCGACACGCCGCGACACGCCCAAACCGAGTTTCCACAGAAAATCCGATGTCAGAGGTGAGGCGTACGGTCCGACCTGTGGATGGATCTCTCACAGGTCGTTCCCAGCCGCGATTTCTCGCGGTTCGGAGCTGCTCCCGAGGTGCCCGAGCCTGTGGAAGAAACGGTGGAGAACCTGTGTTGTAACAGTGGAGAGCGGTGGAAAACTACACGTATGTAACTACTACCCCTAGTGGTCACCCTGAATGTCCGTACCTATATGTAGTATTGAGATCCCGGTGAGGGTCTACCGGAAAACAGCCTGATACAGATGCAGGCCAGAGATTTGAGGGGAAGCGAAAAGATGTCGATCACGGTCTACACGAAGCCGTCCTGCGTTCAGTGCAACGCCACCTACCGCGCGCTCGACGCCAAGGGCATCGAGTACGAAATCCTCGACCTGTCGGAAGACGCGACCGCACTCGAGCAGGTCAAGGCGCTGGGCTACATGCAGGCGCCGGTCGTCGTCACCGACGAGGGCCACTGGTCGGGCTTCCGTCCCGACAAGATCGACGAGCTCGCCTCGCGTCTGGCGTGATCCGCCGTGAGCGCCGTCGCGACCGCCGCGCCGCTCCTGGTCTACTTCTCGAGCGCCTCGGGTAACACCGCGCGCTTCGTCGAGAAGCTCGGGCTCCCGGCCCGACGCATTCCCCTTCTCCGGCAGCAGGAAGATCTCGTCGTCGACGAGCCCTTCGTGCTGGTCACCCCCACCTACGGCGGGGGTGAGGGGCGCGGCGTCGAACGAGGCGCGGTGCCCAAGCAGGTCATCCGGTTCCTCAACGACGAGCGCAACCGGAATCACATCCGCGGAGTCATCTCCGMGGGCAACACCAACTTCGGCGACTCCTTCTGTCTCGCCGGTGACATCATCAGCCGCAAGTGCAACGTGCCTCACTTGTATCGGCTCGAGATCTTCGGCACACAAGACGATGTAGATCGCGTGAGCGACGGATTGGAGCGACGGTGGGTACCGCAGTTGACGAGCAGGCAGGAACCGACTCAGTGACGGACACGGTGGCGTTCAAGATGAACCCGACCTACGAGGGCCTGGACTATCACGCCCTCAACGCGATGCTGAACCTGTACGACGCGAACGGGAAGATCCAGTTCGACGCCGACAAGCGGGCGGCACGCGAGTACTTCCTGCAGCACGTCAACCAGAACACGGTGTTCTTCCACTCACTCAAGGAGCGTCTCGACTACCTGGTCGAGAAGGAGTACTACGAGCCCGCCGTGATCGAGCAGTACTCGCTCGAGTTCATCCAGAAGCTCAATGACCTCGCCTACAGCAAGAAGTTCCGGTTCGAAACGTTCCTCGGCGCCTTCAAGTACTACACGAGCTACACGCTCAAGACGTTCGACGGCAAGCGCTACCTCGAGCGCTTCGAAGACCGCGTCGTGATGACGGCCCTCGGCCTCGCCGGCGGCGACGAGAACCTCGCAGTCGCCCTGGTCGAGGAGATCATCTCCGGCCGTTTCCAGCCCGCGACGCCGACCTTCCTCAACTCGGGCAAGGCCCAGCGCGGCGAGCTCGTCAGCTGCTTCCTGCTGCGCATCGAAGACAACATGGAGTCGATCGCCCGCGGCATCAACTCCGCTCTCCAGCTCTCCAAGCGCGGCGGCGGCGTCGCTCTGCTGCTCTCGAACATCCGTGAGGCCGGCGCTCCGATCAAGCAGATCGAGAACCAGTCCTCGGGCATCATCCCCGTGATGAAGCTCCTCGAAGACAGCTTCAGCTACGCCAACCAGCTCGGCGCCCGTCAGGGTGCCGGAGCGGTGTACCTCAACGCGCACCACCCCGACATCATGCGCTTCCTCGACACCAAGCGCGAGAACGCCGACGAGAAGATCCGCATCAAGACGCTGTCGCTCGGCGTCGTGGTTCCCGACATCACGTTCGAGCTCGCCAAGAACGGCGAGGACATGTACCTCTTCTCGCCGTACGACGTCGAGAAGGTCTACGGAGTTCCCTTCGGCGACATCTCGGTCACCGAGAAGTACCGCGAGATGGTCGACAACCCGCGCATCAAGAAGACCAAGATCAACGCGCGCGAGTTCTTCCAGACGATCGCCGAGATCCAGTTCGAGTCGGGCTACCCGTACATCATGTTCGAGGACACGGTGAACAAGGCCAACCCGATCAAGGGCCGCATCAACATGTCGAACCTCTGCAGCGAGATCCTGCAGGTGAACACGCCGACCACGTACAACGACGACCTGTCGTACGACCAGATCGGCAAGGACATCTCCTGCAACCTCGGCTCGATGAACATCGCGCTGTCGATGGATGCCGATGACCTGGGCCAGACGGTCGAGACGGCGATCCGCGCGCTGAGCGCGGTGAGCGACCAGAGCCACATCCGCTCGGTCCGCTCGATCGAAGACGGCAACGACCGTTCGCACGCGATCGGCCTCGGTCAGATGAACCTGCACGGCTTCCTCGCTCGCGAGCACGTCCACTACGGGTCCGAAGAGGGCATCGACTTCACGAACATCTACTTCTACACGGTGCTGTTCCACGCGCTGCGCGCCTCGAACAACATCGCGATCGAGCGCAAGCAGGCCTTCGACGGCTTCGAGGACTCGACGTACGCGTCGGGGGAGTTCTTCGACAAGTACATCGAGCGCGCCTGGGTGCCCGAGACCGAGAAGGTCAAGGAGCTCTTCGCGGGCAAGCACATCCCGACGCAGGCCGACTGGGTGGCGCTGAAGTCGTCGATCCAGGAGCACGGCATCTACAACCAGAACCTGCAGGCGGTGCCCCCGACCGGTTCGATCTCGTACATCAACAACTCGACGTCGTCGATCCACCCGATCGCCTCGAAGATCGAGATCCGCAAGGAAGGCAAGCTCGGCCGCGTCTACTACCCGGCGCCGTTCATGACGAACGACAACCTGGAGTACTACCAGGACGCATACGAGATCGGCTACGAGAAGGTCATCGACACCTACGCCGCCGCCACCCAGCACGTCGACCAGGGCCTGTCGCTGACGCTGTTCTTCAAGGACACCGCCACGACGCGTGACATCAACAAGGCTCAGATCTACGCATGGCGCAAGGGCATCAAGACGATCTACTACATCCGTCTGCGTCAGATGGCGCTCGAGGGCACCGACATGACCGAGTGCGTCTCGTGCATGCTCTGATCCGGCTCTGACCACAAGAAACGACGAAGAACAATGACTCCTCACCCCCCGCTCAAGCTGGTCGACAGCGTTCAGGCGATCAACTGGAACCGCATCCAGGACGACAAGGACCTCGAGGTCTGGAACCGTCTGGTGAACAACTTCTGGCTGCCCGAGAAGGTGCCGCTGTCGAACGACGTCCAGTCGTGGAACACGCTGACGCCCGACGAGCAGCTGCTCACCATGCGCGTCTTCACCGGTCTGACTCTGCTCGACACGATCCAGGGCACGGTCGGCGCCGTCTCGCTGATCCCCGACGCGATCACCCCTCACGAAGAGGCGGTCTACACGAACATCGCGTTCATGGAGTCGGTGCACGCGAAGAGCTACTCCTCGATCTTCTCGACGCTCGCGTCGACGAAGGAGATCGATGAGGCCTTCCGCTGGTCCACGGAGAACCCGAACCTTCAGAAGAAGGCTCAGATCATCATGGACTACTACCAGGGTGACGACCCGCTCAAGCGCAAGGTCGCCTCGACCCTGCTCGAGTCGTTCCTGTTCTACTCGGGCTTCTACCTGCCGATCTACTGGTCGTCCAAGGCGAAGCTCACGAACACGGCCGACCTGATCCGCCTCATCATCCGCGACGAGGCCGTGCACGGGTACTACATCGGCTACAAGTTCCAGAAGGGTCTCGAGAACGAGACCGAAGAGCGCCGCCAGGAGCTGAAGGACTACACCTTCAACCTGCTGTTCGAGCTCTACGACAACGAGGTGCAGTACACGCAGGATCTCTACGACGGCGTCGGTCTGACCGAGGACGTCAAGAAGTTCCTGCACTACAACGCCAACAAGGCGCTGATGAACCTCGGCTACGAAGCGATGTTCCCCTCGACCGTGACGAACGTGAACCCGGCGATCCTGTCGGCGCTCTCGCCGAACGCCGACGAGAACCACGACTTCTTCTCGGGGTCCGGCTCCTCCTACGTCATCGGCAAGGCCGAGGCCACGGAAGACGACGACTGGGACTTCTGAGTCACACATTGAGCATGATGAAGGGGCGGATGCTGCGGCATCCGCCCCTTCATCGTGTGGTCGCCGCCTCAGGCGCGCTCGTCCGCCAGGCGGGCGCGTCGCTCCTCCTCGCGCTTCGAGTAGGTGGCGGCGCGGATCGCATCGTCGGACTCCAGACCCGTGCCCAAAGCCCCGCCGAGCGTCGCCGCTGACGCGACGAACCAGGTGAGCACGAACAGATCGCCGACTTCGACGGTTCGGCCGAGGGACTCGCTCATCACCGACGTGTCGAGCACGAAGAGCGCCCAGGCCAGATTCACGACGTACAGCGCCAGATAACAGATGACGATGCCGATGGTCAGGGTCAGCAGCGTCGAGGTGTTGTAGAGACGGGATCTCTCACGGGCCTGGAGTGAGTCGTCGTCTGGACGGTCCCAGAGCCTGCCGTCGATCACGATCCACGCGATGATGATCGTGATGGAGGCCACGGTCGCCGCCACCAGGCGCCAGCCCGACAGTGAGCTGGCGAGCGACCACACGGTCGGCTCGATCGTCGCCACCGCGCCGGTCGCCAGCGCTGCGACCAGCGCGGACTTGAGCCCGGCGGCGAGCAGCCACGGACGGTTGGCCAGCACCATCCCCAGAAGCACGCGCCCGCGGGCACTGAGTCCGGGCAGCGGCAGGCGCTGCTCCTCCGGCGAGGCGGGCTCGGCCATCCCGTCGACGAGTCCCCGCACCGCGTGGCGGGCGCGGCTCTGCACCCGGAACCCGCCCAGGGCGGGCAGCGACAGCACCGCGGACTGGCGGCGAGGATCGATCGCCGCCAGCAGGTAGCGGCCGTCGTCGTCGCGAAGCGGAAGCTCGGTGACGCCGATGACGAGATCCCACCCGTTCTGCTCGGCATGCGCACGCAGCCGCTCGAGGGCGACGTCGACGTCTTCAGACCCGAGGGTGAACGGCTCGCTGACGAGTTCGACGATCCAGCTGTCGGCCGCAGCGGCGAGCGGTGGCGTGAGGTCGGTCATCCGACGCGCGACGGTAGTGGGCGAAGCCGGGTCGGCTACGAGGCCCACTCGGATCGGCTCCATCTCCGCAACCTACACCCGCCTCGCATCGGCCGCATCGGCTTCTTCTCTTCGCCGAACAGGATGGGAGAGGGCGGATGCCGCAGCATCCGCCCTCTCCCGCATGTGCCCACCGCTCAGGCGGGTGTGTCGTTCGGGTCGAGCGAACGCAGAGCGTCTTCCTCGACCTCATTGTCGGCGGTCAGCTGCTGTTCGGTGTTCTCGTCGCCGCCGAGGGCCGCGTCGCGGTCGGGGCTGGCGTCGCCCTGAATGGCGCCGCGAGGCGATTCTCCGTGCGAGCTGTCGCCCTGGATCGCGCCACCCTGGGCTGCGCCCTGAGCGTTCTCTTCGTCGGCGTCGCCCTGAATGGCTCCGCGCGGGGAGTCGCCGTGCGAGCTGTCGCCCTGGATGGCACCGCCCTGGGTCGAGCCCTGGGCGTTGCCGTGGAGCTCGTCGCGCTCGACGGACGACTGCCCATCGGGCGCGGTGTTGTGCTGAGGGTTCTGCTCAGGAGAACCTTCGGCGGGCTCTTCGGCGTGCGGGGTGCGTCCTGTGTTCTGGTCCATGCGGCGAACGTACGTCCGCCCCGCCCGCACGTGGAGGGCATTGACAAACCGCAGTCACCCGCTCAGAACTCCGGGTCGTCCTTCTTCGAGGTGCGGATCGGCGTCGTGACGGCCGCTTCATCGCTGAACTCGACCGGGTCTGCCTTCTCGACGATGTCGGCGCGGTCGACGACGTTCAGCGGCCTGGTCTCGTCGAGCGTCATCAGGAACCGGCTGTCCTCCGAGCGGTGCAGTCGGCCGGAGGTGAAGATCCAGATCGCGCCGATCGCACAGGCGACGAAGCCCGCGGTGCCACCGAGCATGATCGCCACGCGCGGGCCGAACGTGTCGGCCACCCACCCGGCGATGGGAGCGCCGACCGGAGTCGAGCCCATGATCACGGCCATGTACAGCGCGAGCACGCGCCCTCGCAGCGCCGGGGCCGTGGTCATCTGCACGTATCCGTTTGCCGTCGTGAGCAGCGTCACGATCATGAATCCGGTGAATGTCAGCGTGATCGCGTACGACAGATACGTCGGCATGGATGCGGAGATGAAGGCCGCGACACCGAAACCGCCCGCCGCGAAGACCACGACGCGCACGCGAGCGCGGTCACGCCTGGCCGCCAGCAGTGCCCCGGCGAGCGAGCCGATCGCGAGCACCGAGCTCAGCACTCCGTAGCCGTCGGCCCCGGCCCCGAACTCGATCGCCATGGTCGAGGCGAAGATCGGGAAGTTCATGCCGAACGCGCCGATCAGGAACACCGTCACGAAGACGACCCGCAGGTCGCTGCGACCCCAGACATAGCGGAAGCCCTCGGCGAGGCCGCCGGTCCGGCGGTTCTTGAGACGCGGCGCCAACTGCCCGGTGCGCAGCAGCATCAGCGCGACGAGCATCGCGAGGAACGTCACGGCGTTCGCGATGAACACCCACCCCGAGCCGATCGCCACGATCAGCAGGCCGCCGACGGCCGGGCCGATCATGCGGGCCAGGTTGAAGGATGCCGAGTTGAGGGCGACCGCGTTCGACGTGTCGCCGGCCGAGACCATGTCGGAGACGAACGCCTGCCGCGCGGGTGCGTCGAAGGCGTTGACGACACCGAACGCGGCGGCGAAGCAGAACATCATCGGCAGGGTCATCACGCCGTTGAGCAGCAGGACGCCCACGGCGATCGCGAGAAGCAGCAGTGCGCTCTGAGTGGCGAGCAGGATGCGTCGGCGCTCGAAGCGGTCGGCGACCCATCCGGTGAGGCTCACCAGCACCAGCGGCGGACCGAACTGCAGCGCCATCGTGAACCCCATGGCCGCGGCGTCGTTGTCGGTGAGCTCGGTGAGCACGACCCAGTCCTGCGCGGTCGCCTGCATCCAGCCACCGATGTTCGAGACGAGGGCGCCGGCGAACCAGATGCGGTAGTTGATGTTCGAGAACGAACGGAACATCGCGCTCATCGGTCGACCACCTTTCGCATCAGGGCGCTCGCTTCTCGCAGCGTCGTCAGTTCCTGCTCGGTGAAGTCCAGTTCGCCGAGCATCTCGGCCAGCAGCTCGTCGCGGCGCTTGATGGTCTGCGCGACGATCTCGGTGCCCGCCTCGGTGATGTCGACCTGCACGCGACGGCGGTCTTCGGCATCCGGGGTGCGGATCACGAAACCCTGCTCCTCGAGTCCGTTGATCATGCTCGTCATCGACGGTGCAGTGACCCGCTCGCGCTCTGCCAGGGCCGTGATCGTGCGCCGGCCGTGCATGCGCAGCGTCGCGAGCACCGCGAGCTGCGCGTCGCTCATCGCGTCGACGGCACGGGCCGAGCGCAGGCGCCGTGCGAGTCGGAACGTCGCCATGCGCAGGTCTGTCGCGGTGAGTTGGAGGGAATCATCGGTCGCAGACATTACTTAGACAGTCTAAGTAATTTTGCTGACGATGGGAAGCGGGCGTCGGATCGGCCGCCGCCGACAGGCCAGAATGGACGCATGACCCGATCCGTTGCTCTCGAGCTCGCCGTGCAGGACCCGACCGGAGTGCGCATCGCCGGCGCGGTCGGCGCCGTGCGCGTCGAGCTCGCTCAGGCTCTGCCTCTCGGCGGCCTCACCCCGTCGCCGGCGACCCTCGACCTGTCGATCGACGCGGCACGAGCCGTCGGGGTCGAAGTGCATGTGCTCGTCCGGCCCCGAGCCGGCGGTTTCACCTATTCCGCCGACGAGATCGCGATCGCAGAGAGCGACGTCCGCCGTGCGATCGAGGCGGGCGCCGACGGTGTCGTGATCGGTGCGCTCGACGAAGAGGGGCTGCTCGACATCCCCGCCATGCGGCGACTGCGCGACGCCGCCGGCGGAGCATCCGTCACCCTGCATCGCGCGATCGACGTGACTCCCGACCCCGTGGCGACGCTCGTCGCCGCCAGGGATCTCGGCCTTCGCCGTGTGCTCACCTCGGGTGGCGCCTCGGTCGCGATCGACGGCATCGACACCCTGCGCGCGCTCGTCGCCGAGGCGGCCGGAGAGATCGAGATCATGGCGGGCAGCGGAGTGGATGCCGCCAGCGCTCCCGCCCTCGTCGCAGCGGGCGTCGACGCTCTGCACTTCTCCGCCAAGCGCATGGTGCACGAAGACGGCGGAGTGCGCATGGGGTCGGCATCGGACGGCGTCGGTGGATACGAGGTCACCGACCTCGCGATCGCCCAGGGCGTCATCGCCGCGCTGTCGAACTGAGCCGCATCGCGCGGTCGAGCTGAGGCTCGTCCCGCAGTCGCCCTGACGCATGTCGCGCACCCTCAGTAGGGTGGGGGCGTGACCGATACGCGCGAATTCACGGATGCCGACGGCATCGCCATCGTCTACGACGTGCACCCGGCGGTGGGCGATGCGCGGGGAGTCGTGCAGCTGCTGCACGGTGTGGGCGAGCACGCCGGGCGCTACGGGGCGCTGATCGCCGCGCTGACCGAGGCCGGCTTCATCGTCTACGCCGACGATCACCGAGGGCACGGTCGCACCGGCATCCGCCAGCACGGAGGCCCCGCCAAGCTCGGCCGCCTCGGCAAGGGCGGACTGCGCGCGGCGCAGGCGGCGATCTGGCAGCTCACCGGCATCATCAAGGACGAGCACCCCGACCTGCCGCTCGTGCTGCTCGGACACTCGTGGGGATCGTTCCTCGCGCAGATGCTCGTGAACGACCACCCCGAGGCGTGGGATGCCGTGATCCTCTCGGGGTCGGCTCTGCGCACACCCGGATCGCTCAACGCGGCACCGCTCAACGCCCGCTGGGCGGCGGACGACGCCACCGGCCTCGAATGGCTGAGTCGCGACCCCGCCGTGTGGACCTCGTTCGATGAGGATCCGCTCACCACGGATCAGCCGCTTCTGAAACTGTTCGGCCCGGTCGAGGCGGCCAAGCTCTACGGTCGCCCGCGCAAGGACCTCGGCCGCGACATCCCGCTGCTGCTGCTCGTCGGCCGCGACGACCCGGTCGGCGGCCCCCGCAGCGTGCACAAGCTCGCCGACGAGTACCGCACGCGATCGGGGCTCACCGACATCACGACGCTGGTCTACCCCGACGCGCGTCACGAGATCTTCAACGAGCTGCAGCAGGACGAGGTGCGGGCCGACATCCTGTCGTGGCTCGACACCCGCATCCCTCCGCGCTGAGCCGTCGCGCGGCGGAGCGGGCTTCTGTCCGGTCGTTGAGCGAGCAGCGAAGCAGCGAGACGAAACGTGGCGAGTGCACGCAATCGGCTCACTGCGTTTCGTCTCGGTCGGCTTCGCCGTCCTCTCTCAACGACCGGGGTCGGGCGCCTTTTCGCGCGTCCGAGTGTTACGCCCGATGAACCCCCGTTACAGCGGGTGAATCCGCGTGACGTCATCCCGGCATACCGGTCTTCCCTCCGCATAGATTCGCGGCGAGAGGCAGGTGTGGGGTGGGTTTCGAAGACGAGTGGCGTGCGTGGCATGACTCGCGGGAGCGCTATGCCGGCGCCGAGTACGGCCCGGCCGCGCTCGAGTCGACGAACTGGCTCATCACCGAGCCCGCTGCCGTCGAGGGGGTGCCCGGGCTCTGGGCGCTCACGGGAGACGGAGGGATCCGCGGCAGCGATCTCGGCACCACCGGGTCGGTCGTCACGCTGAGGGGCCGTGACACGCTGCGGCTCGGACGCCGCGAGCTGCGCGTCTTCGACAGGCGGGGGGAGGTGGCGCTGCGGGTGTTCAACCCGAGGCGGCCGGAGCGGGAGCGGTTCAGCGCGATCGACGCGTATCCGCCTCGGAAGGGATGGCGGATCGCCGCGGTGTTCGAGCCGACGCCCGGCGAGACGATCACCGTCACCTCGGTGGACGGTCGCTCGCACGAGTCCGACCTCGCCGGTCGGCTGCGGTTCACGCTCGACGGCGTCGCGGTGGCGCTCGCCGCGACCCGCACGCCCCAGGGCGGCCTGAGCGCGATCTTCGCCGACGGCACCAACGGCACCGAGACGTATCGCTTCCGCTTCCTGCCGATCGAAGAACCGGCATCCGACGGTTCCGTGGTCATCGACTTCAACC
This sequence comes from Microbacterium sp. LjRoot205, assembly GCF_056175745.1. Taxonomy (NCBI): domain Bacteria; kingdom Bacillati; phylum Actinomycetota; class Actinomycetes; order Micrococcales; family Microbacteriaceae; genus Microbacterium; species Microbacterium sp. LjRoot205. Next base: position 227,655 of record NZ_JBGFFH010000008.1, on the reverse strand, counting down.
GCGCATACCTGCCTCCGTGCGCCTTCTCCGATCAATACGTGTGCCCGCAGCCGCCGCCGGGCAATCGCTTATCGGCGCCGATCCGCGCGGGCGAGCGGGCTGTCGTGCTCGGGCGGTGAATCCGCGGCGGACCGCGCCCCAGCGACGGCCTCGCCTTAAGCTGTAATCGTGCACGGTGAATTCAAGGTTCCAGGAGGAAAGCTCGTCGTCGTCGACCTCGAGGTCGAAGACGGCAGGATCACTCGCTTCCGGCTCGCCGGCGACTTCTTCCTCGAACCCGACACGGCACTCGACGACATCGACCGGGCGGTCACCGGACTGCCGGTCGAGACGGATGCCACGGCCATCGCCGCGGCGGTGCGCGGTGCGCTGCCCGAGGGTGCGCAGCTGCTCGGGTTCACTCCCGAAGCCGTCGGCACGGCCGTGCGTCGAGCACTCGTCACGGCACCGGGGTGGAACGACTTCGACTGGGAGATCGTGCACGAGAAGGCGGTCTCGCCGCGCATGAACCTCGCGCTCGACGAGGTGCTCACCTCTCGGGTCGGTGAGGGGCGCCGTCGTCCGACGCTGCGCATCTGGGAGTGGGACCAGTCGGCCGTCGTCATCGGCTCGTTCCAGTCGTACCGCAACGAGGTCGACCCCGAAGGTGCTGCCCGCCACGGATTCGACGTCGTTCGCCGCATCTCGGGCGGTGGCGCGATGCTCATGGCCGCGGGGCAGATCATCACCTACTCGCTCTACGTGCCGGCATCCCTCGTGCAGGGCATGACCTTCGCCGACTCCTACGCCTTTCTCGACGACTGGGTGCTGCAGGCGCTGCGCTCGCTCGGCATCGACGCGATCTACCAGCCGCTCAACGACATCGCCAGCTCCTCGGGCAAGATCGGCGGAGCCGCGCAGAAGCGCCTCGCCAACGGGGGAGTGCTGCACCACGCGACCCTCTCGTACGACATCGACGGCCAGACGATGACCGAGGTGCTGCGCATCGGCCGCGAGAAGCTCAGCGACAAGGGAACCACCTCGGCGGCGAAGCGGGTGGATCCGCTGCGCAGCCAGACCGGGCTCTCGCGGGCCGAGATCATCGAGCGCTTCAAGGACACGTTCCGCTCGCTCACCTCGGCGGAAGACGGCGCGATCAGTGCCGATGAGTATGCGGACGCCGAGGCGCTGGTCGAGTCGAAGTTCGCCACGGACACGTGGCTGCATCGGGTTCCGTGACCGACCCCTCGCCTGCACCTGCGTCTGATCCGGCGACGCCTGCCCCCGTCGTCCGCGGCGACGTCTCGATCATCCAGGGCGACAATCTCGCGGTCACGGCGACCCTGCCGTCGGCATCCTTCACGCTCGTCTACCTCGACCCGCCGTTCAACACGGGGCGCACGCAGGAGCGCCAGGTCGTCACGGCCCGTCGCACGTTCACAACTCAGCACGAAACGGGCGCCGACGGCGTCGCAGCCACGGAATCCCGCGGGTCGGATGCCGCAGCCGACCCGATTCTGCTGAATACTGAACCGGCGGGGCCCGGGGCCGAGGTGCGACACGGGTTCCACGGCCACGCGTACGAGCGGGTGCGCGGCATGCTGCGCACCTATGACGACCGCTTCGACGACTACGGCGCTTTCCTGATGCCGCGGCTCGAGGAGGCCTGGCGGCTGCTCGCCGACGACGGCACGCTCTATCTGCACCTCGACTACCGCGAGGCGCACTACGCCAAGGTCATGCTCGATGCGGTGTTCGGCCGTGACTGCTTTCTCAACGAGCTCATCTGGGCCTACGACTACGGCGCGAAGTCGCGCCGCCGCTGGCCGACCAAGCACGACACGATCCTCGTCTACGTCAAGAACCCGCGCGAGTACGTGTTCAACGCCGACGACATCGATCGAGAGCCCTACATGGCGCCCGGTCTCGTCACGCCCGAGAAGGCCGCACGCGGCAAGCTGCCCACCGATGTCTGGTGGCACACGATCGTGCCGACGACCGGACGTGAGAAGACGGGGTATCCGACGCAGAAGCCCGAGGGAATCCTGCGGCGCATCGTGCGGGCATCCAGCCGTCCCGGCGACCGCGTGCTCGACCTCTTCGCCGGCAGCGGCACGACCGGAGCCGTGGCTTCGGCCCTCGGGCGCGACGCCGTGCTCGTCGACGACAATCCCGTGGCGGTGCGCGTGATGACCGAGCGGATGCCGCACGCCGTGGTGTCGCGCGTCGGGGAGTAGGACCCTGATCCGACGGTGCCCGGGTGCGCTCGTACCCTCAACCCTGCGGGATAGGGTCGAAGCATGCGATACATCCGGGGGGTTGTCGTCATCGCGCTCGTGGTGACATTGGCGGGCTGTGCGGGGCAAGAGGGGGAGCAGGATCCTGCTTCCGTCGCTGCGATGCTCGAAGTCGAGAAAGTTCCTGGCGTCCTCGTCGCGCCGTACGAGAACCTCGTGCAGATCGACCCGGACGCGCCGGAGGACGACATCGTGACGACGGCGCTGGCGGTGCGCGACATCGTCGACGGGATGGGCGAGGGCCGTCCGCGCGAACTCGCCATCGTGGCCGTGTATCCGGGCGACCCCTATGTGCAGACGAAGTTCAGTACGACGACCTACGACGACGCCGATCGCTTCGCGGACGACGTTCGCCTGTGGGCGGGACTCCTCGACGCCGGGTTCACCGAGGTCAGCTACGTCACCGCGACGGAAGGTGTGGGCCCCGGAACCCTGGCGGTGTTCTCGGAGGATCCGGGCGACGCCGGAAAGACGATGGCCGAGGCCTACGATGCGCTCGAGCAGGCCGTGAGCGAGCCACCCTATTCCGATGCTCCGCCGTCGCTGTACGCGTCCGTCGATCGCGCCTCGATCTCGAACAAGTCGGGTCGCGTGGAACTGGGCGAGGGATGGATCGAACTGAGCGAGGATCTGGCGAGTCTCGACTACCTGTCGAGCGCCCGGATACGACTCAATCCTGATGTGACCTGGGTCTCTCTCACCGGCGTCACCGATCTCACTTCCGAGCAGACGGCGCAGATCATGGCTGCGCTCACGAACAGAGCGGTGCTGGGGCCTGCCGTGAACGTGATCTACACCAACGTCACGGCACTGCCGAAAGACGGCAAGACCACGCTGTACGGAGTTGCCGAATGAACCGGCGTATCGCGGTTGTCGCCGCCGCTGTCGCCATCGCCACGCTGCTGCTCACGGGATGTGTGCCCCAGTATGCGACGCCGGACGAACGCTCGGAGTCCTTTGCCGAGCCTGTGTCAGATGCGGTCAACGAGCTCGACTCCGCCCCTGACGACGTGCGGGTCAGATCGTCTTCCGACGGAATCACGCTCGAAGCCATCCTGGGTGACATGTCGTACGCCGAGACGCGAGCATTCATCGAGGAGGCGCTGCCGATCGTCGAGCAGTCGCCGCTGGGCACCCTGCCGGTGCGCCTGCTTCTGAGACACGAGCAGGACGGGCCGGACTCACGGTCAGGAACGCTCGAGTGGCTGGGCTATGACGCCGACCGATCCGATCGCTACTTCGCGGCGGTGCAGGTGTGGCTCGACACTCTGGCAGATCCCGGGGTGCAGTTCGACGAGCCGTTCCAGGTGCAGGCGGTCGCCGTCTTCGGCGAGATCAGCGTGCTCGACGACCGTGACGTCGACGCCTACAGTGCCGAGGTCGCAGTGCAGCTGGAGCAGGCCGGATACGTGGAGCCGAGGATCGTCGTCGCCGCGATGCCCACGCCGTAGTTTCGGCAGGGGAGTCTCGTGGTGACAGGGTGAGAGTCATGACCGAGTACGTCGAGGTGCAGACCGCCGCGGGGCGGGTTCGAGGGTGCTGGCGCCCGACGACGGGAGGGCGAGGGGCTCCGCGATCGGCCGCGTTCCTCGGCATCCCGTTCGCCGAGCCGCCGATCGGCGAACTCCGATTCCAGGCACCGGTTCCGAGGGCGCCGTGGGAGGGCGTGCGCGACGCACTCGAGTTCGGCGCGACCGCGCAGCGCGGTGACCCCGGTGTGACCTTGATCCCCGAGCCGAGCGTCGAGGGCGACTCGACGCTGAACGTCAACGTGTTCACGCCCGACCCCACGGCATCCGGGCTGCCCGTTGTCGTCTGGATCCATGGCGGCGGATACTTCGCCGGTTCGCCGGCGAGCCCCTGGTATGACGGCCGCAACTTCAACCGCGACGGCGTCGTCACCGTGTCGATCTCATACCGGCTCGGCTTCGACGGCTTCGGCTGGATCGAGGATGCGCCGTCGAACCGCGGCGTGCGCGATTGGCTGCTCGCGCTCGAATGGGTGCAGCAGAACATCGCCGCCTTCGGAGGAGACCCGGACCGCGTGACGATCGCCGGGCAGTCCGCCGGCGGCGGCGCGGTGCTGACGTTGCTCGGGATGGAGCAGGCGCAGCGCCTGTTCCGTGGCGTCTATGCGATCTCTGGGGCTCTCGGAGACGTATCGGCGTCCCGGGCCGAGAAACTCGGGCGGGCGCTCGCTGCCTCAGAGGGAGTGGCCCCGACCGTGGCCGGTCTGTCGACGGTGAGCGAGGACCGTCTGCTCGCGCTGCAGAAGAAGGCGACCCAGCTCGGTCCGTCGTCGATGACGACGATGATCGAGGAAGGACTGCCGCTGGGCCCCGTCGTCGACGGCGATCTGATCGTGAGGCCGACACGAGAATCCCTGCGTGCCGGCGTCGGTGCCGACAAGCCGCTCGTGCTCGGTGCCACCGATGACGAGTTCACGATGGTCTTCGGCGGTGCCGCCGCGAAAGCGCTGCGATGGGTTCCGCGCACCGTGCTGCTCAACCGCCTCGGGCTGCCGAAGAGCACCCGTGCCGAGTATCTCGCGGCGAACGCCGACATCGTGAGGCTCGGAAAGTCGCGCCTCGCCGGCCGCGTGCTCACCGACCGGATGTTCCGGGTCGGCGTGCTGCGCGTCGCGGCCGACCGCGGCGAGGCGCCGACCTGGGTGTACCGGTTCGCGTGGCCCTCGGGGCGCTTCGGGTTCGCCGAGCACTGCCTCGATGTGCCGTTCTTCTTCGACTGCCTCGATGGCACGGCTATGGAAGCTCTCGCGGGGCCGAACCCGCCCCAGGAACTCGCTGACGACGTGCACGGCTCCGCGGTCGCGTTCAGCACCACCGGCGATCCGGGGTGGGGCAGGCACGACGGGGGTGCCGGTGTCGTGCGTGTCTACGACCGGCCCACCCGTGACGTCGCCGACGCGTATGCGTCGGTGCGGGCGCTGCTCTGAGCCGGGCGGCAGGTCGGGGGCGCGCCGCGTGTCGGAGCAGCCGCTGGTGCCCTGCCGAACACGCTGATGCAGCAGTTTCGGTGAATCAGGTTTCGGCAGGGAATTTCGTTGGATCGTTTGACGGCGTGTCGTGCGCCTGGTCGTCGACGTCGATGACCGCGCCGTAAACGATCGTTTTCGGCAGGCCGCTGAGGGCCCTCATAAAGTCACTTGGCGCGATCAACTGCATTGCTAGGGTGACGTTTATGACGCTCCGCGATACGCAGAAGGCTCGGCCGTCTCAGAACAGTCATGCTGCACGCCAATTCTTCGCTGGCGGTGCCGTGCTCTTCTTCTTTGCGCTGATTCTCACCAGCCTTCTCGCCTCGGCATACGACGGCGCCGCGTCGCTACTGGCCTACGGGCTCATCGCGGTCCTTGTTGCTGTGGTGTCCATGGTCGTGGCATTCGTCATCGGCTTACCGCTACGAATGATCGACGCTCTAAGGGCTCGATGGCTCGCGAACGGTGAGCTGGCTCTGGCGGGAGCTTTCATCGGACTCACCGCGTGCTTTCTCCTGATTAGTTTCGCGCCAGTGAGATACGTCGCGGACGACTTTGGCGAGTATGCGGTACGCGAGCCCATCGGCTGGCTCCTGTTCGCTGCGTGGGCACTGTTCGCGTTCTCAGTAGCGCACTTTGTCTGGCCGCGACGGTGGCACCGAGCCCGGCGGCGCGAGCGAGCAACAGATGCGGCTCGCACGAGCTGAAGCGGCCACAACGTGAGATCTGTGTCAGTCAGCTGTCGTATCGGGAGCGACACCGTAGTTCAGCCGGATACGTCTGCCGAATCGCGCTTCCGACTGGCGTTTACGGCGACCGCTTCGCGCTGTCGCAGGAGGCGCCGCCGATAACGATCGTTTTCGGCGGGTACGGTGGACGCGAGCGCGGGTCGCGGTCGGTCACGTTGCTCCCCCGACGGGCCGATACAGGGCCCCGGCGCGAGAGGATGGGGTGGTGCCGATCTCCTCCGACCGTCCGGATTGCTTCCGCCTGCCGGCCGTCGACGCAGCGGCGATCCGGACGCGCCCGGACCAGCTGCACCTCGTGCCGCCGGACAGCGACACCGACGCGTTGGCGATCATCGAGAGTTATCGGCGAGCGCGCGTCGCCCGTGGCAGGAGCGATGCGATCGGGTGTCTCGTCCCGATCGCCGGCGGTCTCCTGCTCGCGGCCGGGGCCGGCGTGGTGATCGCGTCGCTCCGACCGCCGTTTCGAGACGCAGCCATGGCCGTCGGGCTGCTGTTCGTCCTGGGCGCTGTGGTGACCGCGGTCATCGCCTCGCGCGCGCGACCGGCCGCCTCCATCCCGAAGCCCCTGCCGTCCGTGCTGATCCATCCCCTCGTGGAGGCCGGGGCCCCGGTGGACCTGACCGCCCAGGACATCGAGCTCGCGTCGCGGGCGCTCGACGAGCGGGACCGTGCCGAGGCCGACCTCTTTAAGGCCCGCGCCGACGCGCAGCTCACCGACGAGGAACGATACGTCTCCCCGGGAGACCGATCGACCTGGTACTTCCGCCCGGAGGATCTGCCCGGCCTCGAACGCGCAGCAGACGCCGCTGAGAGGCAGGCTCGTGCTGTCGCCGACCGACTCGGTATCGTCCTAGATGCGGACCGCGGCAGGGACTCATCACCGGAAGGCTGACTGCGCCCGGTGGAGATGCCGACAGTGTCGGCGGTGGGCGCGCTTGGCTACCCTGACAGGAACCAGGAAGCCTGACCTCGACGGTCGGTGAGGGCACGAGAGGAGGAGCACGATGGGCGTCGTATTCCCGGCGGGGTCAATCTCGGTCACGACTGCAGACGGTGACATCGTCATCCTGCGTATCTGCGACCTGTGCGGTGCGGCTGTCGTCGAAGCCGACGGCACCGATCTCGCGTTCCACAAGCGATGGCACCGGATGACCGGCTCGGGCAACTGGATCGACCCCGAGACCCGCCGTCACCACGGGCCCGCTAGTCCGTTCACTCCGGACGGATCGGTCTGACGCAGGGCCTCGGCTGCGGTCTCCTCGCAAGCCCCGAGGATCTCCTTAAACGATCCCGGGTGCGCGTGACGACGTCGCCACACCTCAGGCGATGTAGATCTTGCGGAGCGTCTCGGTGATCGTCCACACGGTGCGCTGGCCCTCGGACAGGCGCACGACCGACCCGGGGTCGACCTCGATCGCAGGCAGCGCCGGTTCGACGAACTCGATGCGAGCGTGACCTGAGAGCACGACGAACACCTCGTCGGCCTCGGTGTCGGATGCCGTGCCCGGCGTCATCTCCCAGATGCCGACCTCGACCTCGCCGACGGTGGCCAGCGGGTGCGTGGCGGAGGTCGGCCGGCCGATGAGAACCTCGTCCGCCGGCAACGGCGAGTGCGCGAGCGGCAGCGCCGCGGCATCCACCCCGGTTCCCGGTACGAGCTCGCTCACGAGTCGAATCCCATGCCGACCGCGTCGAGTGTCTTGAGGAACAGGTTGCGCTTGCCCTCGTTGTGGTCGGCCTGGTTCATCGCCGCGCGGACGAGGTTGACGCCGATCGAGGCGACGGGCTCTGGCGGGAAGGGGATCGGCTTCTCGCGGACCATCGCGAGCTCGGTGCGCTCGGTCGACTCACCCGAGAGCTTGTCGAGCATGACGTCGGCGGCGAAGCGCGCCGCGCCGACGCCGAGGCCGGTGAAGCCGGTCGCATACGCGACCCGACCCTTGCGGGCGGTGCCGAAGAACGCGCAGAAGCGGCTCGACGAGTCGATCGCCCCCGCCCAGCGGTGAGTGAAGCGCAGGCCCTCGAGCTGCGGGAACGTCGTGAAGAAGTGCGAGGCGAGCTTGCGGTGGCTCTCGGCGCGGTCTTCGTATTCGGGGCGCACCTTGCCGCCGAAGTGGTAGACCGCATCGTATCCGCCGAACAGGATGCGGTTGTCGGCCGTGAGCCGGTAGTAGTGGAACTGGTTGGCGCTGTCGGCCAGGCCCTGACGGTTCGACCATCCGATCGAGGCGAGCTGCTCGTCGGTCAGCGGCTCGGTCATCAGCACGTAGTCGTAGACGGGAACGGTCATCAGGCGGTTGCGCTTGAGCAGCGAGGGGAAGACGTTGGTGGCGAGTGCCACGGCATCCGCTCGCACCCGTCCGCCGTCGCGGGTCACGAGCGTGATCGCGCTCGACCCGTCGCCGATCACCTCGCGCACGAGCGAGTGCTCGTAGATCTCGACCCCGAGCTCGACCGCGACACGGGCCAGTTCGAGACCGAGCTTCGCGGGATGCACGAGCGCGCACGCGTCGCGTTCCCACGCTCCGGCGAGGAACGTGTCGGAGTGCACCTCAGCCTGCACGGCGTCGCGGTCGAGGAAGCCTTCCTCCTCGCGCAGCCACTCCACCTGGTGCGGCTCGACGGCCACGGCCAGCTGGCCGGTGCGCTCGAAGTCGACATCCATGCCATAGCGCTTCACGGTCGCCTCGATGCCGTCGAGGTTCTCGAGGCCGAGCTCTTCGAGGCGATCGATCTCGTCGGGCCAGCGGGTCACGCCGTTCTCATGCCCGTGCGTGAGGCTCGCCTCGCAGAACCCACCGTTGCGGCCGGATGCCGCCCACGCGATGCGCGATGCCTCGAGCAGCACGACACGTCGCTGCGGGTCGCGCTCCTTGGCGCGCACGGCGGTCCAGAGTCCGGCGTAGCCGCCGCCGACGATGGCGAGGTCGGCAGTGATGCTGCCGGTGAGCGTGGGGTGCGAGACGCGCTCGACGTCGTCGAGCCAGAACACGCTGAGAGCCGTGTCGCGCAGCGAGGCGTCGATCACGGCATCCGCGGGGCGGCGACGTTCGAAGACCGTGGTTCCCATGATCAGTCCCGTTCTCGGAGCCGCGCCTCAGCGCGTGCCCCAGTTGTAGAGGTCTTTGTAGAGCCCGGCGTAGAGCAGGCTCTCGGTGTGGGTGATGCCGGGGATCGTGCGGATGCGGGTGGCGATCAGGTCGAGCAGGTGGGTGTCGCTCTCGCACACGGCCTCGACGAGGATGTCGAAGGTGCCCAGCGTTACGACGACGTAGGCGAGCTCGGTGATCTTCGTCAGCTCCTCGGCGATGAGTCGGGGGTCGCCCGTCACTCGGATGCCGATCATCGACATGCGGTTGAAGCCGAGCTGCATCGGGTCGGTCACCGCGACGATCTGGATGATGCCTGCCTCGGTCATCCGCTGCACGCGCTGGCGCGCCGCCGCCTCGCTGAGCCCCACCTCTCGGCCGATCTCGGCGTAGGGCCGTCGCCCGTCCTCTTGCAACAGCTCGACGATCCGCTTCGAGATGTCATCCAGCACGGGCTGCTTCGCTGTGGCGCTCATGTGTCGATATTGACAGCACCGCTGCCTTCTGGCAACTGATTCCATCGTTCAGGCCAGCAGGCTCTTCTGTATTCGCAGTCGGATCGCTAGCATGGCGACCATGGCCACAGAACTCCTTCAGAACTTCATCGGCGGGCAGCACGTTCCCGTGAACGGACAGGGGCGGATGCCGCTCATCGATCCCGTCACCGAGGAGACGTATGGCGAGCTGCCGGTCTCGGACGCCTCTGACGTCGATGCCGCGTACGCCGCGGCATCCGCTGCCTTCCCGCTCTGGCGCGACACGACCCCGGCCGACCGCCAGCTCGCGCTGTTCCGCATCGCCGACGAGATGCAGGCGCGTGCCGAGGAGTTCGCCGACCTCGAGTCGAAGGACACCGGCAAGCCCCGGGCGAGCCTCGTGACCGACGAGATCCTGCAGTCGATCGACCAGCTGCGGTTCTTCGCCGGTGCTGCGCGCAGCCTCGAGGGGCGGGCGGCGGGGGAGTACCTCGCCGGACACACCTCGTTCGTGCGCCGCGAGCCGATCGGCGTGATCGGTCAGGTGACCCCCTGGAACTATCCACTCAACATGGCGGTGTGGAAGATCGCCCCCGCGCTCGCCGCAGGCAACACCGTCGTGCTGAAGCCCGCAGAGTCCACGCCGCTGACCACACTGCTGCTCGCCGAGATCGTGGCGCTGCACACACCGGCCGGCACGCTCAACGTCGTGCTCGGCGACCGCGACACAGGGGTGGCGCTCGTCGAGCACCCGACCCCGCAGATGGTCGCGATCACCGGCTCCGTGCGTGCGGGCATGGCCGTCGCGCGCTCGGCGGCGAACGACGTCAAGCGGGTGCACCTCGAGCTCGGCGGCAAGGCGCCCGCGATCGTGTTCCCCGATGCGAACCTCGACAAGGCGGCATCCGGCATCGTCTCCGGAGCATTCTTCAACGCCGGGCAGGACTGCACGGCCGCGACCCGCGTGCTCGTGCACTCGTCGGTGCACGACGAGTTCGTCGCGGCGCTGGTCGAGAAGGCGAAGACGGATGCTCGTACGGGCGGCCCCCACGAGGAGGGTGTGCTCTATGGCCCGCTCAGCAGCGCGGCCCAACTCGCCCAGGTGCAGGGCTTCGTCGACCGGCTGCCCGCGCACGCGAAGATCGAGACCGGCGGGGAGCGTCAGGGTGAGAAGGGCTACTTCTTCGAAGCGACGATCGTCTCGGGTCTGCACCAGGACGACGAGGCCGTGCAGGGCGAGATCTTCGGCCCGGTGCTGACCGTGCAGGCATTCGACACCGACGAGCGGGCGCTCGAGATGGCCAACGACGTGCCCTACGCACTGGCCTCATCGGTGTGGACGACCGATCATGCCCGTGCGATGCGCTTCTCACGCGACCTCGACTTCGGCTGCGTGTGGATCAACACGCACATCCCGTTCGTCTCCGACATGCCGCACGGCGGGTTCAAGCACTCCGGCTACGGCAAGGACCTCTCGCAGTACGGCTTCGACGACTACACGCGCGTCAAGCACGTGATGTCAGCACTCGACTGAGGATCGGGGTTCTGATTCCTCGACACGTATGACGCGATGTGTCAAGCTGGGCGCACGTCGAATCCGGGGGGATCATCTTGGCACGACCACTCGCGGGGCCCCAGACCCTGCTTCGAACGCTCAACGGCCGCGCGATCCTCGAGACGCTCGCGCGCCGGGGCCCGCTCACGCGCGCGGAACTCGTCGCCGAGACAGGTCTGTCGCGCACGGCGGTGACGCAGGTGCTGCGAATGCTCGAGGCATCGTCAGCGGTGGCCGCGGCCGGGGTCGATCGTGACACGCGCGGACCCGCAGCGGGGCGCGTCGCACTGCATCCGCAGCTCGGGTTCGCCGCAGCCGTGCACGTCGACGCCCACGCCGCTCATGTCGCCCTGGTCGACCCCGCAGGGGCAGTGCGAGCAGAGACTCACGCCGCATTCCCGCCGCGCGGCGACCGGGTGCAGCACATCGCCGGGCTGGTCGACGCGTGTCGCCGCACGGTGAACGGGCCGCTGCTGCTCGCTGTCGTCGGCATCCCCGGCATCGTCACCGCCGACGGAGGCATCCGCGACGACCAGGGTCCCGACGGCGGCGCGTTCAAGAACGGGCTTGCCGAGCGGCTCGGATGCCCGGTGCGGGTCGAGAACGACGTCAACCTCGCGGCGCTCGCCGAGCTCTCGGAGGGCACCGGCGCAGGGCTCAGCAGCTTCGCGCTGCTGCTCCTCGACGACGGTCTCGGAGCCGGGATCGTCATCGACGGGTCCCTGCACCGTGGATTCTCGGGTGTCGCCGGCGAGGTCATGTATCTGCCGCAGAGCCCGCTGCCGATCGGCGCTCCGGTGCTCGGCGACGCCGTCGTGCGCGATCTCGCGCTCGCCTACGGACGCGACCCCGACGAGACGATCGACCAGCACCTCGACGCGGCGTGGGCCGGCGATGCGGCCGCGCTCGCCATGACCGCCGAGATGGGGCGCAGGCTCACCCTGATCGCCGGCAGCATCGCGCTCGTGCTCGACCCGGAGGCCTTCCTGCTCAGCGGCACGGCCGCGCACCCGGCGCTCGCCCGTGCAGCAGCCGAGTTCGCGGAAGAGCTCGCCCCGCAGCTGCCGCTCACACTCGTCGTCTCGTCGTTCGGTCCGGAAGCGCCCCTGGTCGGCGCGGTCGGCGAGGCGGCATCCGCGCTTCGAGCATCGGTCTTCGCCCGGCTGCTCCCCGCCTCGGACAGGAGCCGAAGATGACCTCGGACCTCGCGGATCGCCTCGGACTCGCACCCGGAGCCAGGGCCGTGATCATCAATGCGGACGACTTCGGCATGTGCCACGCGGCCAACACGGCGATCACCCAGCTGCTGGACGCAGGCCATGTCGACTCGACGACCCTGATGGTGCCGTGCGCCTGGGCGCCGGAGGCGATGGCATTCGCGGCCTCGCGCACCGACCTCGACGTCGGCGTGCACCTCGTGCTCACGAGCGAGTGGACGGACTACCGCTGGCGACCGCTCACGGGCGCCGCCAGCACCCTCGTCGACGGAGCGGGGTACTTTCCCGCCGACGTCCTGACCATCGAAGAGCTCGCGACGGTCGATGACGTCACCGCCGAGATCGCCGCGCAGCTGCAGGCGGCGCTGGATGCCGGGGTCGACGTGACCCACCTCGACAACCACATGGGATCGGTCTACGGTCTGCTCACCGGGCGGGACTTCCTCGGTCCGGTCTTCGAGCTCGCCGCCCGCAACGGACTGCCTTTCCGGCTGCCGCGCAGCATGGAGGGCACGGACGAGGACCCCGCGCTGCAGGCGAAGCTCGCGGAGGCATCGGCCGCAGCCGACGCCCTGGGGGTCGAGATCATCGATCGGCTGTGGAGCCACCCGTTCGAAGAGGTGCCCGGCGAATCCTATGAGCAGGTCCGCGACGGCTTCATCGCCCTGCTGCGCGCTGTTCCGGCCGGGGTGACCGAGATCTACCTGCATCCGATGGTCGACGACGACGAGCTGCGGGCCGTCGTCGACTTCGCCGCCGCCAAGCGCGGACACGAGCTTCGCCTGCTCTCCGACCCCGCTGTGCTGCAGGCGTTCGCCGACGAAGGACTCGTACGACTCGGCTGGCGCGACCTGCGCGATCTGCAGCGGAGCCGGCGCGCATGACCTCGATGGCGACGCGGCTGCGTGATCGTCGACTCGACGGCGCTCCCACCAGAGCGCAGGCGATCGCGTTCGGCGCATCAGGGTTTCCCACGCAGCTCATGGCGCAGACGTTCTCGGCTTTCGTCGTCTACTTCTACGTCACCCACCTCGGACTCGCACCGGGGTGGGTCGCCGCGGCGATGATCGCGCACGGCATCCTGAATGCGGTGCTGAACCCCGTCGTGGGCGCGCTGTCCGACCGCATCCGCACACCGTGGGGCCGCCGCATTCCGTGGATCGGTCTCGGCATCGTGCCGCTCGTGATCGCCTTCGCGCTGGTGTGGATGCCCCCGGAGCTGCCGACCGCCGGGCTGATCGTGTGGTTCCTCGTCGTCGTGGCGGTGTACGACATCGCGTTCGTGGTGGTGGTGCTGAACATCTCGGCGCTGTTCCCCGAGATCTTTCGCACGACCGACGAGCGCGCGCGGGGCAACGTGCCGCGCCAGATCTTCGCGATCCTCGGAATGGTGCTCGGCACCGCGGGCGCCCCTGCACTGTACGGGTCGATCGGCTGGCCGGGCATGGCGATCGTGCTCTCGACCGTCTGCCTCGTGCTGCTGGTGTGGTCGTTCGTCGGCGGCATGATCGAGCGCCGGGTGCCGGAGGCGGCGTCCGAGGCGATGCGGTGGCGCGACCAGCTGAAGTACACGTTCGCGAATCGGGCGTTCGTCCCCTACGTGCTCGGCTCGTTGTTCATCCAGACATCGATCGCCGTGATCCTCGCCGCTCTGCCGTTCTACGTGAGGTATTCGCTGGGCGCCGCCGAGGGCGAGGCCAGCCTGCTGCTGGGTGCGATCTTCGTGACCGCCATCCCGTCGATCGTGCTGTGGAGCGCGGTCGTGCGCCGCACCTCACCCCGCGCGGCGCTGCTGTGGAGCGTCGCGGTGTTCGGCATCGCCATGCTCGGCTACCTGCTGCCGTCGACCGTGCCGGCCGCGRCTCTGGTCGGCGTCGCGGTGGGTGTCGGTGTCGGCGGCCTGCTGCAGTTGCTCGAGGTCGTGCTCGCACAGATCATCGACGAGGACGCGACCCGCACCGGTCACCGACGAGAGGGCGCCTACTTCGGCGTGAACGGGTTCGTGGTGCGCGGCTCGGTCGTGCTGCAGGCCGTCGTCGCGGCGGCCGTGCTGACGGCGTCAGGCTTCGATGCGTCGCTGGGCGATGCGCAGCCCGAGGCGGTCGATGGCGGCATCCGCGTGATGGTCGCCGTGGTTCCGCTCGTCTTCGCCGCCCTCGCGTGGCTGTGCTTCTGGCTCTACCCGATCCGCTCCCGAGACCTCTGAGGCCGCACCCGAGACCTCTGACGTCAGGACGCGGCCCGACGCGCTTCCCACCCCGTCCGCACCATCTCGTCGACCGTGTACCGCATCTTCCAGTCGAGGTCGCGCGCGGCGAGCTCGCCGGTCGCGACGATGCGGTCGGGGTCGCCGGGGCGACGGGGGCCGATCTCGGGGGTGAAGTCGATGCCGGTGACGCGTGCGACGGCATCCATGATCTGCTTCACGCTGAGGCCGTCGCCCGAACCGAGGTTGTAGGCCGCTTCGATCGGCGCGCCGGTGGCGAGGCGCTGGGCTGCGGCGACGTGGGCCGCCGCGATGTCGCCGACGTGCACGTAGTCGCGCACGTTGGTGCCGTCTTCGGTGTCGTAGTCGTCGCCGTTGATGCGCGGGGTCTCTCCCGCGATGAGCTTCTCGAACACGATCGGGAACAGGTTGTGCGGGCTCACGTCGTAGACGGTCGGGTCTGCGGAGCCGACGACGTTGAAGTAGCGCAGCGACGTGTGTCGCAGCGGCTTGTCGGACTCGGCGGTCGCGATCGCCTGATCGCGCAGCAGCCATTCGCCGATCAGCTTCGACTCGCCGTAGGGGCTGGCCGGCTTCTTGGCGGTGTCTTCGACGACGAGCGCCACATCGGGGGTGCCGAACACAGCGGCCGACGACGAGAACACGATGTTGGCGACGCCCGCGGCCTCCATCGCCTCGAGGATCACGCGGGTGCCTTCGACGTTCTGCGCGTAGGTGTGCAGCGGACGCTGCACCGACACTCCGGCGTACTTGTATCCGGCGACGTGGATGACGCCCTCGGCGTCGTGGTCTCGGAGGGTCTTCTCGACGAGCTCGCGGTCGAGGATGCTGCCCTGCACGAAGGCCACGCCCTCGGGCACGAACGACGCGACGCCACTCGAGAGGTCGTCGAGGATGACGGGCGTCAGCCCCGCATCCGACAGTGCGCGAACGACGTGCGAGCCGATGTAGCCGGCGCCGCCGGTCACGATCCAGGACATTGTGCTCCTCAGGGTGGGGAAGTGTTCAGTATCTCAGGTCGCGATCAGCGGACCCTGACTCCGGTCAGGCGTCGCGGCCCGCTCCGGCCGACGGGGTGACGGTGAAGATCACGGGGGCCGTGAACCCGGATGCGGCGAACGCGGCGTTCACGGCATCCGTCACCTGCTGCACGGCATTCTGCTCGATGAGCGCGATCGCGGCTCCGCCGAACCCGCCGCCGGTCATCCGAGCGCCGATGGCTCCGGCGGCGAGGGCGGCCTCGACCGCCGTGTCGAGCTCGGGCACCGAGATCTCGAAGTCGTCGCGCATCGAGGCATGAGAGGCCACGAGCAGGTCGCCGATGGAGCGGGGGCCCTCTTCGCGCAGCACCTTCACAGTGTCGAGCACGCGCTGGTTCTCGGTGACCACGTGGCGCACTCGACGGAAGGTCACGTCGTCCATGAGCTCTTCGGCGCGGGCCAGGTCGTCGACCAAGACGTCGCGCAGGCTCGGCACGCCCATGATCGCGGCGCCGCGCTCACAGGCGGCGCGGCGCTCGCCGTAGCCGCCGGTGGAGTGGGCGTGCTTGACGCGGGTGTCCATCACGAGGATCGCGAGGCCGGCCTCGGCGATGCCGACCTGCACGAGGTTCGCGTCGAGCGAGCGGCAGTCGAGGAAGATCGCCGCGTCCGGCTCGCCGAGCATCGAGGCCATCTGGTCCATGATGCCGGTCGGAGCGCCGACTGCCTCGTTCTCGGCTCGACGGCCGACGCGCGCGAGGGCGGTGCGGTCGAGTCCGGCGGCCCAGAGGTCGTTCAGGGCGGATGCCGTGGCGCTCTCGATCGCGGCGGACGACGAGAGTCCTGCGCCGACCGGGACGTCGGAGGTGATCGCGATGTCGAGACCGCGGCCGTCCGCACCCGCCTGACGGAGCGCCCAGGCGACGCCGAGCGGGTATGCGGCCCATTCGGGCACACCGGGGGCGGTACCGGACGGGGTGGGGAACAGCTCGTCGAGCTCGTCGAGGGAGACCTCGACCGGTGCATCGGCGAAGGTCGATGCGACGCGCACTCGACCGAGGCCGTCGTCGCGGATCCCGACGGCCGCGTAGGTGCGGTGCGGGATCGCGAACGGCAGCACGAAGCCGTCGTTGTAGTCGGTGTGCTCGCCGATCAGGTTCACTCGTCCCGGCGCCGACCAGACACCGTCGGGGGCGCGGCCGGTGAGGTCGGTGAAGAGCGCCGTCGCGGCCTCGATGGTGGTGGTCATGCGGATGCCTCGTCTGCGGTGTCTGCGGTGTCTGCGGATGCGTGGGTGGCGTCTGCCTTCGCGATGGCCTCGCGGATGCGGGCGGCGCCCTGTTCGGGGGTGACCTCGGCGGCCCAGGCCCACATCGCGGCCTCGGAGCCGGCGAGGAACTTGAGCTTGTCGGCGGCCCGGCGGGGGCTGGTCAGCTGCAGATGCAGCCGCACGCTGTCGCGACCGACGTTCACGGGAGCCTGATGCCAGGCGGCGATGTACGGGGTCGGGGTGTCGTAGAGCGCGTCGACGCCACGGAGCAGGCGCAGGTACAGCGGGGCGAGTTCGTCGCGCTCGGCATCCGTCGTCTCGGCGAAATCGGGAACGTGGCGGTGCGGCATCAGGTGCACCTCGAGAGGCCAGCGGGCGGCGAAGGGCACGAAGGCCGTCCAGTGCTCTCCGCGGAACACGACGCGCTCGGACGCCTGCTCGGACTCGAGGATGTGCTGGAACAGGTCGGGAGCGGTGCGGTCGATCGAGTCGAGCAGCCGCGTGGTGCGCGGCGTCACGTAGGGGTACGCGTAGATCTGGCCGTGGGGGTGGGGGAGCGTGACCCCGATGGCCTCGCCGCGGTTCTCGAACGGGAAGATCTGCTGGATTCCCGGGAGCTGGGAGAGCGCGGCGGTGCGGTCGGCCCAGGCCTCGATCACGGTGCGGGCGCGCGTGACCGACTGCGTGCCGAACGATCCGGTGTGCTCAGGGCTGAAGCAGACGACCTCGCAGCGACCGACCGACGTGCGGGTGCGGCCGAGGCCCAGAGCGCTGAGGTCGTCGAGTCCGCGCGGAGGGTTGCTCGCTGCGGGGGCGGTGCCGGTGGCCTCGGCCAGGGCAGGGCCGAACGCGGGCGAGCGGTTCTCGAACACGGCGACGTCGTAGAGCGACGGCACCTCAGACGGGTTGGTCGGCGACTGTGGAGCGAGCGGGTCGGCGTCGGCGCTCGGCATCATGACGCGGTTCTGCCGGTTCGCGGCGACGGTGATCCAGTCGCCCGTCAGCACGTCGAGGCGCATCGTGGCGGTCTCGCCGCGGGCATCGAGGGTGCGTGCGTCGACCGCGCGCTCGGCACCGAGCGTCGTGTCGGGGTCGTCGAAGTAGATCAGCTCGCGGCCGTCGGCGAGCGTGGTGGCCCGTTTGATGATTCCGGCTGAGAGAGTCTCGGTTCGCAACTCAGGAGATTCGTGCGTGTTCACGTAAACATGGTACGCACATCGCCGTGGTAACGTCAACATTCCGAGAGTTGTGGACGGACTTCGACGGAGACGGACCGAGTGATGGGTGGAGGATGCCGGTGAACGACGACGACCTCGCGCTCAGCGGCGACCGGCCGCGCCGCAGTCGCCCCGCATCGGGTCGAGTGTCGATGGCGATGGTCGCCTCTCGCGCCGGCGTCTCGGGTCAGACCGTCTCACGCGTCGTCAACGACAGCCCCCGCGTCGACCCCGCCACCCGTGAACGTGTCGAGACGGCGATGGCCGAGCTCGGCTATCGCCCGCATCGCGCCGCGCGGGCGCTGCGCACCGGCCGCTCGCAGACCATCGGGCTCGTCGTCACCACTCTCGCGACGGTCGGCAACTCGCGGATGCTGCAGGCCACCGCCGAGGCAGCGGCGGAACGCGGCTATGCGCTCACCCTCGTGACGGCGGGCGACAGCGTCGCCGACGCCTTCGAACGGCTCGCCGAGCAGGAGGTCGACGGGGCGATCGTGCTGAACGAGGCGTCCGCTCTGGTTCCCGAAGCCCAACGGCCGCCCGGTCTGCGACTGGTCGTGGTCGATGCGCCGGCGTCAGCCGAGCTCGCCGTCGTGCACAGTGACCACGTTGGCGGCGCCGCCGCGGCGACCGCCCACCTGTTGAGCCTCGGCCACGAGACCGTGCACCATCTCGCCGGTCCTTCCGGGTCGTTCGCCGCGGCGGAACGCGAGCGCGGGTGGAGGCAGGCTCTCGCGGACGCGGGCATCGAGCCCGCGCCCGTCGTCCGCGGCGACTGGACGGCCGAGGCCGGGTTCGTCGCCGGGGAGGCGCTGCGCGCAGCATCCGCCGTCTTCTGCGCCAACGACCAGATGGCGCTCGGGCTGCTGCGGGCCTTCGCCGAGGCGGGGCGGCGGGTTCCCGAAGACGTCGGCGTCGTCGGGTTCGACGACGTGCCGGATGCCGCGAACTACCGGCCTCCGCTGACGACGATCCGCCAGGACTTCACGGCGCTCGCGCAGCGCGCCGTGGGTCTGCTCGTCGCAGAGATCGAGGGCACGCCGGGCGTCGCGGCATCCGCTGTCGTCCCGACTCTTCTGATCGACCGCGCCAGCACCCGCTGAGGCGCTCGGTTCTTCACGCGGGCAGCCGTCCGTCTCGCCCTGCGGGGTCAGAGGCGCGCCCGGCGCGCGGTGTGGGGCCAGAGATCGCACCCGGCGCAGGTTGTGGGGTCGAAAACGCATCTGGCGCACGGTGCGGGGTCAAAAGAGCACCGGAACAGGCCGGTTCGGATGCGGAATTGACCTCTGCACCCGGCCCCGCCCAGCGAGACCCGTCGCAGGAGTAAGGGAGAGCGTTTTCCCCGCTGCTTGCACATAAGCCTCTAGCGTGGCATGCTGACGGAAAGCGCTTACCCGCGCCGGATCGCACACAGGGGTTTCCCCGCAGAGGATGCGGGATCTGAAAGAAGAGAACGGACCAGCAATGTCGCAGACGACAACCCGCGAGATCGGGATCATCATGAACGGCGTCTCGGGACGCATGGGCTACCGGCAGCACCTCGTGCGGTCGATCCTCGCGATCCGCGAAGAGGGCGGCATCGAGCTGCCCGACGGATCCCGCATCACGGTGAAGCCGCTGCTCGTCGGCCGCAATGAGGCCAAGCTCGCCGAGCTCGCCGCCAAGCACGGCATCGAGGACTACACGACCGACCTCGACGCGGCCCTCGCCGACCCGAAGTGGGAGATCTACGCCGACTTCCTCGTGACCAAGGCCCGTGCCTCCGCTCTTCGCAAGGCGATCGCGGCAGGCAAGGCCATCTACACCGAGAAGCCCACCGCTGAGTCGCTGGACGAGGCTCTCGAGCTCGCGCGTCTCGCCGATGAGGCGCGCGTCAAGACCGGCGTCGTGCACGACAAGCTCTACCTGCCCGGCCTCCAGAAGCTCAAGCGCCTGATCGACTCGGGCTTCTTCGGCCGAATCCTGTCGGTGCGAGGCGAGTTCGGCTACTGGGTGTTCGAGGGCGATTGGCAGCCCGCGCAGCGCCCCAGCTGGAACTACCGCACCGAAGACGGCGGCGGCATCATCGTCGACATGTTCCCGCACTGGAACTACGTGCTCGAGAACCTGTTCGGCCACGTCAAGAGCGTCTACGCGCAGGCCGCCGTGCACATCGCCGACCGCTGGGACGAGAACGGCGAGCACTACACCGCCACCGCCGAAGACGCCGCATACGGCATCTTCGAGATCGAGGGCGGCATCATCGCCGAGATCAACTCGAGCTGGACGGTGCGCGTGAACCGCGATGAGCTCGTCGAGTTCCAGGTCGACGGCACCCACGGATCCGCCGTGGTCGGACTCTTCGGCGCGAAGATCCAGCCGCGCAACGCGACGCCGAAGCCGGTGTGGAACCCCGACCTCGAAGACAGTCATGACTACGACGCCGACTGGCAGCAGGTGCCCACGAACGACGTCTTCCTCAACGGCTTCCGTCAGCAGTGGGAGGAGTACCTGGTCTCGTTCGTCGAGGGCACGAAGTACCCCTTCGACCTGCTTTCGGGTGCTCGTGGCGTGCAGTTCGCCGAGGCGGGTCTGACCTCCAGCGCCGAGGGCCGCAAGGTCGCGCTCGAGCCGCTGACGCTGGGCTGAGCATGAGCACTCTCCGACTTCTCGACACCGCGGGCGCGGTGACGGACGCCGAGCTGCGCGAGGGCGGTGGGTACTCGCGACCGTCCTCGCCGCTGCAGAGCCGCGTCGCTTACGCCGCAGCCCACGTCGTGCCCAAGGTGCACGCCGACAACACCCCCGGCCAGCCCGCCGACATCGATTGGGATTCGACGCTCGCGTTCCGCCGCAACGTGTACTCGTGGGGACTCGGCGTCGCCGATGCCATGGACACCGCGCAGCGCAACATGGGCCTGGATGCCGCGGCGACGCGCGAGCTCATCGCACGCAGCGCCGAGGTCGCCCGCGAGGAGGGTGGCTCCGTCGTGGTCGGCGTCAACACCGATCACGTCGCCGAGTCGCACATCACACTCGACCAGGTGATCGATGCCTACAAGGAGCAGCTGCACTTCACCGAGGAGCAGGGCGCGGGCCCCGTGCTCATGGCCTCGCGCCACCTGGCCCGCGTCGCGGAGAGCGCCGACGACTACCGTCGCGTCTACCGCGAAGTGCTCTCGTCGGCCACGGTTCCGGTCGTGCTGCACTGGCTCGGCACGGCCTTCGATCCTGAGCTCGCCGGCTACTTCGGCGCGGACGAGTGGCAGACGGCATCCGCTGTGCTGCTCGACATCATCGGGGAGCAGCCCGACAGGGTCGCGGGCGTGAAGATGAGCCTGCTGAACGCCGAGTCCGAGATCTCGGTTCGTGAGCAGCTTCCGCAGGGCGCGCGCATGTTCACGGGCGACGACTTCAACTACGTCGGCCTGATCGGCGGCGACACCACCCGGTCGTCGAGCGAGGAGCGAAGCACCGAGACGAAACGCACCCACTCCGATGCGCTGCTCGGCGCGTTCGCGGCGATCACCCCGGTGGCGTCCGCAGCGATCCAGGCGCTGGATGCCGGAGACCCTGCCCGCTACCTCGAGATCCTCGGACCGACCGAAGAGCTGAGCCGTCAGGTGTTCGCGGCGCCGACGTTCTATTACAAGACCGGTGTCGCCTTCCTCTCTTGGCTCAACGGGCATCAGCCCGCGTTCCAGATGGTCGGCGGTCTGCACTCGGCGCGGAGCCTTCCGCACCTCAGCCGCATCGTCGAGCTGGCCAACGCGTCGCTCGCATTGGAGAAGCCCGAACTCGCGCGCGAGCGCTGGCACGGGATGCTGCGCCTGAACGGGGTGGATGCATGATCGTCGATCCCCGCCTGTCGATCAATCAGGCGACCATCAAGCACGCCGACCTCGCGACGGCGCTGCGGGTGACGGCGGATGCCGGCATCCAGGCGATCGGTCTGTGGCGCGAGCCCGTGAACGAGGTCGGGCTCGACGTCGCCGCCCGCATGCTCGAGGACTCGGGGCTGCGATTCACGACGCACTGCCGCGGCGGGTTCTTCACCCTTCCCGAGGGGCCCGAGCGCGTCGCGGCACTCGACGACAACCGCCGCGCGATCGAAGAGACCGCGACGCTCGCCGCCGCAGGTGCCGACGGGTCGACCGCGGTGCTCGTGCTCGTGGCCGGCGGCATCCCCGCCGGCTCTCGCGATCTGATCGGCGCGCGCGAACGTGTGCGCGACGCGATCGGCGTTCTCGCCTCCGACGCGAAGGCGGCGGGCGTGACGCTGGCGATCGAGCCGCTGCATCCGATGTACGCCTCCGATCGCGCTGTCGTCTCGACGCTCGGCCAGGCGCTCGACATCGCCGCCGACTTCGACGCCGATGTCGTGGGCGCAGCAGTCGACACGTTCCACATCTGGTGGGATCCGCAGGTGCTCGAGCAGATCGCGCGCGCCGGTCGAGAGGGCCGCATCGCGACCTACCAGGTGTGCGACTGGAAGACCCCGCTCGCCGCCGACGTGCTGCTGTCGCGGCACTACACGGGCGACGGCGTGATCGACTTCGGCTCGCTCACCCGCGCCGTGATCGAGACGGGCTACGACCGCGATATCGAGGTCGAGATCTTCAACGCCGACGTCTGGTCGGATGCTCCCGAGAACGTCGTGCGGCGCACGGCCGAGACCTTCGGTGCCGCGGTCTCGCCGCACCTGCGCTGACGTCGGGGACTCGATCGCCGAAGGCGGGCCGCTTGCGTGCGATAGGCGTGCCACGTGCAGGACCAGGGCACGGATGCCGGGCCGGAACACGGCTTCTCGTCCTGCATCCGTGCCTCGATCCTGCAGGCGGCAGAGGGCTCTTCGGATGGCGGCCCGGATCGGAACCGGTCGGGGTCCCACGTGCAGGGCCAGGGCACGGATGCCGGGCCGGAACACGATTCCGGTCCTGCATCCGTGCCTCGATCCTGCAGGCGGTGCAGCGGGCTGACACGAAGAGAGCCGCCGGGCGCAACCCCCGAGACACCGACGCAGACCGTTGAGAGGATGAACCCATGACAACGATCCGGCCAGGACTCTGCTCGGTGACCTTCGCGTCGCTGAGCGTCGAACGCGTCGTCGAGCTCGCAGCCGAGGCGCGACTCGAGGTCATCGAGTGGGGTGCCGACACGCACGTGCCGGCCGGGGACGTCGAGCAGGCGGCGAGGGCGGCGAGGCTGACGACGGATGCCGGGCTGGTGTGCTGCTCGTACGGCTCGTACTTCCGCGCCGGTGCCGACGAGGCGGTCACTCCCGTGCTCGACACCGCCGAGGCTCTCGGCGTCGACCGCGTGCGCGTCTGGGCGGGTTCGATCGGATCCGACGAGGCCGCACCGCAGGACTGGGCGGCGACGATCGCCCGACTGCAGGATGCGGTCGACGAGGCGAGCGCGCGGGGCATGTCCCTCGCGCTCGAGTTCCATTCGGGCACGCTCGCCGACACCGCGCCGACGACACTCCGAGTGCTCGAGGAGGTCGCGAGGCCCACGCTCAGCACCTACTGGCAGCCCACGGTCGGTGCCGCGGTCGACGCGGTGCTCGATGAGTATCGCGCGATCGCAGACCATGTGAGCGCCGCGCACGTGTTCTCGTGGTGGCCCGACCACGACCGGCTGCCGCTGCGGGCACGTGATGCCCTCTGGACCCGGTTCTTCGGAGAGGCGCAGTCTGCGCCGACGCCCCCGAGAGACGCACTGCTCGAGTTCGTGCCCGGTGATGATCCGGCGATGCTGCGTGGCGAGGCCGCGACGCTCCGCTCGTACCTCTCGCTCTAAGGCCGGCATGCACGTCAGCACTCGGGATGCCGCCGCCCACCGTTCCTCGGCGCCGCCCGCATCGCACAGTATGCTCGGGGCATGAGTCAGCAGGAAAGCCCTTCCCGGGTGCGTCAGCCGCGGCACTCCCGAGGCGCAGCCCCGACCCTGCACGACGTGGCCCGAGAGGCCGGGGTCTCCCTCGCCACGGCATCCCGCGTTCTGAACGGATCCGAGCGCAAGGTCGCCGAGTCCTTCCGTGAGCGCGTCGAGCAGGCGGCGGCCGAGCTCGGCTACACGGCGAACGCGTCTGCTCAGGCCACGGCCCGCGGCAGCTCGCCCGTGATCGCGTTGCTCGTCGCCGACATCGCCGACCCGTACTTCGGACTCATCGCCGCGGGCGTCGCTCGCGGAGCCGACGAGCACGGTCTCGTCGTCACCATCGCGATCACCGAGCGCGACCCGGCCCGCGAGGCGCGCATCGTGCGCGCGCTGCGCGGACAGCGACCCCAGGGCCTGATCCTCGCCGCCTCACGCACGAACGAGCCGACCGACTCCGACACCTCGCGCGAGCTCGCGGAGTACGCCCGGTTCGGCGGGCAGGTGGTCACCTTCGGGGCCGGCAGTGCAGAGAACCGCCACGTCGAGATCGACAACCGCGCCGGTGCGGAGGCGCTGGGCCRCCGTATGGCGTCGCTCGGCTACCGCTCGGCCATCGCGATCGGCGCGGCCGAGGGGGTCCTGACCTCAGACGAGCGTCTCGCCGGATTCCGCGCCGGCTTCGAATCAGGCGGCGGCACGATCGATCGGCTGATCCGTGGCGACTTCCGTCGCGAATCCGGTGTGCAGGCGATGTCGGCGGCGCTCGCCGATGGCGTCGAGCCGGGCACTCTCGTGTTCGGCATGAGCGATGTCGTCGCGATCGGTGCGATGTCGGCGATCCGCGACGCGGGTCGTGAGATCGGCTCCGACATCGCCGTCTGCGGTTTCGACGATGTGCCGTCGTCGAGCGATGTCACGCCGGCGCTCACGACCGTGCGGGTGCCGCTGAGCGAGGTCGGCTACCAGGCCTTCCGAGCGACGGTCGACGCCGACTGGCAGCAGGCGGCGCTGCCGCTCGAGGTCATCGTGCGGTCGAGCACCCCCGGTATCACCTGATGACCCGCGTCGTGCTGGCGCCAGACAGCTTCAAGGGCACGATCACCGCGGCGGATGCGGCGGCATCCCTCGCCGCGGGCTGGGCGTCGGTCGATCCTTCCGCGACGTTCGTGCACCGGCCGATGGCAGACGGCGGCGAGGGCACCGTCGCCGCATTCGCCGCGGCCGTGCCGGGGGCGCGACGCATGCCGGTCGTCGTCGACGGGCCCGCTGGCGTGCCGCTGAAGACCAGCTGGCTGCTGCTGCCCGCATCCGCCGGGTCTGCTGGCGGCACCGGCGTCATCGACCTCGCCTCGACCTCGGGCATCGAACTTCTCGACGACCTGCGCCCGTGGGACGCCGACACCACCGGCTTCGGTCAGGCTATCGCCGCGGCCCTCGACCACGGCGTCACACGACTGGTGGTCGGCATCGGATCGAGTGCGTCGACAGACGGCGGTACCGGGATGCTGTCCGCACTCGGTGCCCGATTCCTCGACGCCTCCGGTGAGTCCGTCGTCCACGGTGCGCGCGGCCTCGCAGACATCGCATCCGTCGACCTGAGCGCCCTGCGCACCGCGCCTCAGGTGCGCGTGCTCACCGACGTCACCAACCCGCTCGTCGGCCCTCGGGGTGCCGCCGCCGTGTTCGGACCGCAGAAGGGTCTCGACGCCTCCGAGCTCTCAGACGTGGATGCCGGGCTCGCCCGACTCGCCGACCTGCTCGGCCTCGATGCCGCTCTGCCCGGCACCGGAGCCGCCGGCGGCACGGGTGGTGCGCTCGTTGTCTGGGGAGCGGCACTCGCTCCCGGAGCCGCCGAAGTGGCGGAGCTGATCGGACTCGCGGACGCGATCTCCGACGCCGACATCGTCATCACGGGGGAGGGCTCGTACGACGGTCAGTCCGGCGACGGCAAGGTGCCTTCGTTCATCGCCGGCCTCGCGGCATCGGCCGGGGCCGTCGCGCTGCTCGCGGCCGGGCGCATCACCTCCGACTCCGATGTGTCGCTGTTCGCGGCATCCGCGTCTCTCACCGACATCGCCGGATCGTCGGATGCCGCTCTCGCGGAGCCTGCGCGCTGGTTGCGCGAGGCCGGCGCGCTGCTCGCCAGTTCGGTCTGACCGGCCGCTGCTGCCGCCTCTGCTCTTCGGGCTGCCCCCGCGCAGCATCCGATCGCGCTCGACTGCGGTGGTCGAAAGAGCATCCCAGGCGGCCGTTTCCGGTGGTTCTTCGACCACGCACGTCCGTGCAACCCCCGGTGGCGCGCAGTCGCGGTCTGCGGTGGTCGAAAGAGCATCCCAGGCGGCCGTTTCCGGTGGTTCTTCGACCACGCACGTCTGTGCAACCCGCAATGGCGCGCAGTCACGGTCTGCGGTGGTCGAAAATGCATCCCAGGCGGCCGTTTCCGGTGGTTTTTCGACCACGCACGTCTGTGCAACCCCCGGTGGCGCGCAGTCACGGTCTGTGGTGGTCGAAAACGCATCCGAAGTCGCTGCGTCGGATGTGTCTTCGACCCCGCACCCGCGTTGGGTGGCTGTTTCGACCCGGCCTGCGCATGGCGTCCGCCAGGTGGGGTCGCTTTCGCATCGCTGAGCCCAGGCGCTCCCGATCCCGGATGCTCTCGACTCCGGCATGCGCGACCCCGGCGTGCGCTGACCCCGGATGCACTTCTGCCCCCGCACGGGCGGCGTGCGGGGGCAGAAGACGGACGGAAGCGGTACGCCGGGTCAGTCGCCGAGGGCGGCCGACACCACGGCGCGGGCCTCGGCCTGCACCTCGGCGAGGTGCTCGGGGCCGCGCAGGCTCTCGGCGTACAGCTTGTAGACGTCTTCGGTGCCGGACGGGCGCGCGGCGAACCACGCGTGCTCGGTCTGCACCTTGAGGCCGCCGATCGCGGCGCCGTTGCCCGGTGCGTGCGACAGCTTGGAAGTGATCTCCTCGCCCGCCAGGGTCGTCGCCGAGACGGCATCCGGCGCCAGCTTGCCGAGCGTCGCCTTCTGCGCCGGCGTCGCCGGGGCGTCGACCCGCTGATAGGCCGACGAACCGAAGGCCTGCTCCAGCTCGGCGTACCGCTCCGACGGGGTCTTGCCCGTCACGGCGATGATCTCGGCCGCCAGCAGGCACAGCAGGATGCCGTCCTTGTCGGTCGACCACACCGTGCCGTCCTTGCGGAGGAACGATGCTCCGGCCGACTCCTCGCCGCCGAAGGCCACGGATCCGTCCAGGAGCCCGGGCACGAACCACTTGAAGCCGACGGGCACCTCGAGCAGGCGGCGTCCGAGCGACTCGGCGACGCGGTCGATGATCATCGACGACACGAGGGTCTTGCCGATCGCGGCGTCGCGCGGCCACTCGGCGCGGTGCGAGAACAGGTAGTCGATCGCGACCGCGAGGTAGTGGTTGGGGTTCATCAGCCCGGCGTCGGGGGTGACGATGCCGTGGCGGTCGGCATCCGCGTCGTTGCCGGTGAGCACGTCGTAGTCGGCCTTCTTGGCGACCAGCGAGGCCATCGCCGACGGGGATGACGGATCCATGCGGATCTTCTCGTCCCAGTCGAGCGTCATGAAGCGCCAGGTCGGGTCGACTTCGGGGTTCACGACGGTCAGGTCGAGGTCGTAGACCTCCTTGATGAGCGCCCAGTATTCGACCGAGGCTCCGCCGAGGGGGTCGGCTCCGATGCGCACCCCGGCGGTGCGGATCGCGTCGATGTCGATGATGGTGGCCAGATCGCGCACATAGGCGTCGCGGAAGTCATATCCGGGAAGCGCGTCCCAGTCGATATCGGCGAACCGCTCGCGCTTGACGTCGACCAGACCGCCGGTGATCAGCTCGTTGGCGCGGTCGGCGATCCAGCCGGTCGCGTCGGTGTCTGCCGGTCCGCCGTGCGGCGGGTTGTACTTGAACCCGCCGTCCCTCGGCGGGTTGTGCGACGGGGTGACGACGATGCCGTCGGCGCGGCCGGCGGCATCCGGCGCGAGGTCGCGGTTGAAGGTGAGGATCGCGTGGCTGAGCGCCGGGGTCGGCACCCACGCGTCGCGGGAGTCGACTCGGACGTCGACGCCGTTCGCGACCAGCACCTCGATGGCGCTGCGCTCGGCCGGCAGCGACAGGGCGTGCGTGTCACGACCGAGGAACAACGGGCCGGTGATGCCCTCCGCCGCGCGGTAGTCGACGATCGCCTGGGTGGTGGCCAGGATGTGGTTCTCGTTGAAGCTCTTGGTGAGCGAAGACCCGCGATGACCGCTCGTCCCGAACGCGACCCGCTCGGCGGCGACGCCGGGGTCGGGGACGCGATCGTAGTAAGCGGCGATCAGCTCGTCGACATCGATCAGATCGGATTCTTCGGCTGGTAGGCCGGCACGGCTCGTCATGCAGACAGTCTGCCCCCATCTCGGCATCCGCGCATCTTCTGGGCCCCTACCCGTGCCCTAAGGTGAAACGCGTGACTGAACGCCGCACCTACAGCTATCTCGGCCCCGCCGGAACATTCACCGAAGCGGCGCTCGAGCAGGTCGCCGAAGCGCGAGGCCAGGACTGGCGTGCCGTGCACAACGTCGGCGAGGCGCTCGCCGACGTGCTCGAGGGTCGTAGCGATGCCGCCATGATCGCGATCGAGAACTCGATCGAGGGCGGCGTCTCGACCACGCAGGATGCTCTGGCCACGCTGCCCGGCCTGCGGATCGTCGGCGAGTACCTGGTGCCGGTGAACTTCGTGCTCGTGGCTCCGCGCGGCACCACGCTCGCCGATGTGCAGGTGATCGCCGCGCACCCCGTCGCCTATGCGCAGTGCCATGGCTGGCTCGGCGAGCACCTTCCGACGCACTCGCACGTCCCGGCGGCGAGCAACGTGGCGTCGGCGATCGGCATGCTCGACGGCGGTCTTCCCGCGCAGGCGGCCATCGCCGCTCCCGGCGTCGTGAAGCACCTCGACGTCGACGTGCTGGCCGAGGACATCGGTGACAACGCGCAGGCCGTCACCCGCTTCGTGCTCGTCACCCGCACCACCACGGCACCGGCTCCCACCGGCGCCGACAAGACCTCGCTGATCGTCGAACTGCCGAACGACCACCCGGGTTCGCTCCTCGAGATGCTCGAGCAGTTCTCGACCCGTGGCATCAACCTCTCACTGATCCAGTCGCGTCCGATCGGCGACGAGCTCGGCCGCTACCGGTTCGTGATCGACGCCGACGGCCACATCGAGCACGAGCGCATGGCCGATGCTCTGCTCGGCATCCGTCGTTTCAGCCCCCGGGTGGTGTTCCTCGGGTCGTACCCGCGGGCCGACCGGCAGATCGTGCAGTACCCCGAGCGCTACTCCGACGACATCTTCGTCGAGGCACGCGACTGGCTGCGCGGCATCCTCTCGGGCGAACCCGAGGACTGAGACCGACCCCGGGTCAGACCGCGCTGAGCTGCACGAGCGCCCTCTTGAACTCGGGCATCGCCGAGTGCGGATCGACCCGGTCGTCGGTGAGCAGATTCGCGCTCTCGCCGTCGGGGTAGTGGAACGGCAGGAACACCGTGTCTGGCCTGATGTCGTGCGTCAGCTCGGCCCGCGCCTGCACCGTGCCGCGGGAGTTCGAGAGGCGGATGCCGTCGCCCTCGCCGATCCCGTGGCGACGCGCCGTGGCGGGGTGCAGCTGGGCGACGAGGGAAGGCCGCTTTTCGGTCAGCTCGGAGACGCGGCGGGTCTGCGTACCGCTCTGATACTGCTCGAGCAGTCGCCCGGTGATCAGTGTGAGCCGGTCGGCGCTCGGCGTCTGCTGCGCCCGCGCCCGCACCGCCACGAGCTTCGCGCGCCCGTCGGCGTGCGCGAACCGGTCGGCGAACAGACGGGGCGTGCCGAGGCTGCCGATCGGGAACGGCCAGTGCGCCTCGATGCCCAGGTCGAGCAGGGCGTGACTGAGCCCCGAGTAGTCGGCGCGGCCGCCGGCCGATGCGCGGGCGAGCTCGTCGAACACCTCGGAGGGGTCGAGGCTCCAGACGCCGGGGGCGTCGAGGCGGCGGGCGAGCTCGGCCATGATCCACAGCTCGCTGCGGGCTCCGGCGGGGGCGTCGACGGCCCGTCGGCGACGCAGCACCCGGCCCTCGAGGTTGGTCATGGTGCCCTCCTCCTCGGCCCACTGCAGCACGGGCAGCACGATGTCGGCGGCCTTCGCGGTCTCGGAGAGGAAGAAGTCGGCGACGACGAGCAGGTCGAGCCGGCCGAGGGCCTCTCGCACCGTCGAGACGTCGGGTGCGGACACGAAGACGTTGGAGCCGTGCACGAGCAGGGCGCGCACGCCGCCTGGCAGGCCGGCGGTCTGCAGCAGCTCGACGGCCGGCACACCGGCGCCGGGGAGATCGTCGGGGTCGACACCCCACACCGCCGCGACGGACGCGCGCGCCACCGGGTCCGTGATCGACTGATACCCGGGCAGCTGGTCGGCCTTCTGCCCGTGCTCGCGTCCGCCCTGCCCGTTGCCCTGGCCGGTGAGGGTGCCGTAGCCGCACCCCGGAGTGCCCGGCAGTCCGAGCAGCAGCGCCAGGTTGATGGCAGCGGTCGCGGTGTCGGTGCCGTCGACGTGCTGTTCGACCCCGCGGCCGGTGAGGATGTACGTCGAGCCGGGTTCGGCCAGCCGGCGGGCGAGATCCCGGATGCTGCGCGCGGGCACCCCTGTGACGGTCTCGGCGCGCTCGGGCCACCACGCCGACACCGACTGCCGGAGCGCATCGATGCCCGAGGTGCGCTGCCGCACGTAGCCCGAGTCGTACAGCTCTTCGGCGATCACGACGTGGGTCAATGCCAGCAGCAGAGCGAGATCGGTGCCCGGCACCGGCTGCAGATGGATGCCGGCCCCGTCGGCGCACAGCCGGGCCGTCGAGCTGCGGCGAGGGTCGACGACGATGAGGCCGCCCCGTGCCCTGGCGCCCTGCAGGTGCGACACGAACGGCGGCATGGTGTCGCCGACGTTCGAGCCGAGCAGGAGAACCGTCTCGGCGGTGTCGAGGTCGGTCAGCGGGAAGGGCAGACCCCGGTCGATCCCGAAGGCGCGGTTGGCGGCGGCCGCGGCGGACGACATGCAGAAGCGGCCGTTGTAGTCGATGCGCGAGGTGCGCAGCGCGATGCGGGCGAACTTGCCGAGCTGGTAGGCCTTCTCGTTCGTGAGGCCGCCGCCGCCGAAGACGCCGATCGCATCGTGGCCGTCCTCCGCGGCGATCCGCTCCAGCTGAGCGGCGATCAGGTCGAGGGTGGAGTCCCACTCCGCCGGATGCAGCTCGCCGTCGTCGCCCCGCACCAGGGGAGTGGTGAGGCGCCCGGTGTCGGCGAGCAGCTCCGCCGACGTCCATCCCTTCTTGCACAGACCGCCGCGGTTGGTCGGGAAGTCGCGGCCCGCGACGGTCACCGGCAGGGCTTCTCCCGCGGTGGGAGTCAGCGTCATCGCGCACTGCAGCGCGCAGTAGGGGCAGTGGGTGTCGGTCATGCGACGGCCTCCGCGCGGTCGTGCAGCAGTTCGGTGATCCTGGCTCGGCATCCGCCGCATCCGGTGCCGGCGCGCGTGCAGTCCCCGATCGCGGCGACCGAGCTGCAGCCGTCATCGATCGCATCCTCGATCTGCCCGACGGTGACGGCGTTGCAGATGCAGAGCGTCGCGTCACGACCGGCAGGCGCCACCACGTCGGCATCGGGATCGTCGAGGCGCAGCAGCAGCGATCGGTCTGCGGGCAGCTCGCCGCCGCGCAGATACAGCACGCTCAGTTCCGCGGCGGCCCGCGGCATCCCGACCGCCACGAAACCGGTGAGGATGCCGTCGCGCGTCGCCATCTTGACGTAGGTGCCGTGCTCGGGGTCGGCCCACACCGCGATGCCCGGCGCATCCTCGCCCGCAGGGACCGGCGCGAACGGGTCGGCCGAGACGTCGCCTGCCGAGGCGATGTCGACCAGCTCGCCCTTCAGCACGACGACCCCCGGATGCTCGTCCGTGAACTCGGCGGCGTCGCCGATGCCGTCCAGCTCGGCGGCGATGGTCGCGGCCAGCCAGCTCGCCTGCCGCCACCCAGGGCCGATGAGGCCGTGCGGTCCGCCGGGCACCTGGCGCTCGTGCAGGTGCTCGGCGGGGTCGGCGAGGTGAGCGCAGTCGCCGATCGCATGGATGCGGGGATCCGACCACGATCGCAGCGAGCGGTCGACGAGCACGCCGTTGCCGACGCGCAGTCCTGCCGCCTCGGCGAGCTCGGTGCGCGCCCTGACCCCGCACGACAGCACGAGCAGGTCTCCTTCGATGCGCTTGCCGTCGGAGCTCGCCAGCGCGCGGAACCGGCGGATGCCGTCGTCGCCCTCGACGCCGATGACGCCCTCGGCGCGCGTGTGCGGCACGAGCGTGACGCCGGCGGAGGCGAGGGCGGTCGAGAGGATGCTCGCCGATCCGCGGTCGAGCTGACGCGGCATCGGCATCGGACCGAAGTGGGCGACCGAGGGCACGGCGCCCGCATCGGCGAGCAGCATCGCGAGCTCGATTCCGAGCACGCCGGCCCCGAGCACCACCACCCGGCCGCCGCGCTCGACCACGGCCCGCACCTGCTCGGCATCCGCCAGGTCGCGCAGCACGCAGACGCCCGCGGTGAGGCGGGTGTCGAGGCCCGTGCCGTCCGGCCCCAGCGTGTCGAGTCCGTCGAGTGTCGGGACGATCGATCGCGCGCCGGTCGCGAGCACCAGCCGGTCATAGCCGACGTCCGAGCCGTCGGCGAGCTCGACGAGCTGCGCCCCGCGGTCGATGCGCAGCGCTCGCGCCCCGAGACGCAGATCGATCCCCGGAAGGCCCGCTGCGGTGGCCAGGGTGAGTTCGTCGGCCGAGGCCTCGCCGACCGCGAGCTCCGCGAGGAGCACCCTGTTATAGGGATTCGCCGTCTCCGCACCCAGCACGGTCACCGTCGCCCGGCCCTCGGAGACGAGGGGCAGGAGCTCCTCGGCGAAGCGGATGCCGACGGGCCCCGCGCCGATGACGACGATGCGCTCGGTCATGATCAGATCCGGTGTCCGGCGAGGGAGGCCCGGGGGATCAGGTAGACGAAGATCGTGATCAGGAGCAGCGCGACGTAGCCGGCGACGAAACCGCCGAACGCCGGTGCGTACGACCCTGTGCCGCTCTTGGCCGCGGCGAGCACCTGGGGGATCACGAATCCGCCATAGGCGCCGATCGCCGAGATCAGGCCCAGGGCAGCCGCACCCTTGCGCTGGGTGCTGACCGCGAGTGCATCACCCGCGGTCGCGGCTCCTCGCGCGGCGAAGACGTTGGGGATCATCCGGTAGGTCGCGCCGTTGCCGACGCCCGCGGCGACGAACAGCAGCAGGAAGCATCCGAGGAAGAGCGCGAAGCTGTTCGCTTCGAGGGTGACGAGCAGCGAGATGGCTCCGACGATCATGAGCGAGAAGGCGGCGATCGTCATCGGCGCACCGCCGAAGCGGTCGGCGAGCTTTCCGCCGTAAGGGCGGGCGAGCGAACCGACCAGCGCGCCGAGGAACGCCAGTGTGATCGAGGCGCTGCCGATCTGGAAGGTCGAGAACTCGGGGAAGGTGTCGGCGATGAGCTTCGGGAAGACGCTGGCGAAGCCGATGAACGATCCGAACGTGCCGATGTAGAGCAGCGAGAGCACCCACAGGTGCGGTTCGCGCAGGGCGGCGGCGGCTCCGGCGAAGTCGGCCTTGGCGGACGAGAGGTTGTCCATGTGGCGCCAGGCGCCCCAGACGGCTACGAGGATCAGCGGCACCCACATCCACCCGGCGAGCGAGAGGTTGAACGTGAAGGCGGCGGTCATCGAGACGACGATCGGCACCGCGAGCTGCGCCACGGACGTGCCGAGGTTGCCGCCGGCGGCGTTGAGGCCGAGCGCCCAGCCTTTCTCCTTCTGCGGGAAGAAGTAGGTGATGTTCGCCATCGAGCTGGCGAAGTTGCCGCCGCCGAAGCCGGCGAGGGCGGCCACGGCGAGCAGCACGCCGAACGGGGTCTCGGGGTCTTGCACGACGATGCCGAGCAGGACAGCCGGGATCAGCAGCAGGAGGGCCGAGACCATCGTCCAGTTGCGTCCGCCGAAGCGGGCGACGAGGAACGTGTAAGGGAATCGCAGGGTCGCGCCGACGAGGCTCGGCAGCGAGATCAGCCAGAACGACTCGGTGGTGCTGAGCGTGAAGCCGGCGGCCGGGAGCAGCACGACGACGATGCTCCAGAGCTGCCAGATGATGAACCCGAGGAACTCGGCGAAGATCGACCAGCCCAGGTTGCGGCGGGCGATCGCCTTGCCTTCGCCGGCCCAGAACGTCGGATCCTCGGGGTTCCACCCGTCGATCCAGCGACCGGGTCGATGGGTGAGCGTGACGGCGGGGGCATCGACGCTGCGTGTTCCGGTGGTCTGTGACATCGCGGCTCCTGGCGTTCGAGAGGGTGAATGCTCTGAACGTAGGCGGCGGATGTTGCAGGGCCGCGCGCATGCCGTTTCGGTGTGATTACTTCTCGATCACATCGGGGAGGTCGGCGATGAGAGAACTTCAGGAATCGTGGTCGTCGGCGCGCCAGGATGCCGCCAGCGCGGTGATCGTGGCGACCGCCGCGGCCGTGTCCTCGCGGCTGCCGCCCGCGCGACCTGCGGCGAGGCCGGCGAGATAGGCACTGAGCGGGGCGGCGGGGCGCGCGACGCCGTGCGCGACGTCGCGGGCGAGATCGAGGAGCAGGCCGATTTCGACGGACGCGCGGTCGATCCCGAGGGCGGCGCAGGCGGCGGAGGTCCAGTCGTCGAGGGCCTCGACCGGAAGATGCTGCGGCTGGTCGGTCATGTCGTCTCCTCGTTCGGTGCGCTGCCACGCAGGGCGTCTGTGCCGTTGTCGTGGTCGGCGTCTGTGCCGTTGCGGGTGGGTGCCTGCACCGTGGCGCGGGCTCGTTCGAGATCGTCCCACGTGTCGACGTCGGCCGCCAGGGCTCCCGCCGGCAGAGCGCGGATGGTGAGGCCCGCGAGCAGTGAACGGATGGATGCGTCTCGGCCGCCGTCGGGGAGGGTGGCGACAGCTCGGCGCAGCGCGTCGGTGCGATAGAGCCCGATCAGCCACTGCATCCGCCCGGAGTCGTCGGCCAGGCAGACGCCGTCTTCGCCGCCGGCGAGGGGCGGATGCCGACGCAGCAGCGCGACCGCCTCTTCGGCGTTCGGCAGGTCGGCCGCCAGCACGAACACGTCAGCGCTCTCGGTGCGTGCGAGTCCGGCCGCGATGCCGGCGACCGGGCCGCCGAACTCGGGGGTCTCGCGAGTCCAGACGACCTCGCCCTGCACGGGCGCGGGCGGACCGACGACGATGATCGGGTCGCAGCCTGCGACGGCCGCGACCGCCCGATCGAGCAGCGTGCGACCGCCGACGTCGAGCAGCGGCTTGGCGGCACCGTCGAGTCGAGACGCCCGCCCGCCCGCAAGGACGATCGCCGCGGTTGCGCCGCTCGTGTCGGCGGCGCTCGCGTCGGCGGCGCTTGCCGCGGTCACGAGAGCAGCATCACGTCGACGTGGTCGCCGGCGGCCACCGCCGATACCTCGGCGGGCACGACGGCGTAGGCATCCGCTCTGGCGAGTCCTGCGGCGAGGTGCGCGCCGGACGACCCATCGACGGCTGCCGGGTGCACCGCCCAGGCGGCGGGGTCGGACCGGTCGAGAGTGACCGGCACATACTGCTGTCGTCCTGCCGGGCTGCGCCACCCGGCGGTGGTCGTGAGACGGATCATCGGGCGCTGCAGCGGCTCACGCCCCTGGAGAGCGAGCAGTGCCGGGCGCACGAACGCCTCGAACGAGGCGGCGACGCTGGCGGGGTTGCCCGGCAGGCCGAAGATCAGCGCGTCGTCTATTCGTCCGAAGGCCTGCGGTCTGCCGGGCTGCATGGCGACCGCGACGAACTCGATACGATCGCGCAGCACGTTCTTGACGACCTCGTGGGCGCCGGCGCTGACGCCGCCCGAGGTGACCACGACATCGACGCGGCCGGAGTGCAGCGCACGGTCGACGAGGGCTGTGAAGGCGACATCTTCGTCGGTCACCGTGTCGACAGAGATGACGTCGGCGCCCGCCTCGGCGCACATCGACGCGAGCAGCACCGAGTTCGACTCGGGGATCTGCCCTCGGGCGAGGTCTGCGCCGGGCGCGGCGAGCTCGGTGCCCGTCGAGATCACGGCGACTCGGGGGCGGCGACGCACCTGCACGGTGTCGATGCCCGTGGCCGCGATGGCCGTCAGCTGCAGCGGCCCGAGCACGGTGCCCGCCGGCGCGACGACCTCGCCGGCGCGCAGTTCCTCTCCGCGGCGGCGGATGTGAGCGCCCTCGCGGGCAGGAGCCGTGGTCACGATGGCCGGGGCGTCCCAGGCCTGCAGCCCGTCACGGGTGTGCTCGAAGGGCACGACGACGGTCGCCGTGCGGGGCACGCGAGCGCCGGTCATGATCCGAGCGGCCAGCCCTGGACGCAGCTCGGGCTCCTCGCACGACCCCGCCGGCAGGTCGGCGATGACGCGTAGTTCGGCAGGGTGCTCGGCCGTCGCTGCCTCGACGTCGGCGAAGATGACGGCATATCCGTCCATCGCGGAGTTGTCGAACAGCGGCACATCGACCCGGGCGCGCACGTCGTCCGCGAGGGTGCGACCGGCTGCCAGTGCGATCGGCACCGCCTCTGCGCGGAGCGGCCGGGCGGCGGCCGACACCTTCGCCTGCTGCTCCTCGACCGTCAGCATGGCACGAGGAGCGAGGGAGGTGGCGTGGTGCATGCAGTCAGCGTACGACGGTCGCGGGGGTGTCCCCGCGACCGCGTCGCCCCTCTTCCCCTTGTTTCCCCGTTCTCGTGTCAGCGCTCTCGAGTCAGTGCTCGCGGAACATCGGCCAGCCGCTGCCCGGCAGCATGTGCGAATGCAGCGCACCCTTGGCCGATTCCAGGGTCGGATACGTGCCCGTCGCGGCATCCGCTCCGGCCATGACGACGGTGTATCCCCCGTCATCGTGTCGGATGCTGCCGACGACTCCGTTCGTGCCGTACGCCACCCAGAGGGCCAGAGTCTTGGTCGTGCTCATCATCGAACCCCTTCCGTTGCTGGTGAGGGTACGCCCCGGCGCACCGGAATACCAGCCCCTGTCGGAGGGTGCGCGGGCGCCGGTGCGGCGGCGCGTGGTCAAAAGCGCAGCGTTCAGTCGGTGGGTGGTCGAAAAGGCACGGCTACGGGCCGGTGGGGATGCGTTATTGACCACTCAGCGCGTCGGTCGTGCGGGCGGTCGTGCGCACGTAGGGAGAGCGGTGGGCAGGCGCAGGCGCGGCGCAGGGGCAGGGGGGTGTGTCAGGAGCGCGACGCGATCGCACGGCGGATGCGGTCGAGCAGCATCCGTCCTCCGTCGTCGAGGTCGAGTTGCGTCACTCGGATGACGATCCAGCCGATGTCCTCGAGTTCTCGCTGCCGCTGAATGTCACGGCGCCACTGGTCGCGGTCGGTTCGGTGTCCGTCGCCCTCGTATTCGACGGCGATTCGGAGCTCGGGATACGCGAGGTCGCTTCTCGCGATGATCACGCCGTCGCGACGGATCTCGTGCTGGACCACGGGCTCGGGCAGGCCTGCCGCGACGAGCAGCAGCCGCGTCTCGGTCTCCTTCGGGGACTCGACGGACGCACGCACCGCGGGCAGCGCAGCTCGCACGCGCGCGCACCCGGCGAAGCGCCCCCAGTGGCGCAGGCGTTGATCGATCTCCTCGACCGTGTGCAGGGGTCGGTCGGCGCGCAGCCCCGGGTAGTTGTTTGCGGTCGTGACGAGAGCGTCGAGGCTACCACGAGCTCGTCGTCGGTGAACGACGCGACGCAGAGGAAGAGGGCGGTCAGAGGATCGACGACGGGGACGCGGCCGATCCACCACAGCTGTGCTCTGCCGGTTGCGAGCCTTCGACTCCTCACACCCCGCGTGCGCGGCCGGACGGCATCCGTCGCCACGACGACGTCGATGTCGTCGGCGACCTTCCACGAGCCCGGAACGGGATAGCCCCACACGCGCATCGCGGTCGCGCCCCCGATCAGCTGTCCTGGTCTCAGTCGCGAGGCGAGCGCGAACACTCGGTGCAGAGGTGTCGTCTGAGGCGTGAGCGATCGCACACCGTGGAAGGGGCGGTGCAGGTCGGCGGCTGCCGCACGTCCGCGTCCCACCCCCGCTGCCGCTGCCGCTCGAACGGTGAAGGTGGCTCCGAGTGTGGGCGGCAGCACAGATCGACGACGCATCTCCCCAGCATCCGCGTCCGGGAAGCGCCATTCGGAGAGGTGCGCGTTGCGGGCCGGGAGCTGTGCATAAGTCGGTCTCACCCGCCGCWGTGGTGGAGGAGTGATTCAGGTCGTCGTCGCGTCAGCGACGTCGCCCGTACGCCGATGGATGGTCGAAAAAGCATCGGAGCGGAGGAGCGTGGTCAAAAATTCATCCCACGCGGCCCTCAGGCGTGCGCTTTTGACCATCCACGCCCGCGGGCGGGGGGACCGGGGACCGCGACTACAGAGCGGCGGCGATGAGCTCGAGCGTCTGCGCGCGGCCGGCGGCGGCGTCGCGCGGCTCGGACTCGTAGGCCCCGGCGACGGGCGAGAGCATGACCTCGTCGACGCCGTACTTCGTCGCGAACGCACGCACCTCTTCGGCGACGGACTCTCCCGTGCCGACGAACCACCGCGAGCGGGCAGCTTCGACGACCTGGTCGGTCGCGGGATCCGACTCGGCGGCGAGCGCCTCTTCGACGGTCTCGAGCGCGATGAGCGGCTTGTTCAGCCGCAGGCGCGACATCATGCGCAGCTGCGGCAGGGCACGGGCCTCGGCCTCTTCCTGCGTCGGCGAGGCGACGACGTTGACCGTGAGGAACGTGCGGGGCTCGGGATGCTCTTCGCTCGGCTGGTAGCCGGTGCGGTAGAGGTCGAGTGCTCGTTCGAGACCCTGGCCCGAGAAGTGGTTCGCGAAGACATAGGGCAGCCCGTGCGATGCGGCGAGCTGCGCCGAGTAGTCGCTCGACCCGAGCAGCCAGACCTCGGGGCTTCCGCCGGCGGCGGGCGTCGCGTGCACCGTGTACTCGCCACCCGACGTGAAGCGCACGGTGGCGCCGTCGCTCGAGAGGAGCGCAGCGATGTCCTGCACGTTGCGGGGGAACTGCTCGACGTCGCTCGTCGTGCCCGATCCGCGCAGCAGCTGAGTGATGACCGGGTCGCTGCCGGGGGCGCGGCCGAGGCCGAGGTCGATGCGTCCTGGCGCGATCGCCTCGAGCGCGGCGAACTGCTCGGCGACGATGAGCGGGGCGTGGTTGGGCAGCATGACGCCGCCGGATCCCAGACGGATCTTCGTCGTGCGCATCGCGGCGGCGGCGATCAGCACCGGGGGAGTGGTGGACGCCACGGCCGGCATGTTGTGGTGCTCGGCGAACCAGTAGCGGCGATAGCCGAGGCGGTCGGCGGTCGCGGCGAGATCGAGGGAGGAGGAGATCGCCTCGGCACTGGTCTGGCCGGTGCGAACGGGGACGAGGTCGAGGACGGAGAGCGCGGTGGAAGTCATCCCCGAATGCAACGGCGGGGGCGGGCGGGGAATTCCCGCCCGCCCCATCGTCGCCGGTGGGTCGTCACGCTGCGGCGAGGGCGGAGGATGCCGACGGCGAGAACTCCTCGGCCAGAGCGTGGCGCGCGAGGTGGTAGCGGATGTGCCAGGCCGCGCTGAAGCTCTGCTCGGGAAGCCGAGCGAGCACCGCTCTATCGTCGGAGCCGAGACCGTCACGGGCTGCTTCGCGCAACAGGTCGTCGCGCGTCGCCGGGTACTCCATCCCGCGCAGGAAGCGATCGAGTGCAGCGGAGTCGTGCATGGGTCGTCCTTTCCAGAGGAGGAAGCGGGGGCCGGGTGCGCCCCGGCCCCCGTGCTGTCAGGCAGCGATCGACTGTCGGCTGTCGCTCGATTCGACCTCGATCTTGCGCGGCTTCGCCCTCTCGCTGACGGGGATGATCACCGAGAGCACGCCGCTCTCGTACGAGGCGCTGATCGCGTCGAGGTCCACTCCGTCGCCGAGCGAGAACTGACGGAGGAACGAGCCTGCTCCGCGTTCGCGGGCGAGCCAGCGGACGCCTTCGCGGCCGTCGGCCGTGCGCTGCGCGCGGATCGTGAGCTGGCCGCCGTCGAGGTCGACGTCGATGGACCCCGGATCGATGCCGGGAAGATCGGCGTGCAGGACGTACTTGTCGCCGTCGCGGTAGAGGTCCACCGGCATGAGACGCGGTGCGCGGACGGAGTCCAGCACGCTCGCAGCAAAGCGGTCGAGCTGACTGAACGGATCGAAGGACATGGCCATGAGTGTCTCCTTTCGTGTGGCCCGGGTGGGCGTTGTGGATGCAGATTATCTGCATCTGTTGCTATAGATTTGTTATAGAACAATATCGAATAGAATGCAAGTGCCACGAGAAGGAGCTGCCGATGGATGAGCGTGATCCGAGCATGCCGGTGTACGGCATCGCCGTCGCCGCCCAGCTCAGCGGCGTCCCCGAAGCGAGCCTGCGGCTCTTCGAGGCGAAGGGCCTGGTCACGCCTGCGCGCAGCGACGGAGGCACGCGCCGATACAGCGACGACGATCTCGCCCGCATCCGTCGGGTGACGGGCCTGCGTGTCGAGGGCATCAACATCGTCGGCATCCGACGAGTCCTCGATCTGGAGGACGAGAACGCGGGACTCCGCGACGAACTCGCGGACGATCGTCCCTGACCCCGTCGGAACCGCCCGACCCCGTCGGAACCGCCCGACCCCGTCGGAACCGCCCGGCGGCGGCGCGGCAGGGCAGTACTTTAGGGGCATGGATGCCGAGATCTTCTACGTGCTCGTCGGTGCTGTGGTCGTGGCGGCGATCGCCCGATGGCGCGGATGGCCGGCTCCGCTGCTCGTCACGGTGGTCGCGCTCGCGGCATCCTTCCTGCCGTTCGTTCCCGAGGTCGAGATCGACGGGCACCTGCTGCTGAACCTCGTGCTGCCGCCGCTGCTGTACTCGGCGGCGCTCGACGTGTCGTTCGTGGGCTTCAAGCGCAGCCTCCCGCAGATCCGGCGCCTCGGCGTCACCCTCGTGCTGCTCACGGCTGTCGCCGTGGGGCTGGTGGCGTGGTGGATCCTGCCGTCGCTGACCCTGCCGGGCGCGCTGCTGCTCGGCGCCATCGTGGCACCGCCCGATGCCGTCTCGGCCGCGGCCATCGGCCGTAAGCTCGGGCTTCCGCGCCGCATCATGACGGTGCTGTCGGGAGAGAGCCTGATCAACGATGCGACCTCGCTGACCCTCTATCGCGTGTTCGCGGCGATCATCGCCGGGGCGACCCTGACCGTCTGGGACGGCATCTGGCAGTTCCTGCTCGCGGTCGGCGTCGGCGTCGCGGTCGGACTCGTCTTCGGCATCGTGCTGCACCAGCTGCGCATGCGCATCAGCGACCCGGTCGTGATCGGCACGTTCGGTCTGCTCGCCCCGTTCGGTGCATATGCGATCGCCGAGCACCTGCTCGGCTCAGGCGTGCTCGCGGTCGTCGCGATGGGCCTGTATGTCGGATACAACTCGCCTCGCACCGACTACACGACCCGTCAGCAGGAGGCGCCCCTCTGGCTCTCGGCCGACCTGCTGCTCGAGAGCTTCGTGTTCGCCTACATCGGCCTGCAGTTCCCGCGCGTGCTCAGCGACCTCGGGGGCGAGGAGGTCGGTCGCATCCTGATGCTGTCGGGTGTCGTGCTGCTCGTCGTCCTGCTCGTGCGGCCGCTCTACGTGTACCCGACGAATCTCTGGGCGAACTTCCAAGACCGCAAACGGTTGGAACGCTGGGATCGAACGGTCGAATCCGGAGCCTTCGACGAGCGCCGCCGCGACTCGAAACGCTGGAAGCAGTACAGCGCAGAAGAGCTGCGCTCCAAGATCCTGCGCGACCGCATGGCAGGACTGCAGCTGACCTGGAAGGACAACGCCGTCATCTCGTGGGCGGGCATGCGCGGTGTGGTGACGCTGGCGACCGCGCTCGCCGCAGCCGATCTCGCTGCTCTCGACACCGAGCCGTCGCACGCGATCGTCGTCGTCGCCTACGTCGTGACCCTCGGCACGCTGCTGCTGCAGGGCCTGACCCTGCCGCTGCTGATCCGCAGTCTCGGCATCGCCAGCGACGTCGACGACGAAGAGGACGAGCGCGCGATCGCCGACGTCAAGGCCAAGAGCCGCGAGGCGGGCAAAGCCTTCCTCGCCGAGAAGCGCGACGAGTGGGTCGACAAGTACGGCAGCGTCGACATCGGCGTCTTCGATGCCTTCACCAAGCGCATGACCAGGGTCGAGAAGGCCGCAGACGAGGCGCAGGAGGTCGAGGAGGCGGTGACCCGCCCCTCGTACGAAGACCTCGCAGCGCTCACCCGCGGGTGGCTGCAGGTGCGCCGTGACATCCTGCTCGCAGAGCGAGACGCCGGCAACCTCGACGAGGAGGTCATGCGCGAGCTGATGGCCGCGATGGATGCCGAGGAGCTCGCCCTCGACACCCGCGCCGCCACGCGTCTGCAGGGTCGCGCATAGCGGGAGACAGACGAGCGCCCCGCCCCTGAGTGGGGCGAGGCGCTCGGTCGGTGCGGCGAAGGGTCAGCGGGTGCCGGCCGGCTCCTTCTCGGATGCTGCGGCATCCGCCTCGGGTGCCTCGTCGTCGGCCGAGTCGTCGGCGAACGGCAGGCCCTCGCGCGGTGCGTTGTAGAGCTCCTCGTCGAGGATGCCCTCGCGCTTCGCGACGATGGTCGGCACGAGCGCCTGGCCCGCGACGTTGACCGCGGTGCGGCCCATGTCGAGGATCGGGTCGATGGCGAGCAGCAGTCCGACGCCCTCGAGCGGCAGGCCCAGCGTCGACAGCGTCAGCGTGAGCATGACGGTCGCTCCGGTGGTGCCGGCGGTGGCGGCGGAGCCGACGACCGAGACGAGCACGATCAGCAGGTACTGCACGAGGTTCAGTTCGATGCCGAAGAACTGTGCGACGAAGATCGCGGCGATGGCGGGGTAGATCGCGGCGCAGCCGTCCATCTTCGTGGTCGCACCGAACGGCACGGCGAACGAGGCGTACGAGCGGGGCACGCCGAGGTTGCGCTCGGTCACGCGCTCGGTGAGGGGCAGGGTGCCGATCGACGAGCGGCTGACGAACGCCAGCTGCACGGCGGGCCAGACGCCCGAGAAGTACTGCTTGATCGAGAGTCCGTGCGTCTTCACCAGGATCGGGTAGACGACGAAGAGCACGAGAGCCAGGCCGACGTAGACGGCGATCGCGAACCAGCCGAGCGACGCCAGCTTCTCCCAGCCGTATTTGACCACCGCGGCGCCGATGAGGCCGAACGTGCCGAGCGGGGCGATGCGGATGATCCACCACAGCACGCGCTGGATGACCTTCAGAAGCGACTCGGTGAACGCGAGGAACGGCTCGGCCTTCTTGCCGGCCTTGAGAGCGGCGATGCCGACGGCGACCGCGATCACGATGACCTGCAGGATGTTGAAGTTCACGCTCGACGAGAACGTGCCGTCGGTGGCTCCCGGGTTCGTGCTGACGCTGAGCCCGAGGAAGTTCTGCGGGATCAGACCCAGCAGGAAGTTCCACCACGTGCCGACCGTGTACGGGTCGCCGGGCTCGAGGCCCTCACCGGCGCGGTTTCCCGGCTGGATGACCAGGCCGAGCGTGATTCCGATGATCACGGCGATGAATGCGGTGATCGCGAACCACAGCAGGGTCTGGCCCGCGAGGCGCGCGGCGTTCTGCACTCGGCGCAGATTCGAGATGCTGGCGACGATCGCGGTGAAGATCAGCGGCACGACGGCGGCGCGCAGCAGTGTCACGTACGAGCTGCCGATCGTGTCGAGGGTGGCCGAGAGGCCGTTCGGGCTGTCGGCGGTGGCGCCCAGCTGGCGGGCGATCAGGCCGGCGGCGATGCCGAGGACGAGGGCCGCGAGGATCTGGAAGCCGAACGAGGTCAGCAGCTTCCGGACGGGACCGCGGGTGTCAGGCGCCTTCGTGGGGCGGGCGGTGGTGCTCATTGGATTGGGGACTCCAGAATCGGTGCGCGCCGTGTGCGCGCTATAACGCCCAACGCTATGAGGGCGAGTGAATTCCGAGGCTGAGATGACGAAGGATGACGGATGCCGCGGCATCCGTCATCCTTCGTCAGGCGACCCGGCGGGTCAGGCCGCGCACTTCTCGAGGTTGTCGGTCAGGATCTGCGTGGTCAGAGCCTTGTCCTCTTCGCTCGACTGCTTGTCCTCGCCGCCTGGTCGCGTCGGCTGTGTTCTGCCACGATGGCCTCATGTTCATGGTGACCACGAACGACATCCCCGGCTACCGCATCACCCAGGTGCTGGGGGAGGTCATGGGCCTGACGGTGCGATCGACCGACTTCGGGCAGGGTTTCGCCGCCGGGTTCCGCTCGCTCGGC
The DNA here is from genome assembly GCF_056175745.1 of Microbacterium sp. LjRoot205. Lineage (NCBI taxonomy): Bacteria > Bacillati > Actinomycetota > Actinomycetes > Micrococcales > Microbacteriaceae > Microbacterium > Microbacterium sp. LjRoot205. The sequence goes on along the minus strand of NZ_JBGFFH010000008.1, from coordinate 183,262 downwards.
GGCGGCGAGATCCCCGAATACACGCAAGTGATGTACGAGGCGCGGCAGGTCGTGATGGGCCGCATGTGGGCCGAGGCGCAGCAGCGCGGTGGCAACGCGATCGTCGCGATGCGCTTCGACGCCGGGTCGATCCAGAACTTCACCGAGATCTGCGCCTACGGCACCGCCGTGGTCGTCGAACCTCTCGCGCCGGTCGCGCAGCCGCCGCAACCGCCGCAGGCCCCGCAGCCGCCGCAGGCCTGACCTACGCCAGCACCAGCAGGTCGCCGACCTCGCACCCGAGGGCGTCGCAGATCGCCCGCAACGTCGAGTACCTGATCGCTCGCGCCCGGTCGTTCTTCAGCACCGACAGGTTGACGATGCTCACGCCGACGCGCGCGCTCAGCTCGGTCAGAGTCATGCCGCGCTCCGCGAGCAGCTCGTCGAGGCGGCAGTGGATGCCGGTGAGTTCGTCGTCGTTCTCGGCCGGGGTCATACGAGTCCCCTCGTCTCGTCCTCGAGGGCCGCGTTCGTGCGCTGCAGGCGGATGCCCTGCCGGAACGCTGCCGCGATGAGTCCCACCGCGACGCCGGTCGCGAAGATCGGGACGATCGACCAGAACTCGATCGGATGCACGGGCTCGCCGGAGCCGAGGCCCACCGCAGCGGACACCCCGTTCAGCCCCAGCTTCTCGAGCAGCACGATGAACATCGGAGCGAGCACGAGAGTCCAGCCGATCGCGTCGAAGGCCCGCGCGTTGCTCCGCACGAAGAAGCGTCCGCGGAGGAAGTTCCAGGCGACGAGCATCACGCCGACGATGACGATCAACGGGGCGAGCGCCCACAGCACGAGCGAGCCGATGATCGCCGCGGTCGCGGCGGCATCCACTCCGGTGGCGAACACCATCGCCTCCTGAGCGATCCCCTCGACCGACGCGGCTCCTGAGCCGACGGTCGCGTCGATCGGCTGCTCGTCGATGGGGATGGACCACGCGATGCCCTGGTCTCGGAAGGTTCCGAGCACGCGCAGGACGGTGCTGATCGCGGTCACCACCAGAGCGGCGGCGCCGAAGAGGATCACGGTGATCGCATCGGCGGTCTGGGAACGTGTCGCGGTCACGGTGCTCATCAGACGAGCCCGTCCGTGTCGCGCTGCAGGCGGTCGCCGATGGAGAACACCGTGCAGATGAGGGCGATGACGAACGCCCCGAGGATGAAGGTGAACGGTTCGACGCTGATCACGGCGTTGTCGATGCCGTTGTCGGTGATCTGTGCCACCGTGGCATTCGCGAGCATGTTGTCGAAGAAGCGCACAGTGGCGAAACCGACGAGTCCGGCGATGCCGGCTGTCGCGACGAGAGCGGTGTTGCGTCGGCTGAACACGCGGTCGGTCAGCACGCTCCGTGCCAGCAGGATCAGGCATCCGATCACGATGACGATCGTGAGGATCTGCGCCACTTGGCCGATGATGCCCGGCACTGCGGCGATCGCCGGCAGCTGAGGCGCGGTGATCACAGCGCTGTCGACGCCGACGGAGATGCTGGTGCCGTTGCTCAGCGGCAGGTCGACCGGCGTCTGCGAGCCGATGAGCTCGATCAGCACCGGCACGTCGACGCCCCGGGCGAGTTCGATGATCCGCATGACCGAGAAGACGGTGATGTAGGCGGCGATCAGCGCGCCCGAGATGCAGAAGCCGACCAGGGCTCCGCGGTCGCCTCGGGAGATCGTCCGGTTCTTCGTCGAGGTCATCATCCACTCCTTATCGAGAGTCGTTATTACCGATAATCGTTAACATAACGACTGTCGATAAGTGAGTCAACCCCGGCCGCACGAGAGCGCCGTCACCGACCGTCACGGCGCTATGCCGACGGCGAACACGGGCATACAGCATCCGCACGGTGGTTACTCTCGATGTACAGGCGCGGAGACCCGTCGAGGACTCAGCGCTTCGCCCCGTGCGAATAAGGAGTCACAGCATGTTCGAGAGATTCACGGACCGAGCCCGTCGAGTGGTCGTCCTCGCCCAAGAAGAGGCGAAGATGCTCAACCACAACTACATCGGCACTGAGCACATCCTGCTCGGCCTCATCCACGAGGGTGAGGGTGTCGCAGCCAAGGCGCTCGAAAGCCTCGGTATCTCCCTTGACGCCGTCCGCGAGCAAGTGCAGGACATCATCGGTCAGGGCCAGCAGCAGCCCACCGGTCACATCCCGTTCACGCCGCGCGCCAAGAAGGTGCTCGAGCTCAGCCTCCGTGAGGCTCTGCAGCTCGGCCACAACTACATCGGAACCGAGCACATCCTGCTCGGCCTCATCCGCGAGGGCGAGGGTGTCGCAGCCCAGGTGCTCGTCAAGCTCGGCGCCGACCTCAACAAGGTCCGCCAGCAGGTCATCCAGCTCCTGTCGGGTGCTCCCGGACGCGAGCCGGCAGCCGTCGGCGCGCAGTCGAACGACACCCCGAGCGCCCAGGGCGGCTCGCAGGTGCTCGACCAGTTCGGTCGCAACCTGACGCAGGCCGCGCGCGACAACAAGCTCGACCCGGTCATCGGGCGCGAGAAGGAGATCGAGCGGGTCATGCAGATCCTGTCTCGCCGCTCCAAGAACAACCCCGTGCTGATCGGTGAGCCCGGCGTCGGCAAGACCGCCGTCGTCGAGGGCCTCGCCCAGGCGATCGTCAAGGGCGATGTGCCCGAGACGCTGAAGGACAAGCAGCTCTACTCGCTCGACCTCGGCTCTCTCATCGCCGGCTCCCGCTACCGCGGTGACTTCGAGGAGCGCCTGAAGAAGGTCACCAAGGAGATCCGCACGCGCGGCGACATCATCGTCTTCATCGACGAGATCCACACCCTCGTGGGTGCGGGTGCCGCCGAGGGCGCGATCGACGCGGCCAGCATCCTGAAGCCCCTCCTCGCTCGTGGAGAGCTCCAGACCATCGGTGCCACCACGCTCGACGAGTACCGCAAGCACTTCGAGAAGGATGCCGCTCTCGAGCGTCGCTTCCAGTCGATCCAGGTGAACGAGCCGAGCCTCCCTCACACGATCAACATCCTCAAGGGACTCCGCGACCGGTACGAAGCGCACCACAAGGTGCAGATCACCGACGGCGCGATCGTCGCGGCATCGAACCTCGCCGACCGCTATGTCTCCGACCGGTTCCTACCCGACAAGGCCATCGACCTGATCGACGAGGCCGGTGCACGCCTGCGCCTCAGCATCCTGTCGAGCCCGCCCGAGCTGCGCGAGTTCGACGAGAAGATCGCCAAGGTGCGCGAGCAGAAGGAAGTCGCGTCCGAGGACCAGGACTTCGAGAAGGCCGCATCGCTGCGCGACGAGGAGAAGAGCCTCCTCGCCGAGCGCCTGCGCCTCGAGAAGCAGTGGCGTTCGGGTGACGTCGCGACCCAGGCGGTCGTCGACGAGGGCCTGATCGCCGAGGTGCTCGCACAGGCCACCGGCATCCCGGTCTTCAAGCTGACGGAAGAGGAGTCCTCGCGACTCGTCTTCATGGAGAAGGCTCTGCACCAGCGCGTCATCGGTCAGGAGGAGGCCATCGCGGCGCTCTCCAAGACGATCCGTCGTCAGCGTGCCGGCCTCAAGGACCCGAAGCGTCCCTCCGGTTCGTTCATCTTCGCCGGCCCCACGGGTGTCGGAAAGACCGAGCTGGCCAAGGCGCTCGCCGAGTTCCTGTTCGACGACGAAGCTGCTCTCATCTCGCTCGACATGAGCGAGTTCGGTGAGAAGCACACCGTCTCGCGTCTGTTCGGTGCTCCTCCCGGATTCGTCGGATTCGAAGAGGGCGGCCAGCTCACCGAGAAGGTGCGCCGCAAGCCGTTCAGCGTGGTGCTGTTCGACGAGATCGAGAAGGCCCACCCGGACATCTTCAACTCGCTGCTGCAGATCCTCGAAGAGGGTCGGCTGACCGATGGTCAGGGCCGCGTGATCGACTTCAAGAACACCGTCATCATCATGACCACCAACCTCGGTGCTCGTGACATCGCCGGTGGTCCGGTCGGATTCCAGATCGAGGGCGTCAACTCGACGAACTACGAGCGGATGAAGGGCAAGGTCAACGAAGAGCTCAAGCGCAACTTCAAGCCCGAGTTCCTCAACCGCGTCGACGACATCATCGTGTTCCCGCAGCTGTCGAAGGAGGAGCTCGTGCAGATCGTCGATCTGTTCACCAAGCGCCTCGGCGAGCGTCTGCTCGACCGCGACATGACGATCGAGCTGTCTCAGGCCGCCAAGGAGCGTCTCATCGAGATCGGGTTCGACCCGGCACTCGGTGCCCGCCCCCTGCGTCGCGCGATGCAGCACGAGGTCGAGGACCGTCTGTCCGAGAAGATCCTGCACGGCGAGCTCAACCCGGGCGACCACGTGAAGGTCGACTCGAAGGACGGCGAGTTCCTCTTCGAGCACGGCCCCCGCGGCGAGAAGGTCGCGGTCGGCGTGAACACCGGCGGAGCGATCTCCGGCACCCCTGACCTGGCGGTCGCCATCCGCCCCTTCTGCGTGTCCGGGTGGTCCAGCACTCCGGCATTCCGCGTCCGCTCAGGGTCTCGGGAGGTGACGGGTTCTAGGCTTGACGTGTGAGCGAGTACATCGTCCGGCCGGCGCGCAGCGCTGACATCATCGGCATCCGCAACCTGCTGCAGCCGATGGTCGAGCAGCGCATCCTGCTCGGCAAAGACCTGGCAGTGCTCTATGGCGCGGTGCAGGAGTTCGTCGTCGCCGAAGCCGACGGCGAGCTGATCGGATGCGGCGCGCTTCACGTGTTCTGGGAGGACCTCGGCGAGGTGCGCACCCTCATGGTCCGCGGTGACTGGCTGCACCATGGCGTGGGCGGTGCCATCGTCGGCGCGCTCGAAGAGCAGGCGCGCGAGCTCGGCCTCAGCMGACTGTTCTGCCTCACCTTCGAAGTCGACTTCTTCGGCCGGCGCGGCTATTCGATCATCGGCGAACAGGTCGTCGACCCTGACGTGTACTCGCAGCTGCTGCGCAGCGGCGACGCGGGTGTCGAGGAGTTCCTCGATCTCGCGCACGTCAAGCCGAACACGCTCGGCAACACCAGGATGCTGAAGAGCCTCAACTAACCTGAACTAATGCCTCGTCACTCCGCCGCCGTGTATCGTCGCCGGAGATTGGTGACCCTCGTCGCGGCGATCCTGGTGGTCGCGGTCGTCGGCGTGGCGGTATGGCTGCTCGTGGCTCGTCCGTGGGCGAATGCCGCCGAGGCGACGCCATCGCCCAGCGCATCGGCGTCTGCGCCGGAGTCGCCGACACCCGATCCCACCGCGGGCGAGTCGCCCGCAGCCGAGTCGCCCGCGCCTGAGTCGTCGGCCGAGGAGACTCCGGGGATCGTCGCGTGCGAAGCCAGAGACGTCGAGGTGGCTGCTGTCACCGATGCTGACGCATACGACCCCGGGGTCATGCCGCAGCTGTCGATCTCGCTGACCAACCGCGGTTCGACCGACTGTGCGATCGACGTGGGGTCGACGACCCAGAGGCTCACGGTGTCGAGCGGATCCGACGTCTGGTGGACGTCGACCGACTGCCAGGAGAATCCGAGCAGCATGGTCGCCACGCTTCCGGCCGGCGCGACCGTGACGAGCAAGGTGCCGGTCACCTGGGATCGCACCCGCTCGAGCGTCGAGACCTGCGCCGACGAGAATCGTCCGCGTGCACCCGGCGGCGGAGCGTCGTACCACGTCGCCGTCGAGATCGGTGGCTTCAAGGGCACGACCACGAAGCAGATCCTGCTCTATTGACGCCGAAACTGGCCAAACGTCTCGAATACAGTCCTGCACTCAGTTTCGGGTGACACTGGTCGTTCTTTGGGATACCATTGAAGTGACCCTCGCAGACTTGCGGCGCATGCCATCCCCAGTGGCGTCGAGCACAGCGTCCCCAGCGCTTCGACATGCCGCCCGAGGGTCCGAGGGCCCTCTCGAGTACCCCAGTCCCCAATGGATGACTCGAGAGGGCCCCTTTCCATCTCTCCTCCCGTTTCGGGACGCGCATCGCCATCCGCTCAATATGCTGGATGCATGGCAGCGAAGAAGTCGAGATCAGCGAAGAGCGCACCCGCACCCGAGGATTTCCGGTCGGATGCCCTCGCTCAGGCGCTGGAGAAGCAGGACATCGCTGCGGTCGCTCTGGCGCTGCGCCACGGCACCACGGTCGTGCCGCTCGTGAAGCCCGGTGCTCGCGACAATCCGCTCGACAGCGGAGAGGTCTGGACCTATCGCGACCCGAAGTCGGGCGATCTGGCGCTGCTGCTGTTCAGCGACGCCAAGAACAAGCCGGCGAACCTGCCCCCGGGGGTGGGGATCTACACCGCGGACTGGCTGCGCAAGTTCCTCGCCGCGCACCCGATCACCACTGTCTTCCTCGACATCGCCGGGCCGCATCCGATGCAGGCCGCGCCCGACGAGCTGCTCAAGGCGCTCGACGCCTGAGACCCGGCGGCGCTGCGGTGGGATCGCGCTCAGAACGGCGGGATGTCTGCGTCGCTGCGCCGGGTGGTGTTTCGGGCGCGCACGTCGTTCAGTGCCGCGCGCAGAGTCTTCGAGCGATCGTCGACCACCTGGTCGTAGCCGAGCCGCGCGGCCTCCGACCGGCGCTGCGCCGACTGGGTCACCGGGCGGATCTCGCCCGCGAGGCTGAGCTCCCCGACGGCGGCGACCGTGCGCGGCACGGAGATCTGCTGGATGGACCCTGCCACGGCGATCGCGATCGCCAGGTCGGCGGCCGGTTCGGTGAAGCGCACCCCGCCCACGGTCGAGACGTAGACGTCGAGGGTGCTGGTCTTGATTCCCGCCCGGCGTTCGAGGATCGCCAGCACCATCGCCACGCGGGAGGAGTCGAGTCCGTGCACGACACGACGGGGGTTGGGTGCGGTCGTGTTGATGGTGAGCGCCTGCACCTCGACGGGCAGCGCCCGTCGACCTTCGAGCGAGATGGCGACGCACGTGCCCGGCTCCGTCGCGCCCTGCGAGAGGAAGAGGCCCGAGGGGTCGGGCACCTCGGAGATGCCCGCACCCGTCATCTCGAAGCAGCCGACCTCGTCGGTGGGCCCGAAGCGGTTCTTCAGCGCTCGAATGAAGCGCAGTGAGGTCTGTCGGTCGCCCTCGAAGTGGCAGACGACGTCGACCAGGTGCTCGAGCACTCGGGGGCCGGCGACCGTGCCGTCTTTCGTGACATGGCCGACCAGGATGATGGGCAGGCTGCGGTCTTTCGCGACGCGGATGAGAGTCGCCGCCACCTCGCGCACCTGACTCGGCTGACCGGCCGCGCCGTCGATGAGCGACGACGACACCGTCTGCACCGAGTCGACGATGACCAGCTGCGGTGCCACTTCGTCGATGTGGCCGAGGATCGTCGCGAGATCGGTCTCGCTCGCCAGGTAGAGCTCGTCGTGCAGGGCACCGGTGCGCTCCGCGCGCAGGCGCACCTGGGCGGGAGACTCCTCGGCGCTCGCGTAGAGCACGCGACGCCCCGCGCGAGCCGCCTGCGCTGCGACCTCGAGCAACAGCGTCGATTTGCCGACACCCGGTTCGCCGCTGAGCAGGATCGCCGCACCGGGCACGATTCCCCCGCCGAGGACGCGGTCGAACTCGCCGACACCGCTCGTGCGGCGCGGGGCGTCTTCGGTGGTGATCTGCGTGATCGGGCGGGCGGCCTTCGCCGCCGTCGGCGCGAGCGGGGTGATGCGGCTCAGGATGCCGGTCTGCACGCCCTGCTCCTGCACGGTGCCCCACTGCTGGCACTCGGCGCACCGACCCACCCACTTGGCCGTCGTCCACCCGCATTCGGTGCAGACGTACGCGGGAGGGGCAGGTTTTCGGGTGGCCATGCAGCCAGGCTATCGCCGGGATCAGACATCCCTATCGGTTCGGGCATTATTCACGGCCCAACCCCTCGATGTCGCGCAGCAGCCACGGAATACTGGAGTCATGGCCAACGGCGGGCCCGTCTGCGGGCCGATCTCGACCTTCTCGCGAGTGCGGATCCTGCACGCGCTGTTCGAGGGCGGCTCGGCGCAGAACGACGGCACGCGGACGCGCGCGGAGCGAACGATCGGCGAGCTCTGCGAGGCGACCGGGCTGCACCCCAACACGGTGCGCGAGCACCTGCAGCGTCTGATCGAGGGCGGCTACGTCATCCAGGCCAGCGAGCACCGCACCACCCGCGGTCGCCCGCGCACGCTCTACAGTGCGGTGACGGGCGCAGCGGATGCCTCCAGCCCCATCGCCCGCAACAAGGCGAAGGCGGCCGCCGCCCGCGGCGATCTGCTGCGCCGAGTCCTTCCTGCGTCGGCATCCGCTCTGGGTCGCGATGCGACCTATCAGCTGGATGCCCTGATCGAACACTTGGAGGAGAGCGGCTTCGAGCCCGTCGTCGATGACGAGCAGCTCACCGTCGATCTCAGCCCGTGCCCGCACGCCGCGGGTCGCGCCGAAGACCGTCCGATGCTGTGCTCCGTGCACCTCGGCCTCATGCAGGGGGTGCTCACCGAAGCCGGTGGGCCGCTCGCTGCCGAGGCCGTGCGCACCCCCGCCCTCGCGGCGGACTGCGCTGTGCCTGCTGAGTGCGTGGTGCAGCTGCGCCTGACGGAGATGACCGCCGCCTAGGCGAGCATCTGTCTTATTCACGGTCTGCGGCCCCACGAGGGCAGCGGGCACGTCGTTAGCGTGGCACCCGGGGCACGGAAGAATACGGGCACGGAAGAAGGAGTGGCTCATGGAATGGCTCGACCCGCTGGTCCTGTCTCGATGGCAGTTCGGTCTGACGACCGTCTACCACTACCTGTTCGTGCCGCTGACGATCGGCATGGCGCTCGTGGCCGCGATCTTCCAGACCGCGTGGGTGCGCACCGGCAAGGTGCAGTACCTGCACCTCACACGGTTCTTCGGCAAGATCTTCCTGATCAACTTCGCCATGGGCGTCGTCACCGGCATCGTGCAGGAGTTCCAGTTCGGCATGAACTGGTCGGACTACTCCCGCTTCGTCGGTGACGTCTTCGGCGCTCCGCTGGCCTTCGAGGGGCTGCTCGCGTTCTTCTTCGAGGCGACGTTCATCGGCCTGTGGATCTTCGGCTGGGACAAGCTCCCGCAGAAGCTGCACCTCGCCACGATCTGGTGCGTCTCGATCGGCAGCATCCTCTCGGCGTACTTCATCATCGCGGCGAACGCGTTCATGCAGAATCCGGTCGGCTACGTCTTCAACCCCGAGACCAACCGCGCCGAGCTCACCGACTTCTGGGCGCTGCTGACGAACCCCGTCGCGCTCGCCGCCTTCCCCCACACGATCTTCGGTGCGCTGATGTTCGCCGCCGGCGTCGTGATCTCGGTCTCGGCCTGGCACCTCGCACGGGGCCAGCACTTCGACACCATGCGCATCTCGCTCAAGTTCGGGCTCTGGGCGATGATCGTCTCGACCGCCGGCGTCGTGCTCACCGGCGACCAGCTGGGCCTCGCGATGTACGCCGCGCAGCCGATGAAGATGGCCGCGGCCGAAGCCACGTTCAACACGGTCTGCGGGCCCGATGCCTCGTTCAGCCTGTTCACGCTCGGCACCCCCGACGGCAGCTCCGAGCTGTTCTCGATCCGTGTTCCGTACCTGCTGTCACTGCTGTCGACGCACACCTTCGACGCCTGCGTGCACGGCATCAACGACCTCAACGCCGAATACGCCACGACGTTCGCCGACACCGGCCTCACCGAGTTCGCCCCGATCCTGTGGGTCACGTACTGGGCGTTCCGCTGGATGATCGGCCTCGGCATGGCCGCAGCCCTCGTCGCCGTGGTCGGCCTCTGGGTCACCCGCAAGGGCGCCAAGAACCCGCCGGCGCCGTGGATGTGGAAGCTCGCGATCTGGTCGTTCCCGCTCGCGCTCGTCGCCAACATCATGGGCTGGGTCTTCACTGAGATGGGCAGGCAGCCCTGGATCGTGTTCGGCCTGATGACCACGCAGGACGGCGTCTCGCCGGGTGTGAGCGGCGTCGAGGTCCTCATCTCGCTGATCGCCTTCACCGCGATCTACGCCGCGCTCGCCGTGGTCGAGATCCGCCTCATCATCCGCGCGGCCCAGAAGGGCCCGGACACCGAAGAGCAGCCCCACGAGGAGACGGCCCAGCTCCCGTCTGTCGTGTACTGAGAAAGGGATCAGTCATGGAATACATGTGGTTCTGGATCGTCGCCTTCCTCTTCGTCGGCTACTTCGTGCTCGACGGGTTCGACTTCGGCGTGGGCATGTCGCTGCCGTTCCTCGGCAAGAACGACGTCTCTCGTCGCCAGGTGATCAACACGATCGGCCCGATCTGGGATCTCAACGAGACCTGGGTCATCGTCGCCGGCGCCTGCCTGTTCGCGTCGTTCCCCGAGTGGTACGCGACGCTGTTCAGCGGGTTCTACCTGCCGCTGCTGCTGATCCTGCTCGCGCTCATCCTGCGAGGCGTGTCGTTCGAGTACCGGCACCAGCGCGAGAGCGCGGCCTGGAAGCGCGGCTTCGACCGGATGATCGTGATCGGCTCTGCCGTGCCCGCGCTGCTGTGGGGCGTCGCTTTCGGCAACATCGTGCAGGGGGTGGCGATCGACGAGAACCACATCTACGTCGGCGGCTTCTTCGCCCTGTTGAACCCGTATGCGCTGCTGGTCGGCGTCACGACGCTGCTGCTGTTCTTCCTGCACGGCGTGCTGTTCGTCTCGCTCAAGACCGACGGACAGGTGCACGCGGATGCTCGTCGACTGGTGAAGCTCGCCGCCGGCCCGACGGTGCTCGCCGCCGCGGGAACCGTGATCTGGACCATCGGCATCGCCTGGGGGCGCCAGTCTCCACTGATGCTCATGGTGGTCGGCTGCGGGCTCCTTGCAGCGCTGGCGCTCATCGCCTCGGTCCTGTTCTCGCTGCGCGGACGTGACGGGCGCGCGTTCACGGCCGGCGCTGTGACTGTGGCATCCGCTGTCGTGATGCTGTTCGCGGCGCTGTTCCCCTACGTCATGCCGTCGACGATCGACCCGGCCTTCAGCCTCACGATCGAGAACGCATCGAGCACGCCGTATACGCTGACCATCATGAGCTGGACCGCCCTGATCGCACTGCCCCTGGTGCTGGCGTACCAGACGTGGACCTACTGGATCTTCCGCAAACGCGTCACCCGCAGCTCGATCGAGGGGGCTCCGGCGCACGCGTGAGACCTGACTCCTGTTCCGGTCGCAGTTCGTGCCGCATCCCTGTTCGGGGCGCGGCACGAACTGCGATCGGAGTGTCTTCGCTCGTGTCTGTGGCGCGGGAGGTGCGCTCGTGAAGCCGGTCGACATCCGCCTGCTGCGGTATGCGAGTGCCGCGCGCGGATTCCTGCTGCTGTCCGGCGCGATCGGGGTCGTGCAGACGGCGGTCACAGTGGCGTTCGCGTGGATGCTGACGCAGGCCGTCACCGGCGTGCTCGCGGGGCGCGATGTCACGGCATCTCTCCTGTGGCTGCTCGGTCTGGCAGCGCTGCGGGGCGTGCTGATCGCCGCCTCGGATGCCGCCGGCACCCGTGCCGCGGCGAAGACGGGCATGCAGCTGCGGGCTGCGCTGATCGCGGCAGTCGGGCGTCTCGGGCCCGGCTGGCTCGCGCAGCGCAATCAGGCGGGGCTCGCCGTCACGGCGGGGCATGGGCTCGAGGCACTCGACGCGTACTTCGCGCGCTACATCCCGCAGCTGGTGCTCACGGTCATCGCGACGCCGGTGCTGGTGGCGGTCATGTGGTGGCAGGACTGGCCGAGCGGACTCACCGCGATCATCACGCTCCCGCTGATCCCGCTCTTCCTGATCCTGATCGGCATCGCGACCCGCACGGTGCAGCGCACGCAGTGGCAGACGCTGCAGCGACTCGCGGCCCGGTTCGCCGACACGGTGCAGGGTCTCTCGACGCTGCGCCTGTTCGGTCGTGAGCGGCGGGCCGCCGCCCAGATCGAGGCCACGGCCGACGAGTACCGCCGCGAGACCATGAAGGTGCTGCGGTTCTCGTTCCTGTCCGGTTTCGCGATGGAGCTGCTGGCGTCACTCGCCGTGGCGCTCATCGCGGTGGCCGTCGGATTCCGGCTGCTGTCGGGCGACCTGTCGCTCGAGGTCGGGCTGTTCGTGCTGCTGCTCGCCCCCGAGGCCTTCCTGCCGATCCGCCAGGTCGGCGTGCAGTTCCATGCCGCGTCCGAGGGGGTCGCGGCGACGGAGGACGTGTTCGAGGTGCTCGACGCGGCGGAGGCTCGCGTCGTCGGCGTTCACAATTCAGCACGGAACCGTGGCACGGTGCCGGAAGAAGAGCTGAGCGCTGGTTTCGGCCGTGTTCATGCTGAATTGCGAACGGGCAGCGCGCGAGACCTCGTCGTCTCGGGTCTGCGCGTGCGCGATCTGCCGCCCGTCTCGTTCACAGCCGTTCCTGGAACCATCACGCTGATCGAAGGACCGAGCGGCGCGGGCAAGTCGAGTGTGCTTGCGGCCCTGCGCGGCGCCGTCGAGTTCGAGGGCTCGGCTGCGATCGGCGGTGTCGATGTGCGCGAGCTCGCGCCGTCGGAGTGGCTGGCGTGGAGCGGGCAGCGCCCTCAGCTGAGCCGAGGCACGATCGCGGCGAACGTGGCGCTGGGCGATGCGGACCCGGATGGCGACCGCATCCGCCGTGCACTCGACGATGCGTGCGCGCAGGAACTGGATCCGACGTTCGAACTCGGCGTGCAGGGCAGCGGGCTGTCGGGTGGCCAGGCGCAGCGGGTCGCGGTGGCACGGGCGCTGTATCGGCAGGCCGGTCGCCTCGACGCGGTGCTGGCGCTCGACGAGCCGTCCAGCGCGCTGGATCCCGAGACCGAAGCGCGGCTCTGGGCGTCGCTGCGTGCGCGCGCGGATGCCGGCGCGACGGTGCTGCTCGTCTCGCACCGCCGGTCGGCGAGAGACATCTCCGACCACGTCGTGGAGCTGGGGGTGAGCGCATGAGCGCCGACTCCGGTCGCATCCGCGGCATCCTTCGCCTGGCGCAGCCGCCTGTTCGTCGCTTCCTCCCTGGCCTGATCTGGGGCTTCCTCTCGGCTGGTGCCGCGGTCAGCCTGCTCGCGGTCAGCGGCTGGCTGATCGTCAGCGCGTCGATCGTGGATTCGCTCGTACCTCTGTCGATCGCCGTGGTGGGCGTGCGGTTCTTCGCGGTGTCGCGGGCCGTGACGCGCTACCTCGAGCGTCTGAGCGGACACGATGCGGCGCTGCGTCAGCTCGCGTCGACCCGTGCCGACATGGTGCGGCGGTTGACTCCGCTGTCGCCTGCCGGGCTCGGACGCACCGACCACGGACGGGTGCTGTCGGCTCTGGTCGACGACGTCGAGAATCTGCAGAATCTGCCGCTGCGAGTGGTTCAACCGCTCGCGGTGTCGGGGCTCGTGGCGCTCGGCGCGGTGGGGTTCCTCGCGTTCGTGTCGGTGCCCGCGGCTCTCACCCTCGCGGCATGTCTGGTCATCGCGGCCGCTGCGGCGATCGGTCTCGGCTGGTTGTTCGGCTCCCGCGCCGAGGCAGCCGTGTCGAGTCGCCGCGGAGATCTGTCCGCCGCGCTCATCGACTACTTCGGCTCGCTCGACGTGCTGCTCGCCTATGGAGCTGAGCCGCAGGCCCGCGAGCGCGTGCGACAGGCGGATGCCGAGCTGCGTCGCGCCGTGAGCACCGCCTCGCTCGCGCAGGCGATCGCCGCCGGGGTCGTGTCTGCGGTGGCGGGTGCTGCATCGGTGTGGGCACTGGCGGTGGCCGCGCCGGGTCTGCAGACCGGTGCGATCGACGGGCCCTGGCTGGCTGTCGCTGTGCTGGTGCCCATGGTCGTGTTCGAGGTCTTCGGCGCGGTGCCGATCGCGGCGGCATCCTGGCGAAGCGTGCGGTCGAGCGCCGAGCGCATCGTCGACGTGCTGCCCTCCGAGGTGCCGGGCGAACTGCGGTCGGACGACGGCGAGGATGCCGAGATCGTCGGCGTCCCGGCGCTGAGGCTGCGGGGCGTGCAGGCGTGGTGGCCCGGTGGGGCGTCGGCGTTGCGTGGAGTGGATCTCGATCTGCATCCGGGCGAGCGCGTGCTCGTGTCGGGGCCGAGTGGGGCGGGCAAGAGCTCTCTGGCTGCCGCGCTCGTCGGATTCCTGCGGGTCGAGGGCGAGTATTCCGTGGGCGGCATGGATGCTGCGGCGCTGTCGGGTCCCGCGCTCCGCCGCACGATCGGGCTGTGCGAGCAGAGTCCACAGCTGTTCGACGAGGACATCCGGCAGAACCTGCTGTTCGCCCGCGACGATGCGACCGATGATGAGCTGCTCGCCGTGCTCGACCGGGTCGGACTCGGGTCGTGGGTGCGCGAGCGCGGGGGACTGGATGCACGGGTCGGCGACCGGGGCGGCCTCGTGTCGGGCGGTCAGGCGCAGCGCATCGCCCTGGCTCGAGCGCTCCTGCGGGGATTCCCGGTGCTCGTGCTCGACGAGCCGACCGCGGGGGTCGATCCCGACGCATCCGATGCCCTGCTGCGCGACCTGCTTCAGGCGGCGGGGGAGCAGTCGGTGCTGCTGATCTCGCACGTCGCCCCTCCGGCAGGAACCGTCGACCGGGTCGTCAGGTTGGAAGAGGGGCGCACCGTATCGGGGTAGCCGCCGGTCATCCGCGTCCGCGGGGCCGGCCCCGCGGGCTCAGCGTCGCATGACGGGCGCGCCGCGTCGTGGCATCCGTCGTCTCGTGCGGTGTGTGGGTCTCTGCATCTCGAGGTGTGCGCGCTGGCGCGGTGACGATCTCCGAACCTCGTGTCCGTGTGCAGGACGCAGGCACGGATGCCCTCTCGAAATCGGGGTTCCGATCCTGCAGGCGTGCCTCGGTCCTGGAGACGGTACGTGTGGACGGTCCCCGGGGTGGCGGTTCGGGGGGTGGCGCGGTGCGGCTCGGTCGGTGAGCGAGGAGCGCAGCGACGAGACGAAACGCGGTGAGCGTCCCCGTCAGATGCTCAGGTCGGCCCGGGGCTCCATCACGATGCCCTGGGCTTCGAAGACGCGGCGGCGCTCT
The DNA here is from genome assembly GCF_056175745.1 of Microbacterium sp. LjRoot205. NCBI lineage: Bacteria > Bacillati > Actinomycetota > Actinomycetes > Micrococcales > Microbacteriaceae > Microbacterium > Microbacterium sp. LjRoot205. Next base: position 168,249 of record NZ_JBGFFH010000008.1, on the reverse strand, counting down.
TCGATGCGGCGGTGCAGCTCGACCTGCGCGTCGTCGACGAGCTGCGGGTCGAGCTCGACCGTCGCGGGGTGCGGGTCGCCGTGGTTCGCCTCGATGTAGGCATCGAGCTCGGGGCCGGACGTCCACGACGTGATCAGGGCGTAGCGCGGAGTCGTGCCGCGGTGCCAGACCGCATGCCAGAAGCGCTGCGTGTCGACGATGATGCGCGAGCCCTCGCGCAGCGGCAGGCGGATCTCGGTCGCCGGGTCGAACCGATCGGAGCGCAGGAGCAGCAGCGAGTCGGTGTCGTCGGAGAGGTTGTAGTAGCCGCGCACGACCCAGCCGGTGCCGTCTTCGTTGAGGCGGTTGTTGTCGTCCTGGTGCAGGTTGTAGACGGCGTCGGCGTATTCGTTGGGCTGCAGCTCGATGACGCGGCAGCGGCCGACTCCGGCACCGGGTTCGAGGGCGCGGCGCTGCAGGGTCGGCGCGATAGCGACCTGCGACTCGACCCACACGCCGTCTTTATCGGTGCGAGGAGGGGTGTGGTTCCAGAATCCGTTGCATTCGATCGCGCCGGCATAGCTCGCGAGCGGGGCGAAGCGCGTGACGCCCGACGAGCGCCACCCGATGTACTCGAGATCGAGCCACTCGGCGGGGTCGGATGCCTGGTCGTGGTCGTCGAGCACGACGTAGCCGGTCTCTGCCAGCGCCTCTGACCTGATGAAGCCCATTGCGTCCCCTCCGTGCCTGATTCCTTAGGTCATCCTAACCAGGGGAGATGGCGGCCGACCGAGGCGCGGCCGGGGAAAACCCCGTCGATTCGCGCCGTGGCCCGGGTTGTCGTAAGCTAGTCCGCGGTGACGTGTCCGAGCGGCCGAAGGTGCAACTCTCGAAAAGTTGTGTAGGGTAACCCCCTACCGTGGGTTCAAATCCCACCGTCACCGCCATTTAGGAATAGCCCCGCTTCCCTTTGTTTCATTGGGAGAGCGGGGCTTTTTCTTTGCCCAAATTCAGTCCGTGGACACGTCTTTGGACACATTCACTTTGGAACGGGCTCGATCGAGTGCGACCGCCACTGAGTTGAGGTCGTCGTCGAACAGGTCGCTATACACGTCCAGGGTCATGGCCGCCGAAGCGTGCCCGAGCATCCGCTGCACGGCTTTTACGTTCGCCCCTGCGGACACCGCGAGTGATGCTGCAGTGTGGCGCAGACTGTGCGGCGTCACGCGAGGAAACTTCGGATCTTCGGCCTGAGCCCGCTTCACGGACGCCGCGAACCAGCCGTCACGAGAGTTGGGCAGGCGAAGGTGATCGAACCCGTCTCCGAAGATCAGCGAGTCGAGCGAGGGTCGAGACGCGACGATCGAGTGCAGGCGATCGGCGATGAACTCGGGGTACGGCACCCAGCGGAACTCATGCGTCTTGGGTGTACCTACATGGATGTTCGATCCGACCATCACGGCGTTCTCTTCGACCGCCAGACGCCGCCTGACGACATCGACATGCCGAACCCTCAGCGCGGTCGCCTCACCCCACCGCAGTCCCGTATAGGCCAGCACATCGACTAGCAGGGCATGCTGACGGGCAGACGCCGCCAGCAATGCAGCCTGATCATGGGAAAGGTAGGTCTTGCTCGACTTCCCCTTGCGGGGCAGATTCACACCGCGCGCCGGATTGGACGGCAGGCGCCGGTCCTTCACGGCCACGTCGAGGATGCCGGCCAGCACGCCGTAGATGCGCAGCACCGATGATGCGGACAGCTTGCCGGTGAGCTCAGTCACCCAGACCTGAACGTCACTGTGTTTGATCTCCCCGATGCGTCGTCGCCCCCAGTGCGGTTCTACGTGCAGTCGCCAGGCGCTTTCGACGGGCCTCAGGGCAGACGGCTTGAGATGAGACTGCCCCTTGAGCCATTCAGCGCCCAGAGCTGCGATCGTCGCTTTGCTGTCTGCCGGGTCGATGAACGTGCCCTGGGACTTCGACATCTCAATGCTGTGCAGGAACTCGCGGGCATCGCGCTTGGTAGTGAACCCCCGCTTGGACGTCTGCTTGCGATCAGGTGTTCGGTAGCGCACCCGGTAGAGCGTCTTGCCACGCGCGGTGTACGGCTCAATCGTTGCCATGAGTAGATCCGACTGGCGTCAGGTCTCCATAGACCTGCGCCACCTTCTCTTGGTTTCGTTGGATTGCCTCGAGAGCGGCATCTCGCGAGGCGAAGGTGTCTTCGATCTCTTGTCCGTTGATTCGCACCTTCACCGCTCCCGTTTCGATTCTCCAGAGGTCAACCCAAACGTCGGGGCTGCCGTCTGGCGAAGAAAGCGTCAGAGATTCGAAGCCGGAGGAATCAACCTCAGTTGTTGCTGCGCTTCCCGGGGCGCGTGCCACTAGAACTTGGCCCGCCTCGCGCGCCTTGGAAATGAGTCGAGTCGCCGTGCTCTGGCTGATTCCTAGCTTCTCCGCGACCGTCCGAAGCGGAGGCAGCCCAACGATCGTGGCAATGCGGTAGATCCGAGCAGCGATCGATACATGCTCAGGTTGCGCTCGGCCATCGACCGTTGCGATCCGCCGCATGAAGGTCAGTCCCCACTTGCTTGAGATCATGCCCCGACGCGGATCGCTGAACCACACCACTCCGAGAGCGCTCTGCTGGATGATCTCCTGAACACGGATCTCGCGCAGCAGAGCACCAGTGATCTCTTCAGTGGGGGCGGGGCCACGGCGCGCCGCGACTCGATCGACTAGGTATCTCCCCGCTTCGTCACTGAAGACCACATCGATCTCCACCGTGGCCTCGGAATCTTGGATGGACGTGGTCGCGCGGAAGCTCTCGGCTACCCAAAGGTCATCGCCCAGATCGAGCGGGTCGGAGGTCATCTTCACAGACGTCATGCGCCTAGTATCCCACTCGGCGAGGTCGGCATGCCTGACTGGCTCTTGCAAGACTGGCTCAAATCATGTACTCTCACAAATGAGCCAGATAAGCACGCATGGCTCAGACAAACTCAATCTCTCGCCGGCCCCCTGAGCCACAGGGCGCGTACGGAGAGACGACAACTAAAAATCGCCGTATTGAGTACCCGTTCGCACTGGCCGCTTGGCAGGCGTGGTGATCGCGGGGCTGCGGACAACAAAACAAAAGACTTCGGGCTCACCGACCGGTGAAGCCCAAATCAGCGAACGAAGAAAGGAGAGCTCCATGGATGAGCTTCTAACCCCGGAGCAGCTTGCGGAGTACCTGCAGGTTTCAACGGCAGCGCTGGCGAACGATCGCTACCTGGGCAAAGGCCCGCGCTTCATCAAGCTCGGCGGCAAGGTCCGATACCGGCGAGCAGACGTTCTCGCTCATCTCGACGAGAACGTTCACACGCGCACCGACATGCGCGTTGCAGTCTGACCAAAAAAGAAGGCCCAGCCCGGGGGCAACCGGGTCTGAGCCAAAGCCACATTCGAAGGGATCGAAAAATGACTACTCATACGAGTATCGCAGAAGCCACAGACAATCGCACCTTGTTGGATGTGGGGGTGGGGAGTACAGCGGCAACTCCACCCCCAACAAGCCGCGACGAGGGCTGGGAGGAGCATGCGGCGGCCTTCCTCGCCAGCCACCCGGAGATCTCGGCAGCCGTCCCCAGGTGGGCGGAAGAGGTCGGCTTCTCTGAGATCGATAGTGAAGTCGAGGGGACGATCTTCTCGTTCTCCCACTCGATCGGCAACGTGGAGCTGTACGGGGTCGGGCAACTGCATAACGGGTTGTTGCAAATCTTCGAAGGGGGCAGGCCGAGCGTGTATCTGCCATCCGAGATCGACAGCCAGAAGGTCTCGGACGTGGCGCAGACGATGCTCGATCTCGCTCGCGATCTCATCTCCGCAGCAGGGTTGTTGCGTGCCGAACCAAAAGTGTTGCGCCGGCCCGTTGAGGTCGACGACGAACTGCAGCGGCTGGACATCTGATGGCCTGCCGATTTGGTTGGTGCGAGACGCCGACCGATCTCCACATCGAAGACCCGACCAATCACACGCGTGAGGTTGGTCACGGCATGCTTTTGGCCGTGAACGTTGAGGGTCAACCGATCTCCAATTGGATGCCCGACTGGTCTGAATGGTGGATCAACCGGCCCGACGAGATCGACACCGAGTATGCGTCGGTGGCTGATATGTTGCGCAACCTCAGTCAGACGTTTCGTGCGTTCCGTGACGCTCTGGCTTCCGACCCGGAGTTTGCTGCAGAGGTCGCGGCAATGAAGGAGCGGGAGCGGTGACCGCGCTCGAGATGAATCCGAATCCGGGTGCAGTCCGAGCCTGGGCAGTGAAGAACGGCATCCCGATCAGCAAGACCGGGAAGATCGCTCGACACGTCCGGGACTGCTACGTCGAAGCGAACCCGACAGCAGTCCTCCAGCAGAGCTCGGAGCTACAGGTGCGGAACTCGCGCCCGGATCTCTTCGCCCTCGCGGACGACATGGCAGAGGCCGAGCTGATCCGCACGGGCCGGCTGAGTTTCAGTCCGCCCGTGGGTGAAGTGCAGTTCGAGGAGCCGCGGTCGCTCGCTGAGTGGCTGCGCATTCGTGACGAGCTCGCCGCTGCGATCGCGGAGCATTCGAACCCTCGCGAGGCAGCCGAAGCACTTCTTGTCCATGGGTGGATGAAGACCGCTGCTGCGTGACGCACCACTAGACCCGGTGCCCCTGATCCCGGCCCGATCAGGGGCACCGTTCCACTTCCAACTGAACAATCACAACCCCGAAAGGGGGACCACATGACCGAGAACGTGAAGGAGACCGCTGCACAGAAGCGGATGAGGGAGTTTCGAGAAGCACAAGCCCGGCTCGCAGCGAATCGGCAGCGAGCGAAAGGGGGCGAGGCGTGGCCAGAACCGATGGATTCGTCAAGATTCCGAATTGGCTGATCGACGACAGCGACTTCTCGCTCTACGAGCTGGCGGTGTACGCGGTGTTGCTGAGGTTCCGTGACCCGAAGACCGGGACGTGCTTTCCGGGCATGACGACCATCGCTGACAGGGCTCGGATCTCGCGCAAGAGCGTGGAGCGCGCGATCCCGAAACTCGAGGCACGGGGAATGATCCGGGTGCAAAGGAGAAGCACCCTCAAGGAGAACAAGCCCAACGTCTACACGGTGGCTTTGGCGAACGAAACACCTGAGTTCATCTGGGCGGAAAGCGCACGCGGGCGTCGGGTTCCTAAGCGCGTCAAAACCACAGACTCCGAGTCGCTGGATCGGGACGAGAGCGAGGTGCCCACAGACTCCGAGTCTGTGGGCACAGACTCCGAGTCGCTACCCCCACAGACTCCGAGTCGCCCTAAGAAGATCCACCTTAAGAAGATCCAAGAACAAGATGTAACACCCACTTTCGTTGAAAGCGGGTCAGAGCGCTTCACCTTCGATCTTCCAGAGCAAGACAAGGCCACCGAGAAGCAGGTGGCTTACCTCAAGGATCTCGCCATCCACCTGTCATACGGATCTGGTGGCGGTGTACCTGACGACCTGCAACTGCAGCGGTGGCGAAAGCTCACGCGCGACCAAGCAGACCACCAGATCGGCGGCTACCTGAAAGCGCTCGGGAGACCCGACGACATCGTGTACCCGGAGTTCGGAGATCCCGAATACGAAGCGCTCAGCGACGCCGGCAAAGAGTTCGCGGAGTCGGGCGGTGATCCCGCGAGCGTCTTCGACTACGGGTTCCTGCGAGGAGTAAACGAATGAATCGACCGATCAACATCTCGCCCGCCACATGCGAAACCTGCTGGCCGTGGGTCCGATGGTTCCGCACCAACTCGGGCGCGTGGGTACGGCAAGAGCAACACGAACCACACTGCAGCGTGTTCCCGCGCATACAGAGATCGGAGATGACATGACCATCCGAACCGCCGTCCTATGCGACACCTGCGACGCAGTATTCGCACCCGACGAACGACAACCAAAAGGCGGGCTCACCCAGCAAGCACACAACGACGGCTGGACCTCAACCCTCACCAACGGACGCTGGACCAACCAGTGCCCCGACCACACAGACAAAGGAGAAGCCAATGGCACTCACCCTTCTTGAGAACAACATCGACAGCGTGCGTAACCGCGCAACACCCATCAAGGACGGCCTGAACGCCGTGCTCGACAAGGTGCGCAACGACGGGCGGCTCACACCGCAGGCAAAGCGTCAGGAGATCGCACGGCACTACCTCGCCGCGAAACAGAAGCTGGACGGTCTGCTCGACGAKGAACGGGCGATTACGGCGAAGCAGCGCGACAACGTGGAACGCGACCTCTTCGGACAGCGCGACACCGGACCAGCCGGCGTCGTTGCCTACCGTGACGCACAGGACCGGGCCTTGCGCCTCGGACCCGCCGACGAAGACCACGCCCTCGCACTCCTCATCAGCGCACGACACAGCGGCGACGACACGCTCGCTACCGCGGTTCTCTCCCGAGCCCTGCACTTCGGATGGTCCGGCGTCATCAGCACCTACACGGACAACTACCCCGAGCAGCGTGAACGCCTCGAAGACCTCACCAACATCAACCACTGGACCAAACAGCAGGAATCGGACGGCTTCAACGGATACGGCGCCATCTACTCCGTCGCCCCTCCCCGAGAAGTCAGCGGCGGGATCAACGACGCCGGCATCCAGAAGATCGCAAGCGGCGACAACGCCTAACCAACACAAGGAGACACCATGACCTTCAGCGACGGAAGCAACGTCAACATCCGATCCACCGACAGCGAGAACCTTGTCGGAGTAGCCATGCGCATCAAGGAACTGCGCGACTCGAACAATCACGCAAGCCGTGAACACACCCGTGCGGTCGACGCGATCAACAACGACCCTTCCCTCAGTGACCACGGCAAGAAGGAACGCATCGACGCACTCGAGGCCGATCGCACCACCCAGCGTCGCAATGCAATGGACCAGGAAAAGCAGATCATCACGAACAAGATCGGAGAACTCGAGCGGCGACTCGACGGATTCGTGGGCTGGTCGAGCGAAAACATCATGGCGTTCAGGGACGCGCAGGACCGTGCTGAGAACATCGACGACCCCGACAAGGCAGCGACCGTCATGGCCCGAGCCATCCGCACCAACGACAAGACTCTCGCGCACGCTCTCTACCGACGCGCGGTCGACCAGCGATGGGACGACGCATCACGCGCATTCGCAGCAGACAACCCCGCTGTCGCACAGCTAGTGAACGACGTGCAGAAGCTTCAGCAGCTTCACGACAACAGCTTCAACCGGGCTGTCTCGTACATGGGTTGAGGCAATGCGATGAGGGCTCTGCGCACACGCGTGGAGCCTTCTCGCATACCCAGGGGGAGGGAGGGGGTAGGCGTGTCGCTTCCGGGTCTCTGGGTGATGCCGTCCTCCCTCCCCGACATTTTTTCCACACGGGGAACACCTTCAGCCCTCTCGCTGGCGAAGAAAAAAAGATCAGAGAGAGACCATCCCAAGACCCAGAGACCTACAGGGCATGGGCCTAGGGCCATCCCTCCCCTGGTCTGCGACTGGTGATCTGGCGCCTCCGCCACGACACCTATGCGGGTCGAGGGTCGAAGACGATCGTTCCGGTTCCGGATTCCGAATCCCAAACGAGACGGACCTCGAAGATGTCGCCCTGGAATGGGATGGTCGCCACTCGCCCTTCTGCATTGGGGTCGAAGAGGACATCGAAGCCGAACTCGTCCGACTGGGCGACGAGGGCGTTGACGCGGATCGGGCCGACGTAATAGGGCCGATGAACAACGTCAGAGCTGATCGCTTGATTAAGGATCGAGGACAAGGCGTGTTCCGCGACCGCGCCTGCTGCTCGGACGAGGTATTCGCTCATCTTGCCTGCTGGTCCCTGGTGGAGCTTGATGGATTCGAGCTCAGTGTTTATGTGCAGGCTGAGGTGAGAGGACGATTCGTTTGCGAAGTCTCGGACGAATCGTTCCCACGTCATCACGCCTTGAGGGAGTCGGATGGCGGGTTCGTTCAACCATTCGAGTAGGGGGACGGTCCGGACAGCATCTTTGGGGCTGCAGGGGATGGGGCCGATCTGCAGGGTGATGGGCCCGCGAAGTTCGGTGACCGCGGGCAAACCCACGTCGGGGAGCTCAAGGTTGAAGGCGTTTGAGAGCCGCAACGCGAGGCGGTCGCCCTTTCCCATGCCCAGGATCGTCCTGTTCAGCGCGGCGACGGTGTAGATGTCGATCGCGTTGCCCTGGTCGAAGCGGTCGAGTGCTTCGGTCAAGCGCTGCAGCACGCTGGGAGCGGCATCCAGCATCTCCTGCGGGGTTCTCTGGCGGACGCGTGAGCTCATCCCCTGAGGCTAGCGGCGAGCCGTTCGAGCGCGCCCGACATTCATAACTAACCCATAACAGACCGGCGCCACCGAGCGTCGAAAGACAAGGAGAAGGACATGACTGATCTGAAAGAGCTGATCGAACGCCAGAAGCGTTGGAACGAGGTGTTGGTTGCCGAGGCTCACGAGTACTACGAGTCGGTGGGGCCGGTTGAGGTTGAGACGGTTTTCGGTGAGCGACCTGTCACGTTTCGAGTTCCGTTCATCCACCCAACGGCGTTCAACGATGTCGCTGACCAGTTCCCGCCGCGTGCTGGGGTTGCTGTCGATTCGACGCTGTGGTTCAACCTCGCGGCGGTGGCTCGGAACTATCCGGGGGTGACGCTGGTCGTCGACGGCGAGGAAGACGACCTGTTCCGGGTGCGGAATAAGGAGGCCGTCTACGTGTGGCCGGAGCTGTACGACGAGATGCCGCCGGAGGATCAGCAGAACTTCCGGATGGCGGTGTGGTCGCTCAACATCTGGGAGCCGCAGCAGCGGCGGAATGCGATTAAGGCGCGCGAGGCAGAGGGGGTCGAGAATGGCTGATCGCAAGGTAAAGGTGACGCTTTCGGCGGTGGTTTCGGACTTTGAGAAGGGGATGCGGGCCGCGGCGCAGGCAACCCACGAGGTGGGAACGGAAGCCGAGAAGCTGGCGCAGCAGAAGCAGGCGTTTCAGCAGCTCGGTGCGACTGGGCTGACGATGGGGGCGGTGCTGTCGGCGAGTCTTGCTCTGGCTACGAAGGCGTCTATGGATTTCGACGCTCAGATGTCGAACGTCGGGGCGGCTACGCATGAGACTGCCGAGAATATGGATCTGCTGCGGCAGGCGGCTCTGGACGCGGGCGAGTCGACAGTGTTCTCTGCGACGGAGTCGGCGGCGGCGATTGAGGAGATGGCGAAGGCTGGTGTTTCGACTGCAGACATTCTCAACGGGGGTCTGCGGGGTGCGCTCGACCTGGCGGCGGCTGGCGGTCTTGACGTGGCTTCGGCGGCGGGCATCGCGGCCACGTCGCTGAAGCAGTTCAACCTTGAGGGTTCGGACATGGCTCACGTGGCGGATCTCCTTGCAGCGGGTGCGGGCAAGGCGATGGGTGATGTCTCTGATCTCTCGGAGGCTTTGAATCAGTCCGCACTTGTGGCGAAGCAGACGGGGCTTTCGATCGAGGAGACGACGGCGGGGCTGTCGGCGTTCGCGGCAGCGGGTCTGCTGGGTTCTGATGCCGGAACCAGCTTCAAGACGCTGTTGCAGTCCCTTACTCCTAGCTCGTCGGCGGCGGCTGAGGCGATGAAGGAATACAACCTCGAGGCGTATGACGCTCAGGGCAATTTCGTTGGTCTATCGGAGTACGCCGGCAAGCTCAAGGAGGGCCTGTCGGGGCTGAGTGTCGAACAGCAGAACGCGACTCTGAAGACGATCTTTGGCGCTGACGCTGTTCGTGCTGCGACCGTGCTTTATCAGCAGGGTTCTGAGGGCATTGATGAGTGGACGGAAGCTGTTGACGACCAGGGGTATGCGGCGTCCACGGCGGCTATGCGGCTCGACAACCTCAAGGGTGACGTGGAAGCACTCGGTGGTGCTTTCGAGACCGCTCTGATCGACACGGGGTCAACGGCGAATGACACGCTGCGCACGATGGTGCAGGCGCTTACGGGGCTGATCGGTATTTACAACGACCTTCCCGGACCCGTGCAGGGGTCAGTGATGGCGCTGGGCGGTGCAGCGGCGGCTGTCGCTCTCACGGGTGGGGCCGCGTTCCTGGCGGTTCCGAAGTGGCTCGAGTTCAAAGCGACGGTGGAAGCATCCACCTGGACGATGAAGGGCATTGGGTTCGCTGCGGGTGGTGCGGCTGCTGTCTTGAGTGGCTTGTTCCTTGTTGTCGGGGAGCTCGCGGCTAGTCATCAGCGTGCGGAGCAGAAGGCACAGTCCTACGCGGACACTCTCGCCGATGGGACTCACAAAGTCACCGATGCCACTCGAGAGATGATCGCGACCAACCTGACCGCGGATCAGTCGTTCCTTTGGGCATCTCAGGGTTCGCTCGCTGATAACGCGGAGACGTTAGGGCTGTCGATCTCGACGGTGACCGATGCAATCTCGGGGAACGTGGAGGCGCTCGAGGAGGTGCAGACGGCGCTGCAGAAGGGCATCGACGAGGGTTACAAGCCTTCGAAGGACGCGAACCTTGAGATGTATGACGCGGCTGTTCTGTTGCAGAGCGGTCTTGAGGGCGAGATTGGCGCACTGGACAAGGCGACGGATAAGGCTCGTCAGTCTGAGGAGGCGACGAAGGGTAGCGCGGAGGCGGCAGGTACGGCGGCTGAGGCGTACCAGGCAGAAGCTGACAGCATCAACGATCTGAACTCGCAGCTCACGGATCTCATCAACCAGATCAACAGCGCGAACGGCGTTGCTGTGGATGCGATCACCGCGAATGCCAACTATCTGTCGGCGCTCGATGGTCTCGGTGCTCAGGCGGAGAAGCTGGGTGTGTCGCTAGACGAGTCGAGTGTGTCGGGTTCGGCGAATGCTGCGGCGATGGGTGAGCTCGCGGAGAAGGCTCGTGCCGCTGCGGAGGCTCAGTTCGAGCAGGATCTTGCAACGATGTCCGCTGACGATGCAGCGAAGAAGTGGAACGGTACTCTCGCGGCGCAGCGGCAGGCGTTCATCGACTCAGCAATCGCAGCGGGTTACAACGCCGATGAAGTGCAGGCGCTCGCAGATCGGATCTTCCAGATGCCGCCCGAGAAGCAGATCGACATGTTGGTGGAGACGGCTCAGGCGCAGTCTCAGATCGATAAGTTCGTGACGCTCAACAACGGCAAACGCGTGAGAGTTCTCGTCGACGTGGAGGGCAACCAGTCGTTCACGGTGGGAAGCAAGACCGTCTCTGCGTTCGCTTCTGGCGGGCGCGTTGCAGGCCCGGGTACTACGACGTCGGATTCGATCCCTGCTCGTCTGTCTCACGGTGAGTACGTCCTGGATGCTTCGGATGTCGACCGTGCTGGTGGCCCTGATGCGATTGATGCATGGCGGGCGGGCAATGACGCGGCTTGGGTTCCGACCAGTCGCTACATCGCATCGCCCGACCACGGCCAGTCGGCAGCTCAATCGCAGGCTGTCGCGCCGCGTTTCGACGTGGTGGTGCAGTCGAAGGGTGGCGTGGATCTTCTGCAGTACGTGGACGTTCGCATCGAACAGTCGAACGACAACTTGGGTTCCAAGATGAAGGGGTTCTGATAGTGGCTGAAGACTTGAATCGCAAGTTTGAAAAACAGCTCGAGAAGCTGAGCAAGGACGTTGCCCGGTTGCAGCGCACCAATCCGCTCGAGTCTGCGTCGGTGACGTCGGGTCGAGTTCGATTCATCGGCGGCCTGCTCCGGGTTGATTCCGGGGGTCGGGTCGAGATCGATGGAACGTTCGTCGGCGCGGGTGGGATGACGTGGACAGGGACGGTCACGCTTGAATCGACCTTCACGCAGAACGGCCCTTGGTTCCTCAACGGCCCCGGCACCATTTCCGGGAACGTCACTCAGACCGGAAACACAAACCAGCAGGGCAACGTGGCGTTGGCAGGAGGCGGGAAGTTGACCGCTGGCAACGTGACGGTCGAACCAAACAAGGTCACGGTGGGCACTGCCCCGAACGCCGCCGTACTGCAGAACGGTGAGCTGGCACTGTCGAATGGCGCGAAGGTTGCAGTCGGGTTGACGGGCGGCTCGTCGAGCATCGGGTTGCTCCCGGGCGGGTCTGCCGACATTTCCGTGAACACGCTCACCGCGTGGTTGCGCGCTACCGGATCAACGATCTCCGTGACGACTGCTCAAGCGAGCATCTCGGCGCCGAACATCTTCATGGCGAACCTGCCAACGGGTGCGCCTGCCGGCGCTAAGGCGGTTCTTGTTGATCCTTCTAACGGGAAGCTCTACCGTGCGGCCTGAGCGATGTCCGACGCAGCTGATTTGATAGCCTCACCGACCGGAAGGGGCCTCATGTTCAATGAGGAGTACGACGATATTCGTAAAGCCATCGGAAACGCTCAAGAACAGACGCTGCAGCTCGCAGTCAGTCTTAATGGTGTGAACCCGAGCCAGGGTGGCCCTGGACTAACACCCGAGCAGACTCACCAAGCGATCGGGTCTCTCACCGCGGAGGTCCACAACCTCGCCTTCGCGTTCGGGAACTTAGTCGACATCCTCGACCAGAATTCGAGAACGACCCAGCCGCCTAGCTAGACGAAGCCCCGGGTCTCGCATCAACATGATGTGGGACTCGGGGCTCCTTCAAAGCGGCGTAACTATCCGTCTGGGGGCAACGGAAAAGCTTCAAGTCTGCGCGGGGTCCCCGACAGGTTCGATCCCATCCGCGGTGTAGAACGCAACCTGGCCATTGTTGGACAGCACCCCGTAGATGACCTTGCCGTCGTCAACCCGCCTGCGTTCGATCACACGCCCAGGGCCGCCTGCGCCGATGGGGGTCACACTGGCGCCAACCGAGTATCTCGCATCTTCCATACACCTGACTCTGGCGGTAAATGCTCGCCACATCAAGGCCGCTCGTTGCCCCCAGGAAGGTGGTAGTCGGACCGTGAACCGAACCGAAAGTGTCGATAGGTCGCCTTCGGAACAAGCCGGCGACCATCGGCCCGCTTCCTCAATAGTTCAGCGATGAGGTCTGCATCCTCCGCCCGCATCCCCGCGTTCAGCGCACGCGCGCGTAGGTGCTCGGATGAGATGCCCGACCAACGCTGCGGCTCGTTCATCAGGTCTGCCTTGAGCTTTTCCTTCTCCATCCAATGGAGACGGTTGCCGTACCCGCGAGCCTTCCCGGCTAAGTGCTCAACGATCTCGTCAACACCGTTCGGCAACGGCTCCGACCGCCAAAGATCGAGAAGAATCTCAAACGCGTCGACCGGCATGCTCAAGGTGATCGAGATGTAGTCGCGAGCCATGTCGGGGATCTCATCCCGTGTGCGAGCTTGTGTCACGCCGTCGAGTTCGGGGATCCGAACTAGCCAGAACTTGCCGTCGCGCTCTGTGGTCACGTCGTAGATCATGCCGCGATCCTACGTCGCCGTTCGGACGTCAGTCAGACCGAGCTTCGGGTGCCCCATCCAGTCGTGACCGGTGATCACGAGCTGGGGAAACTGCTGGATGTAGTGCTCAGCAACTCTCTTGTTCTGAGCGCGGATGTCGACTTGATAGTCGGCCAGGCCGATCAGCCAGTGTGCGACCGAGGCACGGAGGGCTCGAGCACTCGTAGCACCAAACGCCCGCCCGTGATTGGCCAACGAGATGCGGCACCTGCTCCTGAAGAGGACGTCAAGCGACGAGCGCCCGTCCGGTGCGATCATCACGAGCCGGTTCGGGTCCAGAAGCCGCCAAGCGACATGAACGGCAACCATCGCGATGCTGAGGACTGGGAGAGCCACGATCACCGCGAGGACCAGCAGTACTACCTCCGCAGCGCCGAGAAGGGCGAGGATCGCAGCCTCGAGCACCAGCAGTGCGAGCGCCCCGATCATGACCCAGCGCCAGAGCTGGAACTTCCAAAGGGCCAGTACGAGCATCGCGCCGCCCATCTTGACCAGCAGCCAGGCATCACCCCAGGACGCCTCGCGAATACCACTCGGGCGGCTGTCGGGAAGTCGGCTCACGTCGGACACTGTATGAGATTTGACGTGTGGATGGATGATTTCTCGGAGCTTTTTGCCGCCACTACTCAACCGACATGGCGTTACCCCACACCCAGCAGCGGAACGTCTGATCGCCTGCTCGGAACTCGATCCCCGCAGCAAGCGGAGTCGATCGCACGACCCTGGCGCCAACGCGGATCGGCTCGGCACCAAACCTCACCCAAGCCCGGACTCGACGCTGTGCCGCGTGCGGGTAGATGGTCACTGGTGTCTCACGTAGCCCGAGCTCTCGATCCGAAAGTGACTGTAACGGCCCGTGTTTCGCCGCGGAGAGGATCGCCTGGTGCTGTGCCTGCATGTCGTAGTACGGGGCTAGTCGCTTGCTTGTCCCCATGCCGGCACCTCGTCCTCCAGCGTGATTCGATACTAGCAAACTTTCGAAGATATGTTCCATATCTCGAGCGCGCCAGACTGGGGCGAACCGACGACTTAGGGGGTTACACTTAATGTGAAACCCTGCTAGAAAAGTAGTGCCAGTACCAGAACATCCAATCAAGCAATCAAGCAACCACTCAAGCAACCACTCAAGCAACCACTCAAGCAACCACTCAAGCAACCACTCAAGCAACCACTCAAGCAACCACTCAAGCAACCACTCAAGCAACCATCGAAGAGACCAGAGAGTCCGGACTGAGAGCAGTCATATGGGACAGATAACACTTACACCAACGACCGTTGTCGACGACGAGATCCAGGACGAAGCCCGCGAGGCCGTCCGCGTTCTCCAGGATGCCGAGCCCGAGCGCTTCGTGATCCGGACGAACATCGGCGAGATTACACTGCCTGCTGATCTGTCATCCTTCCTGATGGGAGTGGTTCAGCGTGCAGCTACTGGCGACGCGATCGCCATCCAGAGCCTTCCCGAGGAGCTGACGACGACCACCGCCGCGCAGCGACTTGGGGTGTCGCGCCCCACTCTGATGAAGATGATCAAGCGAGGCGAGCTTGAAGCATACAAAGTGGGAAGCCACACGCGCGTTAAGACATCGACGGTGATCGAGTACGCGCGTGGGCGACAGGACGCTCGCAGGGCAGCACTGAGTGAGATGATCCGCACGGGCTATGAGTTCAGCGATGAGGACTAACCGCTAAAGTTCTTTCCATGGTTCCCTTGGTGTTCGTCGATGCAGATGTCCTGTACTCGACGACCCTTCGTGGATGGCTGTTCAACCTCGCGCACGGCAAGTCATTGAATGTTCCTTCCTTCGAGTTGGTCGTGACCGAGGATGTCATCGCTGAGACGGTCGCGAAGTGGCGCGATGGTCACCCGACTGCACCGGGCGGCGTGCTCACCACACTCAGCAACAACCTGCGCACTCTTTGTACAGTCCTCGAGGACTACGACTGCGAGATGGACTTCCCCGGCGATGACGACGGAGATATTCACGTCTTTGCGGCGGCGGTGACGGCGAAGGTCGGCTACCTCGTAACCAAGGACAACGGCTTTCATGACCTGCCAAGCGAGGTCAAGGACGAGCTCGAGTTTGAGATCTATCACCCCGACGATTTTTTTCTCTTGGTGGATGCTCAGAACCACAGCAACGTTCTAGAAGCTACGCGAGAGAACATGCGTCACCATCTGTCCCGGGGACAGGATGACCTTGGCATGGTGGAGATGTTGCGCCGAAACGAGTGCCCGAAGTTCGCGGATATCGTGGAGCAACACTTGATCGTCCTTACGGGGACTGCTGCGATAACTGCGAACGCGGCGCGTGCGCGGTAGCGCTCTCCCTATGGCTGATACATGAGCGGTGACTTCTGGGGTGTCGTGGCTGGCTGGGCGCTTTGGGAACCATCGCGGCGTCTACAGTCGCCCTTTTCGCCTACGTCGCCGGTCGGTCTGCTCAAGGTGGGGTAAAGCAAGAGCTTCTTCGATTCGGCAGCATGTCGATCCAACCCGCGATGCTGAGTCATGGTCGTTCGAGCAATGTGGATCGAAGGTGACGTTTCGCAACGCCACTCAATCCACTGCGGTCGTGGAGCGCGTAGTGGGGGATACGTCCCCCTTACTCAGCATTTCAGCTACCCGGTGGCAGTGCCCCCGTTAGCAGGGTTCGAGATTATCGTGCATCGCATTCTCGGCGGTCCAGCAGTCGCTGGCCTCACGATCGAGGGGACGGATGATGTCGGGCACCGTCACTCGAGGGCGTAACACCTCTGACCCTATGAGCCGGAGCTTAATCCGGCTGTCGCTTCTCGGCGCCAAGCAAGCCAGCGCTTTCGGGAAGCGGGCGGTCTGCCAGTTCCCGGAGGCGCTGGGCCATGTCCTGTGAGAGCTTCGCCGGCGCTAGCCGAATGCGTGCGATTGCGTTCGGGACGATCTTCACGAAGTCGAGGTACATCTCGCGTAGCCGCAGGTAGTCGTCTGCGAGCGAGGGCGTACCTGCATCGACCAACCAGTGAAGAAAGGCAATCGACTCCGCTTCGATATCCGTCCAACGCTGAAGCCTCTTTGCGTAGCGGTCTCCGTCCCTGGCCTGCTGCACCCACCACGGGTCGCCATCGCGCGCGACTTGTTGCTTCCACACATCATCATCCGCCCGACGTTGCGACAGGAGCTCGAGTGCGGGCCTCGGATTCAACCGGCAGAGTGCTCGAAGAACCAAGAGTGTCGTCGGCCACGGCACATAAAGCGCGTCGTCGTGAAACGCGTCCTCATGTCCTGTCAGTTGCTCTTCGGGAAGCTCGGCCAGCCGTGCAAGCTCGCTCACATCTCGAATCACCAGGACGCCTTCTACTCCCGTGTAGTAGATCTCAGCGACACTCGGATGTAGGTACGTTTCGAACAACAGCACAGCGGCTTCACGGTAACCAGTCGGCGGTCGATGGTTCTCGGCCTTGCGCCACGTCTCGAGCATCCTCTGATAGTCGTCTCGGAGTTCCCACGGCACCTTTGCCCTGGCGATCGGCACCCACTCCGACTTGCCACGCATGTCCCTAGCGACATACTGGATGCGAATACGTTGCGCTTTGTCGGGCACGACGTCGATCTCCACACGATGCGCTGACTTCGTTGTCGGATCGACGTAAAGCCAGTCGGTTCCCTCGTCTTCGGGAGTCACGCGGCGTTCGTAAGTGAGAGCCATGGAGGCCAGCTTGGCACCGAACCTAGCGTGGGGGAATGGACGACCAGTCGCTCTGCGCTGTACGCGGCTATGCATCCCCGCATGAAGGTCTACGAGGCGATTGCGCAGCGAGACGGCAAGTTCTGGTTTGTTCAGATCCCCGAGCTCGATCTGTTCACGCAAGCGCGCACGGCGGACGAGATCGACAGCATGGCGCGCGACGTCATCTCGATCACGCTAGAGGTTCCACCCGACTCGTTCGAGGTTCTTGTCAGCGCCCGCTGACTCAATTTTTGAGTATCGTGCGGTGAATGGACTTCAAGGATGCAGTCGCAGGGGCGGTCAGGGCGGAGCTGGCCCGAGCGAACAGGAAACCGGCCGACCTCGCGGATGCTTTGGGTGTGAGCCGGCCCACTGTCGCGGGCCGCTTGTCCGGCGCCTACCCATTCACCATTCCGGAGCTCGACAAGGTGGCCGCACTTCTTGGCCTCACGACTCAGGACATCATGCTGTCCGCGGCGCTCACCGAACGGTTCGGGACGAGCCGAGTTGATGCAATCACCCCGCTCGAGAAACCGCGACAAGATGCGTGGGCTCAGCCAGCGCGCTCTCGACAGCGTGGACACGCCCGTGGACACAAATGAAGCCGAGATCCCCTGATCGAACAGGGCCGTTGCAGGTGCGCTTTCCCCGTGAAATCAACTAAGAAGCGACATCTGCTCGACATTGCGCGGAGCCACATTAGGGTTCAAATCCCACCGTCACCGCCACCACGAAGGCCCCGACTCCCTGGAAGCACAGGGATTGCGGGGCCTTCGTCATGTGCGGAGTGCTGGCAGCGGTAACCCAGCGATGGCCGTCTTGCTGCGCACGCTCAGACGGCTGATCGAGTGGTGAACAGCTTGATCCGATGCTGATACGGATCGCGGAGGTACAGGAACAGCGCATTGCTGATGCCGTGCCGGCCGAGGTCACGATCGATCTCGTCTCCGAAGCCGAGATCTTCGGCGACGTCGGCCGCGTGCAGAAGAGCCGTCCCTCGGCGTCAGGCGGAGTCCCCCGGTACGACGGTGAGGACGACTGGGTCGGTCGGGCGGGCAGGACGAGCGGATCCGGAGACTCGGCTCACGACGTCCCGGATCATTCTGTCCATGGCGGGCGCTGCCTCGACCTTGATCGTGGTGAGGCGTGGCGCCACGAGCGTCCCGATCCGCGTCGCGTCCATGCCCATCAGCGCGACATCTTCGGGAACCCGACGGCCGAGTTCGCGCGCTGCGCCGAGAAGGGCGATGGCCACGTCGTCGTTGTAGCAGGCGATGGCTGTTCCGAGAGGCAGAGTCCGAAGCAGGGAGACCGCCTCGTCGAGCTCGAGCGGAAGCCGGATCGACGTCGGCGCGTCGATTCCGTGCGCGAGGCAGTAGTCGGCGAGCCCCTGTTCCCGAGCGTCGCCGAAGACATCGAGGCGGGCATCTCGGAGGTGCGCGTAGACGAGGTGCCTGTGTCCTTTCGATGCCAGGTACTCGCCCTGGAGCTGGCCGATGCGGTGGTTCTCATCGCGACCGCCCTCCGCGTGCAGGTCGATGAGGGTGATTCCGGCGGCATCGATGGATTCACGCTCCGCGGCTGTGGGAGCGACGAACGGCGCGATGACGGCGCGCGGTCGCACGGTGGTGATGAAGTGCTCGAGCAGCTCCACCGGCGAGCTTGCGAAGCGCAGCACGAGGATCAGTCCCGCGCGAGCGAGCTCTTCGGTGAGAAAGTCGACGAAGTCCTGCAGGTTGGTGCCGAAGGTGGTGTTCGGGACCAGGGCGATGACGACATCGCTCGTGCCTGTCGCGAGAGTGCGAGCCGCCGCCGAGGGGTGATAGTTCATGGCCGCGGCGGTCTCCTCGACCCGTCGGATGGTATCCGCTGAGAAGCGACCGCGACCGTTGAGGATCTGACTGACAGCGGGGCGGGAGACCCCCGCTGCGCGCGCGACGTCGTCGCTGGTCACTGTCATCGGGGCCCCTCCGGTGTCGTCTGCACCAGTGTAGTTGACGCGCGTAATCAGATGGTGTTCACTCGGTGATAACGCGCGTTAGCGCAGTCCCTCACAATGACGTGGAGATCAAATGACCAGCAACATCCATCCGGAAACCGGCCCCTTCGAAGCAACCGTTCCCGGAGCTGCCGTCCGCCCCGATGCCCTCCTCGAGCCGTCGGAAGGCCCGCAGCGGATGAGCCGGTGGCTGTGGGTCATCTACCCCCTTGCACTGATCAGCGTCAACGTCGTGTGGGGTGGAGTGCTCCAGGTCATGCTGGGCAGACAGGTCGCGGAGCTCCTCGGGGAGACGACCGCGGCGGCAGGCGTGCTGGGTCTCGTGATCAGCGCAGGGGCCATCTCGAGTCTGGTCGCGCAGCCGCTTCTCGGACTGCTCTCCGACAAGACGAGCAGCCGCTTCCTGGGGCGTCGCAACATCTGGATTCTCGGATCCGCCATCGCTGCGACCATCGCCCTACTGGTGACGGCCAGCAGCCCGAGCCCGGTTGTGCTCGCCATCACCTGGGCGATCGCAATGTGGCCCCTCAGCGGGTTGCAGGCCGCGCTGACCGCCGTGCTGCCCGAGCGCGTGCCCGTCCGCAATCGCGGCACCATGTCGGGGCTGGTCGGCGCCTCTTCGATCCTCGGCGCCTTCGGCGGTATCGCGATCGCCGGCCTGACGACGAGTCTGTTCGTCGGATATGTAGGCATCGCCGCCGTCATGCTCGTCTTCGGAACCATCTTCGCGCTCACGACCAAGGATTACGTGCCGTCCCTCGCGGGCTCCGGTGCATCCAAGGCGGAGCGTCGCGCCGCCTCCCGTTTCCCCAGCTTCCGCAGCGCACCGGACTTCTGGTGGACATTCGTCGGGCGGTTCCTCATCGTCTTCGGGTACAACTTCATGTCCGGCATGCAGCTCTACATCCTTGCCGACTACATCGGCGTCGGCACGGTCACCGAGGCGGCCGCGGTTCTCGTCGCCGTCCAGGGTGTGAGCACCCTCGCTTTGCTGGTGTTCTCGATCGTCGGCGGGTGGCTGTCGGACCGATTCGGACGAGTCCGGGTGTTCGTCGCGCTGTCGAGCCTGCTCTTCGCACCGGGCGCACTCGTCTACCTCCTGGCTCCCACGCTGACCGGCGCGTTCGTCGCGAGCGGGATCCTTGGTGTCGCGTTCGGTGTGTACCTCGCAGTCGACCAGGCCCTGATCACGCGCGTTCTGCCGAACATGAACAACGCCGCACGCGACCTGGGCGTGATGAACGTCGCCAACGCGGGACCGCAGGTGATCGCCCCTGCCCTCGCCGGGGCGCTCGTCGCCGCGACAGGGCTCTATCAGCCGCTGTTCATCGTGACCATCGTCGCCGTGATCCTCGGGGCGATCAGCGTCCGCTTCATCAAGGGTGTCCGGTGACGACCGACACGCGCTCTTCTCAATCCCTGGCACACAATCAGAAAGCACCGGCATGATACGCACACCCTTCAACAACGACTGGACCGTCGGGCCCAAGGGCTCGATCTTCGACGCCTTCACCGGTGGGGCTGCCAAGACGGCGGTGACCCTGCCGCACGACGGTCTCCGCGATATGCCGCGTTCGGCGAGCAGCCCCAACGGAAGCCACACCGGGTATCACCCCAGTGCACATCTGGAATACAGCAAGACCTTCGACGTGCCCGCAGAGTGGCGTGACAAAAGCGTGGTCCTCGATATCGAAGGGGCATATCGCGACGCCGTCGTCTACGTCAACGGCGACTTCGCCGCCCAGCGCCCGAACGGGTATGCAGGTTTCGCCGTCTCGCTCGATCCTTTTCTCCGTTTCGGCGAGTCGAACACGATCAGCGTGGAGGTCCGCACTCACGAAGACAGCCGCTGGTACACCGGGGCCGGCTTGTATCGCGACGTCTGGCTCGTCGCCACCGCCCCTGTGCACATCCCGCTCGACGGCGTGCGGATCACCACTCCTGTGATCGACCCCGACCTCGCATCCGTGGTCACGACCGTCGAGGTCGTCAACAAGACCCGCCACACCCGCACCGTGCGGGTGGAGACGGAGATCCACGGCGATTCCGGTGATCTGCTCAGCCTGCAGACGGCACCCCTCACCGTGCTTCCCGGCACGACGGGGCTGGTGCACCTGCGCCACTACCTCGCGGAGCCGGTGCTGTGGGACGTCGACGGTCCTCGCCTTCATGTCGCGCGCACCCGGATTCATGAGAGGGGCGCAGTTCTCGATGAGGACGAGTCGGTGTTCGGCATCCGTTCCGTGACCGTCGACCCCATTCACGGACTGCGGATCAACGGGCGCTCTGTGAAGCTCCGCGGGGGGTGCATTCATCACGACAACGGGCCGCTCGGCAGCGCCGCACACCCGCGCGCAGAAGAACGCCGCGTCGAGCTGCTCAAGGCCGCTGGCTACAACGCGATCCGCAGCTCTCACAACAGCATCAGCCGTGCGTTCCTCGACGCCTGCGATCGCCACGGCCTCCTCGTCTGGGACGAGACCTCCGACGTGTGGACGAAGACCAAGACAGCGTTCGACTACTCGCTCGATTTCCCCGAGTGGTGGGAACGGGATGTCGAATCGATGGTCGCGAAGGACTTCAACCACCCGAGCGTCATCATGTACTCGATCGGCAACGAGATCTTCGAGACCGGCAGTCCGATCGGATCCACCTGGGGTCGCGCTCTCGCCGAGAAGGTCCGTTCTCTCGACAGCACCCGGCTCGTCACGAACGCCATCAATGGCATGGTCTCGGCAATCGACGTCCTTGCAGCACATGCCGCCTCGGGCGACGGTGATACCGCCTCGACGAGCGTCAACGCATTCATGGCTTCGATGGAGGACATGGGGAACACTCTCGGTGCATCAGAGCTGGTCTCCGAGCGAATCGAGGAGGCGCAGTCCCAGCTCGATGTCAGCGGTGTCAACTACGCCGAAGCTCGCTATGTCATCGACGCGGAGCGGCACCCCAACCGGATCGTGGTCGGGTCTGAGACCTACCCCCGCGCTCTCGACAGGATCTGGCCGCTCGTCGAGCAGCACCCGACCGTGATCGGGGACTTCGCATGGACGGCCTGGGACTATATCGGCGAGGCGGGTCTCGGGAGAGCGATCTACGCGGATGACCCCGATGCGCCGCAAGGGCCGAGCTCGCCCTTTCCTTGGCTTCTCGCCCAGTCCGGAACCATCGACATCCTCGGGAACAGGCGCCCCATCTCGTTCTGGCGAGAGACGGTCTGGGGGCTGCGAAGCGAGCCGTACATCGCGGTTCATCGTCCTGAGAACCACGACCGTGAGGTGTTCATCGGCGGTTGGTCCTGGGACGATGTCGTCAGCAGCTGGAGCTGGGACGTGCCCGCCGGATTCCCGGTCGTGGTCGATGTGTACAGCGATGCGGAGGAGATCGTACTCCAGCGCGACGGAATCACGGTCGGCCGTGCGCAGGTAGGCGTGCACAAAGCCTTCATCGCAAGGTTCGAGACCGAGTATCGCCCAGGGGAGCTCACGGCGATCGCCATTCGAGATGGGCAGGATGTCGGCGTCAGCAGTCTGCGCACGCGCCAAGACGACGTCCGTCTCGCTCTCGCTGCCGATCGTGCAGACCTGCGCGCCGACGGTTCCGATCTCGCGTACATAGCCATCGAGCTCGCCGATCGCGGAGGAACCCTGGCGACCGACGCCGCTGCCGTCGTCTCGGTGGAGATCGAGGGGCCGGCGGTCCTCGCGGCATTCGCGAACGCGCAGCCGGACTCGATCGAAGAGTTCAGGGCCGTGACCCGCACCACCTATGACGGACGGGCGTTGGCGATCATCCGTCCGATCGGTCCAGGATCGATCACCGTTCGCGCCACCGCGGCGGGTCTCGACGCGCAGCAGGTGGATCTCGTAGCGCGCTGACCGGGGTGGCGGTCGGCGGAGGAGCCGACCGCCACCCAGGACGGGGTGGGCGAGTTGACCCTCTCGAAGCGGTGATGCTCACACCGCCGCAGCTCTCCATCGAGTCGTCCGGCGCGTCGGCAGAACCTCACGATAGCGAGGAAGCGGCGGCTGGAGGCTGAGCGGCCACCAGCCGCATGAACGTGGTGAGCAGGCCGAGGGCGTCGCGGGAAGGATCGAGCAGAGCCTGGATGCGCAGTCCGTCGACCATCGCGAGCACGAGCGTCACCTTCTCGTCGGCCGTGAGGAGCTCGCTGTCGCTGGTGGGCAGGGGGCCGTCTGTGAAGCGCGACCGCATGCGTTCGCGGCGGCCGAGGAAGAACTCGTGTGCAGGGTGCTCCGGGTTCGTCGCGGCGACGGCGAGGGCGAGCCAGTTGCGCTGGAACTCCGAGTTCGAGAACTCGTCGGCGAGTACCGCACTCAGGATCTGCTCACCTGGAACGTTCGCGGTCATGATGCGTGAGGCGAGGTCTTCCTCGTGCTCCTCGCGCTGCGCGAGCGCGGCGGGGAGGAGTTCCTCTTTTCCGGAGAAGTGCCGCAACAGGGCGGCATGGGTGAGTCCGGCCCTGCTGGCGATGTCACGGAGAGACGCCCGCTCATAACCGTGTTCAGCGAAGCTGGCGAGTGCCGCTTCGACGATCTCGGCCCGTCTCGCCGGTGTGGATGCGCTCTTGCCTCGTCGGCGAGGTGATGGCGTTGCGGTCGGCGGTGACGTCATGTGTCCACTTTCTCACTTTTGCCTTCTGTAACCAAAGTGGTTACTATCGCTCAGGATCGACAATCGGTTGCCAAACGGATTTCGACCACATCTCGCGAAGGACGCCCATCGACGGGCGCCGCGGATCACTGAACGATGAAGGAGTCCAGGTGACCAAGAGTGAATACGACCGCAGCGACACGATCGACTCGATCGCCGCGGCCCAGCCGGTAGGCGGGAACACCCCGGACGGCACCCCGCTCGAGACGACCGTCGTCGGCTCCGAGCCGACGGCCAAGGTCAGTGGCGGCTACATCTTCTGGCTGATGCTGGCCAACTTCGGTGCATCCATCGCGATGATGGTGCCGCTCGCGTACGGCCTGGCACTGCGCATCACCGAGCTCGCCCCCGGGCATGAGGAGGTGCTCGGTTACGTCACCGGAACCGCGCAGCTGATCTTCCTGGTGCTGAGCCCCATGATCGGCATCTGGAGCGACCGCACCCGGTCGCGCTTCGGTCGACGCACGCCGTTCCTGTTCCTCGGCGCTGCCCTCGGCCTCGTCGGAGCGGTCATCATCGGCTTCGCCCCGAACCTCCTCCTCGTGGGTGCAGGCTGGGTGGTCGCGATGACCGGATGGTCGACCGCGGGCGCCGCCATCCAGACGCTGCAGGCCGACAAGCTCCCCGAAGAACAGCGCGGCAAGGTGTCGGCGCTCACAGGGCTCATGACGCAGGTGGCGCCGGTGCTCGGTATCGGCATCGCCTACGCCGTGTCGTACAGCACCTTCCTCGTGTTCTTCGTCCCCGCGGTGATCGGTGTCGTCCTGCTCGTGCTGCTCCCGACGTTCAAGAGGGAAGGCAGCTCGAAGGATCTCGTCGTCGACTCGACGGTGACTCTCAAGAAGGTCATCGCCGGCTACGGCTTCAACGCCCGCAAGTACCCGGACTTCGCCTGGAACTGGGTCGGCCGGATGGTGTTCTTCATCGGTCTGTACTTCAACACCACGTTCGGCACGTTCTTCTACGCCCAGCGTCTCGACCTGCCGGTGCGCGAGGTGGCCGGTGTCGTCGCCACCGTCGGGATGCTCGGGGTCGTCGCCGCTGCCGGCGGCGCACTGCTCGGCGGCTTCCTCTCGGACAAGCTCAAGCGCCGCCGTCTGTTCGTGCTCGCGGCCGCATTCATCTTCATCGGAGGCGCGCTCGCCGAGGCGTTCGCCTGGTCGCTGCCGCAGCTGATCATCGGCGCCGTGCTCATGCAGCTCGCGATCGCCGTGTTCGCCACAGTGGATCAGGCCATCGTCTACGCGATCATCCCCGACCGCGCCGAGTCCGGTCGATACATGGCCGTCGTCGCCTTCGCGCAGAAGATCCCCAGTGCGATCGCCCCGCTGATCGCGCCGCTCATCATCACGATCGGTGCCGTCGGCGCGGAGAAGAACTACACGCTGCTGTACCTCATCGGCGCGGTGTTCGCGCTGGTCGGCGGTCTCATCATCATGTTCAAGGTCAAGGGAGTTCGCTGAGATGACCACCCCCTCGAGCCTCGCATCGCTCGCGTCGACTCCCTTCGACCTGCGGATCGACAGCGGCGGAGACGACTTCACCGTGTCGGAAGCCACACCGCGACTGTCGTTCACCGTGCCCGTCGAGGCGGAGACATCGAACGGTTTCGAGCTCGAGGCGATCGTCGACGGCGAGAGACGGGCGCGCGTGCCGCTCGATGCCGGCTCTCCTCTCTTCGTCGAGTGGCCCTGGGTTCCGCTGACAAGTGGGCAGCGCGTGCGGTGGCGGGCGCGGGTGCAAGCCGGGGACGCCCCGTCGGAGTGGTCCGACTGGTCGACCTTCGAGTGCGGTCTGCTCGACGCCGACTGGTCGGCGGAGTGGATCAGCCCGGTCGAGCACGATGACCCTGGCTACGGAGCTCGCGGCGCCCACACACTGTCCCGCGCGTTCGAGGCGGACGACGTCGTCGCGGCTCGTCTCTACTCGACGGCGCTCGGGGTCTACGAGGCCAGGGTCAACGGACAGCGGGTCGGCACCGCCGAGCTCGCTCCGGGTTCCACGTCGTACGACCGCACGGTCTACGCGCAGGCGGCCGATGTGACCTCCCTGCTCCAGGGCGGTCGCAACGCACTCGAGATCGAGCTCTCCGACGGCTGGTATCGAGGTCAGGTCGGTGCGTTCCGCCTGCCGGCGGGATGGGGTACGACGCTCGCGGCTCGGGCGGAACTGCACCTCGAACTCGCCGACGGATCGCGGCGTGTGATCCGCACCGACGGCGAATGGACCAGCGCTCAGTCGACGATCGTCCGGGCCGACCTGATGGACGGGCAGACGACCGACTTCCGCGCGGAGAGCGGATCCGCGGTGCCCGTGATCGTCGGCGCGGTCGAGGGGCCGCCCATCTCCTGGTCGCCCGCCCCGCCGGTGCGCGTGGTCGAGACGCGCGACGCGGTGAATGCGAACCGAATCGCAGAAGACACCTGGGTGCTCGACTTCGGTCAGAACGCCTCGGGATGGATCCGGCTGACGGACCTCGGCCCCGCCGGCACACGCACGGTGATCGACTATGGCGAGCACGTCGGCCCGGACGGCGATCTCGACACCTCGCACCTCGACTCGACCAAGCCGGGCGAACCGTCCGTGGTGTTCGTCCAACACGACGAGGTGGTATCCGCCGGAGGAGGCGAGGTCTTCGAGCCGCGCCACACGGTGCACGGGTTCCAGTACGCGCGGATCACGCGCGAAGGCTCGCCCTTCGAGGCGTCCACGGCGCAGATGCGCATCGTGCAGACGGACCTCCGCCGCACCGCATCGTTCGAGTCGAGTGATCCCTCGCTCAACCGCCTGCACGAGATCGCCGACTGGAGCTTCCGCGGCAACGCGGTGGACGTGCCGACCGACTGCCCGACGCGCGAGCGCCTGGCGTGGACGGGCGACTACCAGGTCTTCGCTCCCACGGCGGCGCGGCTGTACGACGTGCTCGGCTTCACTCGCAAGTGGCTGCAGTCGGTGCGCGATGATCAGCTCGATGACGGGCGGATCGCGAACTTCTCGCCCGATGGGCGGCGCATCAAGCAGAAGCTCGACGATCAGTTCGCGATGATGACCGGATCCTCCGGGTGGGGCGACGCGATCACCTTCGTGCCGTGGGAGATGTACACCGCGTACGGCGACTCCCTGGTCCTGGAGGAGAACTGGGGCGCGATGGTCCGCTGGGTCGAGTGGGCCCTCGGGGCTGCGCGCACGACCAGGCATCATTCCCGCGTGGAGCGGTCGGGGGAGCCGCAGTCGCACGAGGAATATGTGTGGGACGGCACCTTCCATTGGGGGGAGTGGACCGAGCCCGTCCCCAAGGCGGAGGACGGCTCGCGCCTCGACCCGATCAAGTCCAACCCCATGSCCTGGTTCATGGCCGACAAGGGAGAGGTCGGCACGGCCTACCTCTACCGTTCGACGCGGATCCTCGCGGACGCGGCGACGGTGCTCGGGCGGGACGAGGGCGCCGAGCGGTACGCCGTGCTGGCCGACCGCATCCTCGACGCCTGGCGCACCGAGTTCCTCGCCGGCGACGGACGCACAGTGCAGGACACGCAGGCCGCCTACGTGCGGGCGCTGACCTTCGGCCTCATCCCGGAGTCGCAGCGCGCTGCGGCGGCGGAGCGGCTCGTCGACCTCATCCGCGCTGCCGGCACMCATCTCGGCACCGGATTCCTCGCCACCGGCGACCTGCTGCCCGTGCTCGCCGACACCGGCCATGCCGGCGTCGCCTACGAGCTGCTGTTCCAGCGGAGCGCACCGTCGTGGCTGCACATGATCGACAAGGGTGCGACCACGATCTGGGAGGACTGGGAAGGCATAGACGACGACGGCGCTGCCCACGAATCGCTGAACCACTACAGCAAGGGCGCGGTCATCCGCTTCCTGCACACCCACACCCTCGGTCTTCGTCAGGACCCGGATTCGATCGCTTGGCAGTCGTTCACGATCGCCCCCATCCCGGGCGGCGGACTCACCTGGGCGACCGGGCATCTCGACACTCCGCGAGGGCGGATCCGCGTCGAGTGGCGGATCGAGGGTGACGAACTCCGGATCGACGCGGAGATCCCGGCCGGGGCGAGCGCGACGGTTGTCTTCCCCGACGGCTCGACGCGCACCGCGCCCCCCGGAGCGTTCACCGGTCTCGGGCGTCTCGCCGTCCGCTGAGTGCGACGGCTGTGTATGGCGACGGGTGCGCAGATCCAGGGCTGCGCACCCGCCGCCTCAGCGGCCGTCGGAACTCGCGGCATGCAGCTCGCGGCTGATGGCTCGCAGGCCGACGGCCAGCGATTCGAGTTCGTCGAGGGAGAGGCCGTCGAGGATGTCGGCACCCATCTCCGGGCGTGCCGCCATGATCTTCCCGATCACGTCGCGACCGAGCAGGGTGGGATGCAGTCGGCGGACTCGGTGATCGTCGGCATCCGTCATCCTCTCGACGAGTCCCTGCTCGACGAGACGTTCGATCAGCTTCGACATCGTCGCGAGGGACACCTCGAAGGTGGAGGCCAGCTCGCTCGCGCTGCTCTGCTCGGACACGACGATCGCCGTCAGCACCTTGAGCTGCTGGATCGTCAGCTGGGTGCTGAGCAGGGATCCCACCATGCGGGGGAGCGAACGCACCGAGATCGCGAGGGTGAGCGCATCGATGTTCTCGAGCGCGGCGGTTCGTCTCAGTTCGTCTCCCACGTCTGTACCGTAGTGCCTTCATAGCGTCTTCCCAGTGAGATTTACTTAGCTTCAAGCTAACCTTTTGTCGAAGGAACCGATCCGGGGTCGTGTCGGGCCCAGGCTCGTGCGCCATCCCCGACGTCGGCCTCCTGTGCCCGCACCCCCGAAGACAGGAGGGTGGAACGATGGCGTATCAGGTGCAGCAGACCCGGAGTGGGCAGGAGCGGGAGCGCTCCCTGCAGGAGATCCGAGAGAAGTATGCGTATGAGCGCGATCGGAGGATCCGCCCGGACGGCGCGACGCAGTACCGCTCGGCGCTGGGCGAGTACGGCTACTACGCGAAGGATCCCTACACGACGCGTGTCGAGCGGGAGCCGCTGCACGATCGCGTGGACGCGCTGATCATCGGCGCCGGATTCGGCGGGCTGCTCGCGGGGGCAGGTCTGCGCGACACGGGACTCTCGTCGATCCGCCTGATGGACGAGGCGGGAGACGTGGGTGGCACCTGGTATTGGAACCGTTATCCCGGCATCCGCTGCGACATCGAGTCGTACGTCTACATGCCCCTCCTGGAAGAGACGGGATACGTGCCCACCGAGCGCTACTCGACGGGGGAGGAGATCCGCCGGCATGCCGTGCGCATCGCCGAGCACTACGACCTGCGACGCGACTTCGTCGGGCACACCCGCGCGACGGGTCTCACGTGGGACGAGGGCGCGTCGGAGTGGCAGGTCGAGACGGATCGGGGCGACGTCTTCCGTGCCCGCTACGTCATCACCTCGTCGGGAACCCTGACGCAGCCGAAGCTTCCGGGCATCCCGGGCATCGAGCGCTTCGCCGGCCACACGTTCCACACGAGCCGTTGGGACTACGGATACACCGGAGGATCGCCGGACGGCGATCTCTCCGGTCTGGCAGACAAGCGGGTCGCGGTTGTCGGCACGGGAGCGACCGGGCTGCAGGTGATCCCGCACCTCGCCGAGCACGCGAAGCAGCTGCTCGTCTTCCAGCGCACGCCGTCGACGGTCGACGTGAGGGACAACCGCCCGACCGATCCGGAGTGGGCGGCATCCCTCGCACCCGGATGGCAGCGCGAGCGGATGGACAACTTCCTCGCCGTGCTGGCGGGGGAGGCCGAGGAATCGCTCGTGCAGGACGGGTGGACGGCGACGCACGCGCTGCAGCGCAGCATCCTCTCCGGTGCCGTAGACGAGGCCGTCTCCGAGGAGGAGCGGTTGCGTCGGGAGGAACTGGACGACGCCGAGACGATGAACAGGATCCGAGCGCGTGTCGACGAGATCGTCGAGGATCCGGCCACCGCGGAGGTGCTGAAGCCCTGGTACCGGTACATGTGCAAGAGGCCCGGGTTCAGCGATCTCTACCTGCAGGCGTTCAATCGGTCGAACGTTGTACTCGTCGACACGGCGGACACCCACGGTGTCACGGCGCTCACCGAGACGTCGATCGTGGTCGGCGACGCGGAGTACGAGGTGGACTGCCTCATCTTCGCCACCGGATTCGACGTGGGCGTCTCGGGTGTGGTCTCGGGAACGCTCCCCGTCGTCGGTCGAGGCGGGCGTTCGCTGCTCGAGGCTTGGGGGTACGGGCCGCGCACGCTGCACGGGTTCAGCACGCACGGGTTCCCCAACCTCTTCCAGCTCGGCCCCATGCAGAACGCGAACTCGGTGAACTTCGTGCACATCCTCCAGGAGCAGGCGACGCACATCGCCGCGGTCATCGCACGCGCCGAGCAGGTCGGGGCTCGCCGTATCGAGCCCACGGCGGAGGCGGAGGATGCGTGGTGCCGCACCGTGGCCGAGACTGCGAGAGACGTCTCGGACTTCCAAGCTCAGTGCACTCCCGGGTACTACAACGGCGAGGGATCCCGATCGATCGGCGGCCTTACATTCTCGCCGGGGCCGGTGGTCTTCCACCGTCTTTTGCGTGAGTGGCGGAGCGGGGACATGGCCGACGTTCTCGTCGTCTCGGATGCCGATGATCACATCCGCGTGACGGCCGCGGTCGGGGTGCCCGCATGAGGGTGCCGATCGTGACGGTCGCGACGGTGGTCGGCGCAACGGTCGTGCTCGCCGGATGCGCGCCCGCGGCGGACGATGGCGGGTCGGTGGGCGAGGCCGCGGGGCCGGCACTCGAGCAGACCTCGACGGAACTCCTGCAGGTCACCGAGCCGCATGAGCTCACCGGGGGGACACTGCTCGAAGGGCCGACCTTCCACGACGACGGCTCTCTGTTCGTGGTCGACGTGATGGCACCCGCGGGCGAAGCCAAGGTGCTGCGAATCGATGTCGAGGAGGCCTCGGCGGAGCAGGTCTTCACGGATGAGACGAGCGCATTCACCTCGGCGCAGTTCCATCCGAGCGACGGGCGTCTGTATCTGACCGACTTCCTCGGAGGCGACGTGCTGAGCATCACGCCCGATGGCGAAGACCCGCAGGCCCACTTCACGGGTGCGGTCGAGGGCGTCGCGATGCTGCCCGACGACATCGCCTTCGCCCCCGACGGGACGATGTTCGTGACCGACACCCGCGGCATGGACGGGCCCGGGTGGGAGACGCCGGGCAGGGTGGTCAGGATCGGCGTCGACGGGTCGGCGAGCGTGCTGGCCGACGATCTGCCCTCGCCGAACGGCATCGTGTTCGACGAGGAGGACGCCGGGCTCTGGGTCGCCCAGTACAACGCGAACCGCATCGACTACTTCGCCCTCGACGAGGAGCGCACGCGTGTCGTCTCGGCGTACCCGGCGATCCATGTCGACGGCGGGATCGGACGCATCGACTCGACCGCGGTGGATGCCGAAGGGAACATCTACCAGGCGTTCCACGAGAAGGCGGAGATCGTGGTGTTCGCCAAGACCGGCGAGCAGATCGGGGTGATCCGCGTGCCCGGGGAGGGGCTCGAATCCGCGACGAACATCGCCATCGCGCCGGGGACCACTGACGGCTATCTGGTGGTCAGTGGGCCCGCGGGCGGGTTCGTGCACACCTTCGAGGCGTACGGCGAGGGCATCAGGCAGTCGAACGGGGGATGATGCCCGGACGCGACCCGTACCGGCAATCGCTCGGCTGCGGGTCGCGTCCTCTCAAGGCGTCACCTCGTCGGTGCCGCCGTGGACTCCCGCACGACGAGCTCGAGCGGCAGGACGACCTTCGTCGGTGTCCTGCTCCGCTCAGGGTCGATGAGTGTCTCCATCGCGCGGGTGCCGATCTCGCGGAGCGGAGAGCGCAGAGTCGTGAGCGCGGGAACGGCCAGCTCGGCGCTGAAGATGTCGTCGAAGCCGATCACGCTGAAGGCCTCGGGCAGCTGCAGACCGCCGCTGCGCGCGGCCCGAAGGAGTCCGTGCGCGACGAGGTCGTTGTAGGCGAGGACGGCGGTGACGCCGCTGGCCCGGACGCGTCGGAGGGACTCAGCGCCGCCCGCGACCGTCGGCTCGTCCACGGTGATCTCCACCACCCCCAGGCCTCGTGCGGCCGCGAGATCGAGAGTGAGCTCCCATCGTGCCCGGTTGATCCGGGCGCCGCCGAGACCGAGGTACGCGACGGAACGGTGTCCGAGGTCGCGCAGATGGTCGAGTGCGTCGGTGAGGCCGGACTCGAGGTCTGGGGTGACGCTCGGCAACGACGGTGTGGAGTGATTGGCTCCGACGATCGGCTTGCTCGCAGCCAGCGCTGCCAGCGAGTCGTCGTCGAGGCGAGAGGCGACGACGAGGAGGCCGTCCACGGAGGGCTGCAGCGTCTCGATCGTCTCGAGCTCGATCTCGGCAGCACCCTCGGTCTCAGAGACGATCAGAGTGAAGCCGCTCCTCCGCGCGACCTGCTCCGCGCCACGGATCAGCTCGAAGTGCACGGGGTTGGTGATGTCGGGGAGGACGATCGCATATGTCCCCGAGAGCCCTGTGGGAAGCGCCCGAGCCATGGGGTTCACCCGATAGCCGAGTTCTGCAGCAGCCGCGCGGATCTTCTCCTCGGTGGCGACGTTCGTGCGACCGGGCTTGTTCAGGGCGCGCGACACGGTCGACGGATTGAGTCCGACCCGCTGGGCGATGTCGTAGATCGTGGGGCGTCGGCCGATGCGACCGTCGATCGCGGCCGCATCCTGCGAGGCGTTCGGCTCGTCTGTCGACATCGTGCTGTCTTCCCCTCGTCGCGACGGCATCCGGTTCCCCGATCGTACGGCAGAAGTCATCCGTCCGATCGAGACGCGTTTTGGCAACCGCTTGCCAAAACGGGTCGATCATGGTTGTCTGGTCTGACGATGTCGGGGCGGGGCGCCCCGGAGAGGATTGAGCGACGATGCTTCGACCCCAGTGGTCCCCGACGCGGGAACTGGTCTCCCTCGACGGCCTGTGGAGATTCGCGGCGGATGACGACGCGGTGCCCGAGCCGTGGTCGGATCGCCTCCGCACCGAACTCGAGGCGCCGGTCCCGTCGAGCTACGACGACCTGTTCGCCGACCAGGAGATCCGCGACCACGTGGGCTGGGTCTGGTATCAGCGCACGGTCCG
The DNA here is from genome assembly GCF_056175745.1 of Microbacterium sp. LjRoot205. Taxonomy (NCBI): domain Bacteria; kingdom Bacillati; phylum Actinomycetota; class Actinomycetes; order Micrococcales; family Microbacteriaceae; genus Microbacterium; species Microbacterium sp. LjRoot205. The sequence continues at coordinate 135,291 of NZ_JBGFFH010000008.1, read as the reverse complement.
CGTGCCGCGCGGATGGGACGGCTCCCGGATCCTCGTGCGGGTCGAAGCGGCATCGCACCGAGCCCGCGTCTATGCCGGACATTCCCTCGTCGCCACCCACGACGGCGGGTTCACTCCGTTCGACGCCGATGTGACCGATCATGCGATCCCCGGCGAGGAGTTCCGCCTGACGATCGGCGTCGACAACGAGCTGACGAAGACCACGCTCCCACCCGGCTTCGTGACCGTGGCCGACGACGGCCGCAGACAGCAGCGGTACCTGCACGACTTCTACAACTACGGCGGTCTGCCGCGCTCTGTGTGGCTCGCGGCTGTTCCGCCCGTGCGGATCGAGGACATCACGGCGGTCCCCGACCTCGACGGCGCCGACGGCATCGTCCGCTACGACATCGTCCTGTCGGACCCGTCCGTCGCCGCCGACCTCTCGATCAGAGTGCTCGACGGCGCCGGACGCCAGGTCGCCGAGGGGCACGGGCGCACCGGGGAGATCCGGATCCCGGACGCGATCCTGTGGCGTCCGGGGGCGGGCCACCTGTACGACCTCGTCGTCGAAGCGACGACCGAGACGGGCGTCCGTGACGTGTACACGTTGCCGGTCGGCATCCGCACCGTCGAAGTGAGAGGAGCCGAGTTCCTCATCAACGGCGAGCCCTTCTACTTCCGCGGATTCGGCAAGCACGAGGACTCCCCGGTTCGAGGCAAAGGTCACGACCCCGCGTACATGGTGCACGACTTCCACCTGATGCGCTGGGCGGGGGCGAACTCGTTCCGAACCTCCCACTACCCCTATGCGGAGGACGTCCTGGAGTACGCCGATCGGCACGGAATCGTCGTGATCGACGAGACCGCGGCCGTCGGTCTCAACCTCGCGATCGGCGCCGGGATGGGCACGGGAGCGACCAGGGCGACGTTCGGACCGGAGGGCTTCGGAGACGAGACGAGAGCCGCTCACGCTCGCGCGATCCGCGAGCTGGTCGCCCGGGACAAGAACCATCCCAGCGTCGTGATGTGGTGCATCACGAATGAGCCGGCGTCGTTCGAGGAGGGAGCCCGCCCCTACTTCGAGCCGCTCGTGGCGCTGACACGGGAACTGGATCCTCACCGCCCTGTCACGTTCGCCAACCTCATCCAGGCATCGCATGAGACCGATCGCATCGCTGATCTGTTCGACGTCATCTGCCTCAACCGCTACTACGGCTGGTATGCCGACGGCGGCGACCTGCGCAGCGCCGAACGGCACCTCGAGGCTGAACTCCGCGGGTGGGAGAGCACCTACGGCAAGCCTCTCGTCATGACCGAGTACGGGGCCGACACGATCGTCGGGACTCACTCGGTATACGACCAGCCCTGGACCGAGGAGTATCAGCTCGCCTTCCTCGAGATGTACCACCGGGTCTTCGACAGGATCCCGGCGGTCGTCGGAGAGCAGGTCTGGAACTTCGCCGACTTCCACACGCCAGGCAGCGCCTTCCGCGTCGACGGGAACAAGAAGGGGATCTTCACACGTGATCGACGGCCGAAGGCCGCCGCTCACGCACTTCGTACCCGCTGGCGCGGCTGAAAAGGACCTTCCATGTCACACGCATCACTCGTCCGTCGCGACCGCGACCGACTGCTCCCCGCCGATCCGACGACGCGCTCGGTCGCGCGCGCCCTCTACGAGCGCGTCGCCGATGCCCCGATCATCTCGCCGCACGGTCACGTGCCGGTGGAATGGCTGGTCGAGGATCGCCCGTTCTCCGACCCGGCATCGCTACTGATCACACACGACCACTACGTCACCCGGCTGCTCCACGCGTCCGGGGTCGGCCTCGACGAGCTCGGGGTCGGCGGCAGTGCCGCGGACCCGCGCCAGGTGTGGCGGAGGTTCGCTGAGCGTTGGCCCCTGTTCGCGGGCACGGCGTCGGGGTACTGGATCTCGGAGTCTCTGCAGAATGTGCTCGACGTGACGGTGCCGCTCTCGGCGGCGACGGCGGATGAGGCGTACGACCGCGTCGCGGATCAGCTCGCCACGCCCGAGCTGCGGCCGCGTGCGCTGTTCGAGCGCTTCGGCATCGAGGTGCTGGCGACGACCGACGATCCTCTGGACGATCTCGCAGGGCACGCGGCGCTCGCCGCGGAGGGCGCGGTCGGCCGGGTTCTGCCGACGTTCCGCCCCGACCGGTACCTGGATCCTGATGCGGCAGGGTTCGCGCAGAACGTCGAGCGGCTCGTCGCCGAGACGGGCAGCCCGGGCACGTTCGCCGGGTACCTCGCCGCCCTCGAGCAGCGGAGGCGGTACTTCATCGAGCACGGGGCCGTGTCCGCAGATCACGGTGTCGAGGTCCCCGACACGCTCGACCTCGCGCCCGAAGAAGGCGAGGGGCTCTTCGCCCGCGTCGTCTCCGGTGATGCGGATGCCGGGGAGCGTCACTCGTTCCGGGCGCACATGCTGCTGCAGATGGCCCGGATGAGCGTCGACGACGGACTCGTCATGACGGTGCACGCCGGCGTCGTGCGCAACCACAGCACGCAGACCTTCCGCCGCTTCGGCCCCGACTCCGGGCATGACATCCCGCGGCGCACAGACTTCGTCGGCGGTCTGCGGCCGCTTCTCGAGCGCTTCGGCCTCGAGCGCGATCTGCACCTGGTGCTCTTCGCCGTGGATGAGACCGTCTACTCTCGCGAGATCGCCCCGCTGGCGGGGTTCTACCCGAGCGTCTACATCGGCGCTCCCTGGTGGTTCCTCGATGCCCCGGATGCCATGGCACGGTTCCGCTCGGCGGTGACCGAGACGGCCGGGTTCTCGCGCGGGTCGGGGTTCATCGACGACACCCGCGCCTTCCTCTCCATACCAGCCCGACACGACACCGCACGCCGTGCGGATGCCGCATTCCTCGCCCGGCTGGTCGTCGAGGGGCGTGTGGACGAGGACGCGGCCGGCGCCGTCATCGACGACATCGTCGGGCCCCAGCCGAAGAGGGTGTTCAAGCTGTGAGCGGTGTGATGCTCGGAGTGCGCGAGTCGCCGGCACCACCGGTGCGGATCATCCATATGGGGCTCGGCGCCTTCCACCGCTCGCATCTGGCCTGGTACACGGCCCATGCCGGTGACTCGGCGCAGTGGGGGATCGCGGCGTACACCGGAAGGAGTGCCGGGCTCGCGGATGATCTCTCCGCCCAGGACGGTCTGTACACACTGATCGTGCGTTCGCCGGCAGGCGACGACGCCGAACGAATCGGGAGCATCGTCCGGGCGCATCCGGGCACGGACATCCCGTCATTCGTGAATGACGTCGCCGCTCCTGCGACCGCCATCGTCAGCCTGACTATCACCGAGGCCGCCTATGCCGATGATCGGACGGCTCTCGATCGAGCCCTGCTGGCAGGACTCCTCGACGACGACCTCGTCAGCGTGCGTCCTGTCACCGCCGTCGGTCGCCTCGTGCTCGGTCTGGAGGCGCGCAGGCGTTCGTGTTCCGGAGCTCTCGCTCTCGTCTCCTGTGACAACCTGGCCGACAACGGGGGAGTGCTGCGCGCCGCCGTCAGCTCTCTCGCGAGGGAGGTGCCGGGGCTTGTCGACTGGATCGATGCGCACGTGTCGTTCGTGTCGAGTTCGGTGGATCGGATCACCCCTCGACTCTCGGATGAGGAAACGACCGAGCTCTCGCGGCGCTACGGGGATCGTGCACCGGTGGTCGCAGAGAGCTTCTCCGACTGGGTCATCGCCGGAGAGTTCCCCGCGGGCCGGCCGCAGTGGGAAGTGGCGGGAGCCCGCCTCACCGACGACCTTGAACCGTGGGAGGCGCGGAAGCTCTGGCTGCTGAACGGCGCTCATACGCTTCTCGCGTCGCTCGGTCGGCTTCGTGGTCATCACACGGTCTCCGAGGCGATCGCCGACATGGTGTGCTTGCGCGCCGTCGACGCGTACTGGGATGAAGTCTGCCGGCATCTTCCGGCGGAGCTCGGACTGCAGGAATACCGGTTGGCGCTGCTCGACCGCTTCCGAAACCCGCGCATCCGGCATCTCCTCGCGCAGATCGGTCTCGATTCCGACACCAAGATGCGTGTGCGCGTCGCGCCGGTCGCAGAGCTCGAACGCAGGGCGGGGCGCCCCGCCGACGCGTGCGCAGCTGTCGTCGCGGCGTGGCTGGCGATCGGCGGACAGCGAGGGGATCGTTCATCCGTCGAATGCGCGGTCGCCGAGCTCAGCCCCGTGCTCGGCGACGACGAGGCGTTCGTCGATGAGGTGCTCGCGAGTCGGCGATCGATCGATGATCTCACACTTCGATAACGAGTTGGCAATCGGTTGTCATTGACTCGAATCCCTGCTTTACTGACATCAGACGCCGCCGTCCTCGTCCGCTAGACCCTTAATGACAAGCGGTTGCGCATCAAGTCGTTTCATCCAAAGGAGTATGAACAATGTGGAACACCCGTAAGCACCGTCGTGGCGTGGTCCTGCCCGCCGCGATGCTCATCACCGCACTCGCGGTGTCCGGCTGCGCGGCCGGAAGCGACCCCGAACCCGCAGGCACGTCGGCCACCGTCGTCGAGAAGGATCTCGCCATCGCGGCTGTCTCGGCGCCGAACTCGCTCGACCCGGCGCAGCTCGTCGATGGGCAGCAGATGTTCGTGTGGTCATCGATCCTCGACACTCTGCTCCGCAAGGATCCGGCCACGGGGGAGATCATCCCGGGTGCCGCGGAATCGTGGGAGTACAACGAGGACGGCACGCAGCTCACGCTCGTGCTTCGTGAGGGAATGAGCTTCAGTTCGGGAGACCCGGTGAACGCGGACGCCGTCGTGGCGACCATGCTCCGCTCGCGGGAGACCGCCGGCAACGTGCAGAGTCGTCTGGCTTCGGTCACGGATGTCGTCGCCGAGGACGACCGGACGGTCGTGGTCTCGTTCGATGGCTTCGACCCGCAGTTCCTCGACAACCTCTCCTCCGGCCCGGGGGCGATCGGCGACCCTGCCACGATCGACGAGGAGCGCACCGCCACAGATCCCGTCGGCTCGGGGCCGTTCACACTCGACACCGAAAAGACCGTTCCCGGGAGCAGCTACGTGCTGGTGAAGCGAGACGACTACTGGGACGCGGAGAACGTCCCGTTCAAGACGCTGACGGTGAAGGTCCTTCAGGATCAGACGGCGTCGTTCAATGCGCTCCAGGCGGGCGAACTCAACGCGGCGACAGTGCAGACGCAGGTCGTCGGGCAGCTCGACAAGGAGAAGTTCTCGATCAAACAGAACGATGCGGTCGCGACGAGCTTCCTGAACATCCTGGACAGAGGCGGGGAGAAGTGGCCCGCTCTCGGAGATGAGAAGGTACGCCAGGCGATCAACCTCGCCATCGATCGGGACGCCGTCCTCAAGGGGCTGTACAGCGGAGTCGGAATCGCCACGACGCAGCTGGTGAGCCCATTCGGCGCCATCTACGACGAATCGCTCAACGACGAGTACGAGTACGACCCAGAGAAGGGGCGTGAGCTCGTCGAGGAGGCGGGCTACGCGGGGGAGAGCTTCCAGATCCCCAGCACCTTCCTGTCGACCACTGTGGAACCCGTTCTCACCCAGGCGTTCGCCGACATCGGCCTGACGCTGGAATGGGTCACGGTTCCTCCGCAGCAGGCGCAGTCGGCGGCTCGCTCCGGCGACTACGGTCTGTACTTCCAGATCCTCGGGTTCAATGCGGACAGCGCGGACCTGGCGACGACCTTCGCCCTGGACGGAGTCGGCAACCCGCGCGGCTACACCGATGACACCTTGGACCGGCTGTTCTCGGAGATCGACTCGACGGTCGCCTTCGACGACCGCGTACCGCTGTATCAGGAACTGAACGAGTACGTCGTCGATCAGGCATTCGTCGCGCCGCTGGTCTACGTCGGCGCTGTGTGGGCTACCGCCGACGGCATCAGCTACGTCGGAGAGGCGAACACCCTCTCCACGATCCGACAGTTCGACGTCACCGAGTGAGTGAGGGGTGGGGATGCGGTCCGCCGCATCCCCACCCGCACCGGGAGTTCTTTGATGCTCAGTTATATCCTTCGCCGTCTCGGTGCCGGGATCGTGCTCGCGATCCTGGTGACCCTGATCACCTTCCTGCTGCTCAGCACGTCGTTCGATGACGTCGCGCAGTCGATTCTCGGCACCGGTGCGACGCCGGATGTCGTTGCGGGGCTCATCGAGCAGAAGGGGTGGGATCGACCTGTCCTCGTCCAGTACTTCGACTGGCTGATCCACGCGGTTCAGGGCGACTTCGGCGTCTCCGTGTACACGTCGCTGCCAGTCGGACCGACCGTTCTCCAGCGCCTCGCCGTCACGCTCTCGATCATCGTCCCCGCGCTGATCCTGACCGTCATCATCTCGGTGGTGCTCGGCGTCTGGTCTGCCTCGCGCGGGGGAATCGTCGATCGCATCGCGCAGGGGATCTCTCTCATCGGGTACATCGTCCCCGGCCTCCTGCTGGCGATCGTGCTGGTGGTGGTGTTCGCAGTGCAGCTCAAATGGCTTCCCGCCACCGGCTTCACACCGTTCGCCGAGGACCCGGCGGCGTGGGTGCGCAGCATCACGATCCCGGTGATCGTGCTGACCATCGGCGGCGTCGCCAACATGGCGGCTCAGGTGCGAGGGCGCATGATCGACGAGCTCCGCCGCGACTACATCCGCACCCTGCGGACGCGCGGCTCATCGACCACCTCGATCGTCATCAAGCACGCGCTGCGCAACGCTGCGAGCCCGGCGCTCACGGTGATGTCGCTGGAGTTCATCCAGATGTTCGGCGGCGCGCTCATCATCGAGAACGTCTTCGCTCTGCCGGGCTACGGCAGCTTCGCGTTCAACGCCTCTCTTCAGGGCGACATCCCCGTGATCATGGGCATCACCGCCTTCGGTGTGCTGCTGGTCACCGTCGTCAACCTCCTCACCGACCTGGCCAACGGCTGGTTGAACCCGAAAGCGAGAGTCCATTGAGCGACGAACGCCCACTCCAGACGAACACCGGAACCGTGACGCCGCCCAGCACCGAGCTGCTCGTCACGCTCGAGAACGCGGCGAAGACCCGGACGTCCACCTGGCGTCGAATCCTGCGGGATCCTCAGGCCGTCGGGACCCTCGGCATCCTCGCCGTGATCTTCCTCCTCGGACTGCTCACGCCGTGGCTCGCGCCGCACGGTCCGAACGACGCCGATCTCGCGATGATCAACGCCTCCGTCGGTACGCCCGGGTACCTGCTCGGCGCCGACGAGGCGGGCCGCGACATCCTGTCTCGGCTGCTCCACTCGATCAACACGGCGGCCATCTCTGCTCTGATCGGCGCCGGCGTGGCGCTGGTCGTCGGAGTGATCGCCGGTCTCATCGGCGGGTACTTCGGCACGGTGACGAGAGCCACCACCGAGTGGCTCTTCAACCTGATCATGACGTTCCCCGGCATCCTGCTGCTGATCATCCTGATGCCGGTCACGGGTGGCGACTACCGCTTCACAATGCTGATCTTCGGTGTGCTCCTCTCGCCGGGCATCTATCGCATCGTCCGCAACCTCGTGCTCGGGGTGAAGAACGAGCTCTATGTCGACGCGGCGCGGGTGTCGGGTCTCGGCAATCTCCGCATTCTCGGCCGCCACGTGCTCTTCGTCGTTCGCGGTCCGATCATCATCGCCGCAGCCTTCCTTGCCGGGTCCGCGATCGCCGTGCAGTCCGGGCTCGCCTTCCTCGGCGTCGGCTCGCTGCAGATCCCCAGCTTCGGATCGATGATCTCGTCGGGCTTCCGCAACCTCTACATCGCGCCGACGCAGTTCCTCTGGCCGAGCCTGCTGCTCGGCGTGATCACGGCGTCGCTCGTGCTGCTCGGCAACGCTCTGCGCGACATCCTCGAGGGCTCCATGCCGAAGCCGGCGAAGGTCGGACGCGGTCAGCGTGTGCTCGACAGCGCCGGAGAGGCGACGGCCGCGCGGACGGGGCTGCTCGAGATCAACGACCTCGCCATCGCCTACCCGCGTCCGAGCGGAGGACTGAACGAGGTCGTGCGCGGCGTCGACCTCTCGATCGCCAGAGGGCAGGTCGTCGGACTCGTCGGGGAATCGGGCTCGGGCAAGTCGCAGACCGCCTTCGCCTCCCTCGGCGTGCTCCCCAACGAGGCGGTGATCACCCGCGGGTCCATCCGTTTCGACGGGCGTGAGCTCGTCGGTCTCACGGACGCGCAGATGCGGCCCCTCCGCGGCAAGGAGATCGCCTATATTCCGCAGGAGCCCATGTCGAACCTCGACCCCTCCTACAAGGTGGGCGCTCAACTGGTCGAGGGAGTGCGCTCGGCGCTCGGCGTGACGCGCGCCGAGGCGACCGCTCGTGTGCTCGCGCTCCTCGAGCGGGTCGGCATCGCGGATCCGAAGCGGACCTTCGACTCGTATCCGCATCAGATCTCGGGCGGCATGGCGCAGCGCGTGCTCATCGCCGGTGCGGTCGCCAGCCGACCGAAGCTCCTGATCGCCGACGAGCCGACCACGGCGCTCGATGTCACGGTCCAGGCGGAGATCCTCGATCTTCTGCGCGATCTGCAGTCGGAGCTCGACATGGCGATCCTCCTCGTCACCCACAACTTCGGCGTCGTGGCTGACCTGTGCGATCGCATCGCGGTCATGCAGAACGGCGTGATCGTCGAATCCGGCACCGCCGCGGAGGTGTTCGCCCACCCGACCCACGAGTACACGAAGATGCTGCTCGGGGCGATCCTCGACGAGAGCACGGTCCGCACGGACCCGCCCGTCGCGATCACTGAAGAAGGGACGCAGCGATGAGTCTTCTCGAGGTCGATGAGCTTCGCGTGTCGTTCCCCGGCAAGGGGTGGCGGAAGAAGCCGGTGGAGGTGCTGCACGGCGTCTCGCTGAGTGCGGCGCCCGGCGAGACGCTGGGGCTGGTGGGGGAGTCCGGATCCGGCAAGACCACCATCGGTCGCGCGGTGCTGGGGCTGGTGACGCCATCCGGAGGCGACATCCGCTTCGACGGGACATCCATCGCACGGATCTCGGCGCGCGATCGACGCCGGCTGTCGCGAGACATCCAGGTCGTCTTCCAGGATCCGTACACCTCGCTGAATCCCTCGATGACGGTGGGCGACATCCTCGCGGAACCGCTCGTCATCCAGGGGGCGACCGCCAAGGACGCGCGCTCGCGCGTCAGAACGCTGCTCGACCAGGTCGGATTGCCCTCGGATGCGATCGAGCGGCTGCCCCGGGAGTTCTCGGGCGGTCAGCGCCAGCGTGTCGCCATCGCGCGTGCGCTCGCCCCCGAGCCTCGCCTCATCGTGTGCGACGAGCCGGTGTCGGCGCTCGACCTGTCGACGCAGGCCCGAGTGCTCGATCTGTTCGTCGAGATCCAGCGGGCGACGGGGGTGGCCTATCTCTTCGTCTCGCACGACCTCTCGGTCGTCAGACACATCAGCCATCGCGTGGCCGTGCTGTACCGCGGCGACCTCGTCGAGACGGGATCAGCCGAGCATGTGACGTCGAGCCCCGACCACCCGTACACCCAGAAGCTGCTCCTGGCGGCTCCGGTCGCCGACCCCGCCAGGCAGCGCGAGCGGAGGCTCGAGCGTCGCCGCCTCATGGAGGCGTCATGACTCAGAATCCGATCATCCCCGGCTACCACCCGGACCCCTCGATCTGCCGCGTCGGCGACGATTACTACCTCGCGAACTCGAGCTTCGAGTACTCGCCGGGCGTCCCGCTGTTCCACTCGCGCGACCTGATCTCATGGACGCAGGTCGGCAATATCCTCGATCGGCCGGAGCATCTCGATGTGCGCCCAGGACTCGCGGGCGCCAGCGGAGGGATCTACGCTCCGACGCTGAGGCATCATGACGGCCGGTTCTGGATGATCACGACGAACATCCACGAGGTCGGCCGCGGTCACGTTCTCATGCACGCGAACGCCCCCACCGGGCCGTGGAGCGATCCCGTCTACGTCGCAGGGCTCATCGGCATCGATCCGGACATCGCGTGGGATGACGACGGCACGTGCTTCGTGACCTGGAGCGATGTGATGCGCGGCGGCATCTCGCAGGCCGTCATCGATCCGGTGTCGGGCGACGTCCTCTCGGAGCCGCGCCCGCTGTGGGCGGGAACCGGCGGGGCGCACGCCGAAGGGCCGCATCTGATCCGTCGGGGGGAGTGGTGGTACCTGCTCGTCGCCGAAGGTGGCACGGGCCCCGGACACATGGTGACGATCGCGCGATCCCCAAGCATCCGCGGACCCTTCGAGCCGGCGCCGACGAATCCGATCCTGACCCACCGCAGCACGAGTGCGGCCGTGCAGTCGACAGGGCACTCCGATCTCGTCGAGCTCGCCGACGGCTCCTGGGCGCTCGTGTTCCTCGCGACACGGCCGCGGGGAACATTCCCTCGCTGGCACACCAACGGCCGCGAGACGTTCCTCGCGGGAGTCGACTGGGTCGACGACTGGCCCGTCGTCGACGAGGCGCGCTACGACGTGCCGGTCTCGACGTCATCGTTCGTCGACGAGTTCAGAGGCGAGGTACTGCATCCGCGGTGGATCGCGCCGGGCACCGCACCATCGACCTTCGCCCGCACGAGCGCGGATGGTCTGCGCCTCGACCTGGGTCGGGACGCGCTCACCGTGAGCGCCGAACGACTGCTCGCGGTGCGCGCCGAAGACGAGTTGTGGTCGGCTCGCCTGCACGCCACGGGTGACGTGGCACTCTCGGTCCGTATGGATGACGCGCACCAGCTGCTGGTCGAGCGCATCGGTGAAGAGGTGCGTGCGCGGATCGTCATCGGTCCGCTGAGCGACGTCGTCGCGAGTGCGACGGTGTCGGCTGACGCGGCGCTCGAGATCAGGGCTGTGGAGTTCGAGGCCGAGCGCGGCGCTCGCCGCGGGCCGGATCTGCTGCGTGCCGGGGTTGCCGCGGCAGAGGGCTTCGTCGAACTGGCGGCCCTTGACGGTCGGTATCTGTCCACCGAGGTCGCGGGGGGATTCACCGGACGGGTCATCGGGATCGAGGCGCTCGGAGAGCAGGTCGCCGTCATCCGGTTCGAGTACGAGTCGGGTGTCGCCGCGGGGTGATCAGCCCTGCGCCGTGGGCCTCAGCTCCGGCACGAAGGTCGACATGAGCGAGGTGACGCACGCATCGACGTCGATCGTCGAGCGATCGAAGAGCCACTGCGTGTGCAGGCCGTCCATGGCGGCGATGGTGATCGCTGCCAGATGCCTCGGAGGCAGGTCGGTCGACAGGCGTCCCTCGTCTCGGAGTCGCGTGAAGAGGCGGGTCATGAACGAGCGGATGTTGCGGTATCGAGTCTCGAAGTAGACGTGCGCCGGGTGGGCCGGCGCTGTGGCCTCACCGGTGAGCACGGCGCTCAGCTCCACCAGGCCGACTCGTTGATCCCGTTCGATCAATGTCGTGGCCATTCCGCGGAGGACATCGAGCGGGTCGGCGTCGGTGTCGAGCGCGGCATTCCGCGAGAGATAGTCGGCGCTGCGCTCGTCCTGCAGCTCGAGAACCGCCATGAGCAGATCCTCCTTACGCGGGAAATGATGCAGAAGTCCCGTGTGGCTGATGCCGGCGCGACGCGCGATCTCCGCCATCGATGCGCCGTGGAACCCGGATTCTCCGAAGATCGTGAGACACGCGTCGAGGATGCCGCGGCGTACGGCCGCGGTCTTGGCGTACTGCGCCATCAGTCCTCCTCAGATCAAAATAGTGAGTGCTTTCTAATTTTATGTTACCGTGGTGTGGCAATCGGTTGTCATGATTGCTCCGATCGAGAGGATCCCTCAATGACGAACTTCCCCACCGGCTTCCTCTGGGGTGCCGCCACCGCCGGACACCAGATCGAAGGCAACAACGTCAACAGCGACTGGTGGGAGCGCGAGCTGACCATGCCCGGCATGGAACCCTCGGGTGACGCGGTCGACAGCTATCACCGGTATCGCGAGGACATCGACCTGCTCGCGGATGCGGGGCTCACGACCTACCGGTTCAGCCTCGAGTGGTCACGCATCGAGCCCGTCGAGGGTCGCTTCTCGCGGGCCGAGCTCGCGCACTACCGACGCGTGATCGACTACTGCTTCTCGCGTGGAGTCGTTCCCTTCGTCACCCTGCAGCACTTCACGACGCCGCGCTGGTTCGCGAACGACGGCGGGTGGACGTCGCCGAAGGCCAAGGACCGCTTCCTGAGTTTCGTGACCGAAGCCACGACGATCCTCGACGGCGTCGAGTGGGTGGCGACCATGAATGAGCCCAACATGCAGGCGGCCATCATGACGGCGATGCGCCGCATGGCGGAGACGCAGGGCGGGCAGTGGACGAGTCCCACGGTCGAGAGCGACGCCGAGCGCGAGGGCGGCGAGGAGACGAAGCTCGAGAAGAAGCAGCACGGTGCTTTCCTGCAGGACGCCGACCCCGAGATCGGCCGCGCGTTCGTCGAGATCCACCATGCTGCACGCGAGATCGTGCGCGCCCGTACGGACGCCAAGGTCGGCTGGACCATCGCGGCGGGCGCGCTCACCGCCGCCCCCGGCGGTGAGGAGAAGCTGAAGCAGATCCGCTACGGCAAGGAAGACGTCTACTGGGAGGGATCCCGGGGCGACGACTTCGTGGGCGTGCAGGCGTACTCGTCGCAGGAGGTCGATGCGGACGGTCTCGTGCCGCACCCGCCGCACCCCGACAACACGCTCGTCGGCACCGCTTTCCGCCCGGACTCTCTCGCCATGGCCGTGCGGCACGCATGGGAGGTCTCCGAGGGCGTCACGGTCATCGTGACCGAGAACGGCATCGCCACCGGCGATGACACCCAGCGGATCCGTTACACGGATGCCGCGCTGCGCGGCCTCGCAGACACGATCGACGAGGGCATCGACGTGCGCGGCTACCTGCACTGGACGCTGCTGGACAACTTCGAGTGGGGTCACTGGGCTCCGACCTTCGGTCTGATCGCCGTGGACCGCGAGACGTTCGTGCGCACGCCCAAGCCGAGCCTCGGCTGGCTCGGCGAGGTCGCGAAGCGCAACGGTCTGGGCTGACCGGCACCACGCACAGAGGCCGAGCAGATGACCGTCGACGTCGACGATCCCCAGGGCGAGAGCGCTGCGGAGGCTGCGGGGCGCGTTCCGGAGGGCAACCTCGCGCTTCCGCAGCCACCCTCCCTGACCCCCGCGCCCGACGGCGCGGGGGCCGGGCAGGCAGCCGTCTCGGCGTGGTCGATCGTCCTGCTCGTCGCCGCGACGTTCGGGGCCGGCATGGCGATGATCGTGCCGATGGCTTACTCGCTGGCGGTGCGTCTCGACCAGTTGGCGCCCGGGCGCACCGAAGCCCTCGGCATCGTCCTGGCCGTCGGCTCGGCAGCCACTCTCGTGCTCGCCCCTCTCACCGGCATCCTCAGCGATCGTCTGCGCAGTCGCTGGGGGCGACGGCGTCCGTTCACCGTGATCGGTCTGCTGATCGGCGCGGCTTCGGTGCCCGTCATGGCCCTCGCGCCGAGTCTCGTCGTGCTCACGATCGGATGGACGCTGTCGACCGTCGGCTGGGGAACAGCGGCAGCCTCGCTCGGCAACTGGCAGGCGGACCGTCTGCCGCCGCATCAGCGCGGACGCGTATCCGGACTCACCGGTGTCACGATGCAGGTCGCGCCCGTCATCGGGATCATCCTCGTCGGATTCTTCCGCGATCAGGTGCTCGTCGTGTTCGCGCTCCCGGCCGCGATCGGTGTGGTGCTGGTGGTAGCGTTCCTCGCTGTCGTGCGCGACCCCGACAGCCGGGGGATGGTGATCGAGCGGCGGCTGACCGTCGGTGGACTGCTGCGGAGTTACGGCTTCGATCCGCGCAACGCGCCGGACTTCGCGTGGAACTGGCTCGGACGCTTCATCTTCTTCTCCGGGCTGACCCTCACCACCAGCTTCACCGTGTTCTTCGTCGCCCAGCGCCTCGAGCTGCGCGTGCCGGATGTCGCGGGAGTGCTCGCGATCGTCTCGGCGTCGAGCATCGTCACGGCCACCCTCGGCTCCCTCGGGGGCGGATGGCTGAGCGATCGGGTGGGCAGGCGCAAGCCGTTCATCCTCACGGGTTCCGCTCTCTTCGCTGCGGGATGCAGCGTCTCGGCGTTCGCCCACGACCTGCCGACGCTCATGGTCGGCACCCTGCTGAACTCCCTCGGCATCGCCACTTTCTCGGCCGTGGCTCAGGCGCTGCTGCTCGACGTGCTCCCCGATCGCGAGCGCGAAGCGGGTCGTTACATGGCCATCGCCCTGTTCGCGCAGAAGATCCCCGGCGTCTTCGCGCCGGTGCTGGGCGGGGCGGTGCTGGCCATCGGCGCCGGCGCCGGTGCCGGCGCCGAGAACTTCACCGCGCTGTACCTCCTCGCTGCCGCGCTCGCCTTCGCCGGCGGTCTCCTCATCACCCTCTCGGTGCGCAGCGTCCGCTGAGCATCACCCCTTCGAAACGGAGCAATGATGTCCTTTCCCTTCCCCGATGTCTCGTCGACCCCCCTCGCCTCGCTGACCGATCTGACAGGACGCACCGCGCTCATCACCGGCGGCGCTCAGGGCCTCGGCCGTGCCATCGCGGATCGGCTCGCCGAGGCCGGTGCGAGCATCGTGATCGCCGACCTCGACGAGGGTCGCTCTCGCGCGGCGGCGGGCGAGATCGGCGAGCGTTTCTCGGTGCGGACGGTGGGCGTGCGAATGGATGTGACCGACTCGGCGTCGGTGTCTGCAGCGACCGACGCCGCGGCGGCTGAGGTCGGTGCCCCGGACATCTGGGTGAACAACGCCGGGATCTTCCCCAGCCAGTCGCTGCTCGAGATGAGCGACGAGACCTGGGAGCAGGTCTTCGCGGTCAACACCCGAGGTGTGCGCAACGGCGCGCGCGAGGCGGCCCGTCGGATGCCGCAGGGTGGCGTGATCGTCAACATCGTCTCGACCGCGGGCTTCCGCGGGACTGCGCCCGGCCTGTCGGCCTACGTCTCGTCGAAGCATGCGGTGCGGGGGCTCACGAAGCAGCTCGCCCTCGAGCTCGCCCCCCAGGGCATCCGCGTGCTCGGCGTCGCCCCCAGCTACGTGCCCACGGAGGGCAACATGGCGATGGCGGCCGCGGCGATCGAGCAGATGGCTGCCGCGGGCATCGATCCCGCCACCATGCCTGCGGCCATGTCGCAGAGCCTGATCGGTCGCCAGGGGACGCCCGACGACATCGCACGGGTGGTGCTGTTCTGCGCGAGCGACCTCTCGACGGTGATGACCGGCAGCACCCTTCTGGCTGATGCGGGCGAGACCATCTGACTGGCAATCGGTTGCCATTTACCTCGAACTCTGCTGTACTGAAATCAAGAACGCAAAGAAGCGCACGAAAGGCCCTTGATGCTCAAGCCCATCGCCACCGCGACCCGTGACCTCGTCAAGCTCGACGGCGTCTGGAAGTTCGGGATCGACTCCCGCCTCCCGGAGGAGCCCTGGCTCGCCGCTCTCGATACGCCTCTCGAAGCAGCCGTCCCGGCGAGTTACAACGACCTCTTCACCGATCCGGCGATCCGCGACCACGTCGGCTGGGTCTATTACCAGCGGTCGGTGCAGGTGCCGCGCGGTTGGGCGGGGGAGCGGATCCTCCTGCGTTTCGACGCCGCCACGCACTCGGCGAAGGTCTACGTCGACGACCGGCTCGTCGGTGGACACGTCGGCGGGTACACGCCGTTCGACATCGACGTCACCGAAGTCGTGAAGCCGGGCACCGCCTTCCGGCTCACGGTGGCCGTGAGCCCCGACCTCACGAACACCACCATCCCGCCGGGCAAGATCGAAGTCGGCATGACCGGCGCCAAGACCCAGACCTACTTCCACGACTTCTACAACTACGCGGGGCTCGCGCGATCGGTGTCGCTGTACTCACTGCCGCAGGTGCACGTTGACGACGTCACTGTGGTGACGACCTTCGAGGGCACCACCGGTCTCGTCGACTACCGCGTCGAGACCGTCGGCGGTGCCCACGTGCGCGTCAGCCTGGCGGATGCCGCAGGCAGTGTCGTGGCGACGTCGTCCGGCCCGGAGGGTCGTCTCGAGATCGCAGACGTCGTGCTCTGGAAGCCGGGCGCCGCGTACCTCTACGAGCTGACGGTCGAGGCCGTCGACGGAGAGGACGTGCTCGACACCTACTCCCTGGCAGTAGGTGTGCGAACGGTCGCGGTTCGAGGCGAGGAGTTCCTCGTGAACGGCGAGCCGTTCTACTTCACCGGATTCGGCAAGCACGAAGACACGTTCGTGCGTGGCAAGGGTCACGACGACGCCTACATGGTGCACGACTTCCAGCTGATGGAGTGGACGGGTGCGAACTCGTTCCGCACCTCGCACTACCCCTACGCCGAGGACGTCCTCGACTTCGCCGACCGCCACGGCATCCTCGTGATCGACGAGACCGCGGCCGTGGGTCTCAACATGGGCGTGGTCGGCGGTCTCAGCGGCACCCCGCCGTTCCCCACCTTCTCGGAGCAGTACGCCGGGGCGGAGACGCAGGCTGCGCACGCACAGCACCTGCGCGAGCTGATCGGGCGTGACAAGAACCACCCGTCGGTGGTGCTGTGGTGCATCGCCAACGAGCCGGCCTCGAACGAGGACGGCGCGCGCGAGTACTTCGCTCCCCTGGTGGACCTCGTGCGCGAACTCGACCCGACGCGTCCGATCACCTACTCGATGGTCATGTTCGCCACGTTCAAGAACGACCAGATCATCGACCTCTTCGACGTCGTGAGCCTCAACCGTTACTACGGCTGGTACATCAACGCGGGCGATCTCGCGACGGCGGAGATGTATCTGCAGGGAGACATCCAAGGCTGGATCGATCGCACCGGCAAGCCCATCATGATGCTGGAGTACGGCGCCGACACGATGCCGGGTCTGCATTCGGTGTGGGACCAGGTGTGGACCGAGGAGTACCAGACCGATCTCCTCGCCATGTACCACCGGGTGTTCGACCGCTTCCCGCAGTTCGTGGGCGAGCAGATCTGGAACTTCGCCGACTTCGCCACCACCAACGGATTGCACCGCGTCGGCGGCAACCGCAAGGGCATCTTCACCCGCGAGCGCAAGCCCAAGGCTGCCGCATTCGCGCTGAGGCAGCGCTGGCGCGGGCTCGACGGACGCAAGCCTGCAACAGACGCCTGACCTACCGGCTTCACGCAGAGGAGAAACCACATGACCATCGACAGAGCCGACGTCATCGTCACGAGTCCCGACCGCAACTTCGTCACGCTCAAGATCACGACCGCTGACGGCGTGACAGGGCTCGGTGACGCGACACTCAACGGGCGCGAGCTCGCGGTCGTCGCCTACCTGACCGAGCACGTGGTGCCGCTGCTGATCGGCGCGGACGAGTCGCGCATCGAGGACACGTGGCAGTTCCTCTACCGCAGCGCCTACTGGCGTCGCGGACCCGTGACCATGGCGGCGATCGCAGCGGTCGACATGGCGCTGTGGGACATCAAGGGCAAGGTCGCCGGCCTTCCGGTCTACCAGCTGCTGGGCGGTGCCAGCCGCAAGGGGTTGTTGGCCTACGGGCACGCCTCGGGCAAAGAGCTGCCCGAGCTGTTCGACTCGATCCGAGCCCACCAGGAGCAGGGGTACCGAGCGATCCGGGTGCAGACCGGTGTGCCGACGCTGAAGGCGATCTACGGCATCGCCTCGCAGTCGGCCGACACCGGAGGAGGAGAGGCTCGATACGACCACGAGCCGGCGCGCCGCGGAGCGAAGCCCGTCGAGGAGGACTGGGACACCCGCGCCTACCTGAACCATCTGCCCGGTGTGTTCGAGGCGGTGCGCAACGAGTTCGGCCCCGACATCCCCCTGCTGCATGATGGGCACCACCGCATGACGCCGATCCAGGCCGCACGCCTGGGCAAGGACCTCGAGCCGTACGACCTGTTCTGGATCGAGGACTGCACGCCGGCGGAGAACCAGGAGGCGCTGCGCCTGGTGCGCCAGCACACCACCACCCCGCTCGCCATCGGCGAGATCTTCAACACGGTGTGGGATTTCAAGGACATCATCCGCGACCAGCTCATCGACTACGTCCGCGGTGCAGTCACCCACATGGGCGGCATCAGCGCGCTGAAGAAGACGCTCGACTACGCCGCGATGTACCAGATCAAGTCGGGCATGCACGGCCCGACCGACATCTCACCGGTCGGGATGGCGGCGGCGATGCACCTCGGGCTCGCGATCCACAACTTCGGAATCCAGGAGTACATGCAGCACGGCGCCCGCACCGATCAGGTCTTCCAGCAGTCGTTCACCTGGACCGACGGCTACCTGCACCCCGGTGACAAGCCGGGACTCGGTGTCGACCTCGACGTCGACGAGGCGGGCAAGTATCCGTACGAGCAGGCCTACCTGCCCTACAACCGGCTGCTCGACGGCACCGTCCACGACTGGTGAGCGAGTCGATTCGCCCGTCGGTCGTGGTGATGGGCGTCTCGGCCGCGGGAAAATCCACCGTGTCCCGTCTGCTCGCGGAGCGCCTCGGCATGGATTTCCTCGATGCGGACGACCTGCACCCCGCGTCCAACCGGGCCAAGATGAGTTCGGGAACACCACTGACCGACGAAGACCGGATGCCGTGGCTCGACCGCGTGGGTGAGGAGCTCGCCCTGCGGTCGGTATCCGGTGCCGTCATCGCCTGTTCCGCGCTGCGCCGGGTCTACCGCGACCGCATCCGGGCTCGGGTGCCCGGCGCGGTGTTCGTGCATCTGCATGGGAGTGACTCTCTGCTCGCCGAGAGGGCTGCGGGGAGGACAGACCATTTCATGCCTCCGTCGCTTCTGCGGTCTCAGATCGACACGCTGGAGGCGCTCGAACCGGACGAGATCGGCGTGACGATCGATGTCGCGCCCGCGCCGGAGCAGATCGCACGCGCCGCCGTCGAATGGCTCGAAAAGCCCCGGACATGACACGCTGGGAGCTGGGAGGAACCATGGACGACGAACTGCCCGGCGAACTCGCGGAGCGCATCCGCCGTCGCAACGGCGCTGCGACCATCTACGACATCGCGGAACTCGCTGGAGTGAATCCGTCGACGGTCTCGCGCGCGCTCAGCAAGCCGGGGCGGATCAGCAAGAAGACGGAGGAGCGGATCCGCGCGGCCGCCGATCGCCTCGACTTCCAGTTCAACCCGATGGCTCGCGCGCTTCCCACCGGACGCAGCCACACGATCGGACTGATGGTGGCTGACATCACCAACCCGGTGATCTTCGGGATCGTCCGTGGCGCGGAGCACACCGCGGCTGCTGCCGGCTACACGTTGGTGATCGCGGAGTCCCAGGAATCGGGGGAGGCAGAAGCAGAGGCGGTCTCTCGTCTGCTTCCGAGTGTCGATGGACTGATCCTCGCGACCACCCGACTGGGCGACGAGCGCATCACCGCTCTGTCGGAGCGCAAACCCGTCATCCTCATCAATCGACAGGTCGACGGAGTCGTCGGCGTGCTGCCTCAGGTCGAGGAGGGCGTCGTCGCACTCGTCGCTCATCTCGCCGAACTCGGGCACACCTCCCTCGCCTACCTCTCCGGACCCGAGACGTCGTGGATCAGTCGGCGACGCTGGGAGAGCCTTCTCGACGCCGCTGAACAGCGTGGCATCGCGGTGGTCGAGATCGGCCCGCTCAGCCCCACCATCGACGGAGGGCGAGAGTCGCTCCGCCGAGTGCAGGCGGCCAGGGCGACGGCCGTGATCGCGTTCAACGATCTGATGGCGATCGGCCTGATCCAGGCGGCATCCGCCTCCGGCATTCGGGTCCCCGACGAGCTGAGTGTCGCAGGCTTCGACGACATCTTCGGCAGCGAGCTCATCGTCCCTGCGCTGACCACCGTGCGGGCGCAGTTGGAGCTGGCAGGCGAGCGCGCCGTCGGCAAGGTCCTCGAGGCTCTCGGTGATGCGATGGAGGCCGTGAGCGATGAACCGCTTGCGACCACGCTCGTCGTGCGCGGGAGCACCGGCCCGGTCGCTCGGGGCTGAGACCGGGGGTCCGAGACGTCTCGGAGCGCCAGCCCTCCACCATTTCTGGCAATCGGTTGCCTTGTTGTTCGGAATCTGTTTTGATGGAACCGTCTCAACAGCGAGACGGTCTGGAGTCTTCGATGTCGAATGCACTGTCCCCACTCCCCGGTCGCGGGGAGCGCATCACCGCAGGGCCGCGGCCATGAGCGAGCCCCTCACGCAGGTGGCCGGCGAGGAGTCTCGCTGGACCTCGACGGTCGCGGTGCACTACGACGCGAAGAGGCCCCTCTCGCGCTACATCCGCTGGTATCTCCTGCTCTCGCTGGCCGTCTCGGCGGTCTGGGCGGCGACGAACGGCATCCTGATGCCGAACCAGATCCAGATCCTGGAGTTCGGCTCGTTCTTCGCGGGGGCGGATGCCGGGGTCGATCTGCAGGCGCTGACCGAGCTCGGCCGAGCCGTCGCCTCTGGCGAGGTCACCCCGACCGCTGAGCAGACGCGACAGCTCGCTCTCCTCTCCGACTTCGAGGCGGCGCGCGCGAACGGGCTGGCTCTGGTGACGACGACCAGCGCCATCATCGTGATGATCCTCCAGCCGGTGATCGGTGTGCTCTCCGACCGGACCCGCTCGCGTCTCGGTCGGCGCGCTCCCTGGATCCTGTACGCCGGTCTGATCGGTGCTGTGCTCCTCGTCGCCGTCCGTTACGCGCCGTCGCTCGTCGTGCTCGTCGTGCTGTGGTCCGCGACCGAGCTGGCACTGAACGTCGCGGGCAATCCACTGCAGGCGACGGTGGCAGACCGGGTGCCGCGGGATCGTCGCGGGCGTGTGACCTCGTGGACGAGCATGGGCGCCATCATCGGCGGCATCCTCGGCGGAATCGGCGCCGGCGCTCTCTTCGGGATGGTCGGCCTCGACTTCTACCTGATCCTGGGCCTGATGGTGGCGATCGCCACCATCCTGTTCGTCACGCGCAATCGCGACGAGTCCTCGAGCGACCTGGAACGCGAGCCGTTCGCCTGGAAGCCGTTCCTCCTCGGATACGCGAGCGCGCTCACAGCCCGTAACTACCGCTGGCTGTGGATCTCGCGCGTGCTCTTCTTCTTCGGCTACAGCACGTCGACGGTGCTCAACCTGTACATGCTGCAGAGCTATGTCCGCCCTGCGCTCAGCGCCGCCGAGGCATCGGCGATGGTGCCGATCCTGGGGCTCGCGGGGATCCCCTTCACGCTCATCGCCGTCGCGATCTCGGGCAGGCTCTCCGACCGCGTGGGGCGCCGCAAGCCGTTCATCATCGTCGCGTCTCTTCTCATGGCCGTGTCCATGGCGATCCCGCTGATCTCTCCGACCCTGCCGGCGCTGTTCGCCCAGGTCGTCCTGACCGGACTCGCCTTCGGCATCTATCTGCCGGTCGACAACGCCATGTTCATCGACGTTCTGCCC
Source organism: Microbacterium sp. LjRoot205 (assembly GCF_056175745.1). Lineage (NCBI taxonomy): Bacteria > Bacillati > Actinomycetota > Actinomycetes > Micrococcales > Microbacteriaceae > Microbacterium > Microbacterium sp. LjRoot205. The sequence continues at coordinate 113,885 of NZ_JBGFFH010000008.1, read as the reverse complement.
GATCCTGCACGTGCCGGACGAGATCTGGGACTCGCGATCGTCGCCATGAACCTCGGCCAGGCACTGGCACCCGCCCTCGCTGCTGCTGTGGTCTCGCTGACCGGCGGCTACCAGCTCGTCTGGGGCGCGGCCCTCGTGCTCGTGGCACTCGCGACGCTGACGGTGGCGCCGATCAGAGAACGCAAGGGCGCGGATGCCTAGGTGGGGCATCGTCGGTACGGGAGACATCTCCGACCGGGTCGTCGCCGACCTGCTCGACATCAGCGGTGAGATCAACGGGGTCTGGGGGCGTACCGCTGAGCGAGCTGACGCATTCGCCTCGCGGCACGGAATCCCGTTCGCGACGTCGGATCGTTCTGCGCTCCTGGGGCGTGACGACATCGACGCGGTGTACATCGCCACGCCTGCCGACACGCACACGGCGATCACGCTCGAGGCGCTCGACGGGGGCCTGCACGTGCTCGTCGAGAAGCCGATCACCACGTCCGCCGCCGATGCGGAGATGCTCTTCGCCCGAGCTGCACAGGCCGACCGCTTCCTCATGGAGGCGATGTGGATGCGGTTCAATCCGCTCCACGTCGAGCTGATCCAGCGCATCACCGGAGGGGAGCTCGGCGCGATACGCAGCGTGCGAGCGAGCTTCGGCACGCCGTTCTTCCCTCGGCCGGGCAAGGCGCGACCCGAAGACGGTGGCAGCATCCTTCGAGACCGTGGCATCTATCCCGTGATGCTCGCGCACTGGTTCCTCGGTGATGCCGATGCCGTGACCGCGCGGGGAGTGATCTCGGACGGTGTCGACCTCGCCGGTCACGCGACTCTCGACCACAGCGGGGGCGCGTTCGCTCAGCTGTCGTGGTCGGGCACGGAGTTCCTCGACCTCTCCGCGGCCGTGAGCGGCGAGCGCGGATGGATCACGATCGACCCGATGTTCTGGGCAGGCAGCACCGCTCGTGTGCACGCGGGCACCGCCGAGCGCATCTTCCGCGTGCCGGAGCGGGTGGAGCATCCGCGAGTCGGCCACGGATACGGGCCGATGCTCGAGGCCGTGACCGCAGCGATCGACTCCGGCCTGCGCGAGCATCCCTGGCACGACGCCGCGACGACGATCTCGGTCACCCGAACGCTCGACCGCATCCTCGCCGACATATCTTCCCCGTCGCTCTGATCGCGACCCACCCACCCAGAAGGAACCCATGGACATCTCAGGCAAGGTCTTCGTCGTCACCGGCGCAGGGAACGGCATCGGACGCGAGGTCACGTTCAGACTGCTCGCCCAGGGGGGCTCCGTCGCCGGCGTCGACCTCAATGAGGTCGGTCTCGACGAGACGGCCCGCCTCGCGGGGGCCGGTGGCCGTTTCACCGCGCACGTCGTGAACATCACCGACCGGGATGCGATCGACGCGCTGCCCGGCGCGGTGATCGCCGCGCACGGTCAGGTCGACGGAGTCGCGAACATCGCCGGTGTCATCCAGAAGTTCGTCAAGGTCAACGATCTGCCCTTCTCCGAGATCGAGAAGGTCATGAACGTGAACTTCTGGGGCGTGATGAACGTGTGCAAGGCGTTTCTCCCGCACCTGCTCATCCGCCCGGAAGCCTCCCTGCTGAACGTCGCGAGCATGGGTTCCTACGCTCCCGTGCCCGGCCAGGCGGTCTACGGAGCGTCGAAGGCGGCGGTGAAGCTGCTCACCGAGGCGCTGTACGCCGAGCTCCTCGACACGAACGTGCACGTCACCGTGATCTTCCCCGGAGCGATCAGCACCGGCATCGCGGCGAATTCGGGTGTCGATCTGGGAGGTGACGCGTCGGCAGAGAACAGCTCGTACAAGACGACCACGCCGCAGGAGGCCGGACGCGTGATCGTCGACGCCATCGTCAAGAACCGCTTCCGCGCGACGATCGGCTCGGACGCGGCCACCATGGATCGCCTCTCGCGCCTCAACCCCAAGCTCGCGACGACGATGATCGCGAAGCAGATGGGAGCCCTGCTGTCATGACCTCGACGACGTCGCCCTCGACCCGCCGGATCTACTGCAACCCGCTCGACCTCGAATACCGCTATCAGGACGTCAGATTCACAGGTGTCGTGCGCGGCCTCACCATCGGAGAACCGCGACGTAGCGTGCACAGGGAGGGTGCTGATCCGTCGCTCGTTCGATACCGCGGTCGGTACTACCTCTTCGTCTCGATGTCGCGGGGGTTCTGGCACTCGGATGACCTCCTCGACTGGCAGTACGTCGCGACGGACAAGATCCCCCCGTACGATTACGCTCCGGACGTCAGGGTCGTCGACGACGCCCTCATCATCAGTGCATCCCGGAAGACGAACTCCCCGTTCTTCCGCAGTGTGGATCCGTTGGCCGACGATTTCGAGGAGATCACTCCGGGGACGTTCGAGTTCTGGGACCCGCACGTGTTCCAGGACCTCGATGACCGGGTGTACTTCTACTGGGGCTGCAGCAGTGACGACCCGATCCGCGGGGTGGAGATGGACTCCACCTTCACGCCCATCGGGCAGCCGGTCGATCTCATCACCACGGACACCACGACCCGCGGCTGGGAGAAGACGGGGGAGGACTATGTCGTTCCCGAGCCGGTCACCGAGCGAGAGAAGCTCGTCGCGTCGTTCTCCAACGGCAAACCCTATCTGGAGGGCGCGTGGATGACGCGCGTGGATGACACGTACTACTTGCAGTACGCCGCCCCGGGAACAGAGTGGAACACGTATGCCGACGGCTACTTCACGGGTGCGCATCCGCTGGGGCCGTTCACCTATTCGCCGACGAATCCCTTCTCCTCCAAGCCCGGCGGCTTCATCACCGGGGCCGGGCACGGGAGCACTGTGCAGGACGAGTACGGCAACTGGTGGCACACCGCCACCATGCGCATCAGCATCAATGACGTCTACGAACGGCGGGTGGGACTCTTCCCCGCAGGATTCGATGAAGACGGAGTCCTCTACTGCAACCAGAACTTCGGAGACTATCCCTGCGCCGTGCCGGCCGGTCCGGTGGATGCGCGGGAACGGATCGCGCCGGAATGGATGCTGCTCTCCTACAGAGCCGGTGCGCGCGCGTCGTCGTCGGCGGAAGGCCACCTGCCGGGCCTTGCCGTGAACGAGAACATCCGTGACTGGTGGGCATCCGACGGACCGGGCCGCGGGCACTGGATCGAGATCGAGATGGACGGCGGGCATCGGGTGCACGCCATCCAGGTCAACCTCGCCGATCACGAGCTCGCCGACTACGCGCCCGAAGACCTGATCGTCGAGGGAAAGGATCAGGGGCACACGTGGCGCGGCATCCATGCGGACCATACGGCGGCGCAGTTCACCGTCGAGGGGTCAATCGACGGCCAGGAGTGGGTCACGCTCCACGACTCGCGTGACGACGAGCGGGAGCGCCCGCATGCCCTGATCCTGCTCGACGCCCCTGCGGAGTATCAACTCATCAGGGTGCGGGCGGATCGGGTTCCGTTCGACGGCCCGTTCGCGGTGAGCGGCATCAGGGTCTTCGGCGTCGGAGTCGGCGAGCCTCCCGCTGAGACGACGCCCCGTGCCGTGCGCACCGATGGGACGACCGCGGAACTGGACTGGCCTCCCGTCGACGGAGCGCACGGCTACAACATCCGCTATGGCCACGCGCCTGACCGCCTGTACCACAGCTGGCTCGTCTACGAGCAGAACCACCTGCGCCTCCCGTCGCTGAACGACGGGGAGACCGTGTGGGTGAGCGTCGACTCCTTCAATGAGAACGGAGTCACTCCCGGCCGCGCATTCGAGGTTCCTCCTCGTGTGTGAGCACGGTCGCGTTTGAGAATCCCCGCTCAAAACCATCGGCCAGGGTTTCATGGTCGGTGTGACCAACCCCAAGAGGATCGTGTTCTCTCATCTCCGTGCGTGACGCGTCGTGGGAGCGGACCTTCGCGTGGTTCGCTGCAAGGCATGCTGCGCACCGCGCCCGAGAACGACGGCAGCCGCTCGCCGGTGTCGACGAGGGCGGGCGATGATCATCGTTGATCCGATGACGAGGCAGCGATCTCGGGTCAGCGTGCCAGTGAGAGGGTCGCGATCGCCGATTGGATCGCCACCGCGGCGGCTCCGCGCGCCCAGGCGGTGAACCCGGGCTCGTCGATATAGAGCTCGATGGGATCCGCGAGCGGGTCGCGGTCGGCGGCGATCGCGCGTCGGATGGCGGGTTCAGCGACCGAGAACAGACCGATGCCATCGCCGGCGAGAACCGTGGCGGGCTGCATCGTCAGGTTCGCTGCGAGGGCGATGAATCGGCCGAGCGCTTCGCCTGCTGCATCCGCCACCGCAGTCGCTGCGGGGTCTCCGTCTGCGGTGAGCGCCAGGAACTCCTCGTAGTCGACCGCGCGTCGCAGGGCACCGGAGACCTGAGCGGTGATCGATCCCGACGTGAGCATCGCCTGTGCGCACCCGCGGTGTCCTCGGTCGCAGAGGGGCCCGTTGGCTGCGAGCGGGATGTGTCCGCCGAGACCCGCGCCGACTTCGCGCGTGCGCACGACCTCGTTGTGAGCGACGACCGCGTATCCGATGCCCTCACCGATGGTGATCACTGAGAATCCGGGCAGGCCGCGGCCCATTCCGAACCACCTCTCGGCCTCGGCGAGCGCGACGAGGTCGTTCTCGACGGTGACGGGCAGTCCGGTCGCTTCGGCGAGCATCGCCGCGAACGGCACGTCGTGCCAGTCGAGGAACGGCGCGAACTCGACGACGCCGTCGTCGACGGAGCCGCCGAGGCTCACGCCGATGCCGCGGATGTCGCCGTCGAAGTCGTGGATCGCCGCGCGGATGTCCGTGACCACGCTCGACGGGTCGGAAGCGGTGAGGGGGCGTGTGGAGGAGTTGACGAGAGCGGCGCGGACGTCGGTGAGAGCCGCGTGCAAGGTGTCGCCGGTCAGCTTGATGCCGACGAAGAAGCCGCGGTCAGGGGCGATGTCGAGGGGCCTGGTCGGTCGGCCGACCGAGCCGTCGACGACGTCGTCGAGCTCGATGAGCAGCCCGGTGTCGAGGAACGGCTTCGCCAGTCGGGTCAGGCTCGCTGCTGAGAGTCCGAGTCGACTCGTCAGGGCCGAGCGCGAGATCGGCCCGTGGATCAAGACCGCCTCGGCGAGCGCGTTCTCGCTCTCTGTGAGCATGATCACCTCCTCGTTGTTTCCATTGTGGCAGTAAAACGGGCTTCCTCTCGGGAATCGAGGGGTCGAAATCGGGTCTTGGCTCATAGTTATTTTCGTGATAGAACTAATCCATGCATTTCAGCAATGAGGCTCTGCAGGAGAGCGTGATGGATGATCTCGAGTCCCCGGCCACCCGCGATCGCGTGATCCACCTTCACCGCGGCGGGACGAGTGTCGTCATCGACCTCGAGTCCGAAGAGGTGCCCGTCATCGTCCACTGGGGTGAGGAGCTCGCCGACTCGACTCCGGAGACGCTGCGCAGCCTCGCCGTCGCCGCGCGTCCGCAGCGGGTGTCCGGCGGTCTCGACCGCACGGCACGTCTCAGCGCGGTCGCCACCGAGGCCTCGGGCTGGCTGGGAACGCCCACAATCGAGGGGCACCGTGGGGGAGTCGGCTTCAGCATCAAGCCCGAAGTCGTCGAGGTGCGCGTCGATCACCACGCGGCCGCCGTCGAGCTGGAGGATGCGGAAGCGGGGATCCGCCTTCGGTGGGACGTCGAAGTCGGCGTCGCAGGGCTTCTCCATCAGCGCATGACCGTGAGCAACACCGGCGACGGCGGCTACTCCCTCGATGCGCTGCAGCTCGCCTTCCCCACCCCGGGGGATGCCACGGAACTGCTCGACACGACCGGTCACCATCTTCGCGAGCGCAGCGCTCAGCGGCACGTCTTCACTCTGGGCACTCACCTGCGCGAGAGCCGGAGGGGGCGTCCGGGGGCAGACGCGACGGTGCTGCTGGCCGCGGGGCGGCCCGGGTTCGGGTTCGAGTCCGGTCGGGTGCACGGCATCCACGTCGCGTGGAGCGGAAACCACCGCGTTCTCGCCGAGCGGGTCGTGACGGGCGATGCGTTCCTCGCCGGCGGTGAGCTGTTCGCCCCCGGTGAGGTCGTGATCGCCCCCGGAGCGTCCGTGTCGTCGCCGTGGGTCATCGGCTCGTGGGGCGACGGTCTCAACCGGCTGGCGCAGCGCTTCCATTCCGAGTGGCGCGACCGTCCCCAGCATCCGCGCCGTGCGCGTCCGATCACTCTCAACACGTGGGAGGCCGTCTATTTCGACCACGACTTCGACCGCCTGGCTGCGCTCGCCGATACGGCAGCGGCCGTCGGGATCGAGCGGTTCGTGCTCGACGACGGGTGGTTCACGGGGCGACGCGACGACACCCGAGGGCTCGGCGACTGGGAGGTGGATGCCGAGGTCTGGCCCGAGGGTCTGCATCCTCTCGTCCGCAAGGTCACAGGGCTCGGCATGGAGTTCGGGCTCTGGGTGGAGCCCGAGATGGTGAACCCCGACAGCGACCTCGCCCGCGCGCATCCCGACTGGATCCTTCAAGGCCGGTCGTCGCTGCCGCCGTCCGCACGGCAGCAGCAGGTGCTGGACCTCGCGAATCCCGACGCGTACCGACACATCGCCGATCGGCTTCTCGCCCTCCTGGGCGAGTACCCGACCGCCTACCTCAAGTGGGATCACAACCGGGATCTCGTCGATGCGGGCAGCGGTCCCGGCGGATCCCCGCGGGTGCGCGAACACACCCTCGCGCTCTACCGACTGCTCGATGAGCTGAAGGCGGCCCACCCCGATCTCGAGATCGAGAGCTGCGCATCGGGCGGTGCTCGAGTCGACCTCGGCATCCTCGACCGCACCGACCGCATCTGGACCAGCGACAGCCTCGACCCGATCGAGCGGCTCGAGAACCAGCGCTACACCGGCCTCGTCGTGCCGCCCGAGATGATGGGCATGCACCTCACGAGCCCGGTCGTGCATTCGTCGGGGCGCACGGTCTCGCTCGAGCTGAGCGCCGCTGTCGCCCTGCTCGGACACTTCGGTGTCGAGTGGGACCTCACCTCCGCCGACGAGGAGACCCGGGGTCGTGTCGCCGCCTGGATCGCCCTCGCCAAGCGGCTGCGTCCGCTGATCGCCGACGGCACCGTCGTCCACGTCGACGGTGTCGAGCCGGGCATCGACGTGCGCGGGATCGTCGCCGAGGATGCCGCGCACGCGGTGTTCACCATCACGCAGGTCGCGACGAGCGCCGCCTACCCGGCGGGGCGCGTCCGGTTCCCGGGGCTCGACCCTGCCCGCTCGTACGCACTCCGCATCCTCTCGCGTCCCGCGCACGACCCTGCGCAGTCGCCACTCGCGTGGGCCGAAGAGCCCGTGACGATGACCGGCCACGAGCTCGGGAGCATCGGCGTCCGCCCGCCCGTGCAGTTCCCGCAGCAGGCGACCGTCGTCGAGATCGTTTCACAGCACTGACAACCGAGCAGTTCTTGCGCAAGGAGGCGCACACATGAGAATCAGACATCGGCAGACAGCCAGGGCGGTCGCGATGGCGGCTGCACTCGGCGCCGTCGTGGCGCTGGGGGGATGCGCGTCGTCGCCGGACGGCGGCATCACCACCCTCAGCTTCTTCCAGTTCAAGGGGGAGGCACTAGAGGACTTCAACGCGATCATCGCGGACTTCGAGGCCGAGAATCCCGATATCCGCGTCGTGCAGAATCAGGTCGCGGACTCCGAGACCCTCATCCGCACGCTGCTCGTCAAGGACAAGGCGCCAGACGTCATCACCCTGAACGCGAACGGCGGATTCGGGGACCTCGCTCAAGCCGGGGTGTTCTACGACTTCTCCGATGAGCCGGTTCTCGAGACCATCAACCCCGCGGTGCAGGAGATCCTCTCAGATCTCGGCACCAAGCAGGACGAGGTGAACGGGCTCGGCTACGTCAACAACGCCAACGGCGTCATCTACAACCAGGACATCTTCGAGGAGCAGGGGCTCGAGGTCCCCGAGACGTGGGACGAGTTCATCGCGGTGTGCGAGGCCCTCGAGGCTGCGGGGATCACCCCGTTCTACGGCACCCTCGCGGACTCGTGGACCGGCATGCCGTCATGGAACGCTCTGGGGGCGTACGCCTCGCAAGGCGGCTTCTTCGACGACCTTCGCGCGGAGGGTGAGGATGTCGGCGCCGATTCGGCCGTCTCGTTCGAGAAGGACTTCCCCGAGGTGATGGCTCAGCAGGCAGAGCTCTTCTCGTACATGCAGGAGGGATACCGCGGCCGCACCTACGACGACGGCAACGCGGCCTTCGCCCGCGGCGAGTCCGCCATGCTGCTGCAGGGCATCTGGGCGCTGAACCCCGTCAAGGCCATCAACCCCGACATCAAGGCGGCGATCTTCCCCTACCCGGCGGCGGACGATCCTGATGATCGTCTGCTGGTCTCCGGTGTCGACGTCGTCGTGACCATGGCGAAGGACACACCTCATCGCGAGGAGGCGCTCCGCTTCATCGAGTACCTGTTCGACGTCGGAGTGATCGAGGAGTTCGCCGCTTCTCAGAACATGATCCCGTCGGTGGAGGGCGCCGAGCTGAGCGACGACCCTGCGCTGCAGTCGGTCAAGCCCTTCTTCGACGAGGGGAAGATCACCGGCTTCATCGATCATCAGGTGCCGCCGAGCATCCCGCTGGTCGCGATCGTGCAGCAGTTCCTGTTCGACGGCGACGCGGATGCGGCGCTGTCGACCCTCGACAGCGAGTGGCGCAAAGTCGCCGCCCGCACCATCCCCGTGACGGGAGACGAAGAATGAGCACCCTGACCAGCGCTGTGCGCGCCACGACACCGGGGCCCGAGGGCACGAAGCGAGCGCGCCGGGTCCGCACCGCGAGCTCCCGCGCGCTGCCCGCCTATTACTGGATGGTCTGGCCCGCCGTCATCGCCTTCGCCGCGTTCCACACCATCCCCGTCATCGTGGGCATCTTCTTCAGCTTCACGAACTACGCCGGCTACGGCGACTGGAACTTCGTCGGCATCTCGAACTACCTCAACCTCTTCAAGGACGACAGAGTCCTGAAGGCCTACGGGTTCTCGTTCCTGTTCGCCATCGTCGCCACGATCCTCACGAACGTGATCTCGCTCTCGATCGCCATGGGGCTCAATGCCAAGATCCGCGCACGGAACTTCTGGCGCGGCGTCTACTTCGTACCGTACGTGCTCGCGATCCTCGTGATCGGCTACGTCTTTCAGTTCCTGTTCTCGAACTCGCTGCCGAAGATCCTGTCCGGCATCCCGCTGTTCCGCGACAACATCCTCACCAACCCCGACTGGGCGTGGACGGCGATCGTCGCACTGGCGGTCTGGCAGGCCTGCGCGTTCTCGATCATCATCTACCTCTCCGGTCTGCAGACGATCCCGAGCGAGTTGTACGAAGCCGCATCTCTCGACGGTGCATCCTCATGGCGGCAGTTCGGATCCATCACCTTCCCGCTCATCAGCGCGTTCTTCACGATCAACGTCGTGCTGAGCCTCAAGGGCTTCCTGCAGGTCTTCGACCCGATCGTCGCCCTTACGAACGGAGGGCCGGGCACGTCGACCGAATCGGTCACCCTGCTCGTCTTCCGCGGTGGATTCTCCGGTGGAGAGTTCGCCTACCAGACCGCGAACGCCGTGATCTTCTTCATCGTGATCACGATCGTCTCGCTCCTGCAGTTCCGGGTCCTTCAGCGCAGAGAGGCCGATATCTGATGACCACCGCAACCACAATCCTCGCCGAAGCCGAGGCGACAACACCTCGCCCCGGATGGCGCGCCAGGCGCGCCTCCGAGAACGACGACACCCGCAGGACGAACTGGTGGGCGACCGCGCTCATCGCCGTCTGCTCGCTGACCGTGCTCATCCCGCTGTACCTCGCGGTCGCCGTCGCGCTGAAGACGCCAGAGCAGCTCGCCGCCGGCAACGGGTTCGAATGGCCGAACCCGATCCGCTGGGAGAACTTCGCCGACGCGTGGGCGCGGACCGCGTTCCCGCAGGCGCTGCTCAACACGGCGCTGATCACGGTCGGAGCGGTCGTCTTCACCCTGCTGACCAGCTCGGTGGTGGCGTACGCGCTCGCCCGCAACAGCCACCGACCGTTCTTCAAGGGGGTGTTCTTCTACTTCCTCGCCGCGCTGTTCATCCCGTTCCCGATCATCATGCTGCCCCTGGTCAAGCAGACGTCGCTCCTCGGTCTGGACAACCAGGTCGGCATGATCGTGCTCTACACGATCTTCGGCATCTCGCTGAACGTCTTCATCTACAGCGCCTACATCCGCTCGATCCCGATCGAGCTCGAGGAGGCGGCGCGCGTCGATGGAGCATCCACGTGGCGGGTGTTCTGGCAGATCGTGTTCCCGCTGCTCACGCCCATGAACGCCACCGTCGGCATCCTCACCTGCGTCTGGGCGTGGAACGACTTCATCATGCCGCTCGTCGTCCTCACCGACCCCGGTGCGCGCACGATCCCGCTGGCGCAGTACGTGTTCCAGGGCCAGTACAATACGGACTACACGACCGCCTTCGCCTCGTACCTGATGGCGATGGCACCGCTGCTGATCGTCTACATCTTCTCGCAGCGGTGGGTCATCTCCGGGGTCACCCGGGGATCCATCAAGTAGGTGTGATCGGGAGATATGCCGCACTGCGCCGAGTGACGGGGCGGAGAGGTCACCTCAGACAGGGCCATGCACGCGGGTATCCGCAGTCTGGGAGTTCGGTCGTCGCGGGGGCTCAGGCCGCGAGGGTGTCGATGTGTCGCTGCAGCACCCGGTCGGCCTGACCGGCGGGGTCGTCGGAGGTGTTCCACAGCAGGTGGAGCGCAAGCCCGTCGAGCAAGGCGTGCAGTCGTGCCGTCTCGAGATCGGGATCGAGAGTCGGGTCTGTCACTCCCGACTCTGAGAGCTGTCGCAGCACTGATGAGCACACTCGGCGGACGCCGTCGTGAAGGTCGGCTGCGCTTCCCCTCAGGCTCTCGTCGGCGAGGGCGAGCCGGCTCAGCTGCAGCTGCACGACGAGCTCTGTGCGTCGTGTGTCGTCGAGGGGGAGCAGTTCTCGCATCCACTGCATCGCTTTCTCGCGACCGTCGCCCGTCACGGCGCGCAGGCGGGCCGCGACGGACTGGTGGATGCGGTCGAAGCAGAACCGGCGAAGGGCGTCCTGCGTCGGGAACGCGCGTCGGAGCGACGCTGTGGCGATCTCCGCCTCCTCCGCGACCTTGCGCACCGACAACCCGGCGATGCCATCGCGCACCAGCACGCGGAACGCCGCCGCCCCGATCTCGTCGTTGCGGTCGTCGTGGTCGATGAGGCGGGGCATGACCTCATTCTCGTGCAGTGGCGGGTGATCGCTTGGGCCAGATCGAGTAGCTGACGGCCCACAGCAGATCTATCGCCACGATCATGCCGAGGATCGGGAAGAATCCGAGCAGTTCGGCGGTGCGAGCCGCGTCGCCGACGAGAGCGATGAGGCCCCCGAGGAGCCCCGCTGCGATCGCGGCGGCCAGCATCGTGCGCGCGACGTCCTTCCAGCAGGCGATCGTGTATGCAGAGCCGAACAGTCGGGGTCGAGGCGCCGCCCCACGAAAGCGCGAGGCGAACTTCGCGTCCGCCCACGCGATCATCCGATGGCCGTACGCGACCGAGATGCCGATGTAGAGAGCGGCTAGGCCGTGGTGCCACGAGGCCGTTCCGCCGCCCATGAGATCGAGGGCGACGAGCGCCAGTAGAACCAGGTCGATGGCCGGCGCCGCGAGCAGCAGCATCCTGCCGAGTCGTGGGCGGTCGAAGGCGTAGCGGGCGATGAGGCCGGCTGCGATCGCGATCCAGAAGCCCACCTCGCACGCGATGATCGCAGCAAGGATCATGGACGGTCCTCTCGGTCGACGGTCCGATTATGTTAGCACGACTGTGCTACCACCTGACATGCGGACGCCGCAGGACTTGAGTATGTGGCGACCACAGGGTTTCTACTACGACATGCACTCGACGGAGCACGGCGTCGCCCCAGGCGCCGCCGCGAGCCAGAATGAGTCAGAAGACGGCCGCGCAGGAAAGGGACCCTTCATGGCGTGGAGCACGAGAGAGGTCGCTGACCTCGCCGGAACCACGGTGAACACCGTGCGGCACTATCACCAGGTGGGCCTGCTCGAGCAGCCGAGCAGATCCTCGAACGGATACAAGAGCTATGAGGTGAGTCACCTCGTGCAGCTGCTCCGCATCCGTCGTCTGCGCGAACTCGGGGTTCCCCTCGATCAGATCGATCGTGTCTCCGCCGGGGACGATCGTGCCCTCGCGGCGTTGGAGGACATCGACGCCGAGCTCGCCGTCACGATCGAGCGGCTGCAGCAGGCTCGGGTGGAGATCCGCACCATCATCGACGGCGCGACGACGACGGATCTGCCTCGGGGCTTCGAGAACCTCACCGCACGCCTCACCGAGACCGAACGGTCGCTGATGCTCATCTACTCCCAGGTCTACGATGACGAGGCCATGCGGGATCTCCGGGTGATGCTCGAATCCGATCCGGCCGACGTGCGCGCCGATTTCGATGCGCTGCCACCGGATGCCGACGAGCAGACGCGGATCCGCATGGCGGAGAGATATGCGGTCGGACTCGCTCATGATCTGACGACCTATCCGTGGCTGCAGGATCCTCTGGCGCATCACCGAGGGCGCCCGCAGATGACATGGGAGGCGGTCGCGGAGTCGGTCGCCGCGCTCTACAACCCCGCCCAGCTCGATGTGATCGCCCGAGCGCATGTGATCGCGCTGGCGACGATCGCCGCCGGCTGAGCGGGAGCACGACTCCGGGCGCTCTCGATTCACAGACGCGGCAGTACCGTCGCCGCGATCACGGTGTTCATGATGACGGCGTTCATCGTGCGCACCACCGCGCTCGATGCCGCTGCGGCACCCCAGTCGCCGTCCTCGAGCCGCTTCGCCCTCGTGTAGACATCGCTGCCCCAGGGGATCTCCGCGTGGAACTGGGGGAGCGTGCCGCTCGCCGACAGGAGGGCGATGCTCGCCGCGGTGCGGGGGTCCGGATCGTCGCCGTCGATGAGCGCGGCTCGCACTCTGCGGATGAGGTCGGAGCGGCGTTCGCCGGCGAGTGTGAGCTTCGTCGTCGGGAAGAGTCCGAGGACCTTGCCTTCCGCGCGGTTGAGATCACCGCGCGCGACGACACGGTCGAGGACCGGGCCGCGCAGCTGGGGACCGATGCCGGCGAGAACGGCCTGCACGTCCTGAGCCTTCTTCGACAGCGACGTCAGCGCCGGCGCAAGCAGTGGGTCGGGCGCATCGCCGTCGCCGACCGCGCGCACCCGGGTGAAGAGTCCGTGCTCCTCGGCTTCGACCCGACCGGTGAGCGCGAGGTCGGCCAGCACGGCGCCGCCGAGCACGTAGAAGAGGATGTTCTCGCCGGCGATGGTGCCCGAATCGGGTTGGAAGAGCAGGAGCAGGGTGTCTTCGGCGATCAGGGCTTCTTCCGACATGGGTGCTCCTCGGGTCCTCGGCGTCGCGGCCGCGACCTGTCGTCACGGTCGTCACGAGCGCCTGTAGACGCATAGTCAAGACGGTGTTCCGACCACAGGGTCAAGCGGGTCGGCGATCGGAGAGCTCACGCTTGACCCTGTCCCGGGCACACGGTCTTGACTGCCTTCAGACATCCGCGGTACGCACCGTCCGCGGCATCCGACAGAGAGAGATACGACCGATGGACAACCCCTATCCCTGGTTGCAGGACTTCATCAACCAGGTCCCCGAGATCCTGCAGCCGATCATGGTCGCGCTCGTCGCCGCCATCCCGTACATCGAGGGCGAGGGCGCCGCCGCGTTCGGCATCATCGCCGGAATCAACCCGATCGTCGCTGCGCTCGCCGCCATCACGGGCAATGTGCTCTGCGTGATCGCGGTCGTGCTGCTCGGATCGCGGATCCGCGGCGGGGTCGTCGCGCGCCGCGCGGCGCGATCGGCTGCGGCCTCGCCCTCAGCGGTCGGTGGCTCGGCGTATGTCACGTCGACGGTGGCGACCGCCACGGCATCCGACGCAGGCGGGGTCTCCGGCTCAGCGACAGCCGACGACGATGACACGACGCGGCGTGGGAAGGGGCGCGCGAAGCTGCGGCGCTGGCTGGTCAGGTTCGGTGTCCCCGGCGCCAGCATCCTGGCACCGATCGCTCTTCCGACGATGCTCACCGCGGCCTTCTTCGTCGCATCCGGCGTGCGCAAGGAATGGGTCATCCTGTGGCAGATCATCGCGATCGGGCTGTGGACGGGAGCTGTCGCGGCCGCTGCCACGGGACTCCTCGCCCTGCTGGGCTGGTGAGGCGGCGCTCCTGCCCGAGAGCATGCGGCGTCGTCCTGGAGATGACGGACCTCGAGATCGCCTGATCAGTCGTCCACCGTCAGCGGAGGACGCCGCAGGCGGTCTCGACTCGGAGCATGACCGTGCCACCTGCTCCCATCGGGTAGCTCAGCAGGTACGAGCCGGTCTCGTCCTCGATGAGCGTGTGCCCGCCCGTCACCGGCCAGGTGGTGCCGTCGGAGTACTCCACGTCCTGCGAGGACGTGCCGGTGGAGGTCACCGCGTCGCCGTACTCGTCCTGCAGATCGGCGATCGTTCCCTCGACATCGGTGCTGGGGATGCCGAGCGCCCACACCCACCGCCCGATGCCGTCGTCCTCGCCGGGGCACGCGTACGCGTTCGCGTCAGCCTCCGCGAACCGCTCGCCCGCGGGGAACGCGGCGACGAGCTTGTCGACGACGTCATTCGAAGTGTCTCTCACCTCGTTCATGCTCTGGTCGAACTTCGGCGGCTCGACGTCGGTGGGGGCGCTCGGGGAGCATCCGGCCACTGTGGCGAGGGCGAGAGGCAGAGCCAGGAGAGGTGCGAGTCGAGTGGAGCGCATAGGCACAGTCTTGCTCATCCCGACGGGCGGCACGTCAACCCCGTCGGCCGATCTCCTCTTTCCACACGACACGTGTCACTGTGGACGGATGAGACCAGACGCGCGAAGCTACGACCTCGACGATCTGCGGCAGCGGGTCATGCAGGAGCAGGGCGGAGCGGTGGATGACAGCATCCCCGAGCTGGCCGACGCGGACGCCGATCTGTGTGCTCTGGCGCTGGTGCTGCCGGACGGCACGATCCGCACCAGTGCTCAGTCATCGGTCCCGTTCAGTGTTCAGTCGGCGGTCAAGCCGTTCCTCTTCGCTCTGGCGCTGTTCGACACCGAGGGTGAAGCGCTCGACCTCGTGGGCATCGAACCGACAGGCGAGGCCTTCGACGCGATCAAGCTCGAGAGCGGAACCGGCCGGCCGCCGAACCCGATGGTCAATGCCGGTGCGCTGCTCACGGCATCGCTCGTCGACGGCGCGACCGTGGACGAGCGCGGGGAGCGGATCCTTCGAGGGCTGTCGGCCTTCGCCGGACGCCGGCTCGAGGTCGACGAGAGCGTCGCGCGGAACGAGCATCTGCTCGGCGACCGCAACCACGCGCTCGCCCACCTCATGCGGGCAGAGGGAACGCTGCATGTCAGCGCCGACGATGCCGTCGCCGTCTACGCGCGGGCGTGCGCCGTGCTCGTCGACGCGGAGGCGCTGGCCGTCATGGGTGCGACCCTCGCCTGTGGCGGGGTGAATCCGGTGTCGGGGGAACGCGTCGTCTCGCAGAGCGTGGCTCGCGACGTCGTCTCTGTCATGGCGACCTGCGGCGTGTACGACGGTTCCGGGCGGTGGATGCGCGAGGTCGGCATCCCGGCGAAGTCGAGCGTGTCGGGTGCGATCGTGCTCTCGGCGCCCGGACGCCTCGGCGCCGCCGTCGTCAGCCCTCCTCTGGACGAGCTCGGCACGAGCGTGCGTGGAAGAGCGGCATGCGACGCGCTGAGCGTCGAGCTCGACCTGCACGCGTTCGGGACGTCGGCGAACTGAGGATCGAGCCCCCGGCCGGTGTCTCAGTCTGCGTCGGGGGAGAAGACGGGGCTGAGGAAGCGACGTTCGTAGCGGCGGATGCACTGCGTTCTCCGCGCCAGCTCGAACGCCTCGATGCACTCGGGGTCGCTCTTCGAGGCCGTCCGGTAGATCTCGTACTCAGCCAGGGACGGGAAGGTGAACAGCGCGAACGCCTCGTCGCTGTCGCCTTCGCTCGGCAGGAAGTAGCCGTGGTGGGTTCCTCCGTGCTTGGCCACCAGTCGGATCCATGCGCGCCCGTACTCGGTGAAGTCGTCGAGTTTGTCGGGGTCGATCTCGTAGCGCAGGTGAACGGTGATCATGTCGTTCATCCTCTCAGAGGGTGAACGTCGTCTCGCTCTCAGCCCGCATCCGCGACGTTCCGTTCCTCGTCGGAGTTCGGGGTCCAGCCGAACCATCCGCCGTCAGTGCTCATGACGCTCCAGTCGCCGCACGCGAAGACGGTCTTCGCCGTGTACGGATCGGGAGCGTCGTCGAGCACCCAGGCCGGCGCCGAACTCCGTTCCACCTCGGTGCAGTCGTCGCCGAGCGCGGATCCGCTGGAGAGCAGAACGACGGCGTCCGCGGCGTCCTCGATGGTCGACGTGCGCACGGTGATCTCGGTGGCGTCGGCCGGGATCCAGCCGGCCTCGACCTCGGCCCCGTCGTCGAAGGCCTCGACGTCGTCGAAGGTCGATGTGGCCTGCTTGTGGACGATGCTGTCGTAGGCGGAGCATCCGGTGAGAGAGATCAGCCCCACGACGATCAGGGCGGAGGAGGCGAGGGCCGTTCGTGCGTTCATGTGTTCCACACTGGTCGACCCGAGCGGCGTCGACATCGGGCGAGCGAGGTAGCGGCATACATCTCGAGGATGATCCCGCGCCGACCCCGCCCCTGAACGCGAAGGTACGCTGAAGGCATGGGTGATCAATCGCCGCTCGCCTCTCGACCCCTGTGGGCGAGCGTGGCCGACGGCTTCTACGTGGGCAGCCGGGACGGCTCCTTCCTCGGCTACGTCGACCGTCAGGCGGATGGCATGTGGCGTGCTTTCGACGCGGTCTCGCGTTCCATCGGCGACTATGCAGACCACCACCGCGCGATGGCCGCGGTGACCACTCGGGGAGAGGATGCCGGATGACCGCCGAGCACGCACTCGTCTCGCTCGTCTACTGCAGCAGCGCGACGCACCCGTTCAGCGAGCAGGAGCTCGCCGACCTGCTCGCGGTGAGCCGGGCCCGTAACAGCGCTCGTGACATCACCGGCATGCTGCTCTACCGGGGCGGCGAGTTCGTCCAGATCCTCGAGGGTGCCAGGTCGGACGTGGAGAGCCTGATGGAGATCATCGGCCGGGATCCCCGTCACGAGGACGTGCGTGTGCTGATCGAGGAGCCGCTGCATGAGCGGCGCTTCGCCGAGTGGACCATGGGGTATCAGTCCCTGGTCGCTGCGGAGCCGAAGATGCTGTCGGGATATCGCGATTCCTTCGACGACCTCCGCGTGGGCGACCACGACATGATCGGCCGCGCGATCATGGAGCTCACCCTGTGGTTCCGCGTGCGGGAGTCCGCCGCGCGGTAGACGCGGGCTCGTGAGCACGGGCCGCTCGCCGGCCCGCTTCGCCGCAGCTCGCGCTCACCGAGCTCCCGCTCGGCTCTCTCGGGATGTAGACCCTGGTACTGCCTCGCCACCGTGGTCAGGACCGCAGCCCGATGTGCCCGTGCGCCGTCGTTCGTAGCGTCGAAGGCGAACGAAAGGCGCGACATGATTCGAGTTCAGTCCCTGACGAAGCACTACGGCGAGAGGGTGGCCGTGAACGGCATCGACTTCACCGTCGAACCGGGCACGGTCACCGGGTTCCTGGGACCCAACGGGGCAGGCAAGTCCACGACCATGAGGATGATCGTCGGCTTGGACCGGCCGACCGCGGGCACCGCGGAGGTCAACGGTCGGGCCTATGCGGATCTGCCCTCACCCCTGCGCGAGGTCGGCGTGCTGCTCGATGCCCGGTCGGCGCACAGGCGCCGCACCGCTTACAAGCACCTGCTGGCGATAGCGGCCACCCACGCCATCGGCTCCGCCCGCGTGCGTGAGGTGATCGAGATCGCGGGACTGGGTGCTGTGGCAGACAGGCGAGTCGGCGGGTTCTCGCTCGGCATGAACCAGCGGTTGGGGATCGCCGCGGCTCTGCTCGGCGATCCGCAGACGATCATCCTCGACGAGCCGGTGAACGGCCTCGACCCCGACGGCATCCTGTGGATCCGCGGCCTGCTGCGACAGCTCGCGGGGGAGGGGAAGACCGTGTTGCTCTCGTCGCATCTGATGAGCGAGATGACACAGACGGCCGACCATCTGCTGGTCATCGGTCGAGGGACGATTCTGGCAGACGGGCCTCTGCACGACGTGGTCGCGGGTGCGACCCGATCCGTGGTGCGCGTGCGGACCAGAGAGGTCGAGCGACTCATGAGCACCCTCGCGGGCCCCCGGGTCACCATGACGACGCACGCGGATGGCGCGGTCGAGGTCGACGGCCTCGCCGCCGAGGACGTGGCGCGTGCCGCGGCCGACGCGGGCATCATGCTGTACGAGATCGCCGCCGTCGAGGGCTCGCTCGAAGACGCCTACCTCGCCCTCACCGCGCACGACACCGAATACCGCGCGACCGCGCAGGATGYCATCGAAGGAGCCGGACGATGACCCTCACCACGAGTCCCCGACGAGCGGATGCGCGCACTCGCCGCCCCGCGTTCGCCCACGTGCTGCGGTCGGAGTGGATCAAGCTGTTCAGCCTGCCCTCCTCCGTGCTCGCCCTCGCGGCGATCTTCCTCATCGGGGTCGGCGGCAGCCTGTTCCTCGGCGTGACGCTCGAGTCGTCGGGTGCGCCGTCGGTGCTCCTGATCGAGCGCACCATGGCCGACGTCACAGTGCCGACCGTCGTCCTCGGCCAGATCATCGCCGGTATCCTCGGAGTCATGCTGATCGGCGCCGAATACGCATCTGGCTCGATTCAGCCCACGTTCGTCGCGGTGCCCGACCGGTTGCGCGTCCTTCGCGCGAAGGCGGTCGTGGCGTTCACCGTCGTCACCGCGACCGCCCTCGTCACCGTGTTCAGCGCATGGGCGCTCACCACGCCGATCTATGCACAGTTCGGCCTCGCGGCACCGCTCACCGCACCGGGGGTCGTGCTCGCGCTGCTCAGCTCGGCGGGGTATCTCGGGCTCTGCGCGCTGTTCGGGGTGGGCATCGGGGCACTCGTGCGATCGACGACAGCGGGAGCGATCATCGTCTTCCTGGCCACGCTGCTGCTCCCCGTCCTGACGTCGCTGCTTCCGTACGGGCTGCTGTCCCGCGCTCTGCGCCTCACCCAGCTGGGCAATGCGGGCGATGCGATGAGCCGGGTCGGCGCAGAAGGCGGTCCGTTCCTCGACCTGTGGAGCGGTCACATCAGCGTGGGTGCCGGCTGGCTGATCGCGTCGATCTGGGCGGCGATCGCGCTCGCTGCAGGCGCGATCGCCCTGCGCAAGAGAGACGTATGACACCGCGGCGATCCGACCTCGTGGTTCTCGGGTCGTACTCGGCGGTCTCGCTGGCCCTCGGCTACCTGTCGCTCGAGTCGTCACTGACCACACCCGCGTGGGCGCTCGTGGCGCTGTTCGTCGCGGGCATCGCGACGATCCTCGTCTCACGTCGGCATCCTGTCGTGGCCTTCATCGCTGTCGTCGTTCTGCTCCCGCTGTCATTCGCCGGCGGGTCAGGCGCCGAAGCGGTGCTCACGGTCGCGATGCTGCACCGGTGCGGAGTCGACCTCCGGCCGCGACAGGCATGGACGGCGTTCGCGGCGGCCGTGGCGTCGGGCATGCTCGCTGCGCTGGTGCTGTCGCTGCGCGTGCGCCTCGGCCCGCCGCTGCTCGGACTGGCGCCGCGAGTGGACCTGGACGCCTGGCCCCTCGACTGGCTCGGCATCGCCACCGTCGTGGTCGCGGTCTCGCTGATGTCCACCCTCGTCGGGCTCAACGTCGGCCACCGGCGGCGCGAGCTCCGCGCACTCGTGGAACGAGCGGAGCAGATGCGCCGTGAGCGCGACCAGGAGGCGCACATCGCCGCCGTGCTCGAACGCGAGCGGATCGCTCGGGAGATGCACGACGTGATCGCCCACAGCCTCGCCGTGATGGTCGCGGTCGCCGACGGCGCGCAGGCCTCCGCAGCCGCTCGGCCAGAGGAATCCCGCCGGGCGATCGGGCGGGTCGCCGAGACCGGGCGCCGGACTCTCGTCGAGATGCGGCGCCTGCTGACGACGGTCCGCGCCGAGGGCGACTCGGTCGACCGTCAGCCGACGCAGGCGACCATGGAGCGCATCCCGTCTCTCGTCGAAGAGTCGCGGATCGCGGGCCTGCCGGTCCGATTCGAGCAGACGGGCGACATCGACGCCGATGCCGTGGTGGGGCTGACGGTCTATCGCATCGTGCAGGAGGCACTGACCAACGTCCTGCGGCACGCACGCGACGTGCAGGATGTCGTGGTGAAGATCAGCATCGCAGACGACGAACTGTCGATCCTCGTGGAGGACACGTCTGCGCAGGCTCTCCCTATCGTCGACCCGGGCCGTGGCCTGGTCGGCATCCGCGAGCGCGCCGCGTTCTACGACGGGCACGTCGAGGCCGGGCTCCGGCCGGGCGGAGGCTGGCGCGTGTTCGTACGACTGCAGACGGAGAAACGATGACGACATCCGATGCCCACGCCGCCCGGATCCGGGTGCTGATCGCCGACGATCAGGAGCTGGTCCGCTACGGACTCCGTCTCGTGCTCGAGGCCGAGGACGACATCCAGGTCGTGGGCGAAGCCTCCGACGGGGCGTCGGCCGTGGACGCCGCGATCGCGCTGGGGCCCGACGTGATCCTGATGGATGTGCGCATGCCCGGCAAGGACGGCATCGAGGCGACCCGAGACCTCACCGCACGGCTGCCACGAACCCGGGTGCTCGTGCTGACCACCTACGACCTCGACGAGTTCGCCTTCGGGGCGCTGCAGGCCGGAGCCGCAGGGTTCCTGCTCAAGAACACGCGACCGATCGAACTCGTCGCCGCGATCCGCACGGTCGCGACGGGCGATGCCGTGGTCGCTCCGCGGATCACCTCGAAACTCATCGAAGTCGCCCTGCCGCACCTGGCTCCCCGCACTCGGGCTCAGGACCACGCTCTCTCGGTGTTGACCGACCGCGAACGCGACGTCTTCGTTCACGTCGGCCGCGGCCTCACGAACGACGAGATCGCGAGGGCCCTGCACCTGAGCGAATCCACGGTCAAGGCGCACTTCGGCCGCATCCTCATGAAGCTCGACCTGCCGCACCGTGTGCAGGCGGTCATCCTGGCGTACGAGCTCGGCATCGTCAGGCCCACCGGCCAATAGCCCCGCCGCGCAGGGCCGCCCATCCTCGCAGACTCACTGCGGCGTGTTCACCACTGCCGTGCGGCCCTGTTCGTTGCAAGACTCGGCGCATGGTCTTCATCGGTTTTCATGCCTCGCACGAGCAGATCGCACCGAGCGCGCTTCTCGACGCGGTGATCGGCGCCGAACGCGCGGGGTTCGACGGAGCCATGTGCTCCGACCACCTCGCGCCGTGGACCAGAGCCCAGGGCGAGTCCGGCTTCGCGCTGAGCTGGATCGCGGCCGCGCTCGCCTGCACGGAGTTCTCGATCGGGATGGTCAATGCCCCCGGGCAGCGCTATCACCCGGTGATGATCGCCCAGGCGTTCGCGACTCTCGAGGAGATGTTCCCCGGTCGCTTCTGGGCGGCGATGGGCAGCGGCGAGGCGGTCAACGAGCACGTGACCGGCGACCCTTGGCCCGAGAAGCGGGTCCGCAACGAGCGACTGCGCGAGAGCGTCGACGTGATCCGCCGACTGATCGAGGGCGAAGAGGTCGACCACGACGGCCTGGTGCGTGTCCACGAAGCGCGAGTGTGGAGCAGGCCGGCCGAACCACCGCCCCTGTTCGCGACCGCGGTGAGCGCCGAGACCGCGGAGTGGGCAGCCGCGTGGGCGCAGGGTCTCGCGACCGTGATCCAGGAGCCCGCTGCGCTGCAGCGGGTCGTCGACGCCTACCGAGGCGCCGGGGGCTCTGGCCCCTGCATCCTGCAGGTGCACCTCAGCCTCGCGGAGAGCGACGAGGCGGCGTTCGCCATCGCCCGCGAGCAGTGGACCAACGGTCTGCTCTCGCCCCCGCAGACCTGGGATCTCGAGCAGCCCGAGGACTTCGAGGCGGCGGTGGCCGGCCTCGACAGGAACGAGCTGCGAAAGGCCGTGCTGATCGACCATGACGCCTCGGCGTTGGCCGGCCGCATCGCCGATCTCGCGGAGATCGGATTCGATCGCGTGTATCTGCACCACGTCGGCACCGAGCAGTCGTACTTCCTCGCCGCCGCAGAAGCCGAGCTCATCCCCGCACTCAAGGAGCGACTGTGAAGATCACCGATACGAGCGACCTCTGGTGGAAGACCGCGGTCGTCTACTGCCTCGATGTCGAGACCTTCCTCGACTCGAACGGAGACGGGGTCGGCGACCTGCAGGGCCTCGCCCAGCGGATCGACTACCTGTCGCAGCTCGGCGTCACCTGCCTGTGGCTGATGCCGTTCTATCCGAGCCCCGACCGTGACGACGGCTACGACGTCAGCGACTTCTACGGCGTCGACTCGCGCCTCGGCACCCACGGCGACTTCGTCGAGGTCATCCGCACCGCGCGCGATCGGGGGATGCGGGTGATCGTCGACCTGGTCATCAACCACACCTCCGACCGGCATCCGTGGTTCCTCGCCGCCAAGCGCAGCGTCGACTCGCCCTACCGGGACTATTACGTCTGGCGCGACGACGCGCCTCCGAAGGGTCAGAAGAACGAGGTCTTCCCCGGCCAGGCGAACGGTATCTGGGGCAAGGACGAGAAGTCGGGGCAGTGGTATCAGCACAGCTTCTACGAGCACCAGCCCGACCTGAACATCGCCAATCCCCGCGTGCGCGACGAGATCGCGAAGATCATCGGGTTCTGGCTGCAGCTGGGCGTCTCGGGGTTCCGCGTCGATGCCGTACCGTTCCTCCTCGAGATCCCCGAGGGCGCCGGCATCCCCGAGCCGCACGATCTGCTGCGCGACATCCGCCGGTTCCTGCAACGCCGGTCGAGCGAGGCGATCCTGCTCGGCGAGGTCAACCTGCCCTACGACGAGCAGGTGCAGTACTTCGGTGGTGACGACGGCGACGAGCTCACGATGCAGTTCGACTTCGTCGGGATGCAGTCGCTGTACCTGTCGTTCGCGCGCAAGGACCCCGCGCCTCTGATCGAAGCGCTGCGGGCCCGACCCGTGCTCGGCTCTGAGGTGCAGTGGGCGAACTTCCTGCGCAACCACGACGAGCTGACCCTCGACAAGCTCAGTGACAGCGAGCGGAACGAGGTGTTCGAGGCGTTCGCGCCCGACGAGCGGCAGCGGGTGTTCGGACGAGGCATCACCCGGCGCCTCCCGCCGATGCTCGACGGCGATCCGCGCCGCATCCGCATGGCCTACAGCCTGCTGTTCACCCTGCCCGGCACGCCTGTGCTCTTCTACGGTGAGGAGATCGGCATGGGCGAGAACATCGAGATCCCGGGCAGGGAGGCCGTGCGGACTCCGATGCAGTGGTCCGACGATCGCAACGGAGGATTCTCGGATGCCGCGCCCAGCCGGCTCGTCGCCCGTCCGCCGTCCGACGGGTATGCGCCGGAGCACGTGAACGTCGCCGCCCAGCTGGCCGACCGCGGCTCACTGCTGTACTTCATCCGCGCTCTCACCTCGAGCTACCGGATCTCGCCGGAACTCGGATGGGGCACGCTCGAGGTCATCGACCAGCCTGCCGAGTCGCTGCTCGTGCACTCGCTCTCGGCGGACGTCGGCCGGATGATCGCCCTCCACAACTTCGCAGAGGTGCCGGTGACCACGTCCTTCCGGCTGTCCGACGAGCCGGAGGGCACGACTCTCGTCGACCTCCTCGAGGCGTCACGCCTGGCACTCGACGCAAAGGGCGGGGTCGAGCTGGAGGTGCCGGCGTACGGCTACCGCTGGCTTCGCGTATCGCGTCCCGGTGATGGCCGAGTGACCTGACCGGCGACCCATCTCGTCGGCTCCCGGGTGCCGCAGATCGTCGCGTCAGTCGCCGGCGCCGCGTGCACCCTGCACCTCGAGCACCACGGCGGGGAGCTCTCCGGCCAGTTCGCGGGCGAGGAACCCGAGGCCCATCCGCTCGGCCAGCCGGTCGCCCGCGCGGGCATGTGCCCAGGCCCCCCACACCGCAGCGCGTTCCGGGTCGAGCCCTCGGGCCGCGAAACCCGTGATGGTGCCTGCGGCCACATCTCCCGAACCGGCGGTGCCGAGGCCGGGTCCGCCGACATCGAGGCGCCACACCGCACCCGACGGCGCGACGACCGCGGAGTAGCAGTGGATCACGGCATCGAGCTCTCGTGCGAGGGGCCGAAGGTCGCTGAAGAGGTCATCGACAGGGCGCCCCAGCAGCAGCTCTGCTTCGTCGAGGTTGGCATTGATGATCAGGGACCGCGGAAGATCGGACCGCGGCACCTCTCTCACGGCTCCGACGGCGAAGGCGTCGACGACGAGGCAGGCGATGTCGTGGCCTGCCAGCCGCCGCAGCCACTCGGCGGCATGCTCCGGATCATCCAACCCCGGCCCGACCAGGACCGCATCGGCCCCGTCGAAGGCCGTGCTCAGGGCATCCGGTGTCGGCTCGTCTGCACCGGGCGACTCGTAGATCCCTGCTTCGGGCACGGTGATGCGCACGACATCGGCGATGGCGGCATCGGTCGTCACGGCGACCTTTCCCGCTCCGACGCGCAGCGCCGCCTCGGCGGCCAGGACGACCGCGCCCGCCGACAGAGGGGAGCCGCCGATGATCATCGCCGTTCCCCGGGAATTCTTCGAGTCGCCGGGGTCGGGGAGTCCCCACTGCCGCAACAGCCGCGGCGTGACGGTCGTCGGCTCACTCGGGACGGACATCGGGGCTCCCTGGGTGCACGGTGACCGCCGCACCCAGCTGCTCGAGGTGGCTCACATCCGAGAAGTCGATGAGTCGCCACTGCTCACCGTCGAACCGGAGCCGCGTCACGGAGGCATTGAGGACGGTGTTCGCGGACGCAAACTCCATGAGGTGCTTCTCGTCCATCCCGGTCAGCAGTGCGATCAGCAGCATGACGACCGCATCGTGGGCGACGACCAGTCCCACTCGCGCATCCGCATCGAGTGCGTCGTGCAGGAACGACCGCAGACGAAGCGCGACGTCGGCCCAGGACTCGCCACCGGGAGGCCGGTGATAGTACTTGCCCAGGCGCGCCCGACGGTCGGCCTCCTCGGGGTGCCGCGCGGCGATACCCCATCGCGTCAGCAGATCGAGGATGCCGAGCTCCCTGTCGCGCAGTCGCTCGTCGGTGAGCACCTGCTCGACGGCCGGGGCGTCTTCCATGCTGAGCGCGAACGTCTGCTGTGCACGCAGGTACGGCGACAACCAGGCGACCTGCGGCGAGATGGCGCCGCCGTGCAGTGCGGCTGACAGCGCCCGCGACTGCTCTGCACCTGTCTCCGACAACGGCACGTCGGCATCTCGGCTCGCGAGCTCGATCATCTCTGCGCGCGCTGCCTCGGCTGCGGTCGCCGCGACGTTGCCCACACTCTCTCCGTGCCTGACCAGCCACAGCTCTTCCACGTCACAGCTCCCACTCGTCGAACGGAAGGCTCCACGGGCCGTGGTCCTGCTCGACGTGGTCGTCTTTCTCGACCGAGATCACCACCCGTGTCGTCGCGCGGATGAGCACGCTGATGCTGCGCCCCTCGGCAGACAGGGTCACGAACGCCGGCGGCGAGGATGCAGCCGCTTCGATCTCAGCCATGATCTCGTCCAGGGGCTGATCGTCTTGAAGCACGAAGCTCTTGCCATCGATCTCTACGTGAGTCCTCACGGTTCTCTCCTTCCCCTCGTGGGCGACGTTAGGCGAGACCGGCCAGTGCGCAGAGGGCCTTGCGCCCAGGGCACGCAGTGGTTAGCGGTTTCGCCGCCGAGCGCGGGCGGCACTCTCTACGATGGGGTGATGCAGGTCTTGGACACTCTCGCTCTCGTCGGTGAGGTGCTCTCCTGGGTGGGCCTCGGCATCGGTCTGCCGCTGCTTCTGCTGGCGTTCCTCATCCGCACCGTCGAGGGAGCGTGGCTGCCGATCGAGATCGCAGTCATCGAGCGCGAGGGTTCTCTGATCGGCCGCTGGTTCGCCGGCGGCGACTTTCACGAGAGGGCTCTGAGAAGGCACGAGGCCGTCACGACGGATGACGGCTGGGCCGACGGAGTGGTCAGCGCGAACAACCCCGCCCATGCGCGGGTGGGCGAACCGCCTCACACACGGCGCGTCATCCTGACCCTGGGGATCGTGTTCGCCGGCGTAGGGTTCGTCGGACTCGTCGTGTCGCTGCTGCCGCTGCTGATGTCCTAGCTCGATAGTGTGACGCTCATGCAGGACTCCGCCGACATCCCCCCGTCCACCCCTCTGGATGACTGGTTGGACGCACTGAGTCGACCGACGGGTTCTCCCGGGGGAGGTGCGGCGTCCGGTGTGATGCTGGCGATCGCCGCCTCGCTGATGAGCATGGTCGGCGGGTATTCCGATGACGATCCGCGAGCGGCGGACATCGTCGACCGCCTCGCGCGGCAGCGGACTGAGGCGCTGCGAGCGGTCGAGGCGGACGGCGTCGTCTCTTCGAGCTTCGGGGCGGCGCTCGCTCTGCCGAGCGACGACCCCTCCCGCGACGAGCGCGTCCGCAACGCTGCTGTCGAGGCGGCCCGGTCAGCAGCGCAGGTCGGCGTGATCGGCGTGGCGATGCTGCGCGACGTGCGCGTGCTCGTCGAGGCGGGCAACCCGCATATCGTCGTCGATCTCGCGGTGGCGGCGGAGGCGCTCCGTGCCGGACTGTCGGGGGGAGCCATGAACATTCGCGCGAACCTGCAGATCGCGCGTCGTCACGGCGCCGAGACGCTGGCCGATCTCGAGGCCGAGGTCGAGCGCGTCGCAGGTGCGGAGCGAGAGGTCGGGGAGATCATCCGGGAGCTGTCCTCACGCCTGGACTGAGCGAACGCCGGTGCTTGATGCGACCCGGCGATATCCGTCGCCGTGGGGTTCGACCGCGCCGCCCTCGATGAAGCTGTCTATCCAGCCGCGCATCGGCCACTCGCCCCAGCGCTCGGCGAACAGGGCGCCGTTGCGCAGGATGTCGTCGAGGTGGCGCCACGGCGGAGAACCGGCCGGGTGCCACTGGTGGTAGGCGTGCGCGCCGCCGACCCACTGCACTCGCATGCCGAGAGACCGAGCCCGTCGGCCCAGGTCGGTGTCTTCGGCGCCATACCCTTCATACGCCTCGTCGAAGCCGCCGAGACGCGTCCACGTCTCAGCGGTCACTGCGAACGACAGCGACCAGAAGAGATCGAACTCGTCATCGGTCGCCGTCACCACGTCGCCGTCCGGTGGCAGGGGACGAGCCGGATGCGGTCGGGTCATGGTGCCGAGGTCGACCATCCTCGACGGACGCTGCACGCTGTGCAGGTAGGTCACCGGTCCGCAGAGCAGGTCGTGCGGGTGGTCCCGTGCTGCGTCGACGTATCTCTCGAGCAGGTCCGGACCCGGCAGGCAGTCGACATCGAGGAACACGAGCAGGTCGACACCGTGATCCAGCGCGAGGGCGGCGGCGGCGTTGCGCGCCGCGCCGACGCGCATGCCGTCGCGGCCGGGCGGCACATGCACGGACAGAACTGACGGCACTGCGGGCGGTGCGTCGACGTCGAGCCACGCCTCGACACGCACGACCTCGATGCCCGGCGTGCGCACCTCGTCGAGGAACCGGCGCTGGCGCTGCAGGTGGTCGAGACGGTTCACCGATGCCGGGGTGATGACGGCGACGCGAATGCTCATCGTGCCAGCTCCTCGATCGCGGCCGCGGCACGTGCGGCAGAACCCGACACCTGCCACACGTCCCAGCGGGGAGCGGTGTCGGCTGCGCGCCGGATGCTGTCGACCACCTCGGCCGGCGACGCGTCAGCCGCGACGGTCCGGGCGAGCCCGTGGGCGGCCAGCACGCGGGCCATCTCCTTCTGCTCGTCGAAGGGTCGCTCCTGGGCGATGACGACAGCTCGGGCATCCGCGGCCGCGAGGTCCGCGATGCTGTTCTGACCCGCCGCGCTCACGACGACGGTCGCACGGCACAGCAGCGGCCACACGTCGTCGATGCGATCGTCGCTGCCCGCCCCTGCGTTTTCGACGACCCATCCGTCTGCGCTCAGCAGCTCCCTCGTCTGCGCGAGCCGCACCGGGTCGAGCGCGAGGCCGAGGAACAGCACGCGGCGCACGTCGTCAGCGGCTGCGTCTGCGTCTGCCTCGGTGCGAGCGCGGCCGTCGTAGCGCGAGATCGCGCCCACCGATCGCACCCGGTCCTCGCGACCGACGAGGGCCTTCGCGGGGATCGTGCCGGGAGCCCAGGGCGCCAGGATGCGGTCGGCGAGGTCGTACCCCAGACGGTGCGGAGCGTCGGTGCGATCGCCCGGCTGCGCGACCGAGATCGTCGGCACCCCCAGCAGACGAGCCAGGATCGTGACCTCGACGCTGACGTCGACGACGAATGCGGACGTCGGGTGGATCGCCACCCACTCCGCGATCGCCGCGAGACGGGCCTGGTGTCCAGGGTGCCCGAGCGGCGCCCAGTGCAGGGTGCCTCCGGCCGTGACATCGCCGAGCTGATGCGCCTCGCGGCGCACGCCGTCGGGCCCGACGACGGCGTCGGAGTCGGAGGGCAGCTGCACCCAGATGGTCTCCGGGGGCAACGAGCCGGGTTCGGGAAGGCTCGAGAACACCGTCACCTCGTCTCCGAGGTGCGGGCGGATCGCCTGCATCCGGGTCACGTGGCCCCAGCCGTGATGATGCACGTACCAGCCGATCATGCTCCGACCGCCTCTGCGTCGGCGAGCTCGTGCGCAGGCACCGCGCTCTGAGCGGCGACGGTGAGGACCCGCTCGATCTCGCGGTGCCTGTGATCGAGCGAGTGGCGCGCGGAGGCGGCCTCGCGCACGACCCGACGCGACAGCCCCAGCCGCGTCTGCTCGACCAGCGCCGTCGCGGCGCGGGCGAGTGCATCGGTGTCGGCGGAGGGCACGATGGCGGTGCCGGGGATTCCGGCCAGCACTTCGCTGGTGCCGCCGGAGTCGAAGGCGGCGACGGGCGTGCCGGTCATGAGCGCCTCGGCCATCACCAGTCCGAAGGGCTCCGACCACACCGGGGTCACGAGAGCGACGGATGCTGCCCCGACGAGGGCCGAGAGCTCGGGCTGTCGCAGGGCCCCGACATAGTCGATGCCGTGGCCGAGCAGCGGTCGGACCTCCCGATCGAAGTACGCGGCATCGCCCACGCGGCCGGCGAGCTTCAGGCGCGCGCCTGCCCGCCGCGCGGCGATGATGGCGAGGTGCGGCGCCTTCTCGGGCACGATCCGTCCGAACCACACCCAGTCGCCTCCGCCGGGCCCCAGGCTCCACTGCGCCGTGTCGACGCCGTTGGTGAAGACGAACGCCTCGACGCCCTCGGCCGACCAGGCGCGCGCCGTGTACTGGCTGACCGCGAGGAAGCGGTGCGGCGAGGAGCCTGTGAGCGCGTTCGAGGCGATCACCATGTCGGCGAGGGGCGGCGTGTGCAGCGTGGTGACGACCGGCACCCCGATGTCGCGGCTCCAGAGGATCGGATCCCCGTGGAGACTGTGATTGTCGATCACATCGACGCGTGTCGCGGGGGCGTCGAGCTGATCCCGCACGCGCGCGAAAGCATCCGTCATCAGCCGGCGGTGGCCCTCGGGGAAGTCGGTGTCGGACGCATCCCGCGACTGATGCCAGCGGGGGCTCGGCAGGTGCAGATCGATGTCGGCGCCCAGGAAGTCCGACCCTTCGGCCGCACAGAGCTGCACGTCGTGGCCACGGCTGCGCAGCCAGCGCACGCGGTTCCAGACCACGGCCTCCAGGCCGCCGGCGTGCGGTTGGCGGAGGGCATGGCGCTCGGGGGCGACGACCATCACCCGCAACCGCTCGCGGCCGATCATGCGCGTGCCTCCGTCGAGATCTCGGCGCGTGCGGTGGCGTAGAGCAGGGCGTGCGCGTCGCGCACGGCCTCCCGTTCGGCCACTCTCTCAGAGCGCCGCCGCTCGACCAGCGACGCACGGGGCGACGAGGCGCGCGCATCGGAGGCGAGAGCCACGGCCTCGACCAGCGTCTGCGGGTCGTCGAGGTCGATGACGAAGAAGTCGTCGGGATGCTGGGACTTGATGTGCCCRACGTCGGTTCCCGCCACGGGAACCCCCAGGTCGTAGCAGAGCTCGACCCATCCGGAGTGCGTGCCGTGCAGGTAGGGCAGGACGAAGAGGTCGAGTCCTCCGATCCACGCATCGATGCCGGCGTCGCTCAGACGCGGAGTGCGTCGTACTCGCACGGCGGGGTGCTCTTCGGCGACCGCGGTCACGCGAGCCGCCGTCGCGTCATCGCGGACGCGCTCGTGCATCAGCAGCTCGAACTCGACGGCTCGTCCTGTCTGCGCGAGCAGCGCGGCAGCATCGACGGCTGCGCGCACCGCACGCTCGGCGGCGATGTTGGGGCGCAGGTCTCGCAGGTGGATTCCGACCCGCAGGGTCTCGTCGACCGCGTGCTCGGACACGGCGGCACCGTCGAGCAGAGTGGGGTGAGCCAGCACCCGACTGCTGCGGTGCCACCGGCGTTCGATCTCGTCCGCTGCCGTCGAGGTGAGCGTCACGAGGTGGTCGGCTGTCGGGATGATCACGTCGAGCAGTTCACGATAGGGCCGCTGATCGACCAGCTGCGGGTTCTCCAGGTCGTGCACGGTGTAGACGATCGGCCTGCCGACCCGGTGCGCGGTCTCGAGAGCCTCGCGCAGCTCGCCGGGAGAGAACGACTCGAGCCCGAAGTGCACATGCAGCACGTCGAAGTCGGCACCGTGTGACGCGAGCCACTGCGAGGTGAGCGCCACCGGCGGCCACCACACGTCGGCCGGCGCGCCCGGAACAGCAGGGTCAGGCAGCACACGCACACGTCGTGTGTCGGTGATCGCGCGCACGTAGGGGTGGGCGGCCGGGATCGAGGCGACGCGAATGAAGGCGGGTTCGGTGACGATGTGGTTCTCCGTTGGCGGGCTGAGCACCCGACGTGCGTATATCGCGATGACGGAGAGACCGCGCTGCAATGGGGACGCAAGACTGATGAGATCGAGGGGGTACGTTCGAATCATGAGCCATGATCCCGAACTACGCACGGCCGTTGCGCCGGCTGGCTCCCTGGTGCTAGCGCGCCGCCAACACTACTCGGAGTTCTACGGTCTGGCTCCGCTTCCCGAAAGCTACGGCGTCGTCCTCGGCAACTGCCAGGCCGAATCGCTGCGCATGGTGATGGACGCTCCCGAGCACCGCTTCGT
Organism: Microbacterium sp. LjRoot205; assembly: GCF_056175745.1. Taxonomy (NCBI): domain Bacteria; kingdom Bacillati; phylum Actinomycetota; class Actinomycetes; order Micrococcales; family Microbacteriaceae; genus Microbacterium; species Microbacterium sp. LjRoot205. The sequence continues at coordinate 82,423 of NZ_JBGFFH010000008.1, read as the reverse complement.
GCGCGTACCCGCCGTGCACGAGATGACCTCCGACGACGCCACGCGCCTGCACGAGATCGTCCGCACCGCCGACACCGTCGTGAGTCAGCCCATCCGAGACGACTATCGTGATCTGCCGTTGGGCACGCGCCAGATCGCCGCGGCGACGGATGCCCGCGTGCTGACCGTGCCGCCGGTGCGCTTCGCGGGCCTGCATCCGTTCCAAGCCGCGATCCGCGTGCCCGGCGTCGAGGGAGACCCGCCGATCGTGGCCTATCACGACATCCGCACGCTCGCTGCCGCCGCAGGCATCCCGGTCGTCGCCGCGCTCGCACCCGACGAGGTGCGTGCCGTGGGGGAGTCGTCGATCGACACGCTGCGCGTCCGCGAGCAGAGCGCCGACGTGCGGGTCTCCGACCTGTTCGACTCGGTCACGGCCGATCACGCGCGCACCGTCAACCACCCGGGCGACGCGGTGTGGATGCCGCTGGGGGCTCGCCTGCTCGAAGCCCTCGGCCACACCGGCGGTCCGACCGATCCCGGGCGTCCGCTGCTGAATTCGGTGCGGGCGCCGCTGCACCCGGAGGTCGTCGAGGCGTGGGAGCTGGCCGACGAGCCGCGCGCGCACTGGATCGTCGACGGCGCACCGATCGACGATGCCGAGGTGCGGGCCGCCCACCTCGAATGGTACGCCGCCCACCCCGAGTTCGTCGATGCCGCCCTGACGCGCCTCGCCCCTCTGCTCGACGTGTGGCGGACGCGATGAGCGCCGCTCCGCTGCTGCTGGTGCACGCCGGAACCCACGGCGTCGCCATCTACGGGCGTGAGATGGCCTCCGCCGTACGGGCACAGGAGCCGTCGATCCGCACGATCGACGCGGCCGATCTCGATGCGACGCCCGCGGATGCCGCGCTGCACGTGCACTTCACGGATCGTCTGTGGGGTGATTCTCCCGAGCAGGCGTCGCAGGCGTTCACCGCTCTCGCCGCGCGGCGGCCGGTCAGCGTCACCCTGCACGACGTGCCGCAGGCGTCGGACGGCGAGCGCAATCTGCCCCGTCGGCGGGAGGCCTACGCAGCCGTGGCCGCGGCGGCGCGAGGGGTGGCCGTCAACAGCGATCACGAGCGTGCGCTGCTCCGTGAAGAGGGGGTCTGGTCGGGACCGGCGGCGAGCATTCCGCTGCCGGTGGACCTCGAGACCGACGCGGGGCGGATGCCGACGGACGGGTCGGTCGGTGTGCTCGGCTACTTCTATCCCGGCAAGGGACATGACGAGGCGGCCCGCGCGGCCGCGCAGGCGGGCATCGGCAGGATGACGGTTCTCGGCCGTGCCTCGGAGGGGCATGCCGCCGAACTCGAGGACTTCGTGCGCCGAGCGGGCGCCCTCGGGGTCGAGGTCGAGGTGACAGGCTGGCTCGACGACGCGGAGATCGCGCGGCGGGGCCGCGCTGTGTCGGTGCCGGTGATCGCGCATCGTCATGTGTCGGCATCCGGCTCCCTGGCGTCGTGGATCGGCTGGGGTCGCCGACCGGTCGCGGTGCGCAACCGCTACATGGACGAGATGGCGACACTGCGCCCCGGGACTCTGCACACGGTCGACGAACCCGAGCTCGCGGTGGCGGTGCGGCGCGCCTTCGAACACCCGGAGTCGACCTGGCACGGCCTGACAAGGCTGCCGATGTCGTGGCCGGAGGCGGCTGAGGCGTACGTGCGCTGGTGGAGAGGGCTGGCCCGGTGACGCGGCGGCCCTGGGTCGTCGGCAACAGGTGGGACACGCTCGACGGCGTCGACCCCGAGACCCTGCCGAGAGTGTCGGTGATCGTGGCCCACTATGAGCAGCCGGCCGAGCTCGCCCGCACGCTGTCCGCCCTGTCGGTGCAGGACTATCCGCACGAGCTTCTCGAGATCGTCGTCGCCGACGACGGCTCCGCCGGCGATGTCCGCGTGCCGGACGGGGTGATCCTCGTGCGCCAGGACGACCGGGGCTTCCGGCTCGCGGCCGCACGCAATCTCGGCGTGCGCGCGAGCAGTGGCGACGTCCTCTGCTTCCTCGATGCCGACACCGCCCCCGAACCCGGGTACGTGCGAGAGCTCACCCGGCTTCCGGCGCTGCTTCCCGAGGCCGTCGCCGTCGGACGCCGTCGGCACGCGGACTTCTCGGGCATCGCCCCGGAGACCCCCGTGCTCGAGGCGGTGGTCGACCGTGAGCTCCCCGAGCCGACGTGGCTCGCGCAGGAGTACGCCCGAAGCCGCGATCTGCTCGACGCCGATGACCGGTCATACCGGTTCGTCATCGGCGCGGTGATCGCCTGCTCACGCCGCCTGTTCGACGAGACCGGCGGATTCGACGAGTCCTTCTCGGCCTATGGGGGCGAGGACTGGGAGTGGGCGCATCGGATGTGGCAGGCGGGTGCCGTGCTGGCCCACGTGCCCACGGCCGTGGCGTGGCACGACGGACCCGAATGGGCCGAGCGCAGCGGTTCGGGGCTCGAGCGCGCGAACGCCCAGACCATGACGCTCGTCTCATCGATTCCGGTCGGCGGTTCCGCCCCGCGAGGTCTGCTGTCCGACGTGCCCGACCTCGTCGTCAGGCTGCGCGGGACCTACACCCCGGAGGCGCTGTTCATCGCCGTGGACTCGATCCTCGCCGCGTTCCCGCTGGCGCGAGTGGTGGTCGATGCGACGATGACCGCCTTCGCGGGCGACCCGCGCATCACGGTCGACGATGGCCCGCTCGACGCCCGGGTGATCTGGGAACTCGATCGACCGGTCGTGGTCCTCGAGCGGGACTGGATCACCGAGCGCATCGCGGGTCTCGGCACGGGCGATGTCGGCGGGGTCGATCTCGTCGATGCCGAGGGCTCGTCGCTGGGCGTGCTGCGCTCGCGGCGGGCGATGCGTCGCGCCGTGCGGTGGGGCACGTCAGACGCCTTCGAATCGCACCGTGCCGTCGCGGACGGCATCCACCTCCTGCGCTCAGACCCGAGGGTGGAGGCCTGGGTCGGAGGATGGGGTTCACGCGATCAGTTCTGCTGAGCGTACAGTTCTCCTATGGGGAAACTGGAGTACAACAGCTCGCGACCGGCGATCGAGATCGAAGAAGTGACCTTGGCGCACGTGAAGATCGTGATCGGCACGAAGCTTCGTCGCAACGAGAGCTTCATGATGACCTGGCTGCCGAAGCCGGAGGCGTCATCGGGCCGCCTGACGATCTGGGTGCACCCTGCCATCCCGCTGGTGTTCGAGTTCGATCTTCCGACCGTGCACGCGATCGACCCCGCGCGGGTCGCTCACATGATGGATCAGCTGAACTCGCGGGGCGAACTGGTGCTCGACCAGCTCTGAGCCCGACGGCCCCGTCGCCCGCGGTCAGAGCAGGTCGTAGTGGCCGCCGTAGGGGAAGTCGACGTCTCCCGTGTCGCGGGCGTCGAAGAGGACGGTCGCCACAGCGATCGAGACCTGTGAGCGGGGCGTGACCAGAAGGCTCACCTGACGATTGCCGACGACGACGAAATCGACGAACCTGCCGGCCGTCGCGATCGCGTCTTCGATGCGACGCTTGAGCTCGCCGAGGTCCTGATCCTGAGCGAGCAGATAGGTCACCCCATCGGCCCGGACCTCCGTCTGGATCATCGTCTTCTGATCTGCCATGGAGTCCACATTACGAGGAAAAGCCTGCCCCGTTCGCAAGTCGCTATCAGTCGCACTGCACCGGGGCAAGGGGCGGACGGAACGGCCCGGACTGCTCTAGAACGGAACCATGCAGACGATCATCTACGGCGGCGACGCCTATCTCACGGGGGACGACATCGCAGATGCGCTGCTGGCGTACGGGCGCGCACTGGGCGAAGAGGAGCGTGCCGAGCTCGTGGAGATCCCGGTGCAAGAGCCGGACGGCGCGGTCGTCACCGCGAAGTTCCTGATCGGGCCTGCCAGCCAGATCGTGGCCAAGGAAGTGCCCGGCCCAGGGCCCGAACTCGAAGATCCCGCGCTGGTCGACCGCCTGCGCACGCTCACGCGTGGCGTCGAATCGCCCACGGCCGCTCCGGTGGAGATGCCGGACGGCGTCGCCTACGACCTCGGCTAGAGACGCGGCTGACCCGGCTCACGCGGTGCGCCCATCGGTCACTCGTGCTCGGGGAGTATCGGGCTGGACCACCCGGGATCACGACCCATCTGCGCGGCGCGCGAGACCGACGTCGCGCCGAACCGATCGCGCAGGGTGTCGAGAACCGTGTCGAGGCGTTCTTCGTCTCCCCAGTCGATCGGCAGCTCGGGCTGCATGCGGTCTGCGTGATCGAGGTGCGACAGCGACAACCCGATCAGCGTGATGCCACGTTCAGCGATCTCGGGATGCGCGGCGGTGAGCAGTGCGCGAGCGACCGTGAGCAGGATCGCGGTGCGATCGGTGGCGGATACGAGCGTGCGCGATCGGGTCGCCTTCGCGAAGTCGCCGAAACGGAGGCGCAGCACCACCGACCGGCAGACCCGGTCTCCGTCGCGCAGCCGTCGCGCGAGGCGGTCGACGATCTGCGTCAGGATCAGATCGAGCTCCTCGGCCGAGCGCGGGCCCGTGCCGAGGGCGCGCTGCGAGCCGATCGATGCGCGGCGGCGGGTCGTGTCGACCGGACGCGGATCCCGCAGGCGGGCGAGGGCGTGCAGGTGCGCGCCGACCGCTGTGCCCAGCATCCGCTCGGCAGTGGCTGCCTCGAGTTCGGCCAGCTGGCCGACCGTGCGGATGCCGTAGCGCTGCAGCTTCTCGGCGGTGACGGCGCCCACGCCCCACAGCCGCTCGACCGGCAGAGGGAGCAGGAACTCCTCTTCGCGTTCGGGTTCGACCACGAGCAACCCGTCGGGCTTGCTGACGGCGCTCGCGACCTTGGCGAGGAACTTCGTGCGGGCGACGCCTACCGAGATGGCCAGCCCGACCTCGGTGCGCACCCGCTCGCGCAGACGCACGGCGACCTCTTCGGGGGTGCCGACGATGCGCCTGAGGCCCCCGACCTCGAGAAAGGCCTCATCGATGGAGAGTCCCTCGACGAGCGGCGTCGTGTCGCGGAAGATCGCGAACACGTCTTTGCTGGCTGCGGAGTACGCCTCCATGCGCGGGGGGACGACCACGGCATCCGGGCACAGCTGCAGCGCCTGTCGTCCGCCCATCGCCGTGCGCACTCCGCGCGCCTTGGCCTCATAGCTCGCAGCGAGCACGACGCCGCCGCCGACGATGACCGGTCGGCCGCGCAGCTCGGGGGCATCGCGTTGCTCGACCGAGGCGTAGAACGCGTCGAGGTCGGCGTGCAGCACGGTGGCTTCGCCCCGCATCCTGTTCTCCCGTCGACGTGCAGATCGTCGCACGCACCGGGGACATCGGCTCAGGCGGCGACGAGGCGAGACGAGAAGGCGCCGATGCGCTGCACGAGCGCATCGAAGGTGGCGTCGAAGGCGGCCGGCGTGCCGATGCGGGCAGGGTCGCGGATCGACCAGTGCAGGTCGTCGCGCTGACCGAGACGCTCGTGGGCGTCGTCGCACACCGTGATCACGAGGTCGCCCTCGGCGAGCACGTCGTCGAGGTGGCGGGGTGGATGGTCGCCGTCGATGACGAGCCCGTGCCGAGCGGCCGCCGCGGTGGCCTCGGGATTCACCATCTCGGCAGGTCGGGTTCCTGCCGAGGCGACGGCCACCGGACTCGTATCGCGCCAGATCGCCTCGGCGAGCTGCGACCGCGCGGAGTTCGCGGTGCAGACGAACAGCACACGGCGAGGCGGGGCGACGCTGGGGGGCGCGAGAGTGGTGAAGACCTCGGGGCGCAGCCCGATGTAGCTGCGCCGTCTGTCGAACTCCGAGCGGGTGCGCGCGATGATCTGCGCTGATTCGAGCACTCCCAGGTGGTGCGCGATGAGGTTCGAGCGCAGGTCGAGAGCCGTCCCGATCTCGGAGGACGACAGATCTCCGAGCGTGAGCAGATCGACGATGCGCAGGCGCGTCTGATCGGCGAGTGCGGCGAAGATGCCGGCGCGGCGTTCGAGATCGGTCATCATTCCCATCCTTACCACGAGACGCAGGGTGTGTCCATGCCCATTGACTCAATCTGCACTGACCCTATTCTGGGCGTCGCGAGTCCGCGAACGCGGCCTCGGAGAGGAATGGACATATGGGTATCGGAAGCGGCATCGCGCTCTTCGTCATCGGAGCGATCCTCGTCTTCGCACTCAACATCGACACCGGCGGCTATGTCGATCTCGACCTGATCGGCTACATCCTCATGGGTGCAGGAGTCGTCGTCTTCCTGATCAGCCTCATTCTCGTGATGCGCAGTCGGCGTACCGAGACCGTCGACCGCACGGCCGTCGACCCCGCGACCGGCGAGCGTGTGACCCGCCGCAGCATCCGCGACAACGAGCCCCTCGCCTGATCTCGGCATGACCGTGGCGCAGCGCGGCACCGGCGCGATCGTCGTCGGTGCCGCAGCGACCCTCGCGTTCGTCGTGCTGCGCGCCGTGGTGGCCCTCGGCGGTCACGAGCCGCTCGCGGTCGACATCTGGTGGCACGACCTCATGGTCGCGCTGAGCAGCGACGCCTGGCTCGTCGTCGCCTGGGTGCCCGCCGTCGTCGGCGGCACGATCGGCATGATCGTGGTCGGAGCGCTGCTGATCGCGGCTCTCCTCTGGCGCGGACGGCGGTGGGACGCGGCGACGCTGGCGATCGCGATGGTCACCGTGGTCGCCATCGGAGCGACCATGGCCGCGGTGATCGGCCGCACGCGCCCGGTCGACTCGCTCGCAGAGAGCGTCGCGACCTCCTTCCCGTCCGGGCACACCGCCGTCGCCACGACCGTGGTGGTGATCCTCGGACTCGTGCTCCGACGCCGGTGGGTCTGGGTCGTCGGTGTCGCGTGGATCGCGCTCATGATGTGGAGCCGCACCTACCTCCACGCCCACTGGCTCAGCGATGTGGTCGCCGGAATGCTCGAGGGCGTCGCCGTCGCCACGTTCGTCTGGGCCTGCGTGGAAGCGACGCGTGCGCGCCGCCTCGCCCGGTCCCGCAGCACGTCAGACATCTCCGAAGAACCGATCGAAAGCCCCGTGAACCCATGAACACTCGCGACTCGGCAGCCTCCACCGCGAGGGCCGCTCAGGACTCCACCGCCTTCCGCGTCCTCGCCCGCGTCGGGTACGTCGTGCTCGGCATCCTGCACATCCTCATCGGCGGGATCGCGATCTCGATCGCCACCGGCGGCGGCGGCGAGAACGCGGATCAGGGCGGTGCCCTGCAGCAGATCCAGGAGTCGCCTGCCGGCGTGTTCCTGCTCTGGCTGATCGTGCTCGGCCTGTTCGCACTGGCGATCTGGCAGATCGCCGAGGCCGTCATCGAGCGCGATCCCGATACGAAGAAGATGTGGGCGCACCGGGCGAAGTTCGTGGGCACAGCCGTCGCCTACCTGGCGATCGGCGCGACGGCTCTGATCTATGCGCTCGGCGGGCAGTCGCAGTCGTCCGAGTCTTCGCAGTCGTTCAGTGCGAGGCTGCTGGCGGCGCCGGCCGGTGTCGTGCTGCTCGTGCTGGTCGGGCTCGGGGTGGCAGCGGTCGGGATCGCCTTCATCGTGCGCGGCATCACCCGCGCGTTCATGGAGCATCTCTCCGTGCCGTCGGCGAAGGCCCGTTCGGGAATCACCGCGTTCGGAGTGGCCGGCTACGTCGCCAAGGGCATCGCGGTCGGCGTCGCCGGCGTGCTCTTCGTCATCGCGGCGCTCACCCACGACCCCGAGACCGCGGGCGGCCTGGACTCGGCGCTGCGTGCTCTGGCCGGGTTGCCCTTCGGCGCTGTGATCCTGTGGGTGGTCGGCGCAGGTCTCGCCCTCTACGGCCTGTTCTGCTTCGCCCGGGCGCGCTACGCCCGCATGTGAGCCGGGCCGATCCGGCTCCGGAGCGCCTATCGAACCGCGACGGGCGGCGCAACCCCGAACCACGGATTCGCGAGCTCGGCGAGGATGGAGAGATGAAGATCGTCTCGTATGCAGGCCAGCAGCTGGTGACCACCGATGACGTGGCAGATTCCCTCGTGACCCTCGCCGCAGCAGTCGCGAAGGAGGGGGAAGCCGACGCGGTCGAGATCCCCATCCTCGTCGGCGGGCGCGAGGACTGCGCCGATCTCGTCATCGGCGTCGGCAACGACCTGCTGGTCGGACCGCACGAGTTCGACGACGACGAGCCGGACTTCACCGAGCACGCGGCGAGGCTGCAGGCGCACCGCCTCTATCCAGACTCCCCGGACGTCGATGACGACTCCGAGCCCGACTGGCACGTGGACGTGGATCTCGACCTCGACAACTCCAGCTCTCTCCCGCACTGAACCCGACTGCTCCCGCGCCCGCGGGAGGACGCGGTGTGCGCCCTCCCGCGTCATCCATGAGGTTCAGTCAGTGGTGAGCAGCACCTTCGTGGCGCGACGCTCGTCCATCGCCTTGTATCCCTCGGCGGCCCGCTTGATCGGGAGCGTCAGGTCGAACACGATGCCCGGATCGATCTGATCGGTCATGATGAGGTCGATCAGCTCGGGGAGGAACCGGCGCACGGGAGCCGGTCCGCCCAGAAGGCTGACGGTCGAGAAGAAGAGGTCGAGTCCGTCGAGCTCGACGCCATGGCTCACGCCGACGTAGCCGACGTGTCCGCCCGGGCGTGTGGCGTGGATCGCCTGCATCATCGACTCCTGCGTGCCGACGGCCTCGATCGTCGAGTGCGCGCCGTACCCGCCGGTGAGCTCCTTGATCTTCGCGACGCCGGCGTCGCCGCGCTCCTCGACGATGTCGGTGGCCCCGAACTTCGTCGCGAGCGCCTGACGGTCGGCATGACGTGACATGGCGATGATGCGCTCGGCTCCGAGCTGCCTGGCGGCGAGGACGGCGAGCAGGCCGACGGCTCCGTCGCCGACCACCGCGACGGTCTTGCCTGGCCCCGCCTCGGCGGCGACAGCGGCGAACCAGCCAGTGCCCAGAACGTCGGATGCCGCCAGCAGGCTGCGGGTTTGCGCGGGTGTCGGGTCGCCCTCGACCACGACGAGGGTGCCGTCGGCGAGGGGGATGCGGGCGTAGTCGGACTGCGTGCCGACCCCGCCCATCATGACCTGGTGGATGCAGCGCGACTGGAAGCCGGCCTGGCAGATCTCGCACGTGTTGTCCGAGGCGACGAACGACCCCACGACGAAGTCGCCGACCTTGATGTCGCGGACCTCGTCGCCGATCTCCTCGACCACGCCGATGTACTCGTGCCCCATCGGCGTGGGGTGATCCACCGGCTCGATGCCGCGGTAGGGCCAGAGGTCCGAGCCGCAGATGCAGGCAGCGGTGACGCGGATGACCGCATCCGTCGGCTCGACGACGGCGGCGCGGGGGATCTCCTCGACGCGGACGTCTCCGGGGGCGTGCATGACGACGGCGCGCATGGTGCGTGTGCTGACGGTGTCTGTGTTCATGATGTTCTCCTTCAGTGAGTGAGGGCGGTGGATGAGGTCGTGGGCGGGGAGTGTCGTGCCGCTCGCCCCTGTGCGGTGCCGATCAGCACCAGGGCGACGGCTGCGAGCGCGGTCGTGGTGACGGTGACCACGCCGAGCGGCAGGATGCTCAAGGCGCCGGCGACGCCGACGAGCGGGGCGGCGATGCCCCCGAAGCCGAACCGCACCATTCCGAGAAGCGACGAGGCGGTGCCGGCGATCTGCGGGTATCCGATCAGAGCGAGGGTCGTGGCCGGGGGAGACGAGATGGAGACGCCCGCGGCGAGGGCGAACAGCGACGCGAGCACGACCCACAGCGGCATCGGCACGAGTCCGGCGGCGAGCAGGCCGATGGCGCCGGCGGTCGCGACCGCGACACCCGCGGCGAGCACCGCGTGCACGTGACCTCGTTCGGAGAAGCGGCCGGCCAGGTGACCGAAGACCATGAATCCTGCCGAGTTCGCGCCGAACGCGAGGGCGTATCCGAGGGGCGACAGGCCGTAGATGTCCTGCAGCACGAACGTCGCGCCGGACAGGTAGGCGAAGAGCGCGGCGTACATCAGCCCCTGGTTCAGGACGGCGCCGACGAAGACGCGGTCTCGGAGGAGCGTCCGATAGTCGCTCAGGGTGCGGGTCAGGCCGCCCGTCGTCCGTGCCTCGATCGGCAGCGTCTCCCTGAACCGTGCGAGCGCGGCGATCAGGATGGCGGTGCCGATGACCGCGAGGAAGACGAAGAGTCCCCGCCAGTCGATGATCGTGTTGAGGAGGCCCCCGAGCAGCGGGCCGACGACCGCCGCGAAACCGCCGACGACGGTGAGCCGCGCATAGAAGCGGATCAGCTCTCGGCCGGAGAACACGTCACGGCCGGCCGCCTGTGCGATCACGATGCCGACGCCGCCGGCGAGTCCTTGGACGAATCGGGCGGCGATCAGCAGCTCGACGGTCGGACTGATCGCGCACAGCGTCGACGTGACGATGTACGCCACGATGCCGATGAGCAGGATGCCGCGGCGTCCGTACCGATCCGACACCGGCCCGGCGATGAGCTGACCGGCCGCGAGACCGATGAGGCAGGCGGTCACGGTGAGCTGCGCGACGGATGTGGCGGCGCCCAGCTCCGCCGTGAGAGCCGGAAGGGCGGGCAGATAGAGGTCCATCGAGATCGGTCCGAACACGGTCAGCAGAAGCAGCAGGGCAGGAAGCACCCGGTCGGCGGAGGGGCGGGCTGCGGATGTCATGCCGTCCACTCTGCGCCTGTCGGGCGCTCTGAGGGAGTCCCTGTCGAGGGGTGTACTGCGAGAGCCTCCCTGCGGAGCGCGGTCGGGGGTAGCGTCCTGAGCATGGACAACAGATCCGAGGTCCGCGAGTTCCTGATGACCCGCCGCGCGCGTGTCGCGCCCGAGTCGGTCGGCATCCCGGCCGGCGGGAACCGACGTGTCGCCGGCCTGCGGCGCAGTGAGGCCGCAGCGCTCGCCGGAGTCAGCGTCGAGTACTACGCGAAGCTCGAGCGCGGCGCGATCGCCGGCGCCTCCGCCGCGGTGCTCGACGCGCTCGCGTCAGCCCTCCAGCTGGACGACGCCGAGCGCGCGCATCTGCTGGACCTCGCCCGCGCGGCCGACGGCATCCCGTCGAGCGGTCGCTCGCGTCGCCGGTCGGCGAAGCCCGGGGGTGCACGACCTAGCCTGCAGTGGGCGCTGTCGTCGATCACCGACGCGATCGCGTTCGTCAGGGACCCCCGCCAGAACCTGGTCGCCACGAACGATCTCGCCCGCGCGTTCTACTCGCCGGTGATCGGCGACGGCGGGCGGACGCCGAATCTCGCTCGCTTCCAGTTCCTCGACCCGGCGGCGCGCGACTTCTATCCGGATTGGGATCTCTTCGCTGAGATGTGCGTCGCGATCATGCGCGCCGAGGCGGGGCGCGACCCGCACGACAAGGGGCTGCAGGATCTCGTCGGCGAGCTATCGACCCGCAGCGAGACGTTCCGGCGACTGTGGGCCGCCCACGACGTGCGCATCCACGGCGCCGGCACGAAGCGGTTCCAGCATCCGCTCGTGGGCGAGCTGACATTGGCGTACGAAGAGCTCGCGATCACCGCCGAACCCGGCAACGTGCTGCTGGTCTACACGGCCGAACCGGGCTCGCCATCCGCTGAGCGCCTCGCGCTGCTCGCCTCGTGGTCGATGACGCAGCGCAGCGCCGAGCCCGCGAACGACACGAGCGGAGGCTGACGCTCCGCCCCACTGAGAGATGGTTGCTCCCGGTCTACAGTTGCACTTTCGCAACCAATAGGCGTATAGTTGACTCTTATCAACTTTCTACACAGGAGCTCTCCACTGTGACCAACATCACTCCCACCTCTTCAGCCGAGGCGACGCGTTCGCCTCGCGAGGTCTTCACCGCGATCTCCGGCCTCGTCGTCGGAATGTTCGTCGCCGTGCTCTCGGGCACCGTGGTGTCGACCTCGATGCCCGTCATCATCGCCGACCTCGGCGGCACCCAGTCGCAGTACACCTGGGTCATCACGGCCAGCCTGCTGGCGACCGCCGTCTCGACGCCCATCTGGGGCAAGCTCGCCGACCTCGTCGATCGCAAGATCCTCGTGCAGCTGTCTCTCATCATCTTCACCGTCGGCACCGTGATCGCCGGCTTCTCGACTGACACGAACATGCTCACCGCCGTGCGCGTGATCCAGGGCATCGGCGTGGGTGGTCTGATGTCGCTCGTGATGATCGCGGTCGCCCTCATCATCTCGCCGCGCGAGCGTGGCAAGTACATGGGCGTGGTCGGCGGCATCATGGCGCTCGGCACCATCGGCGGCCCGCTGCTCGGCGGACTCCTCACCGACGTGTGGGGCTGGCGCTCCAACTTCTTCGTCGGCGTTCCCTTCGCGATCCTCGCCCTCGTGCTGCTGCAGTTCACGCTGCACCTGCCCAAGCCGCAGCGTGACCGCAAGGTCTCGATCGACTACTTCGGCATCGTCCTCCTCGCCGTCGGCGTCTCGACCCTGCTCATCTGGGTCTCGATGGGCGGCAGCGAGTTCGATTGGGACTCGTCGACCAGCATCACGCTCGCCGTCATCGCCGCCGTCGCGATCGCCGGCTTCATCACCGTCGAGTTCTTCGTCAAGGAACCGATCGTGCCGATGTCGCTGTTCCGCAACCGCACCTTCACGCTGTCAGTCATCGCCTCCATCGCCATCGGCGTCTCGATGTTCGCGACCTCGGTGTTCCTCGCCCAGTACTTCCAGCTCGCGCGCGGCGCCACACCGACCGAGTCGGGCCTCATGACGATCCCGATGATCATCGGCCAGATGGGTGCGTCGATCATCATCGGCCAGCTCGTCAGCCGGTTCGGCAAGTGGAAGGGCTGGATGCTCACGGGCTCCATCCTCACCACGGTCGGCGTCAGCCTGATGTCGACGTTGCGCTACGACACCCCGTTCCCGCTGGTCGCCGTCTACATGTTCGTGCTCGGCGCGGGCCTCGGCATGGTCATGCAGAACCTCACCCTCATCGTGCAGAACGACACGGCTCCGCAGCAGCTGGGCGCCGCCTCGTCGAACGTCAACTTCTTCCGCACGATCGCCGGCACCATCGGCGTGACGGTCATGGGCGCGACCCTCTCGACGAGTGTCGCGAACTACATCACCGATGCGCTCGACGGCTTCACGCCGACGACGCCGGAAGAGGTCGACGCCCTGAAGCACCTCGCTTCGGGTGACGTGCCGAAGGTCACGCAGCTGCCTGACACGATCCGCACGATCGTCGAGGGAGCCTACGGCCACGGCATCGCCGACGCGTTCATCATCGCCATCCCGCTGGCGCTGATCGCCATCATCGCGATCGCGTTCATCAAGAACAAGCCGCTCTCGACGAAGAACGCCGCCGAGCAGCTGCGCGAGCAGGCCGAGGAATCGGTTCTCGAGGTCTCGGAGGCAGAGGTCGGCGCCACGATGTCGACCGGGACGATCCGACTCTCGGGCGTCGACTCCGCCTCACCGACCACCGGCTCTGTGACGGTGCTCGAACGAGACGACCAGGAGCCGAGGCGCTGACATGGCCACCCCCGTGGCGGTGGAGCCCGCCGACGTCGACACCGCGCTCGGCGACCTGCAGACGCATCTGAACCTGATCTTCGCGAGGACCAGGACGCTCTGGAAGGAGTCGGCTGCGCGCATCGACCCCGAGCTGCAGGTGGGCGGCTACAAGCTGCTGACCTTCATCGAACGGGCCGAATCGGCGAATGCGCACGAGCTGGCCGAGCGCTTCGAGATGGACAAGTCGGTCATCAGCCGCCAGGTGCGCATGCTCGAGGAGCTGGGGCTGATCGAGTCCCGGCCGGACGAGCGGGACGGCCGGCTGCGGGTTCTGACGCCGACACCGGCCGCCTGCACCGTGCTCGCAGAACTGCGCAGAGATCACGCGTCGCGTCTGCGGACGATCGTGGCCGAGCTCACGCAGGACGAGATCCAGGCAGCGTCCAAGGTCTTCCGTCTGCTTGCCGAGGTCTGACCGCCCCGAGCATTCACCTCGATCGAAGCCCCGCCGTCTCTGAGACGGCGGGGCTTCGCCGTAAGCTGGCGACCATGAGTGCCTCGCCCGACGAACCCGCCCGAGAGGGCGCGCCCGCCGCAGACTCCGCAGGTGCCGAGCCCCTCGATCCGGCCGCCCTCGATCCGGCCGAGCTCGACCAGGCGATCTCGAGGGTCGAGCACGAGCTGGGAAGGCTGTTCGCCCGCATCCGGGTGAGCTGGCGCGAAGCGGCGCAGACCGTGCACCCCGACCTGCAGCCCCTCGGATATCAGGTGCTGACCTCGATCGCGACCGGCAAGGCGACCTCGGCCGGGGCGATCATCGAGCGTCTGCAGACCGACAAGTCGGCCGTCAGCCGTCACGTGCGGCAGCTCGAGCAGCTCGGGCTGGTCGAGAGCGTCCCCGATCCCGACGATCGCCGGGCACGGGTGCTCGTCGCGACCGAGCTGGCGCAGGAGCGGGTCGCTCTGGCCCGCTCGCGCTACGAGGAGCGCCTCGGCGAGCGGCTGCGCCGCTGGTCGGCCGAAGACCTCGATCACTTCGCGGAGCTGCTCGCCGCGTTCGGCGACTGACCGAGGTCGGCGGCGTTCTCGTCGCGCAAGGGCTGGACTCGGCGACGAGCCAGGACGAGACTGATCCCACGGTTACAGGAATGAGGAACAGTCATGGCGTACAGGGTCGGATACTTCGTGGGAAGCCTCTCGTCCACCTCGATCAACCGCATCCTCGCGACGGCGCTGATCAGGCTCGCTCCATCCGATCTCGAGTTCTTCGAGATCCCGATCAGAGACCTCCCTCTCTACAGTCAGGACTACGACGCCGACTACCCCGCTGTGGCGGTGGATCTCAAGGAGTCGATCGCTTCGGCGGATGCCGTGCTCTTCGTCACACCCGAGTACAACCGTTCGATCCCCGGGGGACTCAAGAACGCGATCGACTGGGCCTCGCGACCGTGGGGCCAGAACTCGTTCGATCACATCCCGGCCGCCGTCATCGGAGCATCGGTCGGTGCGATCGGCACGGCCGTCGCCCAGCAGAGCCTGCGCGGCGTGCTCAGCTTCTGCAACGCCCGCCAGATGACCGCCCCCGAGGCCTACATCCAGTTCTCGCCCGACACCTTCTCGGATGACGGCACGGTCACGAACGAGGGCACGGCGAAGTTCCTCCGCGACTACCTGGTCGAGTTCCGCGACCACATCGAGCGCGTACTCACCGTGCTGCCGCGCGACACGGATTCGTGAATCGGCCGCCTCGCAGGTCGTCGCGGCCGCTGCGCCACCGCATCCGCGTAGCCTGGAGGACATGACGCTCACGAAAGCCCGCACCGCCGCCGAGGTCGTCGACTGGAGGCGTCGGGTCTTCGCCCTCTACGACGCGGTGCGCCGCGCGGACTCCGCCGAAGAGGCGCACGAGCTGTGGCGCATCGAGCGCGACGACCTGATGCTGCATCACGCGGCGACCCCGCTGCTGGCTGACGACCGCCCGCTCTTCGAGGGGCTGCCGATCGCCTCCTACGACCCGCAGTGGCGCTTCGAGCTGCCCATCCTGCCCGCGGAGCCCGGCGGCTTCGACTTCGCGACCGGCACCGACGGCGTGGTGCCGTTCGAGCGCATCGGCAGGGTGGAGATCCCCGACACCGGATCGCTCGACGTCTGGCGGCTGACGACCTACGGCGGTGGGATCTTCGTCCCGGTGCGCGACGCGCTCGCCGGTCGTCCGGGCGGCACGTACGGGGGAGGCCGCTACCTGATCGACACGATCAAGGGTGCGGACCTCGGATCGGATGCCGAGCGCGGCACCATCGTGCTCGACTTCAACTTCGCCTACAACCCGTCCTGCGCGTACGACCCCGCCTGGGCGTGCCCGCTCGCGCAGCCGGGCAATGTGCTGCCGGTGGCGGTGCCCGTGGGCGAGATGTACGGCGGCGCAGCCGACTGAGCATCCGGCATGCATATCGCGGCGGGGGAATACCGCACCCCTCGCGCGCCTTACCCCTGAGCGTGACTCTCTTCGAACCGGCCGTCTTCGGCGCCCTCCAGTTGTCCAACCGCGTCGTCATGGCGCCTCTCACCCGCACGCGTGCAGATGATGACGGCGTGCCGACCGAGACGATGGTCGAGTACTACCGCCAGCGGGCGGGTCAGGGCCTCATCATCTCGGAGGGGACGTGGCCGGCGCCCGAGGGCAAGTCGTACTCCGGACAGCCCGGCATCGTCACGCCAGAGCAGATCGCCGGCTGGCGGCCCGTCGCCGACGCCGTGCACGAAGCGGGCGGCACCATCGTCATGCAGCTGATGCACGGCGGGCGCGTCTCGCATCCCGCGATCTCGGGTGAGCCGCGCGTCGTCGCCCCGAGCGCACTCGCCGCTCCCGGCCAGACCCACACTCCTGAGGGCAAGGTCGACATGCCTGTCGCCCACGCCCTGACCCTCGACGAGATCCCGATGGTCGTCGAGCAGTTCGCGCAGGCCGCGCGCAACGCGATCGCCGCGGGCTTCGACGGCGTCGAGGTGCACGGAGCCAACGGCTACCTCGTGCAGGAGTTCCTCTCGCCGGTGTCGAACATCCGCGACGACCAGTACGGCGGATCACCCGAGAACCGCGCCCGCTTCGCCATCGAGGTCACCCGTGCGGTCGCCGAGGCCGTCGGAGCCGATCGCACCGGCATCCGTCTGTCGCCGCAGCACAACATCCAGGGCGTCCTCGAAGAGGATGACGACGACGCGCTCGCCACCTACCTCGCCGTCGCCGAGGGCCTCGCACCGCTCGGCCTCGCCTTCGTCGACATCCTGAATGCCGCCCCGACGAGCGAGCTGGTGCAGCGCATCCGCCGCACTCTCGGAGCGCCCCTCATCATCAACTCCGGCTTCGGTTCTCCCACGACCCGCGACGAGGCAGAGATGCTCGTCTCAGAGGGATGGGCGGATGCCGTGGCCGCCGGCCGACCCGTGATCGCGAACCCCGACCTCGTCGAGCGTTGGCGTGAGGACGCCGAGCTGAACGAGCCTCGTCCCGCGCTGTTCTACGGCCGCACGGCCGAGGGCTACACCGACTACCCGTCGCTGGAGTCCGTGCGCGCCGACGCCTGATCGTCAGGTCCAGGGGCTGAGCGGTTGAAGGCGGCGCCGGCCGCTCGAAATGCCCCTGTCGGAGTGGGATCGCGGAGCGTACAGTGACCGCATGATCACCGACGATCCCACTCTGACGAATCCTGATCACTACCGGACGCTCTGGGAGAACGAGTTCGTCCGCGTGCTCGAATACACCGATGAGCCAGGTGATCAGACGACTCCGCACGACCACCCGAACAGCGTCATGGTCACCCTGAGCGACTTCTCGCGTCGGCTCTCAGCCGGGGAGTGCACCTTCGACACGTCGCTGCCGAGCGGACAGGCGGTCTGGATCCCGGCCCAGCGCCACTCGGGCGAGAACACGGGAACGACGCCGACGCACACGATCCTCGTCGAGCTGAAAGGGGACGCGGCGGGAGAGGCTGACGCGGGGACGCTCGGACCCCGAGTCTGACAGGGCCGACTCGCTGCGGCTCAGCGCCGTACGACCCGCGCCCGCGTCTTCGCGACGCTGGTGAGGGTGGCGCGCACCGGCGTGCCCAGATACAGACCGAGCGAAGCCCCCGAGGCCAATGCGATGCCGATGACCACGGCGTCGACCAGCGACCCTCCGATGCCCACCACGCCCGATGCCGACCCAGCCGAGTGGATCATCTCGAGCAGCCCCTGGAACACCGCGACACCGGGAACGAGCGGCACGATGGCCGCCGTCGTCACCGCGACCGACGGCACATGCAGCTTCACGGCGATCAGCATCCCGATGAAGCTGGCGAGCAGTGCGCCGATCGCGCTCGCCGCCGCCGGGTGCAGGTTCACTCCGACCATGGCGGAGTATCCGGCGATGGTCACGGCGCTGAGCAGCGCGCTGACGAGGATGATGCGGATGCCGGCGCCGTTGAAGACGGCGACGGCGATCGCGATGATGATCGCCCCGAGGAACTGATTCAGCAGCGGACCGAACGGGGCGGGGTCGTCTGGCAGGCCCATCGTGAAGCCGAGCACGCTGCCGACTTCGAGGCCGACGAGGATGCCGATCACGACGCCGAGCGTCTGCATGGTCAGGTCGAGGATGCGCCCGCCCGCGGTGAGCGCGAACCCGTCGATCGCGTCCTGCGCGGCACCGACGACGGTGAGGCCGGCGAGCATGAGCACGATTCCCGAGGCCACGATGATCGAGGGGCGGATGCCGACGAACGGCTCGATGCCCGCAGAGCCCAGCGCCGAGACGGCGACCGCGACGACCGTGGTGACGAAGCCTCCGGCGATCTGGCTGAAGAACAGGGGGACCCTGGCGCGGGCGAGACCCGCCTGGGTCAGTGCCGCGCACAGCGCCGCGACGAAGGTGAGCCCGACGATGAGCGCCGAGGCGCCGAGCATGATGCTGACGCCGACGGCCAGCAGCGCCCTGGCCACGATGACGACAGGCTGCTGGTAGCGGAACGGCACGCGGCGCAGCACGCGGTAGGCGGTGCGCGCCGATTCCAGATCGAGGCCGTCGTCGATGTCGGCGACCAGGGCCTGCACACGCTGCAGCTTGGCGTGGTCGGGCGCCGCCACCCGCACGACGCGCACGAGCGTCTCGGGCCAGACCTCGCCGCTCAGGTGGAACGACACCGTGATCGAGTTGTAGGTCACATCGACCTGCACGTCTCGCATGCCGTACGCGGCGCAGACGCGGGTGATGGCCAGCGTCACCTCGTGAGCGGAGGCACCGACACCGAACATCGATTCGCCGATGCGGGTGGCGAGATCCAAGACCCGCGGCACGGTGCGTTCGTCGATGACGGGCATCGCCTCGGTGTGGGCGACGGCGGAGGGATCGGTGTGCAGGATGCGCTGCACGGAGGCGAGCAGTCGCCGCGGGGGGTTCGGGGACACCTCCCCATTCTCCCCTTCGTCAGGCGTGCGCGGGAACGTCGAGACGCTCTGCCGGCGGTGCGCTGCCCTCTGCGGGCTCGGGCACGAGGTAGAGACCGCTCGGCGCGCTGGCCGTGAACGCGAGGGCTTCGATCCAGGCGCGGTTGATCGAGGGCTGACGGCTTCCGCTGTACTTGAAGACGAGCGAGCTGCCTGCGTGCACCCAGACGGTCGTGCGGCCGCCGCCGACGCTCATGTCCTCGCGCCAGGTGAAGCTGAAGGGCTCCCCTCGACGCAGCTTGGCCGTGATCACGAGCTGCAGGTGCGTGAGGGCGCGGTCTTCGATGTCGGCCTTGACGCTGCCTTCGTAGACGAGCTTTCCCATCATGATCTCCTCACTGCGCCACGGAACCCATGTCATGAGACGCGATCGGATGATCACCGGGGGCGATACCAGCATCCCATAATATCGTGGGCCGGCGGCTGTGCATCCGCCGGCCCGAACACCGTCTTTCATCCTCGATACCGCACCCTCCCTCGACGGGGCGATGGGGAGGACGCATGCGTGCGACGGAGCGTGCCGACGGAGAGCGGCCGGCCCCACACCCGCACCGGGGAATTGTCAAGGCCCGCTGTGCGCGGACGCGACCGGCGTACCGTCGGCATCAGAGCCCGCAGGACACCACAGTGGGCCGTAGCGGAGCTGTTCGTGTCGACAGCGGATGACTTCGGAGAAGAGGTCGTCATGGACGCCACCGGTCAGACCATCAGCACTCGCCCACGCGACACCGCGCGTGGCGGATCGAGCACCTTCACCGAGCTGGCGCAGCAGATCCGCGAACGCGGACTGCTTCGCCGTCGGTACGGCTATTACTGGACCAAACTCATCGCGGCCCCGCTGGTCGTCGCCGTCAGCCTCGCCGCCTTCGTCTGGATCGGCGACACGTGGTGGCAGCTGTTCACCGCTGCTGTGCTCGCGATCGTCTTCACGCAGATCGCGTTCCTCGGCCACGACGCGGCGCACCGGCAGATCTTCGTGTCGGGGCGGTGGAACGACTGGACCAGCATCGTCCTGGGCGATCTGCTCGTGGGAATGAGCTACGGCTGGTGGCAGCACAAGCACACGCGCCATCATGCGAACCCGAACAAGCTCGGGGCCGACCCCGATATCGAACTCCCGGTCATCGCCGTCACACCTGAGACGGCCGCACGTCGCCGCAGCGCGGCGGTCACCTGGCTGCAGGCGCACCAGGGGCTGCTGTTCTTCCCGATCCTGCTCCTCGAGGGGCTGTCGCTGCACGCGTCTAGTGTCCGACGAGTGGTCACCCGCGGACGACTCGAGCGGCGGTGGGCCGAGATCGTCTTCCTCAGCATCCGGATGATCGGATTCGTCACGCTGGTGTTCATCGTGCTGTCGCCGGGCATCGCGTTCGTGTTTCTCGCGGTGCAGCTGGGCCTGTTCGGGTTCTACATGGGCATCTCGTTCGCGCCGAACCACAAGGGCATGCCCGTGGTTCCGAAGGACCTGACCCTGGACTTCCTCCGGAGGCAGGTGCTGATGAGCCGCAACGTGCGGGGGAGTCGCGTGATCGACGTCGTGATGGGCGGCCTGAACTACCAGGTCGAGCACCACCTGTTCCCGTCGATGCCCCGGCCGCACCTGCGCCGGGCAGCGCCGCTCGTCGCCGCCTACTGCGAGGCGCACGATGTGAAGTACACCCAGGTCGGGTTGTTCGCGTCCTACGCGATCGTCGTGCGCTACATCAATCGGGTCGGACTCGGAGAGCGCGACGTCTTCTCGTGTCCGCTCGCCGAGCAGCGCGCCCATCTGATCGCCGCGCCGCGCTGACCCCCGCCCACCGACGGCGAGGTGTCAACCCTCTGTCGTTTCGGGCGCGAGCGACGGAGGGTGGACATCCGACATCCCCGAGGAGGACACCATGAAGGCACTCACCTGGCAGGGCACGCGCAACGTGACGGTCGAGGAGGTGCCCGACCCGGTCATCGAGCATGCGACGGATGCGATCGTCCGGATCACCTCTTCGGCGATCTGCGGCTCGGATCTGCACCTCTACGAACTGCTGGGCCCGTTCCTCGACAAAGGCGACATCCTCGGCCACGAGCCGATGGGCGTCGTGGTCGAGGTGGGAAGCGCCGTGCGCGATCTGGCGGTCGGCGATCGAGTCGTCGTGCCGTTCAACATCTCGTGCGGCCACTGCTTCTTCTGTCTGCGCGGCCTGCAGTCCCAGTGCGAGACGACGCAGGTGAAGGAATACGGCAGCGGCGCCTCGCTGTTCGGCTACACGAAGCTCTACGGGCAGGTCCCCGGCGGGCAGGCCGAGTACCTCCGGGTCCCGCTCGCCGACTACAACCACATCAAGGTCGCCTCCGACCTGCCGGACGAGCGCTACCTCTTTCTCAGCGACATCCTGCCGACCGCCTGGCAGGGCGTCGAGTACGCGAATGTGCCGGACGGCGGAACGCTCGCCGTGATGGGACTCGGGCCGGTCGGCCAGTTCGTCGCCCGCGTCGGCGCGCACCGCGGATATCGCGTGCTCGCGGTGGACCCCGTCGCCGAGCGACGCGAGATGGCCGCCCGACACGGCGCCGAGGTCTTCGACCTGACCGACGATGTCGTCGCAGAGCTGCGAGACCTCACGGACGGACGAGGGGCGGATGCCGTCGTCGACGCCGTCGGCATGGAGGCGCACGGCAACCCGGGAATCAAGCTCGTGCAGCGCGCTGTCGGTCTGCTGCCCGACCCCGCCGCCAGGCAGGTCTTCGACAAGGCGGGCATCGATCGCCTCGCCGCCCTCTATGCGTCGATCGACGTCGTGCGCCGCGGCGGCACGGTGTCGCTCAGCGGCGTCTACGCCGGGGATGCCGACATCATGCCCATGAAGACGCTGTTCGACAAGCAGGTCAGCATCCGCATGGGCCAGTGCAACGTCAAGCGCTGGATCGACGACCTGATGCCGCTGGTCGAGGATCTCAGCGACCCGCTCGGCGTGATGGATCTCACGACCCACACCGCACCGCTCGAAGACGCTCCGGGTCTCTATGAGACCTTCCAGCGCAAGGCCGACGGCTGCATCAAGGTCGTGCTCCAGCCCTCCACCGTCTGACGGTGACCGCCGGCTGTGCAGCCCGTACTGCGCAGCCGGCTCACGTGCCGGTCAGCCCCGCTCGGGCTCCGGACTCAGCCGGCCTTTCCCTCGGCGAGGTATCCCAGCCGGTGCAGGGTCTCGGAATTGCGCCAGCGCAGCAGAGGAGCGGTCAGCACGCTCGGCACGAGGGTGGCGGGGCCACGCACCGGCTCTTCGTCGATGCGGACGAGAGATCCGTCGCCGTGCGAACGCACTCGCAGCGTGACGCGGGCCTCGCCGATCGGCCACCCCTTGGCACGCATGACCATCCGGTGCGGGGGATCCCATTCTTCGACCACCGTCGTGTCGTCGAGAAGGGCGGGCCAGACGCCCACCGAGTGGTGCAGTTCGGCGCCGGGCTGCGGCCAGGTGTCATCGACGTCGCGCATGCGCGACGCGCCGACGACCCACGCCGGGTAGAGCCAGGCGTCGGCCAGCACCCGGAACACGTCATCGGGGCGGCAGTTCATCGTGCGCACGTTCTTGGCCATGTCGGCTCCTTCTGTGACGGTTGCCTTCATGCTCCTGCCTCCGCGTCGATCCACCGAGGGGGTTGACGGGCCGCGTGCGGCGCCGACCGGCCGTACCACAGACCCAGCATCGGCGCCTCCCCCTGGAACAGCGCACGCGTCTCTGCGAACGTCGGGTCATGGCACTCATCGATCTTCCCGTTCGCGCCGCTCGCAGACTCGGCGCTCTCGCGCACGACGACGCACACACCCTGCTCACCCGCGGTTACGGCTTCGGTCCACGGATCTGGCGCAGGGTGCGACCGGGTGCGAGGTCGGCGCCGATGCGTCTGCTCGGTGACGACACCGTGTTCGTGCGCGGCGTCGAGGGCGTCGAGCTGTTCTACGACGAGACCCGCATCGCGCGCTCCGGGGCGATGCCGGCCCTCGTGCAGGAGAGCCTGTTCGGCCACGGCTCCGTGCACAGCCTCGACGGTGACGCGCACAAGCACCGCAAGGCGACGTTCATCGACGTCGCCTATGAAGACGAGCAGGTCGAGCGGCTGACGCCATGGCTCGAGCGCGAGTGGCAGAGCGAACGTCGGGCCTGGCTCGACGGCGGCACCCGCAGCGCCTACGACGCGGCGGTCGGTGCGCTGGGCCGAGCGATCATGGGGTGGGCCGGTGTGCCCGGCACGCCCGCAGCGAAGACACGGTGGGCGGCCCGGCTCGCCCAGATCGTCGACGGCTTCGGCTCGCCGTACTCACCGGAGTACCTCGCCGCTCTGGCCAACCGCTGGTGGTCCGACCGCCACTCCGCGCAGCTCATCGAGGCCGTGCGGCACGGTGCGCTCAGTGCCGAGCCGGGAACAGCGCTCGAGCAGTGGGCGCACCACCGCGATCAGGACGGCGAGTTGCTGCCCGCGCGCATCGCGGGGGTCGAGCTGCAGAACAGCATCCGTCCGATGATCGCCGTCGCGCGCTTCGTCGCGTTCGCCGCCAAGGCGCTGAACGAGCACCCCGAGTGGCGTGAGCGCATCGCCGCCGAGGCCGCCGAACGGGGCGCCCTGGTCGGTGGACCGCTGTCGATCATGTTCGCGCAGGAGATCAGACGGACGTCCCCGTTCGTGCCGATGCTCCCCGGGTGGGCGATCGCCGACGTCGAGCTCGACGGGCAGAAAGTGGATGCCGGTGGCCGCGTCGTGCTCGACATCCTCGGCACCAATACCGACGACCGCTTCTGGGCGCGTCCCGAGCGGTTCGACCCGGAGCGTTTCCGCGATGTCGGCGCAGACTACGAGGCGCTCGCCGCGTTCATCCCGCATGGCGGGGCCGACGTCGCGACCGGCCATCGATGCCCCGGCGAGAAGCTCGCGATCGCGGGGCTCGCCGCAGCGGTCACGGTGCTCAGCGACCCCGGTCTGCGGATCCTCGACGACGGGCTCGACGTCAACCGCCGACGGCTGCCCACGAAGCCCCGCTCCGGCGGCAAGGTGCGGTCGGTGTCCTCGGCGTCCTCCTCCGCGTCCAGCGGTTGCCCGTTCCACTGAGCGTGTGGGTCCGTTCTGTCAAGGGGCACACGTCGACCGGCCCGCCGAGGCATGCTGTCGCAATACGCACACCGACGAAGGGAGCACCATGTCAGAGATCGAATCCACCCCCGATGACCGGAGAGACCAGGCGGACGAGACACCGATGATCCCCGACGAGCTCGCGCCGCGTCAGCAGTCCGAGGACCCGGTTCCGAACGATCCCGATGCCGCGGGATCCGGTGACGGAAGCGACGACGAGGACGACGTCTGACGCGCGACGAGAGCGGCCTGTCCCCAACGATCTGTCACGACGGGTTCCGGCGGTCAGTCGCGCCCTGACGTGTCGACGCCGTCAGGGAGCCTCCCGACCGGGTAGATCACCACATCCTGCACCTTCCAATCGAGGTCGGTGATGCGCTCGGCCAGGTCGGTCACGTGATCCAGCGACACCTTGCTCTTGTGGGGGACCACGAAGGCCTCGATGTGGAAGACCTGGCCCTGGTCGCGCATCCGGACTCCCGCCTCTTTCACCCAGGGTCGTGAGCGTATGGTCGCGAGCACATCACCGGCGAGCGGATGCGGATGCTTGCTGTCGTAGGTCCTCGCGCGCTGGTCCATGAGGTCGATCACCGCGGTCTTCGTGTTGCGCCATCCGTCCCAGATGATGCCGAGCGAGATGACCAGAGCCGCCGCGCCGTCGAGCCACCACACACCCATGCCGACACCGAGCACGCCGACGATCGAGGCGACCGTGGTCTGCCAGTCGGCCTTCGCCATGTCGGCGTCGGCGTAGAGCAGCTTGTTGTGCAGCACGGGCGCGAGCTTCGACTTGGCGGGGCCGTAGAAGAACACCGGCCCGACGATGACCACGGCCATGACGGCGACCATGAGCCAGCCGAGCCAGATCGTCTGTCCGAAGAGCTGCACGGTGCCGATGGTCGGATGCTCACCGGCGATGAGTCCGGTGACTGCTTCGATCGCCAGGTTGAGTCCCACTGCCAGCAGGGCGACCCCCGCCACGAGGTGGCCGATGCCCATCACCCGATGCAGCCCATAGGGGTGCTTCACGGTCGGACGGCGCCGCACGAACAGCAGCGCGATGAGGAATGCGAACTGGGGGATCAGCGACAGCATGTCCTCGATCCACGCGGTGCGCATCGCCTGCGAGTTGCCGACCACGAGCGCGATCAGGGCGATCGTGACCGAGGTGTAGGCGATCGTGAACCACTCCCATCGGATGGCGCGCCGCAGGGCGTCTCGCTGCTCGTCGGGGAGCTCCGTCCGTCCGATCCTCGTCGGCGTCGTCACGAGCCCACCTCCTCGTCGAGGTACCGCTCGAGCTCGCTC
The DNA here is from genome assembly GCF_056175745.1 of Microbacterium sp. LjRoot205. Classification (NCBI taxonomy): domain Bacteria; kingdom Bacillati; phylum Actinomycetota; class Actinomycetes; order Micrococcales; family Microbacteriaceae; genus Microbacterium; species Microbacterium sp. LjRoot205. The sequence goes on along the minus strand of NZ_JBGFFH010000008.1, from coordinate 57,022 downwards.
AGGAACGCGTTCTCGCCCAGTGGCACGAGCATCACGATCTGTCGGCCTTCGGCTCCGTCGATGCCGGGATACGCGCGAGTCACACCGGCTTTGTCGATCCACGGGGTGCTCGCCGTGAAGCCGCCGATCACGAGGTCGAGGTCGCCGCGCTCGAGCATCCCGACCAGGGTCTCCTCCGACCCGTCCGTCCAGTCGATCTCGGCGTCGATGCTGTCGGCGAACCCGCCCACGAGGTCGGGGAGGCTGCCGGTCGGAGTGGCTCGTTCGACGTCGACGAGCCCGGGCTCCGACGTGACGCCGACCCGCAGCTCCGAGCCGGTCACGGACGACAGCGTGCCGTCGGGGTCGGCGGGGATCGTCAGGCCGCAGCCCGACAGGCCGATCGCGAGCAGGAGCACGGCCGTCGAGAAGACGGAGCGAAGACGAGACCGGTTCGATGCTTGCACGCAGCCATGGTGCTCGCGCTGACTCGGCGCGGAAAGCCGGTTGACGGCCACCACAGTGGGGAGTAGGCGGCCCGACGCTCGGAGTCCACAGAGGCGCGTCGTGCCCGACCGGTACGGTAGGGCACATGTCACAGGCCCTCCGGACGTTCGGGCGCATCATCGCGCGGCACTGGCCTGCGCTCATGGCCTGGTATCTCGGGGGCGAGGCTCTGCACCGCGTGCTCATCGAGTTCGCCGGATTCGTCGGCGGCCACACCACGCTCGGGGGCCTGCTGCTGCTGCCGCTGGCGGTCGCCGCTCGTCTCGTCTCGTACGTCGCGATGTATCTCACGGTGCGGCCGTCGCTGCCGCACAGCCGCCGGGAGGATGCGGGTGGCATCCGCGAGTTCGGCTCGGCCACGCTCGCGGCGATCCTGCCGTTCTTCGCGTTCTACACCGCGTGGGGTCTGCTCGACGCCGACCAGATCGAGTTCTTCCAGATCGCGCTCGCCGTGGCGCTGCCCCAGTCCGGGGAGGGATTCTCGCAGATCGGCGACCGCGGCGGACTGATCTCGATCGGTGTTCTGCCGGTGACGGTGCTCGTGATCGCCCTCGTCGCGCGACTGCTCTTGACCCGGTTCGCCGCCAGGCTGCCGCGCTGGACTATCATCCTCGCCACCTACGCAGAGGTGCTGTGGACATTCATGCTCTTCACACTCGTCGCACGGTGGTGGACGAGCGTCCTCGACTGGTTCGCCGAGCGCCAGGCGGTCGGCTGGCTGCGAGGGTTCGGCGACTGGTTCGCCGTGAACCTCGAGCCCATCGCCGCGGTCTGGGAGGGAACGACCTGGCTCATCGGGATCCTCGTCGCCGCACTCATCGTCCCCGCTGCCTGGCTCACGGTGGCCGGCGTGATCTTCGGCACGACCTTCGACTCGACCCCGGCGTTCTCGCGGTTCGGTGGGGGAGCGGCTCGCGGTGCGGCGATGAGCATCGCGCGCACCCTGGTGATGCGGCTCGAGGGTCTCTGGGCGGCCGTCACGGTGATCTGGCGCGGCGGACCGCTGCTCTTCGGTGCCTACGCGCTGGCCTATGCGCTGTGGGCGTTCGCCGAGCAGGCGGGAACCCGCGGCGTGCTGCTGCTCATCGGCGGCCATGAACGGTGGTTCTGGGCCGGGGTCTTCCCCCTCGTCACCGTCGCGATCGCGGCAGTGGCCGAACCGCTGAGGGTGGCGATCGTCGCGACGGCGTACGACAGCGTCATCGGCCGCCCCCGCTCTGGCCTCGACACCCGCCCCTCAGGGGTCGATGCGGAAGCGAGCGAGGTCGTCGTCGCTCCCCTCGATGTCGAGCAGGAAGGGACCCTCGGCGTCGTCGGGCAGCAGGAACGTCAGCAGGATGCGGTACGACGCCGATTCGGGAAGGCATGAGTTCTCGCCGTCGGCTGAGGACACGTCCAGGCCTTTGCGAGAGCTGAGCCAGGTCCGATCCCTGTCGATCTCCGTGAGTGCGGCCTGCCCGCAGAGTGCGGCATCCGACCCGCCGCTCGACGCCAGTCGGATGCTGAGCACGCGTGTGTCCTCGGGCGTCTCGAACTCACCCCACTCGGTCGGGCCGAGCGTGAGAGTCTGCCCCGCGATGTCGACCGTCGACTCGGCTTCGATCACGCGATCGGTCGGCCGGATGCTGGGCACGATGTCGAGCCACACGGTGGCACCGAGCATGGCCACGGCAGCGATCGCCAGCGCGATCAGTGACAGGCGCTGCCTCCTCCACCACGTCACGGCGCGCTCAACTCGGGGTCGTCGAGCTCGACGCTCGGGGTGCGAGGCAGATCATCGAGGTCGAGCGGGACCGTGATCAGGTCGTCGAGCTCGGCGGTGAGATACGACGAGGTGAGCCGCAGCTCGGCGCGTCCGGACGTGACATCGGGCGGCAGCTCGAAGGCCAGGGTGCCGACGGTGTCGATACCCAGCCGCAGCGGGGTCGACATCAACGACGCATCCGGTCGCTCGCTCGCCTGGAACACGCGGTCGCCGACGGCCAGCGTCGCCAGATTCATCGCAGCGTCGACTTCTGTGTGCGCGGCCGAGGCGATGACCGTCACGACGAGCCAGTTGCCCTCCGCGCTCCAGTCGGCACCCGGCACCGCGACCTCGTCGGTGAAGGTCGCATCGGTCGCCGCCGCGATCAGTGTGCGCGACTCGACGGGTTCGCCGAAAGATCCGCGCACCTCGGTGGGGCCGATGACGTCCTCGTCGGTGGGGGTCACGGCGGTCACGGCACCGGCGGCGATCACCAGGGCGGCACCGAGCAGCCAGGGCGTCGCGCGCCTCACGGTGCCTCCTGCGCGGTCATGGAGATGCGCGAGCTGAGTGCGGCGGGGCGCCAGCTGACGGCTCGCGACGAGAGGACGACCTGTCCGCGGCGCGTCTCCACCTCGTACACGTCGAGCGACACCGCACCGTCGGGGAACGCATCCTCGGGAATCGTCCAGGCGAAGGTCACCTGGCTGGGGACGCCCGGCTGCAGGATCACCTGCCCCGATGAGCCGTCGGCTCGCCATACGTCGACCGAGTCGGTCGCGGTGACGCCCTTCAGCGCGAGGAGCGGATTCTCGGTGTTGACGAACCCCGTGCTCACTCGGTCGGCGGTGGTGCCGACCCCGATCGGTGAATCCGAGAGGTTCTCCATGCGGGTGCTCATCACCAGGAACTTCTCGCCCGGCTCCGCCTCGAGGTACTCCGATTCGATCTCGGTGGCGAACTCGGCGTCGAGCACGGTGATCGCATACATCGAGGTGCGCGCCTCGTCATCGGGGCTGAGCATGGCCGGCGACGCCTCTGCCCGGGCGAGCCCGCCCATCGCCGCGACGACGATGGCCAGGGCGACCAGTGCGGCGGCCGCCACCCAGATCCAGCGGGGGAGCTCTGCGACGGCGTGCGCCCAGCGCGCGAGTGCCGCCCGAACGACGGTTCCGGCACGCGCGGCAGCAGGTGCGGCGAATGGCGCAGCTGATCGCGACGCGCCGTCGTGATCCCCCGTCTTGCTCACGAGGTCAGCCTACCCAGGGGGTTCGCCCGCCGGCGATCAGGAGCACGTCTCGAACACGTACTCCTCGTGCCCCGGCGTGACGAGGTCGCGATCCCGCAGCACCATCGACCCCGGCGCCTCGTCGTCGGCGCACATCTCGGTGAACGACCGCGGCAGCTCATCGGAGTACTCGATGTCGATCACGGCGTCGCCGTAGACATCCGTGAAGGCTCCGCACTCCTGATAGACGGAGCATTCCTCGACCACGGCGAAGTCGAACCCGGCGCGCTCGCGCAGCAGGGGCGCATCCTCGGCGGCGTTCTTCTGCCCGGCCGCGAGCCCGGAGTCATGTGCGACGTCGACGAGCAGCGCCGCGAGAGCGAGGTTGTCATCGAGGGTGAGCGCGCCGTCAGAGCGGGTGTACGAGTCGAGGTTGTCGAACTCCACCGCCTCGAATCCCGATTCGGCGCACCCCTCGATCCACGGACCGACGATCTCGGCGATGCGCTCGCGGCGGTCGTCGGTCGAGGTGTCGAGCAGAGCCTCATCGGGCCAGTCGGGGTCGAACAGGGGCTCGCCGCCGCTCTGCAGCACGAGGTCGTCGGGCCAGGTGTCGAGCTCGCCCGGCTGGGTCTGGAAACCGTTCACGTAGCAGATCGAGTACAGCCCCTCGGCGGGGTCATCCGAGCGGTCCCGACCCACGATGCCGACACCGTCGGCGGGTGCATAGGCGCCGCCGAGCTGGTAGTCCGGTGTTGCTCCCGCTGGTGGAGGCAGGAAAGGCGCAGGCGGGTCGGAGATGGTCGTGACGCAGCCCGAGAGGGCGAGGACCAGCGCGGCGACGGCGGTGACCGCGACCGTCGCGCGCCTCAGCTGCCGACCCCGTACAGAGCGGCGATCTCTTTCGAACCCATCCCTTGATCGTACGTGCCGTGCTGGGGCCATCCGGCCGGGGAGTCCTCCCACTCCTCCTGGCGGCCGTAGGGGAGCAGGTCCACGAGCCCCTGCAGCTGACTCATGCGCTCGGTGCCTCGTCCGTTCGTGTGCCAGGTGCGATACACGGTGTCGCCGTCGCGCAGGAAGACGTTCACGCCGAAGCCCTCGTTCGGACCGGCATCCATGTCGGCGCCGAACGTGCTGTCGGCGCTCGAGAACCACGTCATGCGATTGCCCACCCGGTCGCGGTAGGCCAGTGCCTCATCGATCGGCCCGTTCGTCACGATCACGAAGCGGGCGTCGTAGTACCGCTCGAGGAAGTCGARCCGCGTGAACTGCGAGGTGAAGCCGGTGCACCCTGGGCACTGCCACTCGTTGCCGTCGGTCCACATGTGGTTGTAGACGATGAGCTGTCGATGCTCGCCGAAGGTCTCCGACAGCGCGACCGGACCGTCGGCCCCGACGAGCGTGTAGTCGGGCAGCTCGACCATCGGCAGCCGCCGTCGCTGGGCCGCGATCGCATCGAGCTCTCGCGTCGCCGCCTTCTCCCGCACGCGCAGTGCGTCGAGCTCGCGTCGCCACGTGTCGGCGTCGACGACGGGCGGAAGGGGCGTCTGGGTCGTGCTCACGGTGGACCTCCGGATGCTCGGGAAGACGGTGCCCCCAGTGTGCGCTCGCCCACCGACATCGTCAACCGATCGGCGAAGGGGCGCCGTCGACCGCGGGTGCATCGACCTCTTCGGCCGGATTGCGTCGGATGCCGATCCATGACACGACGCCGCCGAGCACGAGCAGCGCGGCCGTGACCCAGGCCGCGTTGTGGAAGCCTGCGAGGTCGAGCGTGCCGCCGATGATGGTCGACAGCATGGCGACGACGAGCAGTCCGGCGACGCGCGAGACCGCGTTGTTCACCGCGGAGGCGATGCCCGAGCGCGATTCGTCGATCGCGCCGAGGATCGCCGAGGTGAGCGGAGCCACGGTGAGCGAGAGCCCGAGACCCAGCACGATCATGGCAGGCAGCACCTGCCACCAGTAGTCGAAGTCCTCGCTGACGACGAGCAGCATGAGGGCGCCGACGGCCATGACGAGCGGACCGACCGTCATGAAGATCCGTGGACCGAAGCGCCCGGCCCATGAGCCTGCGCGCGAGCTGATGAGGATCATCAGGATGGTCATCGGCAGGCTCGCGAGGCCGGCGGCGGTGGCGCTGAGACCGGCGCCCTGCTGCAGGTAGACGCCCACGACGAAGCCGTTCAGCGACAGAGCGGCGTAGACGAAGAGAGTGGCGAGGTTGCCCCAGGCGAAATCGCGCACCCGGAACAGCGAGAGCGGCATGAGGGGAGAGGCCGACCTCTGCTGCCGCACCAGGAACCAGGCGAAGAGCGCAGCTCCGATCAGGCCGGGCAGCCAGATGGCGGGGGACTGCCAGCCGAGGTTCGGCTGCTCGATCAGCGCGAACACGACCGCGCCGAGGCCGATCGCGCACAGGGCTCCGCTGAGCCAGTCGACGCTCACCCCGCTCGGGTGCTCCTTCAGCTTCAGCCGGGAGAGCAGCACGAGGGTGACGGCGATCGGCACGACGTTGATGAGGAACACGAATCGCCACGACAGGAAGTCGACGAAGAGTCCACCGAGCAACGGGCCGACGAGCTGCGCGGCGGTGGTGAATGCTGTCCACACGCCGATCGCCCGTGACTGCACGTCGGCGCGCATGGTCGCCGTGATCAGCGCGAGCGAGCTCGGCACGAGCAGAGCGCCGGCTGCTCCCTGCGCGGCTCGCGCGATGATCAGGATGAGGGGATCGGGGGCGGCGGCGACCGCGACGGATGCCACGCCGAAGGCGATGAGGCCGATGCGCATCACGAGCACCCGGCCATAGGCGTCCGACAGCGATCCCGCGAGCAGGATCAGCGCGCTGAGGGTGATGAGGTACGCGTCGACCACCCACTGCTGCGTGGTGATGCCGCCGCCGAGTTCATCGCTGATCGCAGGCAGCGCGACCGTCACGACAGTGCCGTCGAGGAAGGTCACGAAGGATGCGAGGACGGCGATGGAGATCACGAGCCGCTGCAGCGGCGCGAAGCGAGAGGATGCCACACGCTGACACTACTGCCGCCGAGGATATGAGGGGCGGTCAGATGGCAGTCGTGCTCGCGCGATACAGGTCGCGCAGACCCGCCGTGCCGTGCTCGGCATAGGCCCTGCGCTGTCGCTCGGCACCCGTGCCGTCGGTGCGGATGCGAGCGAAGCCCTCGGTGACGAAGTCCTCGTCGCCCAGTCGAGCGAGTGCGGGGCGCAGTCTGTCGAGCAGATCTCGCGCGACGTCCCAGAACGACGCGATCCCGCCGCTCGCCGGGTCGACGAGGCGCGCCTCGGTGCCGAATCTCGCTGCCGTCCACAGTGAGGCATCGATCGCGTCGACGCCGATCTCGGGTGCATCATCGATCGCGTCGCTCACCATCAGAGCGCGCGTGAGGGCCACGGCGAGCAGCGTGTCGTCGACCGTCAGTTGCGCGTCGAACACCCTCACCTCGACGGTGGGGAAGCGCTCGGACAGGCGGATGGCCCATGACAGCGAGCCGGCATCCGCGATCGCTGTCATCGCGACGAGTTGCTCGACGTGTGCACGGTAGTCGGCGAGATCGCGGAAGTGCGGCGGGCTCCACGACGACGGCAATCGTCGGATCAGGATGCTGCGCCAGCTGGCGAACCCCGAATCCCTGCCGTGTGCGAAGGGCGCGTTGCCGGTGAGAGCCAGCAGAACGGGAAGCCACGGTCGCACGCGATTGAGCACGCGGACGCGCTCTTCGTCGTCCACCACCTCGACATGCACGTGCAGCCCGTTGACCTCGTGCTCGCGGGTGATCTCGACGAGCTGCGCGTCCACCGCGTCGTAGTGGGGCGAAGAGACCACCGTCAGGCGCTTCGGTGAGATGAACGGGGTGCCGATGGAGGCGAAGACCGCACCCTGATCGGCGGCGTACGTGCCGATCAGGCTGCGCGTCCGTCGCAGCTGCGCCTCGGCATCCGCCCTGGTGGTCGCGGGCGATGTCGCCGACTCGAGCTGACAGGTGAGGTATTCGGGGGTGAGGCCCGCAGCAGCGTCCTCGGGGATGCGCTCGCGGGTGGCTGGGCTCATGGCCGCGGGTACGAGTGTCTGCTCATCGAGCAGGACGAACTCCTCCTCGACGCCGAACCGGGCCATATACGCGAGCCCTAGTGGTCGCGCAGCGCCGAGATGAGCTCGGCCTTGCGCTGACGGCTGTAACCGGTGAGGCCGATCTCCTTGGCGCGGGCGCGCAGTTCGTCGACGGTCCAGTCCTCGTAGTCGCCGTGTTCGCCGCCTCGGCGCCCGACAGCGCTTCGGCCGTCGCGGGCGGCGGCATTGGAGATGCGGGCGGCCTTCTCCTTCGAGGCGCCGTCGTCGCGGAGCTCTTCGTACAGCTCCGGATCCTTCAGCGAGTTGTTCCTGCGTCCTGGCATGTCGTGTGCTCCTCTCGCACGGCGGGAAGGCCCGAGTCAAGGCCCTCGGGGCATGGGATGAGGCGGTCTAGGTTGGGAGACCGTAGATGGGCGCCTCCCCCGCGCCCCGAGAAGGGAAGACCGATGAACATCCTGCTGATCATCATCATCGTCGTCGCCATCATCCTGGCGATCACCGGCGGGCTCGTGCAGTCCCTGCAGTTCCTCCTGTGGGTCGGCCTGGTGCTGCTGGCCATCGCGGTCATCGCCTGGTTGATCCGAGCGATCTCCGGCAACCGCACCCGCTGATCCGCGCAGTGAGGCCCGCTCCGGCGGGCCTCACTCCGTTCGGGATCAGTCCCGGGAGCTGTCGCGCAGGTTGTCGCCGACGTTCTTGGCGGCGTCCTTCACGTTCTCGCCGGCCTGCTTGGCGGAGGCCTTCGCCTGATCGCCGCGGCCCTCGGCTTCGAGCTTCTCGTTGTCGGTCGCCTTTCCGACGCCCTCCTTGATCTTTCCGCCGGCCTTCTCCGCTGCGTTCTTGATGTCGTCTGCTCCACTCATGGGGCTCTTCCTTTCATCAGTCGATCAATGTCCGTCCACCGTCCCACGGGACGAGAATCCTGCACACGGGATTGACAACGACGAGCACTCGTGACAGCGTCCGCCGGGCATCGACGTGGATGCCGCACACGACTAACCTGGCCCCAGGCGGGTGGTCCTGCCCGCTCTCACCTCGGCTGCGGCCGACGAAGGAAGCGGTAGAAAATGGACTCGATGATGATGGGCGCCATGCGCTCGAACATGATGTCGATGCCCGACATGGCGACGATGGACATGTCCGTCTTGCAGGCCTGCATGGACGCGTGTTCGGCGTGCGAGCAGGCGTGCACGGTGTGCTCGACGCAGATGATGGACTGCTCGCCCGCCTGCATGAACTGCGCCGACATGTGCAACACCATGATGCGGTCGATGATGCGGATGCAGGGCATGACCCCCGCGTCGATGATGTCCATGCTCGACGCCTGCATCGCGATGTGCCAGACGTGCATGGACGAGTGCATGCAGCACGCCGACCACAGCGAGGTCTGCAAGATGTGCGCTCAGGCCTGCAAGGACTGCATGGACGCATGCATGGCCGTCAAGGACATGATGATGGCGACCGCCTGAGCCGCATCCCCTGTCATCGAGCGAGGACGGCCAGGCCGCCCGAGACGACGCGCGCTCAGCCGAGCGCGACGTTGAACTGCGCGCGGCCGACGGCCAGCACGCCGTAGCGCACGTGCAGCGCGATCGGCGTGCCCGCGGGTGCCTCGAGCGCCGCACCCGACGCGTTCCACAGCGTGTGCGTGGCGTCGTCGAGCGTGCGCACGAGGAGCTCGCCCGTGGTCGCGTCGGCGTGCTCGACGATCGCGTCCGCCCACTCGCTCGGCGTCGCCGACGCGATGCGCGCCTGAATCAGGTGCAGCGCGTGGCCCGCCTCGAAGGATGAGCAGGCGAAGCCGTGACGGCACATGCACGCAGAACGCTCACGCACCGAGAGGGGCGAAAGGTGGTTCAGCGGCGTGGACACGGTGGTCTCCTTCGTGAGCGGACGTTCCGGCAAGAGTAGGTCGGTCGCGCGAGAGACGGAACCCGGGCCGACACGCTGTGAAACAAACGGGCGTAGACTCGCCGGGTGCTGTTGTCGAAGAGTGCTCTCCGGATCCCGGATCGAGCGCAGATGGGAGCCGTGGGCGCGTTCAGCGCCACGGACAGAGGCTGACGATCGGCCGGAGGCGGAACACCCCGTCTCCGGAGCCGCGTCGTACCCGGCATCCACTCGGATGCCCGCTCCTGTTCCTTCTTCCGCCGCTGTCTGCGGCCCACACGAAAGCACTCTCCTCATGCGTCCCATCGACGAGCGCACCCTGCGCGCCTCCTTCATCAACGCCTCCCGCAAAGAGGTCTCCGACCTCACGCTGCCCGCCGGCTTCGCCGACCTCGACTTCGACAGGCTCGACTACCTGGGATGGGTCGACCCCAAGCTGCCCCGCCGCTCGTACGTCGTCGCGTGGGTCGACGACGTCGCCACCGGGGTGATCCTCCAGCGAGCCGAGCAGCGCGTGATCGCGCGTGCGCAGTGCTCATGGTGCGAAGACGTGACCCTCCGCAACGACGTGCAGCTCTATGCAGCCCGCAAGGCCGGACCCGCGGGCCGCAAGGGAGACACCATCGGCACCCTCGTGTGCACCGAGTTCGGATGCTCGAAGAACGTGCGGGTGCTGCCGCCGCTGGCCTACGACGGCTATGACCGCGAGCTCGCGCGCGAGCTGCGCATCCTCAAGCTGCAGGAGCACGTGAGTGCTTTCATCGCGGCCGTGCGGAGCTGATCCTCACACGATCTCGAGTCGCGCCACCGTCTCCTCGTCATCGCAGGCGCTTCCGACCCACAGGCGGATCGCGCCCGGCTCGACGCGCTTCACGCCGTCGAGTCCCGTGAAGGCGAGTCGGTCGATCGGCACGTCGAACTCGACGAGCGCATCGGCGCCGGGCGCGAGCGTGACCCGCCGGAAGTCCAGCAGCTGGGCGACCGGGCGGGTCACGCTCCCGACCTCGTCGTGTGCATACAGCTGCACGACATCCGTCGCTGCGACCTCGCCGGTGTTGCGCACCCGCACCGTCGCCCGGAAGATCTCGCCCGCGGCGATCGACGCGGGAGCGGTGAGCTCGTCGTGTGCGAACGTCGTGTAGCTCAGACCGAAGCCGAAGGGTCGCACCGGGGTGGAGTCGGCGCTGGTGACATCCGTGCGTCCGCCGAGCACGGGGTGCAGGTACGAGTACGGCTGCGCCCCCGCCGATCGCGGCAGCGACACCGGCAGACGCCCCGACGGTGCGACGCGACCGCTCAGCAGCCGCGCGAGAGCGGGGCCGCCCTCCTCACCGGGGAAGAACGTCTGGAGCACCGCGGCGGGGATTCCCGCAGACGCCGTGCTCGTCGTCGCCGAGGCGTCGACCACTCCGAGACCGGTCATGGTCCCGGCGGCACCCGCCCGAGCAGGCAGAGCCCAGTCGAGCACGTACGGACGCCCGGTCATYGCGATCAGGATCACCGGAGTGCCGGTCGCGACCACGGCCTCGACCAGCTCGCGCTGGACGCCGGGGAGCTCGAGGTCGTCGACGTCGTTTCCCTCGCCGACGGTGCCTCGTCCGAAGAGGCCCGCGCGGTCGCCGACGACGACGATCGCGACGTCGGCGGCCGCGGCGGCCTCGACGGCGGCCGGGATGCCGGAGCGGTCGGAGCCCTCGACCCCGCATCCGATCGTCGAGGTGATGTCAGCTGCGGGGAACTCGGCGCGCAGCGATCCGGTGACCGTCGGCAGCTCGATTCCCGCGGGGGTGTCGGGGTGATGAGCGAGCACGTGGTTGACGAACGAGTAGCAGCCCATCAGCGCTTCGGTGCTGTCGGCATTGGGGCCTATCACCGCGATCCGCGAGGTCGTCTTCGGGGCGAGGGGGAGTGCGCCGTCGTTGCTCAGCAGCACGACCGACTCTTCGGCGAGGCGTCGCGCGAGCGCGCGGTGCTCGGCCGGATCGAGATCGATGGCGGTCGGAGGAGTGTCGAAGTCGGCATCCAGCAGCCCGAGCTCCTCCTTCTGCGCGAGCAACCGGCCCACCGCCCTGTCGAGGATCTCCGGTGAGAGCCGGCCGTCACGCACCTGCTCGGCGAGGGTGACGAAGGCGTCGGGCGAGGGCAGCTCGACGTCGATTCCCGCGGTGAGTGCGAGCCGGGCGGCATCAGCCGAGTCGGCGGCCGCGCGGTGCATGCTGTGCAGGAAATCGACGGCGAAATAGTCCGACACGACCACTCCGTCGAATCCCCAGCGGTCGCGCAGGATGCCGGTGAGATAGCGCGCGTCGGCCGTGACGGGCACCCCGTCGATGTCGACGTAGGAGTTCATGACGCTGCGGGCACCGCCCTCGTGGATCGCCATCTCGAACGGCGGGAGCAGCACGTCCTCGATCTCGCGCAGGCCTGCGCTGACGGGGGCATGGTTGCGTCCGGCCTTCGAGGCGGAGTATCCGATGAAGTGCTTGAGGGTCGCGTGCACGCCCTCGGACTGCAGGCCGCGGACATAGGCGGTGCCCACCCGGCCGACGACCAGGGGGTCTTCGGCGATGCACTCGTCGACCCGACCCCAGCGGGGGTCGCGGATCACATCGAGCACCGGAGCCAGACCCTGATGGATGCCGAGGGACCGCATCGACGAGCCGATGGCCCGACCGACCTCCTCGACCAGCTCGGGGTCGAACGCCGCGCCCCACGCCAGCGGCGTCGGGAAGGTCGCCGCCTTCCACGCGGCGAGGCCCGTCAGGCATTCCTCGTGCACGAGCGCCGGAATGCCCAGTCGCGTCTGCTGCTGCAGTCGCCGCTGCTCGGTCCACAGCCAGGCGGCCCGCTCGACGGGGTCGACGGGGCGGGTGCCGTACACGCGCGTGAGGTGTCCGATGCCGTGCGTGGAGGCATCCTCGTAGCGCGTCGAGCTCTTCTTCTCGCCCGACATCGGGGCGACCACCTCGACGCCCTGGTCGACCCAGAAGCCGACGAGCTGCGCCTGCTTCTCTTCCAGAGTCATGCGGGCGAGGAGCGCCTCGACGCGGGGGGAATGCGGCGCGGAGCCTGCGGGCTGCAACATCATGTTCTCTTTCTCGTTCTCGTCGACGTGGGGTGTCGCGACGGCGACCGCATCAGCCCTTGACTGCACCGGTCAGCCCTCCCACGATGCGCCGCTCGAACAGGCTGAAGAAGATCAGCGCCGGGATCATCGACAGCGATGTGAACGCGAGCACCTTCGCGGTGTCCACGGAGTATTGGGATGCGAAAGACTGCACGCCGAGGGGCAGCGTGAACGCCGCATCGTCGTTGAGGATGAACAGCGGCAGCAGGTAGCCGTTCCAGCTGCCGATGAACGCCAGGATGCCCGTGGTGATGACCCCGGGGAGCGAGAGCGGCAGCACCATCCGCCAGAAGAACCCGATGCGACTGCATCCGTCGATGAACGCGGCCTCCTGGATCTCGTCGGGGATGGCGCGCAGGAACGGCACGAGGATGATGATCGTCGTCGGCAGCGCGAACGCGATCTGGGGCAGGATCACTCCGCCGAGCGAGTTCATGAGCCCGAGACTGCGCACCACGATGTACAGCGGGGTGATCGCCACGGTCAGGGGGAACATCAGCCCGGCGGCGAAGAACGCGTAGAGCACCCCGCGGCCGGCGAACCGGTATCTCGCGAGGACGTAGGCCGCCATGAGTCCCAGGGCCACGGTGCCGACGGTGGTCGCGAGCGCGACGATGGTCGAGTTGCCCACGAGCCGCCAGAACACGCTGCCGGTGAGCACGTCGAGGTAGTTCGACACCACCCACGGCTGTGGGAACCCCGACGGATCGGTCGTGATCTGCGCGTTCGTGCGGAACCCGCCGGTGATGATGTAGGCGATGGGCGCCAGCATCAGACCGACCGCGATCAGCGCGACGAAATACACGGCGGGGTTGGCCCATGGCAGCCGCGGCTTCGCGACGCGACCCGTGCGGGCCTTGCGCTGGGTGACGAGCACCGAGGTGGCGGTCATCGGACGGACTCCTTCTGTGTGGTGGCGTCGGCAGCCGCGTGGGCGTCTGCGTCGGCCTCCTGCGGCGCGGCGTCCTGCCGCGCACGGGATCGGGTGCTCTTCTTCCGGCCGGAGGCACCGGTGAGGGCGCCGTCGGTGTCCTTGCGCAGCACGGCACGCTGATAGATGAGAGCGACCACGAGCGAGATGAGGAAGAGCACGACCGCGACCGCGTTGCCGTAGCCGTAATTGCCGGCGTTGCGTCCTTCGGAGACCATGTAGGTCGCCATCGTCGAGGTGCCGGCGGTGGAGGCGATGTACTGCCCCCAGATGATGTAGACGAGGTCGAACAGCTGCAGCGAGCCGATGATCGACAGGAACGCCCAGATGCGCAGAGTGGGTGCGAGCAGCGGCAGCGTGATCCGCCACTGGATCTGCCAGTAGGACGCGCCGTCGATGGCCGCGGCCTCGTTCAGCTCCTCGGGAATGCCCTGCAGTCCGGCGAGGAACAGAATGACCGCGAAGCCGACGTACTTCCAGGTGATGATCGCCATCAGCGTCCAGATCGCGATCCCGGGGTCCGACAGCCAGTCGGTCGCCAGGAAACCCAGACCCATGTTGGTCAGCATCGCGTTGAGCGCGCCGTTGGTCTGCAGCATCAGGCTCCACCCCGTGCCCACGACGACCTCGGAGATCACGTAGGGCACGAAGATCAGCACGCGGATCAGCGACTGGCCTCGCATCTTGCGGTTCAGCAGCAGCGCCAGCACGATGGCGACCGGACCCTGGAGCACGAGGGAGAACACCAGGATGAAGCCGTTGTGCGCGAGCGCGTCGTGGAAGAGGGGATCCTGCAGGATCGTGAGGTAGTTCTTCAGCCCGACGAAATCGGTGGGCGGGCCGTAGCCCTGCCAGCTGAAGAACCCGTAGTACGCCGCCATCAGCACCGGGAAGATGACGAAGGCGAGGAAGACGAGCAGGGCGGGCCCGGCCAGAAGCATCACTTCCAGCCGGGCACGCGTGTCACGCTTTCGCTGCGGCATCCTGCACAGCCTTGACCAGGTCCTCCGCGCTGCTGTTGCCCGCGAGCAGGTCGACCACCGCGACGTTCAGCGCATTGCCCACGTTCTGGCCGTAGACCGTGTCGAGCCACTGCGTCGCATACGGAGCCGCGTTGTAGGCCTCGAGGATCGTCTGCAGGTAGGGCTCGGTGACGGCCTCCTGAGCGACGGTGTTGACCGGCGGTGCGTTGAAGGCCTTGTAGTACGCCGTCTGCACGTCTGACGTGCCGATGTAGTTCAAGAAGTCCACGCAGGCGTCCGGCGCATCGACCGAGCACGAGTAGCCGTCGACGCCGCCCATCATCGAACCGGGCTCGCCGTCTCCGCCCTCGACCTCGGGGAACGGGAACCAGCTGAGGTCGGCCAGCGGCTTCTGGTCAGGGGTGAGCGAGCCGATGACTCCGGGGTTCCAGGCGCCCATGAGCTCCATGGCGGCCTGGTGGTTCGCGATGAGGCCGGCGGAGCTGCCGGCGCCCTGCTGTGCCGGAGTCGTCAGGAAGCCCGAGTTGAAGGGCTCGGTCTCGGCGAACGACTGCAGGTCCTCACCCGCACGCACCCAGCACTCGTCGCTGAAGTCCATCTCGTCTGCGGCCTTGGCGAGCGTGTCCGAGCTGCACTCGCGCAGTGCGAGCCAGTAGTACCAGTGCGCGGCGGGCCAGGCGTCCTTGGCGCCCAGCGCGATCGGGTCGATGCCGGCGCCCTTGAGCGCGACCGTGGCCTCTTCGAGCTCGTCGAGGGTGGTCGGGTTCTCGGTGATGCCGGCCTGATCGAAGAGGTCCTGGCTGTAGAACAGGCCGCCGGGCAGCACGGCGACGGGCATGGCGTAGATCTTGCCGTCGAGGCTGTTCGCCGAGTACGACGCGTCGGGGATCTCGTCGGCGGCAGGACCCGAGATGGCGTCGGTGAGGTCCTTCAGCTGGCCGGCCTTGACCATCGCGGCCATCTTGCCGCCGCCGCGCTGCAGGAAGATGTCGGGAGCGTCTCCCGAATTGAGGGCGGTCTGCAGCTTTCCGTCGAGATCCTCGTTCTGGATCGACTGGATGTCGATCGTGACGCCCGGGTTGTCCTTCTCGAAATCGGCGACCGTCTGCTCCCAGAACTCCACTCCGGGGCCTGTCGTGGAGTTGTGCCAGAGGGTCATGCTGGTGTCGCCGCCGTCGCCGGTGCCGGACGAGTCTGCGGTGCAGCCCGAGAGCGCGAGCGCTCCGACGGCCATTGCTGCGACCGCGGAGGCGAGGGGGAGCCTTCTGCTGTTCATGTGATCGTTCTCCTCATCGAGTTGCGCGCCGCTTCGCTGCGGGGCGCCTGCGGACGCTCAGTCGAGACCGCAGTGGCATGAGTCTCCAGTCGGAGCACTCGTCCGTCAAACGTTTTCGAAAACAGTTTCCATATACCGCTGTGCCGGACTACGCTGGCGTCTCATGGGGGGCCGAACGACGATCCACGATGTCGCGAAAGCGGCGGGGGTGTCGGTGTCGACCGTCTCGAAGGCGGTGAACGGTCGATACGGGATCGCGGATGCCACGGTGCAGCGCGTCCTCGACGCGGTGAAGCAGCTCGGGTACGAGTCGAGCCTCGTCGCGAGCAGCATGAGGGCACGGCGCACGGGGGTGATCGGCGTTCTCCTGGCGGACTTCGAGCCCTTCAGTGCCGAGATCCTCAAGGGCGTCGGCTCGGCGGTGCACGACACGGCGTTCGACCTCCTCGCCTACAGCGGGTCGCACCTCGGCGCAGGCGACGGGTGGGAGCGGCGATCGCTGAGCAGGCTCTCGGGCACGCTGATCGATGCGGCGATCATGGTCACCCCCACGGTCGTGAGCGCCGGCACCGAGATCCCGGTGGTCGCGATCGATCCCCACACGGGCCGGGCCGACCTGCCCACGGTCGAATCCGACAGCTTCGGCGGCGCTCTCACGGCGACCAGACACCTGATCGAGCTCGGCCATCGCCGGATCGGATTCGTCGCGGGCCGCCCGGATCTCCGATCCGCCGGGCTCCGTGACGCCGGCTACCGCAGGGCCCTCTCCGACGCGGGGATCCCGCTCGATCCGTCACTGGTGGGCATCGGCCGCTACGAGCTCGACGCGACCAGGGAGTCCGCCCGCRTCATGCTGAGCGGCGAATCCCGACCGACGGCGATCTTCGCGGCGAACGACCTGTCGGCGATCGCGGTCATCGATGTCGCTCACGAGCTGGGGCTGCGGGTGCCGGATGATCTGTCGGTGATCGGGTTCGACGACGTGCCTGAGGCGACCAGAAGGGCGCTGCCGCTCACGACGATCCAGCAGCCGATGCGCAGACTCGGGGCCGTCGCAGCCGACATGGTGTTCACGCTGCTCTCGGGGCAGGAGATCGACGAGATGCACGTGATCCTGCCGACGCGGCTGGTGGTGCGGGCTACGACCGCCCCGCCCCGGTGACCTGCGCTCTCGTGGCTTCCGCTCCGGTGGCTTCCGCTCCGGCGGCTTCCGCTCCCGTGACTTCGCGCACGCGCTGCCACGCGGCATCCGACAGCTCCGTCGACAGCCTCAGGAACTCGGCGATGCTGCGACGTCCCGGCCAGTCGGCAGGCAGCATCGAGGGCGGCAGGCCCGGATCGATGTAGGGCAGCACGCGCCAGCGGTCGATCAGCTGCACGTAGGCGGCGAACGGCGCCTCCGGAAGCGTCTCGAGCGACGACTGGAACTCGAGGTGCTCGGCGCGCAGGGCGTCGAGATCCCACCAGTCCGCGGCCGCCTCGGGCAGGGTGCGCGCGGTCGTCGGAGTGCCGGCCTGGAACAGCGTCACCCACTCACGGGCGTCGAGATCGTCGACGATCTCGAGAACCTCGCCCTGCAGATGCCCCGGGCAGATCCACAGGGCGGGAGACACGACACCCGCCCCGATCCACTGCAGGCGACGGCGCAGCTGGTGCCTCGTGGCGCGGGCGCTCTCGGGCATCGAGAAGGAGATGAGGCACCAACTGTCGGCATCCGTCATCTCGCGCATCTCGAAGATGCGTCGATCGCCCCGCTCGAGCATCGTGGCGGCATCAGGGTTGAGCCGATAGCCGACGGCGTGTCTGCGCTCGGCGAGCAGCAGTCCCTTCTGCTTGAGGCGGGTGACGCCGGTGCGTGCCTGCGCAGTGGGGATCCCGAGATCGCCGGCGAGCGCGACCAGATCGGCCGCCGAGATCCAGCCGCCGAGCGGTCGCAGATACAGTCCCACCAGGGTGCGCAGCAGCGATGCCGTGCTGCCTGGGCGTGCATCGATGTCGTCGAGCACGGGTCCCGCGGCGATCTGCTCTGTGGGCTCAGCGGTCATGCGACTCCAGGGCGTCGCGCACGGCGAGGACGCCGGTGAGCGTCTCGACGTATGAGGTGCTGAGCGGCGAGAGCCCCAGGCGGATGCCGTCGGGGAAGCGGAAGTCGGGGATGATGCCGTCGGCCCACAGGCGCTGCGTCACGGCGCGGAAATCAGGGTGGCCGATCGTCACGTGGCTTCCTCGGAGTGCGGCGTCGCGTGTGCTGAGCAGCCGCACGCCGAGCGGGGCGAGCGCTTCGTCATAGGCACGGACGGCGAAGTCGGTGAGGGAGAGGGACTTCTCGCGGATCGCCTCGATCGACGCCTGCTCGATGAGGTCGAGCATGCCCTGCATCGCGAGCATGGAGGTTATCGGGGGAGTGCCGCTGAGCAGCTGCCGGATGTCGCCGGCCGGGACGTACTCCGGCCCCATCGCGAAGATGTCGGCGGCGCTCCACCAGCCCTGGATCGGCTGGCGCAGGACGCCCTGGTGCTCGCGTCGCAGGTAGGCGAACGCGGGGGAGCCGGGGCCGCCGTTGAGGTACTTGTACGTGCATCCGACTGCCATGTCGACGCCCCAGGCGTCGAGCTGCATCGGGATCACGCCGGCCGAGTGGCAGAGGTCCCACATCATGAGGGCTCCGACCTCGTGCACCGCGGTCGTGATGCCTGGCATGTCGGCGAGGGCGCCGGAGCGGTAGTCGACGTGGCTGAGAGAGACGAGCGCCGTGCGCTCGGAGATGGCGGCGACGACATCGGCGATCTGCACGCCGAGCACCGGGTCGGGCTCGATCCAGCGCACCGTCATGCCGGTCTCAGCCGCGACGCCCTCTGCCATGAACCGGTCGGTGGGGAAGTTGCCCGCCTCGATCACGAGCTCGGTGCGCGACGGGTCGGCGGTCGCGCCGGCGCGCATCAGCTTGTAGATCAGCACGCTCGTGGAGTCGGCCACGACGGTCTGGCCCGCGGCGGCTCCGAGCGTGAGGCTGCCGATGCGATCGCCGAGCTCCATCGGCAGCGCCATCCACTGCTCGTCCCACGAGCGGATCAGCCGGGTGCCCCAGTCGTCGCGCACGAACGCCGAGAGCTTCTCGGGTGTGTCTTTCAGCGGCCGCCCGAGCGAGTTGCCGTCGAGGTAGGCGCCGACGCCCGGGGCCTCGGCGAACGCCTCGAGGTGGGCGTGCAGCGGGTCGGCGGCGTCGAGGGCGCCGGCGAGGTCGAGGAGCGAGCGTTCGATGGTCGCGGCGTCGCGGGTGTCGGTCATGTCAAGCCTTCAGATCGGCGCTGGTCAGCGGGCGGGCGAGTGTCGGGTCGGCGTCGGTGCCGGGGAGCCTCAGGAGGAGTGCAGCAGGGTCGAGAGGGTTCTGCGGTGCGAGGGCGCGCAACAGGTCGATGCCGTCGAGACCCGCGTCGCGGAGGGCAGTCAGTTCGCTCGGGTTCAGACCGACGGGCATCGGGCCGTTGCCCATGTCGGTGCCGTAGAGCACGGTGCCGCCGGCGGCATGGAAGCGGCGGACGTTGTCGACCGCTGTGGCGTGCGTGTCGCCCTCGTGGATGGCGAGCGTCGAGATCCACGAGACGGATGCTGCCTGGGCGGTGACCTCGGCATCGTCGAGTCGCTCGGTGAACGGGGCGTGTGCGAGGCGCGCGGCGCCGAGGCGGACTGCTCGCTGCGCTTCTCCCACGCCTTCGGCATGGGCGACGACGGGGAGGCCGCGTGCGGCGGCGGCCTCGACGATCGCGCGGAACAGGAGGTCGCTGAAGACGGGCCCGGCAGTGCTGTTGTTCGCGACCTTGATGCAGGATGCTCCGGCATCCGCCATCTCCGCGACGGCCGCGGTGGCTGCTGCGGTGTCTGCGATCTCGCGGAAGGACCCCGCTGGGGCCCAGTCGCGGTCGCTCGGGTAACCGCCGACGGGCGTGAGGAACGCACCCGCGAACTCGACGGCGACGAAACGCGCCGCGCCTTCGGACAGCGCGGCGACCGCCGCAGGGTTCCCCCCGAGGTCGATCACGCGTCCGAGAGTCGAGTCATGCAGCAGTGCGTGATCGACGAGCTGGAGGTGCACGTGGTGGTCGGTGAAGCCGCCGACGATCACGCCGTCGAGCCTCGGCAGGTCGGACAGACGCAGATCGGATGCCGGTGACCCGGGGCGCAGCARCATCCGTCCGTCGATCATCTCGATGGTGCCGTCGCGCCATTCCTCGCCATCGAAGAAGGTCGCAGCGTTCATCAGCCGCCGATCTCGGTGCGCACGGTGTAGAGCTCGGGGAAGAACGTCAGGTCGAGAGCGCGCTGCAGGAAGCCGACTCCGCTCGAGCCGCCGGTGCCGACCTTCATTCCGATCGTGCGGGCGACGGTCTTCAGGTGGCGGAAGCGCCAGAACTGGAAGTTGTCTTCGAGGTCTACGAGGTCTTCGCAGGCCTCGTAGAGGTCCCAGTGCTGTTGATGGTTCTGGTAGATCTCGCGGATCGCGGGCACCAGTTCGGGTGTCTCGCGGTAAGGCAGGCGCACGTCGCGCTCGAGGATCTCGGCCGGGATCGGCAGGCCGCGCCGCGAGGCGTAGCGCAGGAACTCGTCGTAGAGCGTGGGCTTGTGCCACTCGGCCGTGAGCAGCGCGAGGTTGGCGGGGTGGTCGGCGAAGACGCTGAGCATCTTCTCGTTCTTGTTGCCGAGGGCGAACTCGACCGCGCGGTACTGCACCGACTGGAAGCCCGAGGAGTTGCCGAGCGCTCCGCGGAACTGCGCGTACTCGGTGGGGGTGAGGGTCGCGAGGATCGCCCACTGCTGCGTCATCACGTCTTGGATGCGCTTGACCCGGGCCACCCGCTTCAGTGCCTCGCGCAGGTCATCGCTCGCGAGCAGTTCGCGGGCGGATGACAGCTCATGCAGCAGCTGCTTCAGCCAGAGCTCGGTGGTCTGGTGCTGGATGATGAACAGCAGCTCATCGTGGTGCTCGGGGACGCTGACCGGATTCTGCGCGGTGAGCAGCTGGTCGAGCGACAGGTACGACCCGTAGGTCATGCGGCCGGACAGATCGGTGACGATGCCGGCCTCGAGCTCGCGCTCGTTGTTCTCGGTGCTCATGGGTCGCTTCCTGTCGTGACGGACAGGCCAAACA
Source organism: Microbacterium sp. LjRoot205 (assembly GCF_056175745.1). Lineage (NCBI taxonomy): Bacteria > Bacillati > Actinomycetota > Actinomycetes > Micrococcales > Microbacteriaceae > Microbacterium > Microbacterium sp. LjRoot205. The sequence continues at coordinate 36,115 of NZ_JBGFFH010000008.1, read as the reverse complement.
TATAACAATCGTGGCGAGCGTCACAATAGTGAAATGTCGCGCTGGTGCTGATCAGCGAGTCAGAGCGCGGGCGTCCTCGGCGGCGGGGTGCGGCGCTCGCCCGGTGCGCCGATCGCCTCGAACCCGGCGGCGAGACGCAGCAGCGTCGCGTCGTCGTAGGCGCGGCCTGCGAACGTCAGCCCGATCGGCATGCCGATGTCGGCCATGAGCCCCATCGGAACGGTCACGGTCGGGATGCCGAGGTGGCGCACGGTCAGGTTGCCGTTGGCGATCCAGGTGCCGTTGCGCCATCCGAGGTCGGCGGAGGCCTCATTCACGTCCATGTCGGCGGGGCCTACATCGGCGACGGCCGGGAACACGACCGCGTCGAGCTCGTGCTCGTCCATCCATTCCTCGAGGTCGAGGCGACGCGTCTCCTCCAGGCCGCGCAGGCCGTCGGCGAGCTCGGGCATGTCCTGGAATCCGACGCCCCGGTTGGCGCGCACCCACTCGGGATATTCGGCGATGTCGTCGTCGAAGCCCGTGTAGCGGTCGGGAAGTGCGCCCTCCGGATGCGGGAAGATCGTCGCTCCGTCGACGGCGGCGAGGGTGTGCAGTCGGGGGTCGCCGTTCGCCTGCAGGAAGTCCTCCCACCCCCACGCCGACAGGTCGACGATCTCCTGTCGCAGATACTCCGGCGACACGAGACCGCGCGTCGCGATGGTGGGTGCACCCGGTCGGTCGCCCTCGTAGTTCGACACCACGGGGAAGTCGACCTCGATCACGGTCGCGCCGGCGGACTCGAGGTCGCGTCGTGCGGACTCCCAGCGCTCGATCACCGAGGCGCGCGTCTCGATCCGCTGCCCTGTGGGGCCGCCGATGCCCGGTTCAGCGGCGGTGCCGGCATCCGGGTCCGCGTTGATGTACATGCGGGGGATGCCGATGCGGATGCCGCGCAGGGCTGTCGCCGCCTCGGCGGCCAGGGCGTCGTACGACTCCGGGCGCACCTCTGACGAGAGCGGCAGCGTCACCCACGGCTGCGCGCGCCAGAAGTCACCGCGCGTCTCGGCATCGTCGGCGACGATCACGTCGAGCACCTCGAGCAGGTCGGCCATGGTGCGCGCATGCGGCACGACGACGTCCATGGTCGGCACGAGCGGCCAGTTGCCGCGGGTCGAGATCACGCCGCGCGAGGGCGTGTAGGCGCACAGGGCGTTGTTGGTCGCGGGACCGCGGCCGCTCGACCAGGTCTCCTCGCCCAGGCCGAACGCGCCGAAGCTCGCGGCCGTCGCGGTGCCCGATCCGTTGGACGACCCCGAGGCGAAGGGCGCGGTGAGGAAATCGGCGTTGTACGGACTCTCGGCTCGGCCGTAGACCCCTCGCTGCATGCCGCCGTTCGCCATCGGGGGCATGTTCGTCAGCCCGAGGCAGACCGCACCGCCCGCCCGCAGGCGTTCGATCGTGAACGCATCGCGCTGCGCGACGAGCTCGGCGAAGGCGGGGCTGCCGGCGGCGGCGGTCAGCCCGCGCACCAGGTAGCTGTCCTTCGCGGTGTACGGGATGCCGTCGAGCGGCCCGAGCGTCTCGCCGTGTGCCCGTCGTGCATCCGATGCCGCCGCCTCTGAGCGGGCGTCGGGGTTGCGGACGACGACGGCGTTCAGAGCCGTCTCGGTCTCGGGGCCGTCGTAGGCGTCGATGCGCGCGAGATACGCGTCGACGAGCTCGACGGCGGTGACCGCGCCGGTCTCGAGCGCTCGCCGCAGCTCTGCGATGGAGGCCTCGACCACGTCGATCATGCCGGAACCCCCACGCTCGGCTGCTGCTGGGTGATGCAGTGGATGCCGCCGCCGCGGTCGAACAGCGGGCGCGCATCGACCGTGACGACCCGGCGCCCGGGATAGACGTCGGCGAGGATCGCCCGTGCCGCGGCATCGGCCTGCTCGTCGCCGAACCCGCAGGCGACCACGCCATCGTTCGTGACCAGGTGATTGACGTAGCTCCAGTCGACGAAGCCCTCGTCGTCGCGCAGGGTCGCCGGCGCTGGCAGGTCGACGATCTCGAAACGGCGACCCGCGGCATCGGTCTGTTGCTCGAGATGCGCGCGCAGCCGGCGCGTCACCGCGTGGTCCGGGTGCTCGGGGTTCTGCTGCTCGTGCAGCAGCAGTCGGCCGGGGGAGACGATCGTCGCGACGATGTCGACGTGCCCGTTCGTGCCGAAGTCGTCGTAGTCGCGGGTGAGGCCCCGAGGCAGCCACACGGCCTTCGTCGCCCCGAGCGTGCGCGCCATCTCGGCCTCGACGCGCGCCTTGTCGGCGTAGGGGTTGCGGCGCGGGTCGAGCTGCACGGTGTCGGTGAGCAGCACCGTGCCCTCGCCGTCGACGTGGATTCCGCCGCCTTCGTTCACTAGCGTCGAGCTCACGAGCTCGGCGCCGACGGCTCCGGCGATGATGCGGGCGTGCTGCGCCGCCTTCTGCCACTGCGCCCACGCGGGGGCGCCCCAGCCGTTGAAGATCCAGTCGACCGCGCCGAGCACTCCGGGACGCTCGTCATCGATCACGAAGGTGGGGCCRGAGTCGCGCATCCAGAACTCGTCGACCGGCGCCTCGACGATGTCGATGCTGCTGCTGAGCATCCGCCGAGCGCGGGCGACCTCGGCGGGGTCGACGATCATCGCGACCGGCTCGAACTCGGCGACCGCGTGGGCGACGGCCGTCCAGGTGTCATAGCCCTCGTCGCGCTCGGACGCCGTCTCGCCCAGCGTCGGCCCCTCGGCGGGGAACGCCATCCAGGTGCGCTCGTGCGGTGCGGTCTCGGCGGGCATGTGCCAGGCCATGATTGTCTCCCTCGCTGCTGATCGCGACCTCGGGAATGAGGGGCCGTGATCCCTATTGAACACGTGATCAACGAGTGATACGGTAGCCCGTGATGAAGACCACGTCAAGAGCCGCCGCGCCCCGTCGGCTGCCGCCGGAAGAGCGCGAACGCTCCATCGTCGACGCCGCCGTCTCGCTGGCAGGGGAGAGCGGGCTCGAGGCGCTCACCGTGCGTGCGGTCGCGGCCAGGGTCGGCGTCACGCCGGCTCTCGTCGCGCACTACCGGCCCGTGATGGAGTCGTTCGTCGCCGAGGTCTTCACCACGATCGTCGCGGCCGAGCGAGACGAGGTCATAGCCTCGTACGACCCGAGCGTCGACCTGCGCACGAACCTGCTGCGGCTCATCGAGACGCTGCTCGACGACTCGCGAGACGACGTCGCGATGGTGTGGGTGCAGTCATGGGCGCTCGGCGCCCGCAACGAGGCGCTCGGCGCCAGGGTGCGCACCGAGATGGACCTCTGGCACAGCGCCCTCGAAGACCTCATCGCCCGCGCGATCGCCGAAGACCCGGCGCTGAGAGAGAACCCGCTGCAGGTCGACCCGGACTCGTCGGCATGGATGCTGCTCGCCATGGTCGACGGCATGAGCGCCCACTCGCTCGTGCACTGGGCGCCCCGCGATCGAGCCGATCTCGCTCGCCGCACTCTCTCCGCGGTGCTCGACGTTCCGGTGGTCGAGCCCGTACAGCCCGCAGAAACCCTCAGGTAAGGACAGCTCATGGGAGCAGAACGCATGCACGCGGCCTCGGCCGAATCGACGGCGATCGTCGACGCGGTGCTCGACTACTCGAGACGGCGGATGCTCGCGGCCGACGTGCCGCTCGACAAGCCCCAGTCGCCGGCCGAGCTCGATCGTCTGGTCGGGACGACGATCACCGACGCCGGTCTCGGTTCGCAGCGCGCGCTCAGCGTGTTCGAGCACATCCTCGCCCCGGCCTGCCTGACGACGAGCCACCCGTCGTATCTCTCGTTCATCCCGACCGCCCCGACGATCGCCTCGATCGCCTTCGACCTCGTGGTCTCGGCATCCGGCCTCTACGGAGGCAGCTGGCTCGAGGGCGCCGGAGCCGTGCACGCCGAGAACGAGGTCCTCTCGTTCCTGGCGGCCGAGTTCGGCCTCCCCGACACCGCCGGCGGGGTGTTCGTGCAGGGTGGCACGATCGGAAACCTGTCGGCGCTCGTCGCCGCACGCGAGGCGGCGAAGGCGAAGCTGCTCGAGGCGGGCAAGGAGCTTCCTCGCCGCTGGAAGATCGTGTGCAGCGTCGAGGCGCACTCCTCGAACAAGTCGGCGGCGAAGGTCATGGATGCCGACGTGCTGCTCGTGCCCGCGGGCGACGACGGCATGCTGAGGGCGAATGCCGTGCGTGAGGCGCTCGCCGAGCACGGCGATGAGATCTGCGCGGTGGTCGCCACCGCCGGCTCGACCAACTTCGGCATCGTCGACGACATCGCCGGCATCGCCGCGCTGAAAGACGAGTTCGACTTCTGGCTGCACATCGACGGCGCCTACGGGCTCACCGCGATGCTGGCGCCCGAGGCCCGTGGCATCTTCGCGGGAGTGGAGCGCGCCGACTCGGTGATCGTCGATCCGCACAAGTGGCTGTTCGCCCCGTTCGACTGCTGCGCGCTGCTCTACCGCGACCCCGACACAGGGCGCCGAGCGCACACGCAGCACGCCGAGTACCTCGACACCCTCACGGACGCCGGTGACTTCAGCCCGTCGGACTACTCGATCCAGCTGACTCGGCGCCCTCGGGGGCTGCCGCTGTGGTTCTCGCTCGCGACCTACGGCGTGGCCGCCTATCGCGAGGCGGTGAGCGCGACACTCGCCCTGACCCAGCGCATCGCCGCAGAGATCGCTGCCCGCCCCGAGCTGAGGCTCGTGCGCGACCCGCAGCTCTCTGTCGTCGTGTTCGAACGCGAGGGCTGGGATCGCGCCGACTACGACCGCTGGTCGGACGAGCTGCTCGACACGCAGCGAGCGTTCGTGGTGCCGAGCTCGCACGGCGGGCGACCGAACACCCGCTTCGCGATCCTCAACCCGCTCACGACGTTCGACGACCTCGTGGGCATCCTCGACACGATGAAGTAGACCGCCCGCAGACCCCCTCAGCGACTGGTGTGGGCGTCGAGGAAGTCGATCGTCTGCTGCAGCGCCGTCTGCGCGTCTGGCATGTCGAGGTGGAACTGGTACTCGTGCGGCAGGGCCGGCTCGTGCGCCGCCGGCCAGAACAGGGTCGTGACGTCGACCCCCAGCTCGTCGAGACGCTTGGCCATCGGGATCGACTGCAGCCAGGTGAGCCCGTCGCCGTTCCCGCCCGAGATGTATGTCGTCGGGAAGTCCTCGGTGACCCAGTCGATCGTCGACATCGTCGAGCCCGTCGAGCTCTCCGCCCATGTCTTGGTTCCCGCATACGCCCACATCGACGTCTTGAGGCCCCAGCCGACGACGCCGTCGAGCGATGCGAGTGCCGCGAGGTCGTACACCCCGCAGTTGAGCACGGTCGCCACGACCTGCTCGGCCTTCAGCGCCGGCGTGATGCCCATGATCTCGGCATAGTCGGGGCTCGTCATGAGCGTCGCCATCTGACTGGCCAGTTGGCCGCCGGCGGAGTCGCCGGCGAGCACGATCTGGTTCGGATCGACATTCAGCTCATCGGCGTGCGCGTCGATGTAGGCGAGCGCGTCGTTGAGCTGGTGCACCGCGAGCGGATACTCGCCTTCGGGCCCGATCGTGTAGTTCACCGCGATGGTGGTGTAGCCCTCGGCCGCGAGGATGCGCATGTAGGGGTCGACGTTCTCCTTCGACCCCGAGATCCAGGCGCCGCCGTGGATCCAGACGACCGTCGGCAGCGGCCCGGTGGCGGATGCCGGTGTGAAGACGTCCATCGTGGTGTCGGCGCCGCCGTCGGCATAGGCGACGTCGAGCTGCTCGGTGAGCGCCGTGTCGGGGACGTGCTTCTCCATCTCGGCGGCGGTCTCGTCACCGCCCTTCGTGAACACCGAGCGGATGAGCATGGCCGAAGGCCAGGGGGTGAGCGCGCCGATGATCGCCACCACCGCGGTGACGAGGAGGACCAGCCCCACCGCCACCTTCGTGCGGTGCCACGGGCGTCGAGCCCTCTGCGGGCGGTCGGACTCGTCTTCGTGCGCGGTCGTGGTCATGGAAACCCCTCTCCGCGCATCATCTTGGCAGTATTCCGGTAGTCAGGCATCCGCTCGGGCGCGCGTGCGGTCAGGCGGCCGTGAGCCCGGCGATGATGCGATCCATCGCATAGTCGAAGGCCTCGTCGACGTCGCCGCCGAGACGGAACATGCCGGCGAGCTCCATCTGCAGGAACCCTGTCGCCCAGGCGGTGAACAGGCGGGCGGCGTCGAGAGCATGCTCCGGTCCGACGAGGTCGGCGCAGGAGCGCAGCACCGGAGCGGAGGTCCGGTGGAGGGCGTCTTCGGGGGCGGACGCCGTGAACAGCAGACGGAACGCCTCGGGGTGCTCGTGCGCGAAGGAGCGGTAGGCGGCGGCGAGGAGGGGGAGCTCGTCGCCCGCGGTCTCGAGTCGGCTCGTCAGCGCATCGGCGGAGGCCTCGGCGACCGCCGTCAGGAGGGCGTCGCGATCTCTGATCCGTTTGTAGAGAGAAGGTGCCCGCACTCCGACGCGCTCGGCGACGGCCTGCATGGTGAGTCCGGCGGGGCCGGCGGTCTCGAGGATGTCGCGGCCGGCGTCGACGATCGCCGCCAGCGAGGTTCGTTCGGGGGTCGGCATCGGGGCTCCTCCATGGCTATTTACAATAGCTATGATAGCTACGTAATGTAGCCATCATAGACCACCTCGAAAGGGACGACCATGAAGCTCGCACCGCACCTGCATCGACTCGGAAACGACGTCGTCGCCTCCTATCTGGTCGACCTGCCCGAGGGGATCACTCTCGTCGACGCGGGGCTGCCCGGTCACTGGAACGACCTGCAGCGAAAGCTGGCCGAGCTCGGTCGCCCGCTCTCCGACATCCGCGGTCTGGTGCTCACCCACGGCGACGGAGACCACATCGGCTTCGCCGAGCGATTGCGCAGTGAGGCGGGCGTGCCCGTCTTCATCCACAGCGCCGATGCGCATCGGGTGCGCACGGGTGAGAAGCCGAAGACCCCGATGGGGCCCGCGCGCATCGGTCCGACGCTCGGGTTCTTCGCCTACGGCGTGCGCAAGAACGCGCTTCGCACACGGCACGTGTCCGAGGTCGTGACCGTCGCCGACGGCCAGGTGCTCGACCTCCCCGGATCCCCGGTCGTCATCGGCATGCCTGGTCACTCGCCCGGCAGCATCGCGGTGCACATCCCCGGGGCGGACGCGGTCTTCGTCGGCGACGCGCTGACCACGCGCCACGTTCTGACGGGGCGCGTGGGTCCGCAGCCCGCGCCGTTCACGGACGAGCCGGATGAGGCCGATGCATCTCTCGACCGGCTGGCCGCCGTATCGGCATCCTGGGTGCTTCCCGGACACGGAGCACCGTGGCGGGGGTCACCCGCCGACATCGCGGCGGCCGTGCGCGCTGCAGGCTAGCGCTCCGTCAGCACCCTCGCCGTGTCGCTGACCGTGATCTGCGGCGGATACAGCCCCATGATCCGGATCGCAGCGGCGTGGTTCTCGGCCGTCGAGCCGGCACAGGCGTCTGCGGCGATCGTGACGTGCGCCCCGGCATCCGCTGCGGCGAGGGCGGTCGAGATCACGCAGCAGTCTGTCGAGACTCCCGCCAGCACGACGTGCGCGCCACGGCCGACGATCTCTTCGATCGCGGAGCCCCACTTGCCGAACGTCGGCAGATCGAGGGTCGGGTGCGGCGACAGGCCGATCGCGTCGGGAACCAGGTCGAACATCGGATCGTCGGAGGGCTGGTCTGCGAACGGCCAGGCGGCGAAGTACGCGCCCCACGAGGTCGAGCGGTCGGCGGTCGGCATCCAGCGCGTCACGATCACGCGGTCGCCGAAGGCTTCGGCGAGCTCGCGGACGCGGGGCATCACGTCACCGAAGAACGGTGACCCCCAGGCCGAGTCGGGTGAGGCGAAGATCACCTGCGGATCGATCACGACGAGCCAGGACTCCCTGCTCACGCAGCTGCCTCCTGCGCGCGGATCCGTCCGGCGCGGGCGAACCAGGTGAAGACGAACGACAGCACCAGTGCGAAGAACACCCCGAGGTTCGCGTAGGCCCAGTCGCCGTCGACTCCGCCGACCAGCCCGAGCAGATAGCCCTGCCAGTTGTTCCATGGGGCCGCATCCGCGAAGCCGTTGAGCACGAAGCCCCAGCCGATGACGCTGGCGACGACCATGGTGCCGATCGAGATCCAGTCCCAGGCGCCGTAGCGTCCGCGGCTGTCGAACAGGGCCTCGTCGTCGTAGTCCTTCTTGCGTCGGAGGATGTCGGCGATCAGGATGCCTGCCCAGGATGCCAGCGGCACGCCGAGCGTGATGAGGAAGCTCTGGAACGGGCCGAGGAAGTCGGTGGCGAAGAACACCACGTAGATCGTGCCGAGGGTGAGGATCACGCCGTCGATCGCCGCGGCGGACGGGCGCGGGATGCGGATGCCGAGGCTCAGCAGCGTGAGGCCCGAGGAGTAGATGCCCAGCACGGCGCCCGAGACGAGTGCGAGCACGGCGGTGAGCAGGAACGGCACGAGCACCCAGAGGGGCAGAAGCGTGGCGAGAGCGCCGATCGGGTCGGAGGCGATCGCGGCGCTGAGGTCGTCGTCGGATCCCGCCAGCAGCAGACCGAAGACGACGAGGATCACGGGCGCGACCGAGCCGCCGATCGTGTTCCAGACGACGATCGCCCCATCGGACGCCGTGCGCTTCTGATAGCGCGACCAGTCGGCGGCGATGTTGATCCAGCCGAGCCCGAAGCCCGTCATCACCATCACGAGTGCGCCGATGACCTGGCCGAGGCCACCATCAGGGCGGGCCATGACGGCGGCGAGATCGATGCTGGGCGCGGCGAGGACGATGTAGAGGATCGTCACCGCGCCGGTGACCCAGGTGAGCACCGACTGCAGCTTCATGATCGTGTGATAGCCGAGCACGGAGGCCACGACGATCAGGGCGGCGACGATCACGGTGGCGATGATCTTCAGCGCGATGCTGTCGCCGTCGCCGCCGAGCTGCGTGATGACGGTGGCAGTGGCGAGCACGGCCATGATCGCGAGGAACGTCTCCCAGCCGATCGAGGTCAGCCACGAGACGATGCCGGGCACCTTCTGGCCCTGCACGCCGAACGCCGCCCGCGAGAGCACCATGGTCGGCGCCGATCCGCGTTTGCCCGCGATGGCGATCAGCCCGCACAGCAGGAACGACACCACGATGCCGATGACCGACACGATCGTCGCCTGCCAGAAAGAGATTCCGAAGCCCAGCACGAACGATCCGTACGACATGCCGAACACCGACACGTTGGCCGCGAACCACGGCCAGAACAGGTCGCGAGGCTTCGCCGTGCGCTCGGATTCGGGGATGATCTCGATGCCCGCGCGCTCGATGAGAGCAGGCTTGATGTCCGTCATGCCATCATCCTGGCACTGTGCAGGGCCCGCGGGGGCGCCGGCGGCGATCAGCTGGCGAAGAAAGCCCCCGCGACGCGGGTGAGGTCGTGCAGGTCCGAGACGCCGGCGAGCTCACGGGCCGAGTGCATCGACAGGATCGGGATGCCGACGTCGACGGTCCGGATGCCGAGACGCGTCGCGGTGATCGGGCCGATGGTCGATCCGCAGCGCACGTTGTTGTTGGACACGAACTCCTGCGTGACCACGTCGGCGCTGTCGCACCAGTCGCGCCAGGCGGCCGAGCCGATGGCATCCGTCGCGTACCGCTGGTTCGCGTTGATCTTGAGGATCGGACCGGAGCCGAGCACCGGCTGCACCACGGGGTCGTGCTTGTGCACATAGTTGGGGTGCACCGAGTGGCCCACGTCGCTCGACAGGCACCACGACGCCGAGAGGGCGCGGCGGCGCTCGGAGGCGTCGGCACCGAGGGCGTCGTACACGCGTCCGAGGATGTCTTCGAGGAACGGGCCGGCCGCGCCGGAGCGGGAGTTGGAGCCGAGCTCCTCGTGGTCGAAGGCTGCCAGGATCGCGATCGGTCCGGATGCCGCAGTGTCGATCGTCTCGAGGGCGACCACGCCGGCGTGCACCGAGGCGAGGTCGTCGAGACGACCTGAGGCGAAGAACGCGCGGTCCTTGCCGAACACCGCTCCGCGTGCCGTGTCGGCGATCACGACGTCATAGCCGCGGATGTCGGATGCCGAGACTCCGGCCGTCTCGGCCAGCTCGGCGAGGATGTCCTCCTGCGTCGGGTCTCCGAGGCCCCACACGGGCTGCGTCTGGAACTGCTTGTCGAGTGCGAGGCTCGTGTTCGCGTCGCGGTCGAGGTGGATCGCGAGCTGGGGGAGGCGCAGCAGCGCTCCCGTGTCGGCGAGCACCACACGTCCGTCGGCGAGTGCGAGTCGGCCGGCGAGGCTCAGCTCGCGGTCGAGCCAGGAGGTCAGCAGCGGGCCGCCGTAGACCTCCACGGCTGCCTGCAGCCACCCCTTCGATCCGGTGGTCGGCTGCGGCTTGAGCTTGAAGCCGGGTGAGTCGGTGTGAGCGCCGAGGATGTGTGCGGGCGTGGTGGCGGTGGCATCCGTCGGCACCGTCCACGCGATCGCCGCGCCGTCCCTGACGACGACGTAGCGCCCGCCGGGGGTCACCTCCCACGCCTGTTCCTCGTCGAGGCGCACGTACCCGGCATGCTCGAGTCGCCTGGCCACCTCGGCGGCGGCGTKATAGCTCGAGGGCGAGGCGGCGACGAAGTCGGCGAGATCCTCGGCGTGGGAAAGAGCGTCCGGGGTTACGGGCATGGGAGACCTTCCTGCAGGGGCGGTTCTTCGATCGTAATCGCCGTATCGACGACGGCGATCCGGTCGGGTGGAAGGGCGCGCCGTTCACCTCCCGGTCACCCGCGGCGGTTACTGTCGCTCTCGATAGCGCCTAGGGTTCCGGGGTTCGTCCCGTCTGGTCCGAGCGGCGCCACGGTGCTCCTCCGCAGGGGCGCCGTCATCTGACAGGACAAAAGCCCGGAGGACCCTGTTCGTCGCGCCCGCGGTGAACGGAAGGGTCTCTCGTGTCCGCACTCGCTTTCGCTCTCGTCATCGCCGCAGCGATCACCCACGCCGCGTGGAACATCGTCGCCCATGGTGTGAGCCGGGCAGGGATGCCGTTCCTGTGGTGGGGAGCCGTCGGCGGAACGGCCGTGTGGATCGGTGTCATCCCGTTCACCGGCGGGCTCGGTACCGATGACCTGCTGGCCTTTCTGCTGGGTGTCGGCGTGTCCGGTGTGCTCCACGTCGCCTATATGGCGGTGCTGCAGCGCGGATACCGCGAGGGCAATCTCTCCACCGTCTACGCGACGGCACGGGGCACCGGGCCGTTCCTCTCGGTGATCGTCGCCATTCTGCTGTTCGGTGAGCGGCCGTCCGTCCTCGCTCTCGTCGGCGTCGCGGCGATCATCGTCGGAGTCGTCGCGATCGGTCTCGTCGACCGAGGGCGCGCCGAGCGTCAGGGTCGCTCGCTCGATCTCGGGCTCGTGTTCGGGCTCCTCACCGGCGTCGCGATCGCGATCTACACGATCTGGGACGCGCATGCCGTGCGCACCTGGAACCTGTCGCCCGTCGCGTTCATGGTCGGGACGATGCTGCTCGAGATCCCGTTCTACTCCTTCGGCGTTCGCGGCCGATGGGCGGCCGTCCGCACCCTCGGACGCACGCAGTGGCGACGCATCGTGGCATTCAGCATCCTGTCGCCACTGTCGTACATCCTGGTGCTCATCGCCATCCAGATCGCTCCGGTCGCCCTCGTCGCTCCGCTGCGCGAGGTCAGTGTCGTGCTCGTCAGCCTCTTCGGGGTGTTCGCGCTCAAGGAGAGCAGGCCGGGGTGGCGTCTGGCTGCGTCCGCGGTCGTCGCCGGCGGGATCGTGCTGCTCGCCCTGTAGCCGTGGCTGTGGTTGTGGTTGTGGTTGTGGTTGTGGCTGTGGCTGTGGTTGTGGCTGTAGCTGTGGCTGTGGCTCCTGCGCGGCTGGGCGTGCTGCTGCTGATGGTTGTATGGATGCTGTGTCAGTGGGATGGAGTCTTCGAGCGAGCGGCCTTTCGGATGCCTCCTGGATGGCCGAGCTCAGGGCCGTCGTGATGAGACCTGACCTCGAGCGTCTCGGCCGATATGACCCCGTGCGCGTGCGGCAGCGCTTCCTCGATGCGTTCGTTCCCGAGAACACCCGCGTGATCGTCGTCGACGGCGATGACGTCGGTCTGGTCGCGGTCAGGCACGAACCGGACGCGCTCTGGATCGAGCACTTCTATCTCGCGCCGGAATCGCAGGGCCGCGGGATCGGGGCAGCCGTGCTCGCCCACCTGCTCGCGGACACCGACGGCACTCTGCCTTTCCGGCTCAACGTGCTGCAGGCCAGCGCAGCACGTCGGCTGTACGAGCGCCACGGCTTCGTTCTGGAGAGCGAGGACGCCGTCGACGTCTTCATGAAAGCGGATGCCTCCCGCGCGTGACGGCGTCTGAGCCACTTCTTTCGTCTCGTCTCTTCTCTGTTCTCCTCTCTCTTCCCTCGGCTCGTTGGTGTGACTTGCTTCTCTTCTTTTGGCTCGTTGGTGTGACTCGCTTCTCTTCTTTCGGCTCGTTGGTGTGACTCGCTTCTCTTCTTTCGCCTCGTTGGTCTCGCTCGCTTCCTTCTCTTCTTTCGCCTCGTTGGTCTCGCTCGCTTCCTTCTTTTCTCGCGCCTCGTTGGTCTCGCTCGCTTCTCCCTCCTCGCGTTGGCCGCTCTCTTCTCTTCTCTCGCCTCGTCGGTCTCCCGCTCTTCTCCCTCCTCTCGTTGGCCTCTCTCTTCTTCTCTCTCGCCTCGTTGGTCTCGCTCGCTTTCTTCTCCTTCCCCTCGTCGGTCTCCCTCTCCGTCCTTCCCATCTCCTGAACTTCCGGCGCCCGGGGGTGCGAATCTCGCGTGTTGTACTGAGAGATTGGAATATGGCGTTGAACTGGGGTAAATCCAGACGATTCGGGGTGCTGAATGTCGGTGGTCGCGGGTTGACTGGGGAGTATGAACAGCACCGCGGAGCTTCTGAATCGGGTCATCACCGACCTCGATGCGGTGCTGTCCGATGACGCGTTGGCGGGGTTGTCCGATGCGGAGCGGATCGGCGTTCTGGTGGCGGCGGGGGCGGCGTTTCGTCGGGTGGAGGCGGTGGTCGTCGAGACCGTCGCGACGGGCGAGATGGGTGACTTCCCGCACTCCGCAGGCTGCCGGGGCGAGAACGAGCTGCTGCAGCGGACGGTGCTCGTCGATGCGCGGGGTGCGACCCGGGTGGGGAAGGTCATCGACCGGGTGCGGCGGGATGTGAGCCTGGTGTCGGGGGAGCGGCTCCCTGCCCGGTGGCCGGAGTTGCGGACGGCGCTGTTGGACGGGGTGATCGGGATCGACGGGTTCCTCGCCGCGACGGGCCCGATCGAGAAGGTCTGGGACAGGCTCAGCGTCGACCAGCGGTTGGCGGCGGATGTGGCGTTGGCGGGGTGCGCGCGCGGGCACGGCCTGAAGGCCGACCCGGATATGGACCCAGATGCGCCTGGTCCGTCGCCGACGACGGAGGATCTGAAAGCTCTCGCCGAGGATCTCGCATCGATGTTCGACCCCGACGGGGAAGAACCCAAAGACGAGGACGCGAGGCGTCGGCGGGGCGTCACGATCGGGCGATTCAAGGATGGTGTGCACGCGATCCGCGGGTATCTGACCCCGGATGTCGCGGCCCAGTTCCAACTCATCATGGACGCGATCCTCAACCCCAAAGGCGACGGCCCGCCCCGGCCAGGGGTGTTCTTCGCCCCCGGCGGCGGCGCGGGCTCAGATGCGGATGCGGATTCAGGTGCTGGTGCTGGTGCTGGTGCTGGTGCTGGTGCTGGTGCGGATGCTGGTGCGGGTGCGGATGCGGATGCGGATGCGGATGCGGACCCGAACTCTGACACGGATGCGGGGGAGGATCCGTTCAACTCGGATGAGCGGAGCGTGCTCGATGACCGCACCGCGGCGCAGAAACGTCACGACGCTCTCGCCGCAGCGCTGGCGATCGCGGCGCGGCACAAGGACATGCCCACCCTCGGCGGTGCATCACCGGTCGTCGTCGTGACGGTCGACGCGACAGACCTCGCCCACCACGCCAGTCAGGCCACCGGCGCTGCCTTCGGAGGCGCTGCCTTCGGAGGTGCCGGTGCTGCGTCTGGAGCGAGCGGCAATGGTGGGTGGGCGGCGATCCCCGGTTCCGGTGCTCATGTTCCCGTCTCCGTCGCCGCGCAGGTCGCGTGCTCGGGAGCGATTCAGCGCGTGCTCATGGACGAGGGGCGGATCATCGGGATCACGACCACGGATCGGATCTTCACCGTGCACCAGCGTCGGGCGATCATCGCCCGCGACAAGGAGTGCCTGATCCCTGGATGCCACGTTCCCGCGTCGTGGTGTGAGATCCACCATGTCACCGAGCACGCCCGGGGCGGCCCGACGCATACGGATAATGGTGTGCCGTTGTGTTGGTGGCATCACCGGTCCCTCGGCACCTCGGGGTGGGAGATCCGGATGAACGACGGCCTTCCGCAGGTGCGCGGCCCGGCATGGTGGGATCTCGCCCAGCACTGGCGCACCCCGAAACTCAGCCTCCCCGCCGACCTGCCCCGGAAGCACCTCGCCCGAACGGGGTGACCTGCGACTCGGTCGCGGTCGCCTTGCGTGCTTTCGGATCTGGTTCGACTTCGGTGGGATCCAGCCGTCGTGATCCGGCTTCAGCGGGCCCCGTGAGCAGACGCCAACGTGGGCAGCCCCCGCGTGAGCAGACGCCAGCCTCGACAGTCTCCCCGTCAGCGGAAGTCGACCAGGCCGGCGTGCGCTGCCGTGACCAGGATCTGCACGCGGTCGCGCACGTGCCACTTCGACATGATGCGGCCGAGGTGCGCTTTCACCGTTCCCTCCGACACGATCAGCGTGCGCGCGATCTCAGCGTTCGACATCCCCTGGGCGAGACGCTGCAGCACCTCTTGCTCGCGGTCGGTGAGCGCCTCGAGCGAGTCGTCGCCGCCTACCGGCTCCGTATCGCGCACGTGCTTGATCAGCAACGAGGCGATGCGAGGTGACAGAGAGCTCGCTCCGCTGTACACCTCACGCACGCCCTCGAGAATGCTCGCCGCGCTGGAGTCCTTGAGCAGATAGCCCGATGCACCGGCACTGAGCATCGGAAGCACGGTGTCGCTGCCATCGAGCGTCGTCACCGCCAGGATCTTGACCTCGGGCCACCGCTCACTGATGACCGCAGTCGCCTCGATGCCGTTCATCTCCGGCATCTGCACGTCCATCATCACGACATCAGGATGCTCGCGCTCCACGACTTCAATGCCCTCGAGGCCGGACTCCGCCTCCGCGACCACCGTGATCTCCGGGTCTCGTGAGACGAAGTGAGAGAGCGCTGAGCGCACCAGGGGATCATCATCGACGATCACGACTCGGATTTGGGACATGGAGGAAGCCTAACCGGGGTGTACCTGCGGCGCGATGTCTTAGACCTTTGGCTATCGAGGTCTAGACGTGCGACAGATGTGGTGCGAGAAGATCACCGAGAAGATGAGTACATCGCTAGTCAAAAGTGCAATAAAGGAGGTGAATCTCTATGTCTTTCTGGAACCAGGTTGGACTCTTTTTCGGCTTCTACCGTTAATCTATATGGCGGAAAGGAGATACTGAAGTATGGCTTCAAGTCTTCCGGCGGGTGAACGCGCAGACGTCACTCGACTCGGAAAGGGCGAGAAGCTCAGCACGATCGAACGGATCGCCGTATTGGCGGTCGTCGGAACGATCGTCACCTTCGACATCGTCGGACTGTTCCTTCCTCCGGGATTGGATCCTCTGACGGCGGCACTCGGGATCGCATCCACCGCGGTCTTGGCCCTGTATCTCTGGTCGCCACTGATCGCGACATACGCCCTCGGCGTGGTGTTCGCACTCTCCTTCATCCCCGGCATCGAAGCCCAGGTGCTCACGACCGCCGCTTTCGCGGCAGGCCTGATCGTGCGTCTGGGATGGACCTCCTTGGTCCTGTCCTATGCCGGAGTTTTCCTCCTCGCATCCGCACTGGTCGTCACTGGCGACTCGAGGGATGCCTTCAATATCGCGATCTTCCTGGTCGGCGCCGCAGTATCCGGAGCCGTCGGCTTCGCACTTCGCATCGCGTTCGCCCGAGGGCGGACGCTCGAGGTGCAGCTGGCTGAGAAGGCCGAGCAGGAACGGCAGGCAGTACTCGCTGAGCGACGTTGGATCGCCGGCGAGTTGCACGACAGCATCGCGCACCACCTCACGGTGGTGGCGCTGCACGTGCAGATGCTCGACGACGATCGCACCAGCAGCGAATCGCAGGAGGCGATCCGCATCGCCGCACGCAAGGCGATGACCGATCTCCGCTTCGTGATCGACCTCGCCGACGACGGGCCCAGATCCGAGGGCATGCCCTCGGGTGATCTGGCGGCCTCCGTCGACGAAGCCCAGCAGGAATTCGAATCCGCGGGCCACTCTGTGATCGTCGACGGTGACCCCTCGGACGAGCGCATCCCCCGCGCGGCCGAGATCATCCTCGCGCGCATCTTGCGCGAGTCGGCCACCAACGTCCTCAAGTACGCAGGCGAGGGCGAAGTCCTGATCCGATTCGACATCGATGACGACTCCGCAAAGCTGACGGTGAGTAGCCCTCTCTCTGTCACGCCGCGTCGCGAGCTCTCGTCGAGCCGCACCGGTATCGGGCGAATGGCCGAACGTGTTCTCGGTGCCAGTGGTGAGTTCAGCGCCGGAGAAGCGGACGGACGCTGGGTCGTGTCAGCTCTCCTGCCGATCGTCTGACCGAACCAGTATTCCGGCATCTCGGAGGCGGAACGCGGTCAGAATCCTCGTCCAGCATTCCGATACTCTTGGGGAAAACCCGCGGAATTCCGCGGATGCACGCTCAAGGACTAGACGAAAGTCCAGGGTAGGTCTCGACTATAGACCGTGTTCCATGGTGTAGCCGGGAGCTTACATTGGGTATACCCCAGAAATAGCGCATCCCCAGCGCTGTGATCGCGAGCGCGATCTCTGGAATCTGATCCCCAGCGCGCTCGCGATCGGCTTCTTCCCTCGAGGAATCGAAACCGACCTGCTGGCTCCTAGCCGCCGACTGCACGCATGTAGTGCCCGTCTGTCGATATTCCCGACGCTGCGACGGTGAACCGCACCACCTCGCTGAGATAGCGGTCCTCCGATGCTTCGAAGATGCGTCCGCTCGCATCGCGGGAGATGCGGCTGAGCCGGAGGATCGGCGTTCCCTGCGGCACCCGCAGGAGCGCGGCATCCTGGTCATCGGCCGCCACCGCGTCGATCTGGTGCTCGAGGCCGACGATCGGGTGTCCGACTGACCCCAGGTATTCGGTGATCGAGATCTCGTCGGTGTCGACGTCGAACAGCCGGCGCCCGACGGCCTCGGTGTAGAAGAGGCGCTCGAGCATCGTCGGCCGCGCGTCGAGCAGTCGGAGTCGCACGACGCCGACGATCGTGTCATCGGGGGAGACCCCGAGAAGCTCGGCGCGGTCGCCTGCCCGGCGAAGACTCAGCTCCTGCGTCTGGGCACCGGGGGTCACGCCGAGATCTCGAGCCCAGCGGGTGAACGGCACCGACACGTCGACGGCCTGGCTCGCCTTGCGGGAGACGACCCGAGCGGGGCGGCCTCTTCCGGTCTCGATCAGGCCCTCGCTGCGCAGCGCAGCCAGGGCGTTCCGGATGGGACCACGAGACGTGCGCCAGCGTTCGGCGAGTTCCGACTCGGTGGGCACGTCATCCCCGGGGCGCAGAGAGCCGGCCGCGATCTGGGCGCGCAGGTCGTCTGCGATCTGGGTGTATACAGCTTCGGCCACATAGGCATACTACTTGGTGACATCACAGGGAGGTCGAGCGTTCTGTCTGTGTTCATCCCAGGAAAGCCCGGGTGAACGAACCTTGAACTCTTGCAAGTTAGGTATATATCTCGGCCCGCGCCCTGTCAGAGTTGCTCGTGGATCACCCCCTCCCACTCTGAAAGGTCCTCATGAAGCTCCGCGCTCTCCCCGTACTCGCCGGCGCCGCGATCCTCGCGCTCGGCCTCGCCGCCTGTTCCGGCACCGCCGAGGCCACCGGCGCGTCCGATGTCGAGGCATCGTCGACCGCGAGCGGCTTCGCAGTCGACGAGAACACGCTCGTCTTCGGCGTCGTGCCCGACTCGGTCGACACCGAGACGAACTACCAGCCGCTGATGGACTACATCGCCGAGATCACCGGCAAGTCGGTCGAGTACCACGAGTCGACCGACTACGCCGCGCTCATCGAGGCCGCTGTCGCCGGCAAGGTCGACGTCGCCTCCTTCTCGGGATTCACCTACGTCACCGCCACCAACAACGGTGCGAAGCTCACCCCGATCTCGTCGATCGTCACGGAGGAGGGCCAGGAGCCCGGCTACTTCTCACAGGCGATCGTCCCCGCTGACAGCGACATCTCGAGCATCGACGACTTCGCGGGCAAGAAGGTCTGCTTCGTCGACCCGTCGTCCACGTCCGGATACCTCTTCCCCTCGTACAACCTCATCGAGGCGGGCATCGACCCGAAGACCGACATCACTCCGGTCTTCGCGGGCAAGCACGACGTGAGCGTGCAGAAGGTCGGCGAGGGGGTCGAGTGCGAGGTCGGCTTCGCCGAGGACTCCGAGGTCGAGAAGTCGGATGCCGTCAAGGTCATCGACGAGACCATGGTGCCCGGTGCCCCGCTCGTCTACTCGTCGACGCTTCCCGACGACGTCGCCCAGAAGCTCATCGACGGCCTCTCGGAGATCACGATCGACGACATCATCGCCGCCGGCATCGACAGCGCCGACACCGACTCGTTCCGCAGCGTCTTCTTCGCCACGAAGCCGGTCGACGACGCGTACTACGACCTCATCCGCGACATCTGCAAGGAGACCGAAGCGGAGCAGTGCCAGGGCTGACACCCTGACATCCGCTTCGCTCCCGCTCGTCGAGCGGGAGGTCACGGCGAGCGAGACGAGACGCGCTGAGGTCGATGCGCTTCGTCTCGCTCGCCACCTCTGCCGACGAGCTTCAGAGATTCACGAGGAGAACTGACATGAACACGGCATCCGATGCCCTCATCCGCCTGAACGGCGTGACGAAGACCTTCGGCACGACGACGGCGCTCAAGAACGCGTCTCTGCAGGTGTCTCGCGGCGAGATCGTCGTGCTGCTGGGCCTCTCGGGCTCGGGCAAGTCCACGCTCCTGCGACACGTCGACGGGCTCGAGGTCCCGACCTCGGGCGACATCGAGGTGCTCGGTTCCCCGGTGCCGACTCTGAAGGGCAAGGCGCTCCGCCGCCTGCGCAGTCGGGTGGGATTTATCTTCCAGCAGTTCGAGCTCGTGCCATCGCTCACCGTGCTCGAGAACGTGCTCACCGGATCGCTGTCGGAGGTCCGCGGGCCGCGCCTCGGGCTCTGGGGCTATTCGAAGGCGGCGAAGCTGCGCGCCCTCGAACACCTCGACCGCGTCGGACTCCTCGATCGCGCCTATCAGCGCAGCGACACCCTCTCGGGCGGCCAGCAGCAGCGCGTCGCCATCGCCCGCGCCCTGATGCAGAAGCCCGACATCCTTCTCGCCGACGAGCCCGTCGCCTCGCTCGACCCCGAGTCGAGCGATCAGGTGATGGCGCTCATCCGCGAGATCGCCGCCGACGAGGGCCTCACCGTCGTCTGCAGCCTGCATCAGGTCGACCTCGCGATCTCGTGGGCCGACCGCATCGTCGGCCTGCGCCACGGTGAGATCGTGCTCGACACACCGACCGGCGACCTCACCAAGGCCGAGGTCATGGAGATCTACGGCCGCGTCGCCACGACCACGGCTGAGATCCGCGCCGTCCAGAACGAGCTCACCGAGATCGCGGTCGACATCGCCGACATCGACACGGCCCGGGTCTCATGACCGTGCTCTCGGACGCACCCTCGTCGTCCGCGGCCCCAGGGCATGCCACCGTCTCCGACCGCGCACCCCGACGCCCGCTCTCGGCCGAGCGCATCGCCGCCGGGCTCACCCTGGTGGCTCTCCTGGTGCTCGGCATCCTCGCGGTCGAAGAGGTCGGCATCTCGATCCCGGCGATGGTGCAGAGCTGGGGCAATGCCGAGAACTTCGTGGCCCGCGTCGGCGGACTCTCGTTCCCCGAGCCGGCCGACCTCGCATGGCTGATCGCCCTCACCGTGGGGCTCGTGCTCGTCGGCACGCTGCTCGCCGCCGTGCTCTCGGTGCCGATCGCCTACCTCGCAGCCTCGAACACGACCCCGGGCAACGGATGGCGGGCCGCGGCCCGATTCGTGGGAGTGCTCACCCGCGCGCTGCCGGACGTCGTGCTCGCCATGGCGTTCGTGCTCATGTTCTCGCTCGGCACCCTCCCCGGCATCCTCGCCATCGGCATCCACTCGATCGGCATGATCTCGAAGATGTTCGCCGATGCGATCGAGCAGATCGACGAGGGTCCCCGGCTTGCGATCCGCGCCGCCGGCGGATCGAAGATGCAGGAGTTCGCCTCGGGGATCCTTCCCCAGGTATTGCCGAGTTGGGTCGCGACGGTGCTGCATCGCAACGACATCAACCTGCGCGGCAGCGTCGTGCTCGGCTACGTGGGTGTGGCGGGCCTCGGGCTCGAGATGTCGTACGCGTTCAAGTCGCTGAACTACGGCAAAGGCCTGGGCATCGCGCTGGTCATCTTCATCCTGTGCATCGCGATGGAGATCGTCTCGAGCCTGGTGCGCGGGGCGATGCTCGGACAGCAGAGGCAGACCCGGTCGTGGATCGACCGCATCATCCACCCTCGACTGCGCGGCTCGTCGAGCGCGAGTTCCACGGGGACCGCACGACCTGCATGGGCGGCAAGCCCTCAGACCGCGGTGCGGCGACCGTGGACGGCAGAGCGCGTGCGCAACACGAGCGGCATCATCGTCGCCGTGCTCGTCGTGATCGGCAGCGTCGTCGTCAGCCAGATCAACTGGCTCGACTTCTTCACCTTCTGGGCCAAGCTCCCCGAGGTCGCCGCGAAGTTCTGGCCGCCGTCCTTCGGCAGCTACGAGGCGTCGGCGATGATCGCCGCCATGCGCGACACGATCGCGATCGCACTCGCAGCGACCGTGCTCACCCTGCTGCCTTCTCTGATCCTCGGCTCGCTCGCGGCCAGCAACGTCGCACCCGGCCCTGGCGCGCGCGGCGTCGCACGATTCCTGCTCGTCGGCATCCGCGGCATCCCCGAGCTGATCCTCGCGATCGTGCTCGTCGTGATCACCGGACTCGGTGCGCAGGCGGGAGTCATCGCGCTCGCCATCGGCGGCATCGGACTGCTCGGCAAACTGATCGCCGACTCCCTCGAGGAGGTCGACCGAGGCCCCGAGCGGGCGCTTCGCGCGGTCGGCGCCACTCGTCTGCAGACCTACACCTCGGCGACAGTGCCGCAGGGGATGCAGGCGCTCATCGGACACAGCTTCTACATGCTCGACACGAACATCCGTGCGGCGACGATCCTCGGCATCGTCGGCGGCGGCGGAGTCGGCTACTACCTGCTCAACGCCAGCCAGGGCTCGCGCTACGAGACGGTCACCGCGATCGTGCTGATGATCCTCGTCACGGTGCTCGTCGTCGAAGGACTCGCGATGTGGATGCGGAAGGTGTTCCGATGAACGGCACTCAGCACAGCGCGACTCAGCGCAAAGGCACTCAGCACAGCGCGGATCTCGTGGTCGTGGGTTCGGGGATCATCGGCCTCGGCGCGGCCTACGCCGCTGTTCGGCGGGGCCTCACGGTGATCGTCGTCGACAGGGCGGATGCCCCTGTCGGGGCGACGATCCGCAACTTCGGCCATCTCTGCATCGGCGCGCAGACCGGCGAGGCTCGCCGCTATGCCGACCTGTCTCGCGACCTGTGGCTGCGACTCGCTCATGACGCGGACTTCTGGCTGCGCGAATCCGGCACGCTGGTCGCCGCTCGTCACCCAGACGAGATCGCGGTGCTCGAGCAGGCGGCGGCCGACGGCGGCATCCGGATGCTGGAGACGGACGAGCTGCTGCGTCTCGCCCCGCTCCGTGCCGAGGGGCTCGTCGGCGGGGCGCACATCGAGACCGACCTGCAGACCGATCCGCGCACCGCCGCGGCCGCGATCGTGCGACACCTCGCCGCGCAGGGAGTCGACTTCCGCTTCCGCACAGCGGTGACCTCGGTCGCCGGGCGACGCGTCGAGACGACGAGAGGCGCCATCACGGCCGGCGCGGTGGTCGTCGCGGTCAATCACGACGTCGACCAGCTGCTGCCCGAGGTGGCCGCACGCGCCGGTGTCGAGCGGTGCGCGCTCGACATGATGCGAGCGGCGGTGACGCTGCCGCATCCGCTCGCTGCCCCGCTGCTGACCGGATGGTCGCTCGTGCGGTACGGACGCTTCGCCGACGGTGCGGCGGCCGGTGCCCTCCGTGAGCGACTGCACTCCGAGCGCCCCGACCTCGCGGCACTCGACCTCAATCAGATGTACACCCAGTTGCCGGACGGCACGCTCATCATCGGCGACTCGCACACCACGTCGAGTGCGCCCGAGCCGTTCCAGCCGGAGGCGGCGTTCGCCGCGTTCCTCGCCGAGGCGGAGGCGCTGTTCGACATGCCCGCACCGCGGGTGCTCGAGCGCTGGCAGGGCGTCTACGCCAAGGCGCAGCACGAATTCCTCATCGACAGGGTCGAGGAGGGGGTGCTGGTGCTCGCCGCGACCACCGGCATCGGAATGACCACGGGTCTGGGGCTCGCCGAAGAGAATCTCACCGCCGCCTTCGGGTGGGCACCCTCAGTGGAAGGAACCTCATGACCACGCACCTCTCCGCACCTCCGGCACTCGAACTCGTCGTGCTCGACATGGCAGGCACGACCGTGCTCGACGACGGCGTCGTCGAGACCGCGTTCCAGCGCGCCGCCGAGCGCACCGGAGTCGCAGATCGGATGCCGTGGGACGACGCGCTGGCCCATGTGCGCGCGACCATGGGCCAGTCCAAGATCGACGTCTTCACGCATCTCGCGGGCGGCGACAGGGCCGCAGCCGAACGGGCGACGGCGGAGTTCGAGGGTGCCTATGCCGAGATCGTGGCGGAACAGGGGGTCGCCGAGATCCCCGGGGCGGCGGATGCGATCCGGAGTCTGAAGGATGCGGGTCTGACCGTCGTGCTCACGACCGGGTTCGCTCCGGTCACCCGCGACGCGCTGATCGACGGTCTCGGATGGAACGGCCTCGTCGACCTGGCGCTCTCGCCCGTCGATGCCGGACGAGGGCGCCCTGCGCCCGACCTCGTGCTCACCGCGCTGATCCGCACGGAGACCTCGTCGGTCGCGTCGGTCGCCGTCGCGGGAGACACCGTCAGCGATGTCGAATCAGGGCGCCGCGCCGGTGCCGGCTTCGTCGGCGGCGTGCTCACGGGCGCCCACGACTCGAGTGCCCTCGAACTCGCCGGTGCCGACGCCGTGCTCGCAGACGTCACGCATCTCCACAGCGCGCTGGCCGAGCGCGGGCTGCTTCCGCTCGTGCCCACCGTCTGAGTGGCCCTCATGGGAACTCTGCTTGTCCGACCTCCCGGCCATCGCCGCGACGTCGCTCTGCGCCCCGCAGCCACAGCGATGGTGTGGATCGGCGAAGGCCACCCGCACGAGACCATCGCGGTGCCCGGTGTCGCTCTCGGCGAGAACGACGTGCTGGTCGCGGTCGAGATGTCGACCATCTGCGGGTCCGACGTGCACACCGTGCAGGGGCGGCGATCGGCTCCGGTGCCCCTGGTGCTCGGCCATGAGAGCGTCGGACGCGTGATCGCCATGGGCGATGCCGGGGCTGTCGCGGTCGACGGCACCCCGGTGCGCATCGGCGATCGGGTGGTCTGGTCGGTCACGATCTCGTGCGGCACCTGCGACCGGTGCACGCGGGGCCTGCCGCAGAAGTGCCGCACGCTGGGCAAATACGGCCATGATCGCATCGGCGTGCACGGCGATCTCAGCGGAGCCTTCGGCACGCACGTCCAGGTGCGAGCGGGCACCGCGATCGTGCGGGTGCCCGAGTCGCTGCCGGCCTCGGTGCTCGCACCGGCATCGTGCGCGACCGCGACCGCCTGGGCCGCCGTGGCCAGGGCGGCGCGCGACCATGGCCTCGAGGGTGCGGCCGTGCGCATCCACGGAGCCGGACTCGTCGGACTCTCGGCTGCCGCGATCGCCGTGGAGCACGGCGCGACGGTCGAGGTGCTCGACCCCGCACCCGCACGGCTCGCGCTCGCCGCACGGTTCGGTGCCGGCCGGATCGATCGTGACCCGGACATCGTGATCGAGGCCTCGGGGCATGCCGTGTCAGACGCGGTCGCCGGCGTGGGCACCGGGGGCACGGTCGTGCTCGTCGGAAGCGTCTTCCCCGCCGAGCCCGTGCCGCTCGACGCCGAGAGCATCGTGCGTCGACTGGTGACCGTCACCGGGGTGCACAACTACACCGGAGCCGAGCTGGCCGAGGCCGTCGGATTCCTCGCCGGACGAGGACGCGCCTACCCTTTCGCGGATGCGGTCGGCGAGGTGCGGCAGCTCGCAGCCATCGACGAGGCGATAGCCGCGGCATCCGCTCCCGGTGCGCCGCTGCGCATCGGACTCGTGCCTGGGCGGTGACCCTCGGCGGATCCGGCGGAGAGTGCACGGTGGAGAGCGCAGGGCTCTCAGTCGGCTGGCCCGCTCAGCTCAGTCGACGCCGCGCCTGATCGCCGAGGACCGGCAGGCCTGATGCCCTCGGCATGGAAGGCGAGCAGTCGGATCGCGGTGTCGACCGTCTCGTCGAGCACCTCGTGCGGATCGCCGGTGAGCGCCAGCATCCGATGGCCGACTCCGTCGTCGGTCGCCCACCCGATGAAGACGGTTCCGGGGTCGTGCCCACCCTCGGGCTCCGGGCCCCCGACGCCCGTGGTGGAGATGCAGACGTCGGCGTCGAAGAGCCGTCGCGCGCTCTCGGCGAGTTGCTCGGCGCACTCGGCCGAGCACGGGTCGGTTCCCGGCGTGAGGCCGAGCAGGCTCTCTTTGACATCGGTGAGGTAGGCGACGATGCCGCCGGCGAACCAGTCGCCCGCGTCGTCGCCCGCGCCGATCGTGCTCGCCAGCCGCCCCGAGGTCAGAGACTCGACGACGCAGATGCGCAGCCCGCGCTCAGCGGCGACCTCGCTCAGGCGATCCAGCGACGGCTGCTCCGCTGTCACTTCTCCTCAGCGGAGTCGGCGTGCGTCGGCGCGTCCGACTCGATGTTCGCGTCGTCGGAGTAGTCGGGCCGCGGGGGCTGCAGCGGCTGGTCGGAGTACTCGCCGCCGAGGCGTCCGCCGAAGGGGCGACCGTGATCGGCGAACTCGTCGCGTGCGTAGACGAGCTCCCACTCTCCGACAGTGAAGCGCGCGCCCGTGCGCAGTGTCTGCGACCGGTCGCCCGGGTGCGTGGCGGTGGCGTCCGGGTTGCTGTTCATCTCGCCCTCGCCGTGCAGTTCGAGCACGTACTCGTCGCGGTCGTCGTGCGTGATCGTCGCGTGCACGGGGTCGGCGCCCTCGAGCCGCAGCTCGTTGTCGACGGCCGAGCCGATGCGCACCAGGTCGGCCTCGAGGGCGAACTCCGTGCGCTCGCCGTCGCGGGTCACCCGCAGGCGGGGGTTGCCTTCGCCGAACTCGGCGTGAGTGGTCGTGGGGGTGTAGCCCTCGTCGGAACGGTCGTCGATGTGTCGTGCGTTCATGGTGGGTCTCCTCGCGGTCCCTCACAGGATATGCGGGGGAGGAAGCCGAGCGCAGGGGGTTGACTTCGGCGGGGTTTCATCGATGCAGCCGGGCGGGGGATTCCCATAAACTGCATGGCGAAGACCCTGACACCTGAGGAGGAGCGGAATGGGCAAATTCATCTACGAGGGCAGCGTGAAGACCGAGATCGAGGATCGTGCCCTCACTCATCTGCAGCTCGTGATGACCGCCAAGCTGCGCCGCGCGGAGCCCTTCCCCTTCAGCTGGCGTGAAGACGCCAGCGTCGGAGGCGGCCGCACGACCGTGTGGGTTCAGCCGGGCAGCTCGCTCGTCTTCAAGTACTTCGGCAGCCGGCAGCCGTCGGTCAACCGGGCCTGGATCGAGGCGCTCGCCTTCACGGCCAACGCTCCGAGCGGTCTGTACCTGGTTCCCGAGCCGCAGGAGGCCTCCGTCGCCACGGGCGACGACGAGCCGTCCGCTCCAGCGGCCTGAGCGCGTCGAGGAACCCGCTCCGCCTCCGCGCCCCGGCCCTGGATCGTGGTGCCGATTGTCAACCCCCTGCCGAGGGCGTCGAGAGGCCACGAGGCTCGGTTGACGCCCGACTCGCGCCACGAACGGCGGTCGCGAGTCGCGAGGAAGAGGAGACACCATGGCCGACAGCACGCCAGACCCCCGCAGCCAGCATCGCCAGGAGGAGTTCCCGGGGCAGCAGCAGGACCAGCCGGGGCTGACCGATCAGATGCGGCCGGTTCCCGACCACGGTGAGCAGACATACGTCGGTCACGCGCGGCTCGAGGGCCGTCGAGCCCTGATCACGGGTGGCGACTCTGGAATCGGTCGGGCCGTCGCCATCGCCTTCGCCCGGGAGGGCGCGGACGTGGCGATCGTGCACATGCCGGAGGAGCAGTCGGATGCCGACGACACGATAGAGCTCATCCGCGCCGAAGGCAGGCAGGGGCTCAGCCTCGCCGGAGATCTGCGGGACGAGGCCTTCGCGACGGAAGTGGTCTCCGAGACGAGGAACGGCCTCGGCGGGCTGGATATCCTGGTGCTCAACGCCGCCTACCAGCACGACATCGACGGCTTCGAGAATCTCGAGACCGACAAGCTGCGCCGCGTGTTCGAGACGAACCTGTTCGGACTGCTGTACTCGGCCAGGGCCGCGTATCCGCATCTGGAGCCGGGGTCGAGCATCATCGTGACGGCGTCCGTGCAGGCGTTCGAGCCCTCGCCCAACCTCATCGACTACGCGATGACGAAGGCGGCACAGGTCGCATTCGTCAAGGCGCTCGCCGAAGAGGCGGGAGAACGAGGCATCCGCGTGAACGCGGTCGCCCCCGGACCCATCTGGACGCCGCTCATCCCGGCCACCGGATGGAGCGATGAGCGGGTGAAGACCTTCGGCTCCGACACGCCTCTCGGCCGGGCGGGACAGCCGGCCGAACTCGCCGGCGCATACGTCTACCTCGCCTCGGCGGAGTCGTCGTACACGTCCGGCGCGGTGCTCGCCGTCACCGGCGGCAAGCACCTCTGATCGCCCGCGTTCGCCGCAGCCTCCCTGCGCCGTAGGCTGGCGGGGTGAAGCAGTCCGCGTCGTCCCGCCCGCTCGTGGGCGTCGCACTGGTCGTCTGCTCCTGCCTGTCGTTGCCGTTCGGGGCCGCTGTCGCGGCACAGCTGTTCCCGGTGCTCGGCCCGTGGGGCGTGACCTCTCTGCGCGTCGCGATCGCGGCGCTGCTGCTGGTGGTCATCGTGCGCCCGCGGCCGGTGCGCTGGACGAGAGTGCAGTGGCTGGCCGCCGTGCTGTTCGGAGTCTCGCTGGCGGCGATGAACGGCTTCTTCTACGCGGCCATCGACCGGATCCCGCTCGGCCCCGCCGTCGCGATCGAGTTCCTCGGGCCACTGGTGCTGGCGGCTGCGCTGACCCGACGCCTCGCCGACGCCGCCTGGGTGGGCGTCGCGCTGCTCGGCATGGTACTGCTCGGCGTCGACGGACTGATCGGCGCAGACCCGCTCGACCCTCTCGGTGTCGTCTTCATCCTGATCGCCGCGGCCTTCTGGGCCATGTACATCCGCATGAGCGCCCGAGTCGGCGCCGTCATCCCCGGCACGAGCGGGCTCGCGGTCGGGCTCGTCGTGGCGGCGGTGCTGCTGATCCCGGTCGGAGTGCCGGCGGCCGTCACCGTCTCGGGCGACACGCAGCTGCTGCTGCTCGCCGCGGTCACGGCCGTGCTGTCGTCGGTGATCCCCTATAGCTTCGAGCTCGCGGCGCTCCGTCGCCTGCCGCAGCGCGTGTTCGGAGTGCTGCTGAGCCTCGAACCCGCGTTCGCGACACTCGCCGGGTGGCTGATCCTCGGCCAGTCCGCCACCCCGCTGAGGATGCTCGCGATCGCCCTCGTCGTCGCAGCGAGCGTCGGCACGACGCTCGGCGTGCGGCGACAGCGCCGCCGCGCCGATGCCGCCGCACGAGACGACACCGGCGCGGACGATGAGGGCCGCGGCGACGAGACCGGGCCGTTCACGGCGCCGATCCCGCTGCCGGAGTGAGTGCCGAACGTCAGACGCTGACCCCGGCCGGCACGGGCAGGGGATAGCGACGCCGCAGCAGCATGCGCTGCACCAGAGTCCAGACGACGGTGACCGTGAGGTAGAGCGCGGCCGCCAACGGCACGAACACGGCGAACACTGCTGTCAGGTAGTGCAGAGCACTCGTCACTCTCTGCATCGTCGGCGAGTTCAGCGGCGAATCATCGTCGACCGGCGCCGGCCGGAAGACCCGCCGCGTGATCTCGGCCACCGCGATCATCACGGCGATCAGGGCGCCGAACACCAGCAGCGTCTCGGGTGTCGCCGTGCCGCCGAAGACGGCCGAGACGAGGCTCGCTCCCAGCGGCGCACCGAACAGGTCGTGCGTGAGCAGGTCGTTGGCGTGCCCCGCGATGTCGGGGCGGATGAACAGCGTGTACAGGATGCCGACGACCGGTGCCTGCGCGAGAACAGGCAGCATGCCGGCGAACGGAGACGTGTTCTCGGAGCGATAGAGCTCGAGCATCTCCTTCTGCAGGCGTTCGGGGTTCTTCTTGTGCCGGCGCTGCAGCTCGCGCAGCCGGGGCGCGAGGCGCGCCCTGGTCTGCTCGGCCTTGGCCTGCGAGACACCCACGGGAATCAGCAGGGCGCGGACGAGAAGCGTCACGAGCACCACGGCGAGGGCTGCGGCGGATGCTCCGGCGAGTGGTTCGAGCAGTGAGGAGAGCCCGGCGAGGGCGCCGTACGCCGCATCGAGCAGAAAGGTCAGGGGTGGGAAGGCGAAGATGTCCATGGAAGTCCGTTCGTAGGTCGGGAAGGGTCGGCGAAAGCCGCGCAGTCCCGTACGAGGACGGACTACGCGGGAACGGCGACTCCCGGCGCACGAGGGCGCGGGTGACCGGCGGCATCAGGATCGCTCTGCGCGAGCAGCGTCGAGACGTCGATCGCCCGCAGCGGATGCGGAGCGGTGCTCGGCGAGGGCGGTGCCAGGCTCAGAGCGACGGCGATCGTGAGCGTCGTCAGGGCGATCAGTGCGATCGCGACACCGAGGGCTGCGGCATCGGGCACCGCGACGATCCCGAGCGCAGCCGCGACGAAGCCGAGCATCTGCCCGAACCACTCGCTCATGTGTGCCTCTCTGATCCCTCCCGCCGAGATTATCACCGGCATCCGAGCAGGGGATCGGTGATCCGCGCTCACCTCCGGGCAGGAGAGCGGAGATAGCCTCGATGTATGACTGATCTGCGTGCGCTGCTCGGCATCGAACACCCCGTCCTGCTCGGTCCGTTCGGCGGGCTCTCGTCCGTCGCGCTCGCTGCGGCCGTCAGCGAGGCGGGCGGACTCGGCGGCTACGGGCTGTACGGCTACGACGGCGACCGCATCCGCTCGACCGTCGCGTCGCTGCGGGAGGCGACCTCGCGCCCGTTCGCCGTGAACATCTGGCTGCCGACGGGCGACGAGGTCGAGCCGAATCCGCAGCACACCGTGTTCGCGCAGGCGCTGCAGCCGTTCTACGACGCGGTCGGCCTCGAAGTGCCGGCACGACCCGAGCGGTACGTGCCCCCGCTCGACGAGCAGCTCGACGCGATCTGGGAGTCGGCGCCGCCCGTGCTCAGCACGGTGTTCGGCATCCCCTCCGGCGACCTCATCGAACAGGCGCATCGCCGAGGCATCCGCGTGGTGGCGACAGCGACGACGGTCGGCGAAGCCGCAGCCCTCGCCGACGCCGGGGTCGACGCCGTCATCGCGACCGGCTTCGAGGCCGGAGGCCATCGCGTGTCGTTCCTGCGACCGCCCGAGGAGTCGCTCGTCGGCACCTTCTCGCTCGTGCCGCAGGTCGTGGATGCCGTCGATGTGCCGGTGATCGCGGCCGGCGGCATCGCCGATCGGCGCGGTGTCGCGGCCGCTTTCGCGCTCGGTGCATCGGCCGTGCAGGTCGGCACGGCGTTCCTCGCGACAGTCGAGTCTGCCGCGAACCAGGCGCATCGTGACGCCATCCGCGCGACACCCGCCGACGGCACCGTTCTCACTCGGGCGATGAGCGRACGCCTCGCCCGCGGTGCTCGCAACCGCGCGGTGCGGGCGATCGAAGCGAGCGGCACCATCGCCCCGTTCCCGATGCAGAACTGGCTCACAGGGCGATTCCGGGCTGCGGCAGGCGAGCAGAACCTCGGCGAGCTGCAGTCCCTCTGGATGGGGCAGGGCGCGCCGCTCGCCCGCTGTTCCACTGCGGCGGAGGCCTTCGCCGAGCTGGCCGCCGGGGTGCCGCAGAAGCCCTGACTCAGAGGATGACGGTCGAGCGGCCGTGCACGATCACACGGTCCTCGGCATGCCACTGCACGGCGCGCGCGAGCACGAGGCGCTCGACATCGGCGCCGCGGCGCTGCAGCTCGGCCGCGGACTCCGAGTGCGTGACCCGCGTGACGTCCTGCTCGATGATCGGCCCCTCGTCGAGGTCGGCCGTCGCGTAGTGCGCTGTGGCCCCGATCAGCTTGACGCCGCGATCCTTCGCCCTGGCATACGGGTTGGCCCCGATGAAGGCGGGCAGGAACGAGTGGTGGATGTTGATGACGGGGGCACCGAGACCCGTGATGAAGTCATCGCTCAGGATCTGCATGTAGCGGGCGAGGACGACGAGATCGACGTTGCCTCGGAGCATCTCGAGCTGGCGCTGCTCCATCGCCTGCTTGTCGCCCGAGGGGATGTGCACGAACGGCACTCCGAACGAGCGCACCGACTCGGCGAGGTCGGGGTGGTTCGAGACGACCATCGTCACGTCGATGTCGAGCTGTCCGCGTTGCGTGCGCCACAGCAGCTCCATCAGGCAGTGATCGTACTTCGACACGAAGATCGCGACGCGCTTGCGGCGGGCGGTGTCGTGCAGTGACCACTCCATGCCGAAGCGCTCGGCGATCGGGGCGAGGTCGGCCTCGAGCGCGGTGCGCGCGGCCGAGAGACCGGGGAGGTGGATCACGGTGCGCTGGAAGAACCGACCACCCTCGGAGTCGGTGGAATGCTGATCGAGGGAGATGATGTTCGCTCCGTGGGCGGAGAGCACTCCGGCGACGGCGGCGACGATGCCGGGCTGATCGTCGCAGGCGATCAGCAGGCGGGCGGTGTCGGGCTGAGACATGGGGGCTCCTCGGGGGTGTGCATCGATTCTGCCGTGGATGCGACCACCGGGCGAATCGTCGCTCCGGGTCGCTACTCTGGGAGCGTGGACGCGGGCGATCTCGGACTGGTGCTGATCCCGCTGCTCGCGGTGGCAGCGCCGCTGCTCGCGCGCGGCATCCGACCCGTCATCCGAGTGCCGATCATCGTGTTCGAGCTCGTGCTCGGGATTCTCGCGGGGCCCGCCGTGCTCGGCTGGGTCGAGCCGACGCCCATCCTCGAGAAGCTCAGCGATTTCGGGCTCGCGATGCTCTTCTTCATGGCCGGATCCGAGATCGATTTCCGCGCCGTCTCCGGGCGCCCGCTCGTGCGGGCCTCGATCGGCTGGAGCATCAGCGTCGTGCTCGGGATCGCGATCGGCTTCTTCCTCGCACCCGGCGAGGGGATGGTCGTGATCGCCATCGCGCTCAGCTCCACCGCACTCGGCACCCTGATGCCGATCCTGCGGGATGCAGGGGAGACGGACACTCCGTTCGGTCGTGCGGTCACCGTGATCGGCGCCGTGGGAGAGTTCCTGCCGTTGATCGCGATCTCGCTCTTCCTCAGCACCCGCACCACGCCGCTCGCCACCGCCGTGCTGCTCGCCTTCGTGGCGCTGGCGGGGCTCGCCGTGTGGATGGCCCAGCGGATGCAGCATGGGCGCCTGCATGCCTTCGTGCGCGCCACGCTGCACACCTCCGATCAGTTCGGCGTGCGCTTCGTGCTGCTGCTCATCGCGGCGCTGGTTGGCCTCAGCGTCATGCTCGACCTCGACATGCTGCTCGGCGCCTTCGTCGCGGGAGCCGTGTGGCGCATCATCATGGCGCGCGCGCCCGAGAAGGACGCAGCGGCGATGGAGACGAAACTCGAGGCCATCGCGTTCGGGCTCTTCGTGCCGATCTTCTTCCTCTACACCGGCGTGAACTTCGACCTCCAGGCGCTCACCGGCTCGTCCTCGGCGATGCTGATGCTGCCCCTCTTCCTCGTGGCGCTGCTCGTGCTCCGGGGCATCACTGCACAGCTCTCCGCCCCACTCGGCGCGAGCGTCAGAGACCGCACGGCGCTCGGGCTGCTGGCCGCCACAGGGCTGCCCATCATCGTCGCCGTGACGGCCATCGGGGTGGACCACAAGATGATCGACACCGGCACAGCCGCAGCACTCGTCGGCGCGGGGATGCTGTCGGTGCTGCTCTTCCCGCTGTTCGGCATGCTGATCCGCGGCGACGCGGCGCGACTGGTCGACCCCGAGCTGGTTCGCGCGCGACCCCAGGGGGAGCTGTGACCACGGCATCCGCGCTGATAGCCGACGCCGTGCGTGCGCTCTCGGGCCTGCCGCAGGAGGGACTCGGCGAGGAGCGGGAATCCCGGTGGCGCGGACGCCGCATCGTTCGCGTGGGCGCGGCCTGGCACATCGGAGTGCTGCTGTTGACCGAGACGCAGGCCCTGGCGACCGCAGAGGTGCTGCGCGCTGCCGACCCCGGCCGCCGCGGCTATACGGCCGAGTCCGCGCGAGAGCGCGCCGAGCGTCGCGCGCTGGCTCTGCGGGGCGGATTCGACGAGGGTGATGTCGTGCACGTCGGGTGGTCGGTGATCGACCTCGACGCCGTGGATGCGGGTGGGGCATCGGGGCCGCTCGCGATGATCGACGCCGCGCCCTCGGTGCGGTGGAGCACTGCCGGCGGGTGGATGCCGCTCGAGGCATACCTCCGCGAACGGGTGGAGCTGCTGCGCGGCTGAGCCCTGCTCGCCTGCTCGCCTGCTCGGAGTCAGGCTGCGGCGAACGTCTGCGCGAAACGGCGCAGCAGAGCGGCGCCCTCGGTGACCGACGCTGCGAGCACCTGCCCCTGCACCTCGTCGAACTCGTCGGGGTCGAAGTACCCGGTGGTGCGGTAGAACGTCATCCGGTCGGCGAAGTCCCTCGGGGTCGGCTCAGGGTGGAACTGCGCCGTGTAGAGGTGAGTCCCGACGCGATACGCCTGCACCGGGCAGGTGTCGTTCGTGGCGAGAAGGACCGCACCGTGCGGCAGAGCCGCGGCGCTCTCCTTATGGGCGGTGAAGACGGTGAGGGCGGGAGAGCTCGGGCCGAACACCGGATCCGCTGCGCCGGCCTCGGTCGTCTCGATCACGGTGGCGCTGGCCGATTCGGGAGTGTCCACCGTGATCTCGCCGCCGAGCATCCGCGTCACCACACCGATGCTGAAGCAGGTGAAGAACGCCGCGATCCGGCCGTCGATGGCTCGCCGGGCGATGCGCTCGAGATCTGCTTCGACACGCAGCTGCACTGCAGACTTCTCGGCGTCGCTCACGTTGAAGGGAGAGCCGCCCACCACGACGCCGTCGTATCGCGCGAGGCGCGCAGGGTCGAGGGGCTCGGCGAGCAGGTCGAGGCGGTCGACGACGTCGACGCCGAGCGCCCGTCGGAACGAGGCGTGCTCGGCATCCGCCGCCCCGAGCTCGGGGCGCACACAGACGTAGAGAAGCGAGACCACCACGAGAGTCTAACGACGACCGGAGGGGGTCGCCGTCATCGCTGTCATCGGGACGTCACGCTCGCATCACCGTGACGAGTTGGAGGTGCGACCCCGCACGATCCCGATGAACGTCTCGACGTCAGGGGTGGTGTGGTCGCGGCGCCAGACCAGGGCGACCGTCGACGTCGGGCCGTCGACGAGGAGTCGATGGCGGACATCCTTGCGGTGGTGCACGCGTGCGAGAGACATGGGCAGGATCACGATCCCGGTTCCGGCGGCAGCGGTCGGGATGGCTTCTGCGACGGTCAGCGGCGCGAACGTCGGGGCGAGGGCACCCGGGATGTCGATCGGACCCAGTGGATCGTCAGTGGGGACCATCACGATCTCACCTGCGAGGTCGGCGATGGTCAGTTCGTCGGCCGCGAGCAGGTGCGAATCGATCGAGGCGACCACGACCGGCACCTCGTCGTACAGCGTGATGACATGCAGGGTCTCGTCGGTCAGCGGCAGACGCACCAGCGCGGCGTCGAGGTCGTCGAGCGCCGCGCGCTGATCGGCGACCTCCACCGGCACGAGTTCAAGTGGCACGTGCGGCATCCGCTGCTTCCAGGCGTCGATCCACTTGCCTGGTGTGGCGCCTGGCACGACTCCGAGTCGGAACGTGCGCGGCTCCTCGGACTCGCGTTCCGGCGCATCGAACACCACCTTGGCGGTCTTCTTCGGCGGCTTGGGCGGCGGGAACCGCTGCGCCGGTGCCGCCCTGTTGCGTCGCACGGGCGAGCCTTTGCCGGCACGTCCTGCCGGTCGTCGTCCCTGAGTCGCCATGTGCTCCAGGGTACCCGGCGCACGCGGCGAGACGGTCTGGGATCGCGGCTGTGATCAGGCCGCGAGCCACAGCCCCTTCGGGTCGGTGGCGACCGTCAGGCCGGCGGCGACCGTCTCGTCGTCGCCGATGCGCGCGCCGCGGACGATGCGAGCACCTGCTCCGACTTCGGTGCGGACCCCGATGTGCGCGCCGTCTCCGACGGCAGCGCCCTGGCCGATGTGTGCGTGAGCGTCGACGTGCGCACCCTCGCCGATCACGGCATCCGGTTCGATCCACGCGCCGCGGGCGATGGTCGCCCCCGCGCCGATACGCGCGCCGGGTTCGATGTAGGCGCCCGCTTCAACATGCGCCTTCGGATGGACCTTCGCGCCATGCGCGACGAGACCGCGACCGTTGGCGTGCTTGCGATACCGCAGCGTCGCGCCCTGGTCGTTCTCGATGTCGACGTAGTTCTTGCCCACGATTCCTCCCCGTGTTCCGGAGTGCTCCGGATATATCAATAACCACGGGTGTGCCGGATTCATTCCCGAGCATGGATGCGGGTCATCGCTGACACACGGGACACCAGAAGGTGATGCGTTCACGGGTCGGATCCGCGCCCAGTTCGCCGCGCTTGATGAGCGTTCCGCAGCGACGGCATGGCTTGCCGGCACGCCCGTAGACCCACGTTCCCTGACCCGGCCGATCGACTCCGGTGAAGGTCCGGTGACGACGATCGCGGTTCACTCGGATCGTGCGCACACCGAGGTCGAGCAGCGCGGGCACGTCGACCTCCGGGGCGGGCGTGGTCGGCAGGATCCCGCGCAGGAACAGGAGTTCGGCGGCGTACTCGTTGCCGAACCCCGCGACGTTGCGCTGGTCGAGAAGGGCGACGTGGATGCTGCGGGAGTCGGCGCTCACGCGTCTGGCGGCCTCGACGGCGTCCCAGTCGGGGCCGAGGGGATCGGGCCCGAGGTATCCCACGAGCTCGTCCTCTTCGCGCGTCGGCACCACCTCGATCTCGGCCAGGTCGATGCCCACCGCCTCGCGCTGCGCAGTGCCGACGATCGCGCGCACCTTGAACGCCGGATGCCGCCACTTCTCGCCTGCGCGATAGACCAGCCAGGCCCCGTCCATGCGCAGATGGGAATGCAGTGTGCTGTCGCCGATGCGCAGCAGCAGGTGCTTGCCGCGAGCGATCGAGGAGAGGATCGGCTGACCCGTCAGATCGAGAGTCGCGAAGCGCGGGACGCGCAGGTCGAAGCGCGCCACCTCGGCGCCGACCAGGGCCTCGTCGAGACGTTTCGCCGTGCGGAAGACGGTATCGCCCTCGGGCATCAGACGCGCCCTGAACCGGCGGGCGGCGGAAGCGGCG
Source organism: Microbacterium sp. LjRoot205 (assembly GCF_056175745.1). NCBI lineage: Bacteria > Bacillati > Actinomycetota > Actinomycetes > Micrococcales > Microbacteriaceae > Microbacterium > Microbacterium sp. LjRoot205. The sequence continues at coordinate 50 of NZ_JBGFFH010000008.1, read as the reverse complement.
CGGAGACGCTGCCCGGCGCGGGCGGTGCGGGCGGCGCGGGCGGCGCGGGC
>NZ_JBGFFH010000007.1:0-185767 GCF_056175745.1 Microbacterium sp. LjRoot205 | reverse complement strand
GGGTATCTCTTCGGGCAGTACCGCAAGATCACCAACCGTCATGAGTCGGGCWTGTTCACCGGCAAGGGCACCGGCTGGGGTGGCGCCGAGGTGCGCACCGAGGCCACGGGCTATGGCGCCGTGTTCTTCGCGCAGGAGATGCTCGGAGTCCACAACGACTCGCTCGACGGCAAGCGCGTCGGCGTCTCAGGCTCGGGCAACGTCGCGATCTACGCGATCCAGAAGGCATCGCAGCTCGGCGCGACCGCTGTCACCGCATCCGACTCCTCCGGATACGTCGTCGACGACGCCGGGATCGACGTCGACCTGCTGCGCCAGATCAAGGAGGTCGAGCGCGCCCGCATCGTCGAGTACGCGAACCGTCGCCCCGGCGCGCGCTTCGTCGAGGGCGGCAGCGTCTGGGAGGTTCCCGTCGACATCGCCGTGCCCTCTGCCACGCAGAACGAGCTCGACCTCGACGCTGCCGAGGCGCTCATCGCCAACGGCGTGCGCGCCGTCTCGGAGGGCGCGAACATGCCCTGCGTCCCCGCCGCCGTCGAGGCGTTCCAGGGCGCCGGCGTGCTCTTCGCGCCCGGCAAGGCCGCGAACGCCGGAGGCGTGGCGACCTCCGCACTCGAGATGAGTCAGAACGCCTCGCGTCAGCGGTGGAGCTTCGACGCCAGCGAGAACAAGCTGCGCGAGATCATGGCCGACATCCACAGCGCCGCGTTCGACGCCGCAGAGCGTTACGACGTCGCGGGCGACTACGTGGCCGGGGCGAACATCGCCGGCTTCGAGCGCGTCGCCGGCGCGATGCTCGCGCAGGGCGTGATCTGAGCCCACTCGCGTCCCGCACACAGGTGAAGAGCCGCCTCCCTCACGGGTGGCGGCTCTTCTGCATCCCGCGTCGTCAGCTCTCGTCGACCGGCACCTTCACGACCTTGTTGAATCCGGTCACCGCCTGGTTCTCGTCGAACGCGACGACCTTCTTGCGGAAGCCCCTCGTGATCACAGCGAGGTAGATCAGCCCGAGCGCCGTCCAGATCAGACCACCGGTCAGGGCGTCCGCGTGCAGGTTCGCCCACAGCAGTCCGGTAAGCAGCATGCCGATTCCCGGCATCACGATGTAGGAGAAGATGTCGCGCGGCGTGTGACGCCGACCCTTGCGGATCGCGAACCAGGCGATCACCGAGATGTTCACGAAGGTGAACGCGATCAGCGCGCCGTAGTTGATCCACGCCGCGATCAGCTCGAGAGTGAAGGGGATGGCGAGCAGTGAGATGGCGCCGACCAGCACGATGTTGAAGGTCGGCGTGTGCGTACGGGGGTTGATGTAGCCGAAGGCCTTCTGCGGCAGCACGTTGTTGCGTCCCATCACGAGGAGCATGCGCGACACCGATGCGTGCGAGGCGAGCCCGGACGCCAGGGTCGCGCAGAAGCCCGCAGCCGTCAGCACGGCCATGAGCACGTTGCCGCCGACGAGGTTGCCGATGATCGGCAGGGTCGAGTCCTCGACGTACTGCATGTCGCCACCGGGAGCGAACTCGTTCCAGTCCGGGAACCGCAGCTGCGTCACGTACGCGGCCACGAGGAAGATCGCTCCGCCGAGCAGCACCGTGAGCAGGATCGCTTTCGGCATGATCTTCGGGTCCTTCGCCTCCTCGGCGTACATCGTCACGGCGTCGAAGCCGATGAACGAGAAGCAGACGATCGTGGCGCCCATGAGCACCGCGCTCATCGTCGCCCCGTCGTGGATGAACGGAGCTGCCGACGCGATCGTCCCCGCACCCTCACCACGCATCAGCTGGGCGACGACCATGACGACGAACACGACCATCACGACGATCGAGAACACGAGCAGGATCATGTTCATGTTCGAGGTGCCGCGCATGGTCATGTAGATGATGCTCGTGACGAGGATGCAGTAGAGCACCACCCAGATCCAGCCGGGGATATCGGGGAACAGCGCCTCGAGGTAGCTGCGGATGATGAGGCAGTTGACCATCGGGAGAAGCACGTAGTCGATGAGCGAGGTCCAGCCGACCATGAAGCCGAGGTTCGGATGGATCGACTCGCGCACGTAGGTGTAGGCGGATCCGGCGCTCGGGATGGCACGGGAGATCTTGCCGTAGCTGATCGCCGTGAAGACCATCACGACGAGGGCGACGAGGTAGGCGGCGGGGACGACGTTGTCGGTGTCGCGAGCCACCATGCCGAAGGTGTCGAAGACGACGGTCGGCGTCATGTAGCCGAGACCGAGACCGACGATCGCCCAGAGACCGAGGTTGCGTCGCAGTCTTCCGCCACCCTGCGCGAGCGGCTTCGTCTTGATGGGCGTGGCCATGAGTACTCCTTCGGGAACAGCGCATGGGTCGGACTTCGGGCGATCCGACGCTGACGCTCAGTATGTACCCGGGATATTCCTCAGCGGAAGAGCAGATCTGATTCGAAATACGCATTTAACATGCCGTGAACCGACTCGATTCGAAGATCGGCCCCCCGATCACCACCCGTCAGTGAGCACTCGATCCAGCATCGCGACCACGTGGTCGGCGCTCTCGATCGACAGACAGAGCGGAGGCTTGATCTTCAGCACGTTCGATCGCTCGGAGGTCGTGAGCACGATCACGCCCAACTCCCGCATCCGCTCGCAGATCGCTGCGGCCTCGGCATCCGCCGGCTCCATCGTCTCGCGATCGCGCACCAGCTCGACGCCGAGATAGAGCCCCTCGCCGTGCACGGGACCGATCAGCGGATGCCGCTCCGCGAGCGCACGAAGAGCGTCTGCCAGATGTCCACCGACCTCGAGGGCGTTGCGCTGCAGATCGTCCTCGACCATGGCGTCGAGCACGGCGAGGCCGACGCTGCTGCTGAGGGTGCTGCCACCCGCTGAGGAGAAGAACTGCCCCTGGCTGCTGAGCGCGTCGGCGATCCGCTTCGATGTGATCACGCCCCCGATGGGGAAGCCGTTGCCCATCGGCTTGGCGATCGTGACGATGTCGGGGACCACTCCGGACTGCTCGAACCCCCAGAAGGTCGATCCCATGCGACCGAAGCCCACCTGCACCTCGTCTGCGACGCAGAGGCCACCCCGCGCGCGCACGAGTTCGTAGGCGCCCGCCAGGTAGCCGTCGGGCAGGAGCACTCCCCCGGCGTTTCCGAGCACGGACTCGCACAGGAAGGCTGCGGGCTCTCGGCCGTCCGCGACGAGACCGTCGAGGTCTGCGGCGAGATCGGCGAGGTAGCGGCCGGCCGTGTCCTGTCCGCGGTAGGTACCGCGGAACGCGTTGGGCACGTCGGCGATGTGCACCCAGTCGGGCCGCGTCTCGAGAGCATGCGGGTTGTCGTAGGCGCTGGTCGTGACCGCATCGCTTGCCAGCGTCCACCCGTGGTAGGCCTCTCGGAGCGCCACCACCGTGCGTCGTCCGGTGGCCGCCTGCGCCAGACGGATGCCGAGATCGACCGCCTCCGAGCCGCTGTTCACCAGCAGCACCGTGTCGAGACCGCTCCCCTCGGGCATCAGCGCGATCAGCCTCTCGCTGTACTCGGCGAGATCGCGGAACAGGAACCGCGAGTTGGTGGCGAGCGTCTTCAGCTGCCGGTTCGCGGCCGCCGCGACTCCGGGATGACCATGGCCGAGTCCCGCGACGTTGTTCACCATGTCGACATAGCTGCGACCGGTCGTGTCGACGAGATGGTGCCGCCAGCCGCGTTCGATCTGCGGCGGATGCTCGTAGTAGCGCTCCTGAGCGCTCGCGAAGATGCGCTCCCTGCGCTCGAGCTCCTGGGCGGCCTCGTCGTGCTGCGCGTGGGAGGGAAGCCCGAGCAACGCAGCCGGGTCGGCGGTGAAGCGGCACCACGCCGCGACGCGATCGGGTGCCACGAGATGCGCGGCGACTGACGTATCGGGCCGCGGCGCCGGAAGCGGCGGAGCATCGGCTCGGCTGAGGCCGATGATGATCGTCCTGTTCTCGAACGATGCCGCGAGCCTGCCGATGCTCTCGCCCCGTTCGACTCGGCCGCTGCGGTTCGGCTCGAGGTCGGCGCCCCGGAGCTCGAGCACCCACCCGGTGTCGAGCGCGATGCGCACCCCACCCTCTGTGATCTTGAGCTCGCCCTCTGCCGGCGCGATCATCCGCGACGACGGCCCAGGGGCGACGTGCACTTCGGTCTCGATCGGCCAGGTGGCCGCAGCGCTCGCGGTGTCGACCGCCGTGCGAGTGAGCCGGAACACGCCGTACGGAACGACGGCAGCTCGCGCACCCCTCGCGTGGGCCTCGGCGACGAGGAGCGCCTCGGCGTCGGGATGCGCCCATCGGCCTGCGTCCAGCCCCTCAGCCTCGACACCGGGGTCGACGACGACGACGCGACCGTCGAGCTCCGGAAGAAGGGTCGACAGCTCGGGGCGTGCATCGTCAGCAGCGGCGAACGGCGAACGGCCGGGCTCAGGAGTCCCGGGCTCAGCAGCCTCGGGCTCGGTCTTCTCGGGCTCGGGAGACTGCGCCACTGCTGCCTCGGGCTCTTGCGCCTCGGGCTCTTGCGCCTCGGGCTCCCGGGTCTCCGGCTCCGGCACCGCCGTGTGCGAGGCGGTCGGCGTCGGCGCCTCGAACTCCGGCGACTCGAACCCGAGCCGAGCGAGCACCAGCTCGGTCGCCTCGGCGAGCGGAACCGCCGTCGCGGCGTCGAAGATCGCCTGCTCGCCGGCGATCCGCTCGCGGGCATAGTCGTTGTCTCCGTCGATCGCGAGCTGTCTCCACCCGCTGGCGACGAGCAGAGCCGCTCGCAGCACGACCAGTGGCCACACGGCGAGCGCTTCGTCACGACTGAGCGGTGCGTCGGCATGGAACGCGACCACGGTATCGAGGGCACGGAGCGGGCGCTCCGGCTCGTGGTGCAGCATCGACGAGACGCATACGGCCAGTTCGGCGACGCGCCAGCCGAGCCCCAGATCGCCCAGGTCGAGGACGGTGTGCGGGTGCAGCCGGGAATCGTCACCGCGCGTCCCGGCGACGTTGTCGTCGGTGAGGTCGCCGTGGATCGGCTGCACCGGCAACGCAGCAGCCACGATCGACAGTGCCTTGTGCGCGTCCTCCGCGGCCGTGCGCACGCGGGAGCGCAGCTCGGCCTCCGTCACCGCCGGGGCGAGCGCGCTGATCTGGGCATAGGCGACGCGCATGTCCCACATCTGGTCGCGCTCGAGCCCCGGATGCGCGAGACCCGCGAGCGCGTTCACGGATGCCGCCGCCAGCGCGCCGAACTCGGCGAGGACCACGGGAGCCAGATACCCCGCATCGACCATCGGCTCACCGGGGGCGAACTCACTGCGGCGCACCGCGAATCCCCGCCAGCGCTGCGTGAGCTGACCATCGAGTCCGGGGAGCACGGCGGGAACCCGCACGCCGGCCGCGCGATAGGCGTCGAGCGCCGCATGCTGCGCGGCTCTCGCGTCGTCACCGAAGACGGGGTTGTCGACGCGCAGCACGCTGCGCGATCCGTCCGGCTCGATCAGCACGAAATTGCGGTCCTGATTGCTGCCGAGCTCGGTCGCCACCGCCTCGACTCCGTAGCATTCGCGAGCGATCAGCGCGGCGTCGTCCGTGCTGATGTCCGGTCGGACGAGCCCCGCGCCGTCACTCACCCGCGACCCGCCGCGCGACCGTCGGCGTCGAGACGCACATCGTCGGCGTGCCGGGCCAGCGAGCTGCCGTAGCGCTCGGTCAGCTGCACCATGAGGTCGGGGGTGTCGCGATCCACGCCGAAGACGTGCCCGGGGAAGTCGAGTTCGGGTTGTGCGGCGGAGATCTCCTCCTCCCTGTCGGGAGACAGGAGCTGCACGGGATCTCCGACCGCGACCCAGCCGATCGGCACGACCGTTCCGGCCGGGAGCACCGCTCGTCGGTGCACGATGGCGTTCACCCGCACCTCGCATCGATCGCCCACCAGCGCACCGTTGAAGATCCGTGCGCCCGACGCGAAGAAGACCTCTTCGCCCACGGTCGCGCCAGCGATGCTCGCGAGCGTTCCCACGAGGGTGTGCGCACCGATGTGCACGGCGTTCGCGGCCGTGGCTCTGATGAGCGCGTTCTCCATCACGATCACGTGCTCGCCGATCGTGATCGGCCCTCCTTCTGCGGTGATCACGGCGCCATGGAGCACCTGGCAGTCAGGGCCGATGGTCACGTCTCCGGAGATCACGGCGGTGGGAGCGACGACGGCGGTGTCATGGATCCGGGGCCGAGCCCCGAGGTGCTCGTACAACATGACGCCAGCGTAGCGCCGCCGCATACGTGTCGAGAAGGCTGACCGAGCCTCCTGCTACGCTGACGCCCATGAAGTGCAGCTAACTCGATCCCTCCCCCGCCTCCGACCGCCGTTCGGCGTGCCCGGGGCTCCATCGATCGAAAGGCGCATCGCCATGCACTCCCACGACCTTCCCCTGTTCGGACGCACTGCTCTGGTGACCGGCGTCTCCCGCAGACGCGGCATCGGATTCGCGACCGCGACGACGCTCGCGTCCCTCGGCGCGAACGTGTTCTTCCACCACTTCCGCCCCCATGATCTCGACCACCCGTGGGGCGCGGACGACCTGGACGCGGTTCGCGCCGGCATCCACGACTCCCTCGCATCCGGGGCCATGATGGGCGACGCCCAGGCGGATCTCCGCGACCCGGCCAGTATCGACCCTCTGCTCGACGCGGCATCAGCGCTCTCGGGTCGGCTCGACATCGTCATCTGCAACCAGGCGATGAGCGGCGGCGACGGCACGATCTTCGACATGACCGCCGACCGACTCGACGCGCACTGGCAGGCCAACACCCGCGCCTCGCTGCTGCTCACAGCCGGGCTGGCGAATCGAGTACGCCGAGAACTCGGCGGTGCAGAGACTCCGGTCGGTCGCCCCGGCGACAGCATCCCGTCGCTCGGCCCCTTCGAGAAGCCGACCGCTCACGTCGTCTGGATGACCTCGGGTCAGGGCCACGGGGCGATGCGCGGCGAGATCTCGTACGCGACGAGCAAGGCCGCGCTCGCGGGGATCACCCGTTCGACTGCGGCCGAGCTGCTCGATGTCGGGATCGTGCTGAACACCGTCAATCCGGGTCCGGTGAACACGGGCTACCTCGATGCCGACACCACGGATCGCGATCTGTCGGGCGTCGAGGACTGGATCGCGGGCACGCCGTTCGGCCGTGTCGGTCGCCCCGACGACCCTGCCCGCCTGATCGGCTGGCTGTGCACGGACGCCGGCTCGTGGGTGGTCGGTCAGGTGCTGACCACCGACGGCGGATTCTCGCTGTAGCCGGTTCCCGTCACTCGACCTTCGCCGGTTCGGGGAAGATCGCTGTGAAGAGCTGGTCGACCCAGTCGAGCAGCTCGGCCGCCTGGAGCGGTTCGAGTCCCACTCCCACGGCGGCGGGCACTGTCGGCATCGGCACGACGAGCGCCTCGCCTCCGCCGACCAGCTTCGCCTTGGGGTACAGCCGCTGCAGGCGCACTTTGATCGAGTCCTCGAGTCGAGCCGGTGCGATGCGCAGGTTCGAGCCCATGACCACGACGTCGGAGAGTCCGGCTCTGGCTGCACGACGGCGAAGGCGGGAGACCGCGATCAGGCCCGTGACCTCGTCGGGAGGGGTGCCGTAGCGGTCGGTGAGCTCGTCGATGACGAGATCGATCGCGTCGTCCTTCGCCGTCGCCGTCGACGCCGCTGACAGCTTCTGGTATGCCTCGAGACGAAGTCGCTCGCTGTCGATGTAGTACTCGGGGATGCGCGCGTCCAACGGCAGCTCGAGGCGCAGCTCCTGGCCCGACTCGACGTCTTCGCCACGGAACGTCGCGACGGCCTCGCCGATCATCCGGAGGTAGAGGTCGAATCCGACCCCGGCGATGTGTCCGGCCTGTTCACCGCCGAGCAGGTTGCCGGCGCCTCGCAGTTCGAGGTCTTTGAGCGCGACCTGCATTCCCGACCCCAGGTCGTTGTTGACGGCGATCGTCTGGAGGCGGTCGGCCGCCGTCTCGCTGAGAGGCTTCATCTCGTCGTAGAGGAAATACGCATAGGCGCGCTCGCGACCTCGACCGACACGTCCGCGCAGCTGGTGCAGCTGGCTGAGCCCGTACTTGTCGGCCCTGTCGATGATGATCGTGTTCGCGTTCGCGATGTCGAGACCCGTCTCGATGATCGTGGTCGAGACGAGCACGTCGAACTTGCGCTCCCAGAAGTCGTCGACGACCTGCTCGAGCGCGTGCTCGCCCATCTGACCGTGCGCCACGGCGATGCGCGCCTCGGGCACGAGCTCGGCGAGCTGGGCAGCGACGCGCTGGATCGACTGCACGCGGTTGTGCACGAAGAACACCTGACCCTCGCGCAGGATCTCTCGACGGATCGCCGCCGCCATCTGCTTGTCGCTGCGGGGTCCGACGAACGAGAGGATCGGATGCCGGTCCTCCGGCGGCGTCGCGAGCGTCGACATCTCGCGGATGCCCGTGACCGCCATCTCGAGCGTGCGCGGGATGGGCGTCGCGCTCATCGCGAGGATGTCGACATTCGTCTTCATCTTCTTGAGGGTGTCCTTGTGCTCGACGCCGAAGCGCTGCTCCTCGTCGATGATCATCAGGCCGAGGTCTTTGAACATGACCTGATCGGTGAGGATGCGGTGGGTGCCGATCACCATGTCGACCGTGCCGTCGAGCAGGCCGTCGAGAGTGAGACGCGCCTCCTTGTCGGTCTGGAAGCGCGACAGCGGACGCACCTTGACGGGGAATCCGGCGAAGCGCTCGGTGAACGTCTCGAGATGCTGCTTGACGAGCAGCGTCGTCGGCACGAGCATCGCGACCTGCTTGCCGTCCTGGATCGCCTTGAACGCCGCGCGCACGGCGACCTCGGTCTTACCGAAGCCGACGTCGCCCGACAGCAGCCTGTCCATCGGGATCGGCCGCTCCATGTCGGCCTTGATCTCGTCGATGGTCTGCAGCTGATCGAGGGTCTCGGCGAACGGGAACGCCTCTTCGAGCTCGCGCTGCCAGGGCGTGTCCGGGCCGAACGCGTGACCCTTCGCGCTCATCCGCGCCGAATACAGCTTGACCAGCTCGACGGCGATGTCGCGCACGGCCTTGCGAGCCTTGCCCTTCGCCTGCGACCAGTCGCTGCCGCCCATCTTCGACAGGGTCGGCCCCTCGCCGCCGACGTACTTCGAGAGCAGGTCGAGCTGATCGGTGGGCACGTAGAGCTTGTCGCCGGGATAACCGCGCTTCGACGGGGCGTACTCGAGCACGAGATAGTCGCGCACGGACTTCGTCGCGTTGCGCCCGCCGGTCGACACCTCGCGCTGCGTCATCTCGACGAATCGGCCGATGCCGTGCGTGTTGTGCACGACGTAGTCGCCCTGCTTGAGCTGCAGCGGATCGACGACGTTCTTGCGACGCGACGCGAGCTTCTTGACGACGCGCTGGTCTCCGCCGATCGTGCGCCCGTAGAACTCGTTGTCGGTGAGGACGGCGAGCTTGGCCTCGGGGATCTGGAATCCGGCCTCGACCGAGCCGGTGACGAGAGTCGCGACGCCGGTGTCGGGCGCGTCGGTGAGCTCGGACACGATGCGAGCGGCGATCCCCCGGTCGGACAGCACGTCGCGGGCACGGTCGACGAGACCCGCTCCGGCGGCGATCACGACGACCCGCCAGCCGTCTGCGACCTTCGCCTCGACGAACGAGATCGCACCGTCGACGTTGCCGTGGAACGACGGGATGACCGAGGCGTCGATGGTCTCGGCGTCCTCGCCGCCCATCGAGAACGGGCTCAGTCGCCACCAGACGCCACCGCGATCGCGGACGACCTCGCGCAGCCGGGCGATGGTGAGGAAGTCGCCGGCACCGAGATCGATGGGAGCCGACGCGCCGGAGGTCGCCGCACTCCAGGCCGCGTCGAGGAACTCGCGGTTGGTCTCGCCCAGTGTGATCGCACGGGCGCTCGACCGCTCGGGGTCGACGACGGCCGTCGCGACGCCCTCGGGCAGGTATTCCGCGAGCGATTTCAGCGGACCGGAGACCGCCGGAAGAAGAGACTCCATGCCCTCGACCGGGATTCCCTCGGCCATCTTCTCGAGCATCCCCGCGATCGCCGGGAACCCGCCGATCAGCGCTCGCGCGCGATCGCGAACGTCAGGAGTCAGCAGCAGCTCGCGGCTCGGCGGCAGATCGACGCCGTCGACGTCGCCCGGGAGCGAGCGCTGATCAGCGACGGAGAACGAGCGGATCTGGTCGATCTCGTCGCCGAAGAACTCGACGCGGAACGGATGCTCCGAGATCGGGGGGAACACATCGAGGATGCCGCCTCGGACGGCGAACTCGCCTCGGCGCGACACCATGTCGACGCGCGAATAGGCGCGCTCGACCAGCTGCTCGACGACGTGGTCGAGTTCGTGACCGCGGCTCGCGGTGCGCAGCTCGAGAGGCGCGATCTCACCGAGGTTGCCCGCGATCGGCTGAAGGGCGGCTCGCACGGAGGCAACGACGACGAGGGGGTGATCGCCCGACCATTCCGCGATGCGACGCAGGGTCTGCAGTCTCTGACCCACCGTGTCGGTGCTGGGGCTGAGTCGCTCGTGCGGCAGCGTCTCCCACGCGGGGAAAGTCACGACCTCGGCATCGGGGATGTACGCGGTGAGCGCGGCAGCGAGACTCTCGGCCCGCCTGCCCGTCGGGACGACGGTCAGGAGCGCGGCGGGATGCCCCGCTGCCCGGCGCTTCTCGAGCAGACCCGCGAGCGCCGGAGCGTCGAGTCCGTCGACCAGGCCGAGATCGGCATCGGTCTGGGCCCACGTCAGGGCGTCACGAAAAAGAGATGCCTCTTCCAAGGCGCGCAGAATCCCCGGCACAGTCACCGGACAAGCCTAGCCGCGGCCGCAGACACCGGCATCGGGATCGTCCCGGACCCGCGCTGCGAGACCCGTAGGATGCCGGGATGGAACCGGTCACTCTCACCACCGAGCGCCTCGTCCTGCACGTGCCGGACGAGTCCGACATCGACGCGATCACCGCGGCCTGTCAGGATCCGGAGATCCCTCGATGGACCACCGTGCCGAGCCCGTACACGCGCGAGCACGGCGAAGGGTACGTCCGCCTGATCGGCGAGTGGTGGGCCGATGGCAGTCAGGCGATCTGGTGCGCCTATCGCGACGACGAGCTGGTGGCCTCGATCGGACTGCACCGCATCGTCGAGCACTCGACCGGCGGGGACGCCGAGATCGGCTACTGGGTCACGGCGTCCGCCCGCGGCAACGGCTACCTCGTCGAGGCTGCGCGCGCCGTCGTCGACTGGGCGTTCGACGAGCTCGGCCTCGCCCGCCTCGGCTGGCGTGCGGTCGCGGGCAACGTCCCGTCGGCCCGAGCCGCCCGCGCCCTCGGGTTCCGGTATGAGGGTCTGGGGCGACAAGCGCTCACGAGCGACCGCGGGCGTGACGACGGATGGTTCGGCGGGCTCCTCGCGACCGACGATCGCACCCCGGTGGACTGGCCGATCCTCTGAGAAAGCGCCCTAGCCGCGTGTCCGACGTCGGTGGCAGGATGAGCGCATGCCTGAGATGCCGGAGGTCCAGGGCCTGACCGCCTTTCTCGCCGAACGCACGGTGGGGCGCACGATCGTTCGGACGAGCGTGGGCGCGATAGCTGCTCTGAAGACCTACGACCCGCCCAACACGGCTCTGCACGGGGCAGAGATCACCGCAGCATCTCGCCGAGGCAAGTTCATCGTGCTCTCGTGCGGCGACGACCTGCACCTCGTGTTCCATCTCGCCAAGGCAGGCTGGCTGCGGTGGTACGAGACACTGCCGACGACGCTCATCAAGCCCGGCAAGTCACCCATCGCCGTGCGGGTGGGCCTCGACGACGAGAGCGGCTTCGACCTCACCGAGGCGGGCACGAAGAAGTCGCTCGCCGTCTATGTCGTGCGCGACCCGGAAGAGGTGCCCGGCATCGCCCGCCTCGGCCCGGATCCACTCGAGGAGACCTTCACGCGTGATGTGTTCGCCGGGCTGCTCGACGGCCGGCGGACGCAGATCAAAGGGCTGCTGCGCGACCAGAGCGTGATCGCCGGGATCGGCAACGCCTACTCCGACGAGATCCTGCACGCCGCGCGCATGTCGCCGTACGCGATCACCGCCACGCTGAGCGGCGACGAGATCGATCGGCTGTACGCCGCCATGCGGACGACGCTGACGGATGCCGTGGCCGAGGCCTCCGGCAAGCCGCCGGCCGACCTCAAAGACGCGAAGCGCCGGGGTATGCAGGTGCACGCCCGTCGCGGCGAGGCGTGTCCGGTGTGCGGCGACACCGTGCGCAGCGTCTTCTTCGCCGACCGCTCGATGGAGTACTGCCCGACCTGCCAGACCGGGGGCAAGCCGCTCGCCGATCGCCGCCTGTCGCGGCTGCTCAAGTAGCACTTCGACGCGGAATGAAACGCAGTCGGATGTGTTGAGTACACTCAGAGCATCAACGTGCTCCGGGGTCGGTGAGAATCCGAACCGGCGGTGACAGTCCGCGAGCGTCTCGGTTCTCCGAGATGCCGATCCGGTGGAATTCCGGGACCGACGGTGGTGCGAGGCCCAGCCTCGCTAGTCCGGAAGGGAGGCAGCACGGTGCGCCGCCGCGCGCGCGTTCTGCCGACGTCTCCTCCCGAGGAGAATCCCCGGAGCCTCAGAGAGGACCACGGATGGCAGTGAACGAGGCGGAACGGCGGGCGATGACCCGTGCGCTCGAGCTCGCGACGCTCGGCCCACGGGGCGTGAACCCTCAGGTCGGCGCCGTCATCCTCTCCCCCGAGGGCGAGATCATCGCCGAAGGCTGGCACCACGGCGCAGGCACGCCGCACGCCGAGGTCGATGCGCTCTCGAAGCTCGCACCCGGCGCGGCCGACGGCGCGACCGCTGTCGTCACCCTCGAACCCTGCAACCACACAGGGCGAACCGGCCCGTGCGCCGTCGCGCTCATCGACGCGGGCGTCTCGCGCGTCGTCTACGCACTCGACGACCCGGGCGAGGTCTCGGGCGGCGGCGGCGAGCGTCTCCGCGCCGCGGGGGTGAGCGTCGACTCGGGCGAACAGGCCGATGCCGCGCACGCGATCATCGGGGACTGGCTCACCGCTCAGCGTCTGGGGCGCCCGCACGTCACGGTGAAGTGGGCCCAGTCCCTCGACGGTCGGGCTGCGGCATCCGACGGCAGCAGCCAGTGGATCACCGGACCGCAGGCCAGGGCCGACGTCCATCGACGTCGAGCCGCTGCGGATGCGATCGTCGTCGGAACCGGCACCGTGCTCTCTGACGACCCCTCGCTGACGGCCCGCGACGGCGACCTGCTCTACGACCGGCAGCCGATCCCGGTCGTGATCGGCTCGCGCTCGACCCCCGACGACGCGTCGATCCGTCGGCACCCGAAGACACCGCTCTTCTTCGACACGCACGACCTGAGCGCAATGCTCGCCGACCTGCATTCACGCGGCGTCCAGAGCGTGTTCGTCGAAGGGGGTCCGACCCTGGCGAGCGCGTTCATCGCAGCCGGACTCGCCGACCGCGTGCTCGCCTACGTCGCTCCCGTGCTGCTCGGCGGCGATCGACTGGCGCTCACCGACATCGGCGTCGACACCATCGACGCCGCCCGACGCCTGACGATCGAGGAGTGGCTGCCCCTCGGTGCAGACCTGCTCGCCGTCGCACACCCCGTGCTCACCACTGAAGAAGGAGCCGCCTGATGTTCACCGGAATCATCGAGGAGATCGGCGAGATCACCGCGATCGCGCCCGCCGGAGACGGGTGGCGTCTGACGGTCAGGGCCCCCAAAGCTGTGTCCGACGCCGTGCACGGCGAATCCATCGCGGTCTCCGGCGTCTGCCTCACGGTCGTCGACTCGACAGCCGACACGTTCGACGCCGACGTGATGAAGCAGACCCTCGACGTCGCCGCCCTCGGCGGAGCGACCGTCGGCACTCGCGTGAACATCGAGAAGGCGATGCCGGTCGGCGCCCGCCTCGGCGGTCACATCGTGCAGGGTCACGTCGACGGTGTCGGCAGCGTGCTCGAGGTGCGCCCCGGCGAGCAGTGGAGCGTGCTGCGCATCTCGCTGCCAGACGACCTCGCGCCGCTCGTCGTCGACAAGGGCTCCATCTCGGTCGACGGCACCTCGCTCACGGTGAGCGCGGTCAGCCCCGTCGACATCGATGTCCACTGGTTCGAGATCTCGCTCATTCCCGAGACTCTCGCCGCCACCACCCTCGGCTCGCGTGCGGTCGGCGACCGCGTGAACCTCGAGACCGACATCCTCGCCCGGCACGTCGAACGTCTGCTGGCGTTCAGGGCAGCACCGGAAGGAGGCTCGCGATGAGCCTTTCCACCATCCCCGAGGCCCTCGAGGCCCTCCGCACCGGGCGACCGGTCCTCGTCGCAGACGACGAGAACCGCGAGAACGAGGGCGACGTCATCCTCTCGGCAGAGCTCGCCACGCCCGAATGGGTCGCCTGGACGGTTCGCTGGTCATCCGGCTTCATCTGCGCGCCGATGCCCGCCGACCTCGCCGACAACCTCAACCTGCAGCCGATGGTCGCGGCATCCGAGGACGCACGCTCGACCGCCTACACGGTGAGCGTCGACGCGGCAGAGGGTGTGACCACCGGCATCAGCGCTCACGACCGCGCCCACACGCTGAACGTCCTGGCGAACCCCGAGTCGACCGCGACGAGCATCATCCGCCCCGGACATGTGCTTCCTCTCCGCGCGGTCGACGGCGGCGTACGCGAGCGCAGCGGTCACACCGAGGCTGCTGTCGACCTGATGAAGCTCGCGGGTCTGCGCCCGGTCGGCGCGATCGCCGAGGTCGTCGCCGAGGACGGCAGCATGATGCGGCTTCCCGGGCTCATCGAGCTGGGTGCGCGCGACGGCGTGCCGGTCATCACGATCGAGCAGCTCATCGCGCATCTCAACGAGACCGACCCCACCGGCTGGTCTCCCGAACGAGCCAGCAGGCGCGTGAGCCTGCGCGCGGATGCGACCGTGCCCACCACGCACGGCACGTTCCGCTTCCTGGCGTACAAAGACAGGGTGACCGGCACCGATCACATCGCCGTCGTGTCGGGCGAGCCGAGCGAGACCGCTCTCGTGCGGGTGCACTCGGAGTGCCTGACGGGCGAGGCGTTCGGGTCGCTCAAGTGCGAGTGCGGCCCCCAGCTCGACGCCGCTCTCGACGCGATCGAGCAGGACGGCGGCGTCGTCATCTACATGCGGGGCCATGAGGGCCGGGGCATCGGGCTGATCAACAAGCTCCGCGCGTACAGCCTGCAGGAGGAGGGCCTCGACACGGTCGACGCGAACCTCGCGCTGGGGCTCCCGGCCGACGCCCGCGACTATGCGGCTGCGGCGGGAATCCTCGCCGACCTCGGTGTGTCGAAGGTGCGCCTGCTGACGAACAACACCGACAAGGTGAATCAGCTGCGCGGCCTCGGGCTGGATGTCGTCGAGCAGGTGCCGCTGATCGTCGGCGTCGGACCCAACAACCACCAGTACCTCGAGACCAAGCGTGACCGGATGGGTCACATCATCGGAGAGGCGGAGCTCGCAGAGGCTCTTGCCGACGGACGGAAGGACGACGCATGAGCGGCGCAGGAGCACCCAAGACCGAGAAGATCGACGGACGCGGACTGAAGGTCGTCATCGTGGCCGGCACGTGGCATGACGTGATCACCGACGGCCTGATCGCCGGTGCGCAGCGTGTCCTCGACGAGGCCGACGCCGCATACCGGCTCGTGCGCGTGCCGGGTTCGTTCGAGCTCGCTCTCGCCGCGCAGGCCGCGTTCGCGGGCGGGGCGGACGCCGTCGTCGCCCTCGGCGTGATCATCCGCGGCGGAACCCCGCACTTCGAGTACGTCTCGGCCGCGACGACCGACGGACTGACCCGCGTCTCGCTCGATGCGGGCAAGCCCGTCGGCTTCGGCGTGCTGACGCTCGACGACGAGAAGCAGGGCCTCGACCGCGCGGGTCTCGAGGGCTCGAAGGAGGACAAAGGCGCGGAGGCTGCGGATGCCGCGCTGCGCACCGCGCTCCTCGTGCGCGCGCTGCGGGGCTGAGAGGTCAGCCTGCCCTTGCTGGCGCGCGCACCTCGCGTGCTCCTAGCGTGAGGGTATGGAGACTCTGCGTCATGTCGTTCTGTTCGTCCACCTGATCGGCTTCGCCGTGCTCTTCGGCGCCTGGGCGGTGCAGGCCTTCGGCGGCAAGCGCGAGTTCACCCGTCTGATGAGCATCGGCATGACGATCGCCGCGGTCGCGGGCCTCGCACTCGCAGCACCGTGGGGTCTCCCCGAGGGCGTCGAGATGAACTACGCCAAGATCGGCACGAAGCTCGTCGTGCTCCTCGTGATCGGTGCGCTCCTCGGCATCGGCACCTCGAAGCAGCGCAAGTCCGGATCCGTGCCCGTCGCGATGTTCTGGCTCGTCGGCATCCTGACGGCGCTCAACGCAGGCATCGCGGTCATCTGGCGCTGAACCGCGGATCACTCGGTCACGAGCGCAGCGGTACTCGCACGTCTGCGCCCGCTTCCTCGGTCAGCCGCTCCCCCATCTGCGCGAACGTCGGCTGCGCGATGAACCCACCGGCGAACAGCGCCTGTCCCTGAGCGAATCCCTGGGCCCGGCGGATGTCGTCCTCCCCGACGAAGCCGAACACGTCCGCCAGTTCGGCGATGTCCCGCGGGGCGTTCACGCGCATGAGGCCGAGGTTGTCGCACTGCGAGAGCACGTTGGGGTGGATCTTGGTCGGGCGCTGCGTCGACAGGAGGAGCCAGAGGCCGAACTTGCGTCCCTCGGCCGCGATCTGAACGAGCCTCTCGGTGACAGCCTTCTCGACGGCGGTGCGCGGCTCGGGTGAGCAGAGGTTGTGCGCCTCGTCGATCACGATGAGGAGCGGCCGACGGCTCTCTCGCTGCATCCACAGCGCCTCGAGCACGGCGAGCGCCGCCACCTTCGGCTCCGCGGGGTGGTCGAATCCCCCGAGGTCGAGGACGGTGGCCCTCGGCCGTTCAGCGATCACATCGACGACGGATCCGGCTCCTCTGGACCAGAGGTCCCACTCGAGCACCTGCAGGTTCTCCATGCGATTCGCGAGCCGGATATGCGCCGGGTCTCCTGTCGCGCGGAACTGTCTCAGCATGTCGTCGGCGTCGAAGTCCGTGGTGCTGACGGGCCAGTGGAGCAGGACGTTGTACTCCTCGGCATCGGCGATCGGGTCGATCTGCAGAACCGCGGCTTTGGCGGCCGGAGACAGATCGATGTATCGGGCGTGCAGCTTGTCGCCCTCTCCGTGACCCGATCGGAACACGCGGATGTCGGTCTGGGCGATGGCGGCCGCATGCTCGGTCGAAGCGCCTGCTCTCGTCTCCGCCAGCCTCACGAAGTCGGCATTCGGATCGAGGATGAGCATCGGCAGTTCGGTGTGCAGCAGGAGCTGCTCGAGCACGACGCCGAGCGCGTATGTCTTGCCGCTGCCGCTCTGGCCGCACCAGAACGTGTGTCGGTTGAAGCGGCGTGCGTCCAGCTGCACAGACGTTCCCGCATCATCCGTCATCGTGCCTATGGTCAGTTCGGTCATGCCCGGCCTCCCGCCCTTCGTCGGCCTCCAGCTTGCCTCGGACTCCCGACGGGGTCATCACACTTCTCGGGTGACGCGGCTCGCCCGTCCAGGTGGTCGACGGACGTCCTCCGCCCGTCGGCCGCTCCCCGGATCGGCTAGGACGCGAGCGCCTTCGCCTTGAGCGTCTCGAACTCGGCCTGGGTGATCACGCCCGAGTCGAGCAGACCCCGCGCCTTCGTGATGTCGTCCGCCGGCGAAGAGCCTGCGGTCTCCCGGATGTAGGCGGTCTGGGCCGCTTGCAGTTCGGCGATCTGCTCGCCGCGCCGCTGCGCCATCCCCTGCCCGCGGGCGATGAGATACACGAGTGATGTCAGGAACGGGAGGAAGACGAGGAAGATGATCCACACCGCCTTCAGCCACCCGTTGAGAGAGCTGTCTCGGAAGATGTCGCCGATGATCGTGAAGACGACCATGAGGTACGAGATGAAGACGAAGGCCCAGAAGAACCAGGCCACGAGATCCCAGATGGACATGCGCGATGCCTTTCGGTCGGAGGTGGTGAGTACCAGCTCCGAAGCTAGCCACGTGCGGATGCGCCCGCGTCACCCTGCCCGGGTGACCCGTCCTGCACCGCGGGGACGGGATTCACCGAGATGACCTCGATGTGGAGGTCGTCGAAGGCCCCGAGAAGGCCCAGCAGACGCGGCTGATCGTCGACCGGTCCGAGGATGCTCGTGAGTCCGCCTGGTCTGTCCTGCACCGTGAAGCCGTCCAGCGCCTGTGCGAGCTGCGGGCTCATCCGTCCTCGGACGAGCACTTCGAAGACCCGGGTCATGACGGCAGCCTCTCTGGAGCACGAGCAACATCGGCGCAAGCGCGATCGTCCCATGATGCACGCGCGGATCGGAGCCGTCCTCATCCTCTGCGGATGATCTGAACCGGCTGTGGATGATGCGACCGCGCCCTGCCATACTGACAGCGGAATCGCCGATGACAGCCATACCTCCCCCGCCGGCCCACGCCGTCGAGCGACCACGATTGCGTAGCCGACTCGACGCGACGCTGAACGCGCCCCTCAGCGTCGTCGTCGCCCCGGCCGGCTCCGGCAAGACGGTGCTGCTGTCGCAGTGGGCGGCATCGCACCCCGACGTGCGTGTCATCTGGATCGGGCTGGAGCAGGCGGACAGCGATCCGCGCCGTCTCCTCGACCATCTCCTGAGCGCGGTGCTGCCTCCCGGCCATGGGACGAAGGATCTCGGACGACCGCACGCAGTCACCGCGCGAGCCTTCGGGCGCCCCGTCCTCGAGTCTCTCGTCGGAGTCTTCCGCGAGCATCCCCCGGTCGTGCTCGTGCTCGACGACCTGCATCACCTCGCCGGGTCGCCGCTGCTGCCAGACCTCTGGTGGCTCGCCGACAACGTTCCCGAGCACACCCACCTCATCTTCTCGTCACGCATCGACTACGGCCTCGGCTGGGGGCGTCACCGGCTGAGCCACTCGCTGATCGAGCTGCGACAGGGCGACCTTGCGCTCGATGAGGCCGCGAGTGCGACGCTGCTCGAACGGATCATCGGCGCTCCCGTCAGCCCCCGCACTCTCTCAGCAGTCATGGAGCGCACCGAGGGGTGGGCCGCAGGCGTGGTGCTGACCGGTCTCGGTCTGCGCAGCGAAGCCGATCCGGAGCAGTTCGCGAGGGAGCTGCGCGGCACCGATCGCCTCATCTCCGAGTATCTGAGCGAACAGGCTCTGGCCCAACAGCCTCCCGAGCGCCGATCACTGCTGCTGCGCCTCTCGGTCCTCGACCGGATGTCCGCAGAACTCGTCGAGTCGATCCTCTCCGTCGACGACGCGACGTCGCTCTTCGAGGAGCTCGAGAGAGAGTCGATGTTCCTTGTCGCCCTCGATCGGAATCGGGAGTGGTTCCGCTTCCACCCGATGTTCCGAGAGCTACTGCGCTACCGCTTGAAGGCAGAGCACCCCGGAGCGGCGACCGAGATCCTCACGGCCGCGGCCGACTGGCATATCGCACGGGGCGACGCGTCGTCGGCCATCGACTACCTTCTCGAAGCCGGCTCGTGGGAGCGTGCGGCGACTGTCATCTCCGGATGCGGCCGCGAGATGCTCGAACGCAACGACACCGTGTCGGTCAGCCGGTGGCTGGATGCGCTGCCGGGAGAGTTCCGTGCGACCCGTCCTGACGTCGAGATCCTGCGCGGGATGCTGATGATGATGAACGGGGATGCGGCCCGAGCCGAGGACTCACATCTACCGAAAGCTCGCGGTCCCCAACCGCAACTCCGCCGTCGCGCGCGCCCAGGATCTCGGACTGATCTGACGCCGCGGTATATCGCCCTGAAAGGGTGACGCGGCCGTACGCCCTGAGCCCGAGAGTGGCACCGTGAGCCATGCGAACGTGCCTGAGGAGTCACCCCTCATCATCGGGGCGCTCATCGGCGAGGCCCTGCTCGGTGCTCTGGTGTCGATCCCGATCACCGCAGCGATCCTGCTGGTCATCACGCAGGTCCTTATCCCCGTCAGAACGCGAAAAGTCTGAGGAAGGAGAACCCTCATGGCACGGTCCACGGTACAGGAGCTGCAGCGGCGCCTCGCTGCCCTCGAAGCCGAGAACAGCGCGCTCCGCGGCGGCATCCCGGCGGTCACCCCCGCCCCGACGCCCGGTCCGGTCGAGTCGCGCCGCCGATCCCGCGGGTGGGGACGCACCCTCTCGGCGTCCGTCCTCATCGTGCTGGGTGCGCTCATCGCACCCGTCGCCCTGGTGGCCGCCTGGGGCAACGTGCAGCTCACCGACACCGACCGGTTCGTCGCGAGCTACTCCGTGCTCGCGAGCGATCCTGCGGTGCAGTCCGCGGTCACCGATCAGGTGGTCGAGGCGATCGAGGGGCAGGTGGACATACCCACCCTCACCACGGACGTGATCGACGGCGTCATCGAGCTCGGCACCGGCCCCGCGGCGACTCGCGCGCTGGAGCTGCTCAAGGGGCCAGCCGCCCAGGGACTCCAATCGCTCGTGGGCACCGTGGTCGAGCGCTTCGTCGAGTCCGAGGCGTTCGCGAACGTCTGGGCATCCGCGCTTCGCATCAGCCACTCGCAGGTGGTGTCCGCGCTGCAGAACGATCCCGATGCGGCCATCGCACTCGGGTCCGACGGCACGATCGGGATCCAGCTGGCGCCGATCATCGACGCCGCGAAGGACGTGCTCGTCGACCAGGGCGTCGGGTTCGCGGCATCGATCCCGACGGTCGATCGCACCATCACCGTCGCACAGGTCGACTCCCTCGCCTCCGTCCAGCTCGCCTACGAGCTGGTGGTGGCGGCCGGGCTGTGGCTGCCCTGGGTGGCGATCCTCTTCCTCGCCGCCGGGGTGGTCGTCGCGCGACGACGCTCGGTCGCGCTGGTGACCGCGGCACTCTCCCTCGGTCTCGTGATGCTGATCGTGCTCGCAGGCCTCGCCGTCGGCAGGGTGTTCTTCGACGCAGCCCTGCGCAGCAACGGCATCCCCGCGGATGCCGGCGGCGCGATCTACGAACTGGTCGGCGGCGCCATGCGCGACACCGCCGTGGCCGTGCTCGTGCTCGCGCTCGTCACGGCCGTGGTCGCGTGGTTCGCCGGCCCCTCCGACGTTCCTCGACGACTTCGAGCCGTCGTCCACGGTGGCGCCGCCTCGCTACGCGGCACCCTGGAGCGGCGCGGCCTGAGCACCGGGCGCGTCGGCGCGTGGCTGTACTCGCGACGCTCTCTTTTGAGGGGCGTGATCATCGTGGCGGGTGCGGCGGTCGTGTTGCTCGTGCGGCCGCTCAGCCCCGCGCTCGTGCTGTGGACACTGGCGCTGTCGCTCCTCGCCGTCCTGACACTGGAGGTGGTCGAACGTCCGCCGTCGAATGATGCCGATGCCGATGTCATCGACGTCGTACCGTCCGAGGACGACGCGCTCCACGACGTCGCGGGTGAGAAGGCGGCCCTCACCTCCGCCGACCCCCTTGGTCCGGCCAGCTCATGACCCGGCCGGCTGAGGTCGCGAAGCCATCCGCAGAGCGACGCGAGAGAGGACGCGCCGCTCGATCGCGGGTGCCTCGGGCGCATCTCGGTGCGTGGTCACCTGCCCCGGACCGCCCGGACCCCGTGGCTCTGCTGGAGGAGCAGGGACGGTCACGGGTTCAGGAGCTCACGCCGGTGCGGTACGCACGGATGGCGGTGTCGCCGCTCGCCTTCTACCGCGGCGCGGCTCTGATCATGGCATCGGATCTCGCCTCCTCCGAGCACACCGGGATCATCGCGCAGCTCTSCGGAGACGCGCACCTGTCGAACTTCGGCCTGTTCAGCACCCCGGAGCGGCACCTGATCTTCGATATCAACGACTTCGACGAGACGCTCCCCGGCCCGTTCGAATGGGATGTGAAACGGCTCGCCGCGAGCTTCGCGGTGGCCGGCAGGCACCGTGGATTCAGCGCCGGCGAGGAGCGCGCCTGCGTCGTGGCCGCGGCGCACGGCTACCGGACGGCGATGCGGAGGGCAGCGACGTCGACCGTGCTCGATGCCTGGTACGACCGACTCGACGCAGAGCGTGCGAGAGTGTCGATCCGCCAGGCGCAGCTCGACCAGCTGGTGGGAGACGAGGAGGTGCGTCGGCTGGACGCGACGATCGAGAAGGCGCGAAGACGCGATCAGCGGAAGGCCTTCAAGAAGCTGGTGCGCGTCGTCGACGGCCGCCTGCGCATCGTCGCGGCGCCGCCGTTGATCGTCCCCGTCGAGGAACTCTTGCGCGAAGCGGGGCGTGCCGCAGACGAAGCGGATGTCATGCATCAGGTGCTCGGCGCGTATCGGACGACGCTCGTCGGCGAACGCCATCCGTTCGCCGAGTACCGGTACCGTCATATGGCGCGAAAGGTGGTCGGGGTCGGAAGCGTCGGGACGCGAGCCTGGGTGATCCTCTTCAGCGGGCGCGACGACGACGACCCGCTGCTCCTTCAGGCCAAGGAGGCGCAGGCGTCCGTCCTCGAGCGCTTCCTCGGTCCGAGCGAGTTCGACGACCACGCAGAGCGCGTCGTGCGGGGGCAGCGACTGATGCAGGCATCCAGCGACATCTTCCTCGGGTGGCAATCCGTGATCGGCCTCGACGGGCAGCACCGTGACTTCTACATCCGGCAGCTGCAGGACGGGAAAGGAGGCATCGATCCGGAGACGATGACCGTGCGAGGTGCGACCCTGTATGCGCGGATCTGCGGCGAGACGCTGGCGCGAGCCCACTCCCGATCCGGAGACCGGGTGCAGATCGCGGGGTATCTGGGGCGGAGCGACACGTTCGAGGAGGCGATCTCGGACTTCGCCGTCGCCTAAGCGGATCAGAACCACAGTGACTTCCTGGCGCTGAAGGCAGCTCTGGCGTCGGGGCGTCTGCCGAACGAGCACGGAACCGTGTGAGGCGCCTCCATGGAATCCGGAGACACGATGCGTGAGCCCTCGCCCCTCGGCTCACACGTCGCGAGACAGGTGGTCGGCCGGCCGTCCGGGTACTGGCTCGTGCTCGCACTCCTCGTGCTCAGCTATGTGCTGTGCGCCGCTCAGGGGACGACCGACCCGAGCCCACCGGCGTTCGTGCTGCAGCTGGTCACCGTCGCCGTCGTGCTTCGAGTGACCGAGGCGCATACTCGGGTGCAGCGCATCGCCTGGATCGTGCTCGCGGCGGCAGGCATCGCCGCGGTCGTGGTGTCGGTGTTCGACCTCAAGGGACACGCCCTCGACATCTCGCTGTCCGCCGCTTCGATGCTCGCCTTCCTCATCGCGCCGGTCGCGATCATCCGACACCAGGTGCGGCGCCGGGGCCTGGACGCCGAGGCTCTGCTCGCCGCGATCTCGGCGTACGCCCTGGTGGGCATGTTCTTCGCCCTGGTCTACAACCTCGTCGCACTTCTGACCGTCGCGCCGACCTTCGGCCCGACGGTCGTCGACTCGCTCTCGAGCCAGCTGTTCTTCTCGTTCACCACCCTCACGACCACCGGCTACGGCAACATCGTGCCGGCGAGCCCCACTGTGCAGGGGATCGCCGTCGCCGAGKCGATCACCGGTCAGCTGTTCCTGATCACGGCCGTGGCGCGGATCATGCGCGGCAACCGCCGGCCCGCGTACGAGGCAGCTCCCGCACCCGCACCTGCACCCGCACCCGCACCCGCGCCCGCGCCCGAGGAGACCTCGTGAAGAAGTGGAACGTCGTCATCGTCCTCGGCGCCGCGCAGTTCGTCATGGTGCTCGACGGAACGGTCATGAACGTGTCGATCTCGACGGTCGTGAGCGATCTCGACACGTCCGTGACGGCGATGCAGGCGGCGATCACGTTCTACACCCTGACGATGGCGGCGTTCATGCTCCTCGGCGCCAAGCTCGGCGATGTGTGGGGACGACGCCGCGCCTTCGTGATCGGCTCCTGCGTCTACGCCGCAGGCTCCCTCATCACCGCGCTGAGTCCGTCCGTGGGGTTCCTCTTCCTCGGCTGGTCGATCATCGAGGGGCTGGGCGCGGTGCTGGTGATCCCCGCGATCGCCGCACTCGTCGCCGACAACTACCGAGGTGCTGAGCGCGTCACCGCCTTCGCCGTCATCGGCGCCGTGTCGGGTGCGGCGGTCGCGGCCGGTCCGCTCATCGGCGGGGCGGTGACCACGTACTCCAGCTGGCGGTTCGTCTTCGTCGCCGAGGTGGTGATCATGCTGGGCGTCGTCCTGTGCGCTCGCATCATCACCGACTCCACCCCACGGCAGAGCATCCGCATCGATATCGGCAGCGTCCTGCTGTCTTCGGCCGGCCTCGTCCTGATCGTCTTCGGCATGCTGCAGAGCAAGACCTGGGGATGGGTGGTCCCCCTGTACACGCCGGAGATCGCGGGCGTCCCCATCGCGCCCCTCGGAGTCTCTCTGACGACCTGGTGCATCGCGCTCGGAGCCGCTCTGATCGCGCTCTTCATCAGCTGGCAGCGACGGCTGATACGCGACGGCCGCTCTCCTCTCATGCAGCCGGATCTGTTCTCCATCACGACTCTGCGCAGCGGGCTCTCGGTGCTCGGCGCCCAGTACGCCGTGACGGCCGGGCTGTTCTTCATCGTCCCGGTGTACCTGCAGATGACGCTCGGATACGACGCGCTCGAGACGGGCCTCAAGATCTTCCCGCTCTCGGTCTCGCTGATCCTCTTCTCGATCGTCGGCACCGCGCTGTCCCGCAGGTGGTCCCCTCGCCGCATCGTGAGAGTCGGGCAGTCGACCCTCGTGCTCAGCGCCGTGCTGCTGCTCGGTGCGGTGACCGAGGACCTTCGCGGCGTTCTGTTCGCGGCCGGCATGTTCCTCGCCGGCAGCGCCCTGGGGCTCCTCGCCTCGCAGCTCGGCAATGTCAACATGTCGAGCGTCAGTGAGAAGGACACGAGCGAGGTCGGCGGGCTGCAGGGCGTCTTCCAGAATCTGGGCTCATCGCTCGGAACCGCGCTGATCGGATCGCTGCTGATCGGAGCGCTGTCGACCTCGTTCGCGTCCGGCGTCGCCGTGAGCGATCTTCCGAGCGACGTGCGCGAGACCGTGAGCGCTGCGACGGACCGCGGCGTCACGGTGGTGCCCGCGGCGGACGTCGCCGGGATCAGCGAGG
Organism: Microbacterium sp. LjRoot205; assembly: GCF_056175745.1. Taxonomy (NCBI): domain Bacteria; kingdom Bacillati; phylum Actinomycetota; class Actinomycetes; order Micrococcales; family Microbacteriaceae; genus Microbacterium; species Microbacterium sp. LjRoot205. The sequence goes on along the minus strand of NZ_JBGFFH010000007.1, from coordinate 160,552 downwards.
CGGCCGGCCTCAGCGACGACGACTCGAGCGCACTCGCCGACATCTACCGAGAGTCGCAGCTCTCGTCGCTGCGCGTGTCGTTCGTGGGACTGATCCTGATCAGCCTGCTGTCGATCCTGTTCTCACGCGGCATCCCGGCGCACGTGTCGATCCGGCGAAGAGAAAGCGCCGGCGCGGCCGAGAGGTCCTGACCGCCGGCGCACCCGCTGCCTGCGGTCAGACGCGAGGCGGCGCCGTGCTCTCGCGGACGACGAGCTCCGTGCCGACGAGCGGGGTCTGGATGCGCTCTCCCCCGTCGAGCTCGGCGAGCAGCGCGTCGACCGCGAGCGCGCCGACCTTCTCAGGATGCTGCTGCACGGTGGTCAAGGGCGGCCACAGCTGCGCGGCATCCGGCAGGCCATCGAAGCCGACCACGCTGACGTCGCTCGGAATATCACGGCCGGCCTCACGGAAGGCCCGCACGACGCCGATCGCCATCTGGTCGTTCGCGGCGAAGACCGCAGTGACGGCGACGTCGTCACGCAGCCGGAGCCCCGCACGGTAGCCCGACTCGGCGGACCAGTCGCCCTGCAGCGGCTCGGGCGCGACGACCCCGCGGGATTCGAGGGTGCGCCGCCAGGATTCGCGACGACGTTCGGCGGAGTACGACTTCGCCGGACCCGCGATATGCCAGACGGTCCGGTGTCCGAGGTCGAGCAGATGCTCGGTCGCGAGCCGCGCGCCCTGCGCCTGGTCGGTGTCGACGAAGGGATGACTCGCTCCACGGTTGGAGTCGACCAGCACGACGGGCAGCCCGTCGGGGATCTCGACCTCGGCCTCATCGAGCTGGTGCGCCTCGATCACGATGATGATGCCGTCGACCGCATGCTCCTCGAGGCGGCGGAAGGCGCCTGCCACGGTGTCACGAGCGCTGGACTCCACGGGGATCAGAGTCAACGCGTATCCCATCTGCGACGCGCGCACCGCGATCGCATCGAGCGTGCGCTGATTGCCGTATGAGCTGAAGGAGAACATGATCACGCCGATTGCGCGGAATCGGCCCGAGCGCAGGGCGCGGGCCGCGCTGTTGGGCCGATAGCCGAGCCGTTGCATGGCGTCTTCGACGCGCTCCCTGGTGGCGGCGCCGACGTAGCCGCGCGCGTTCACGACCCTCGAGACGGTCTGCCCGGAGACGCCGGCCTCTCGGGCCACGTCCTCCATGGAGGGGTCTCGCCGCCGCTGCGGCGGCTCTGCCGACTGTTCCGAGGTCACGAGCACTCATCCATTCATGTGTTGACGTTGACACACTAGCAGCGCATCGAATATGTTGACGTTGACACACGGCGCCGTGAGCGCCCGATCTCTAAGAAGGTTCTCGTCAATGACGACTCAAGACTCCGCAGCCCTGGCGCACCACGGCATCCGCCGGCGTGAAAAGCGCGACTGGAAGGGATGGGCCTTCGTCGGCCCGTTCATGGTCGTGTTCGCCCTGGTGTTCCTCACACCGCTCGCCTATGCGCTGTACCTCAGCTTCTTCCAGGAGAAGCTGATCGGCGGCACCGCGTTCGTCGGGTTCGACAACTACGTGCGCGCCCTCACCGACCCGCAGTTCTGGGAGGCGTTCGGCCGCGTCGTGCTGTTCCTCGTCGTGCAGGTGCCGATCATGCTGGTCCTGGCCCTCGCCGCGGCGCTGGCACTCGACAGCGCGCGACTGCGCGGGGCATCCTTCTTCCGCATCCTGATCTTCCTGCCCTATGCGGTGCCCGCCGTCGTGGCGGTGCTCATGTGGGGCTACATCTACGGCGACCAGTTCGGACTGACGTCGAACTTCAACGACCTGCTCGGCAGCGACCTCATCACCCCCTTCGCCCGGGAGTGGATCCTGGTCTCGATCGGCAACATCGTGACGTGGCAGTTCGTCGGCTACAACATGCTGATCTTCTACTCCTCGCTGAAGACGATCCCGACCGACATGTACGAGGCGGCATCGCTCGACGGGGCCGGCGCCTGGCGCACGATCTTCTCGATCAAGATCCCCAACGTCCGCGGCGCCCTCGTGATCGCCACGATCTTCTCGATCATCGGCAGCTTCCAGCTCTTCAACGAGCCCAACATCCTGCGACCTCTGGCGCCGAACGTGATCACGACGTACTTCACACCCAACATGTACGCGTACAACCTCTCGTTCGCCGGACAGCAGTTCAACTACGCCGCGACGATCGCCATCATCATGGGCGTCATCACCGCAGTGATCGCCTACGTCGTGCAACTGCGCGGCTCGAAGTCGGAGGTGCGCTGACATGGCACTCCCCCTCGCCCGCCCCTCGCAGAAGCGCCACGATCTGATGAATCCGCGCAAGTCGAAGATCCTGCTGATCGTGATGGTCGCGTACGCGCTGTACACGCTCGTGCCGCTCGTCTGGCTGCTGTTCAGCTCGACGAAGACGCAGTCGGGACTCTTCAGCTCGTTCGGTCTGTGGTTCTCCGACGACTTCGCGTTCTTCGACAACCTCGTGGCCACGTTCTCGTACCAGGACGGCATCTTCCTGCGCTGGCTCGGCAACACGCTGCTGTACGTGGTCGTCGGAGCCGGCGGCGCGACCCTGCTGGCGACCATGGCCGGCTACGGACTCGCGAAGTACCGCTTCCCCGGTCGCCGCGCCGTGTTCGCCGTCGTGCTCGGCGCGGTCGCCGTGCCCGGCACCGCACTGGCCGTGCCGACCTTCCTGCTCTTCAGCGAGCTCGGCCTCACGAACACGCCGTGGGCCGTGATCATCCCCTCGCTGATCAGCCCGTTCGGCCTGTACCTGATCTGGGTCTTCGCCTCGGATTCGGTGCCGACCGAGCTGCTCGAGGCGGCGCGCATCGACGGTGCCGGCGAGTTCCGCACCTTCTTCACGATCTCGATGCGACTGCTCGCACCCGGAATCGTGACGGTCACCCTCTTCACCGTGGTCGCGACCTGGAACAACTACTTCCTGCCGCTGATCATGCTGTCCGACCCCGACTGGTACCCGCTCACGGTCGGCCTCAACCAGTGGAGCAACCAGGCGATCGGCGCGGGGTCGCAGCCGATCTACAACCTCGTGATCATGGGTTCGCTCCTCACCATCATCCCGATCGTCATCGCTTTCCTGCTGCTGCAGAGGTTCTGGCAGTCAGGTCTCACCGCCGGAAGCGTCAAGCAGTAGCCCCCGGCATCCCTCCGCACCGCACACGTCGGTCCGATGCTGGACCGCACCCCCGAAAGGACACAGCAATGAAGCACCTTCCCTCACCCGCCGCACGGCGCACCCTCACGGTGCTCGCGGCCGGAACCGTGGCAGCGCTCGCGCTGGCCGGCTGCAGCACCGGCGACACCGGCTCAGGCGGCAGCGCTGCCGGCGACGGCTCGTTCGACTCCGTGGAGGCGGCGCTCGAGAAGKGCGGCGAGATCACGTACTGGTCGTGGACCCCTTCGGCCGAAGCCCAGGTCGAGGCCTTCGAGAAGGAGTACCCCAACGTCACGGTGAACGTGGTCAACGCGGGCACCAACAACGAGGAGTACACCAAGCTGCAGAATGCGATCAAGGCGGGCTCCGGCGCCCCCGACGTCGTGCAGATCGAGTACTACGCCTTCCCCCAGTTCGCCCTCACCGATGCGTTCGTCGACCTCTCGCAGTACGGCTTCGCCGACTTCGAGGACGACTACACGGCGTCGACGTGGAACTCCGTCACCGACGGCGACGCCATCTACGGGCTGCCGCAGGACTCCGGCCCCATGGCGCTGTTCTACAACAAGGCCGTGTTCGACGCCGCGGGCGTCACTGTGCCCACCACCTGGGACGAGTACTACGAGGCCGCGAAGGCGATCCACGCCGCGAACCCGAACGCCTACATCACGAACGACACCGGCGACGCCGGCTTCGCGACCTCGATGATCTGGCAGGCCGGCGGCAAGCCGTTCGAGACCTCCGGCACGGATGTCACGATCGACCTGCAGGACGACGGCTCGAAGAAGTGGACCGAGAACTGGAACCGCCTCGTCGAGGAGGATCTGCTCGCCCCGTACGGCAGCTGGAGCGACGAGTGGTTCCGCGCCCTCGGCGACGGCAGCCTCGCCACCCTCGTGATCGGCGCCTGGATGCCCGGCAACCTGATCACCGGCGCTCCCGACGGAGCCGGCGACTGGCGCGTCGCGCCGATGCCGACCTACGACGGCACCCCTGCGACGGCGGAGAACGGCGGCGGCGGCCAGGCCGTGACGACGCAGAGCAAGAACCCGGAGCTCGCAGCCGGATTCCTGTGGTGGCTGAACAACTCGGAGGACAGCATCTCGACCTTCCTCGAGTCGGGCGGCTTCCCGTCGACCACGGCGGAGCTCTCGAGCGAGGAGTTCCTCGCCGACGCTCCCGAGTACTTCGGCGGCCAGAAGATCAACGAGGTCCTCGYGGCCGCGGCCGACGACGTCGTCGAAGGCTGGAGCTACCTGCCCTACCAGGTCTACGGCAACAGCATCTTCGGCGACACCGTGGGCCAGTCGTACCAGAACGGCACCGACCTGAACGAGGGGCTGGTGACCTGGCAGGACGCGCTGGTCGAGTACGGCAACTCGCAGGGCTTCGCCGTCAACCAGTAATCGCACGTCCGGGCCGGACGGGGACTCCCTCCCCGTCCGGCCCTCCCATCGAAAGCACCACATCGTGACCTCCTTCTCCATCGGCGAGACCGACTTCCTCCGCGCGGGGCTCCCCCACCAGGTGATCGCCGGCGCCATCCACTACTTCCGGGTGCACCCCGACCAGTGGCAGGACCGCATCCGCAAGGCCCGCCTGATGGGGCTCAACACGATCGAGACGTACGTGGCCTGGAACGCCCACGAACCCCGCCGGGGCGAGTGGGATGCCACGGGGTGGAACGACCTGGGGCGCTTCCTCGACCTCATCCAGGCCGAGGGCATGGACGCGATCGTCCGCCCCGGCCCCTACATCTGCGCCGAATGGCACAACGGCGGTCTGCCGAACTGGCTCACCGCGGGCGAGCGCGAGCTGCGCTCGTCCGAGCCCACCTTCCTGGCCGATGTGAGCGAGTACCTCCGTCGGGTCTACGAGATCGTCGCTCCGCGGCAGATCGACCGCGGCGGCTCGGTCGTGCTCGTGCAGATCGAGAACGAATACGGCGCGTACGGCTCCGACAAGGCGTACCTGCAGGCGCTCGTCGCGCTGACCCGCGAGTCGGGCATCACGGTCCCCCTCACCACCGTCGACCAGCCCACCGATCAGATGCTCGACGACGGCAGCCTTCCCGAGCTGCACAAGACCGGTTCGTTCGGCTCGCGCAGCGCGGAGCGCCTCGCGACCCTGCGCCGCCACCAGCCCACGGGTCCGCTGATGTGCTCGGAGTTCTGGGACGGATGGTTCGACTGGTGGGGCGGCGTGCATCACACCACCGAGGTCACCGCGGCCGCCGCCGACCTCGACGAGCTGCTCGCTGCCGGCGCGTCGGTCAACATCTACGTGTTCCACGGCGGCACGAACTTCGGCCTCACGAACGGCGCCAACCACAAGGGCCGCTACCTGCCCATCGTCACGTCGTACGACTATGACGCGCCCCTGGACGAGGCCGGGAACCCGACCGCGAAGTTCTTCGCATTCCGCGACGTCATCGCGAAGTACGCCCCGGTGCCGGATGAGCTTCCGGCCGCCGCCGAGCCCGCGCCGGTCTTCTCGGTGCCGCTGAGCGCGGCTGGTGCATGGACGGATGCTGCGGCGAGCGCTCCCTCGTCATCAGGGCCCGTCACGTTCGACGAGCTGGAGCACCTGAGCGCCCTGGTCCGCTACGACGTCTCCCTGCCCGAGGGCCGGGGCGGGCAGCTCGTCCTCGAGGAGGTTCGCGACCTCGCCTGGGTGAGCGTCGACGGCCGGCCCGTCGGCACCCTCTCGCGCACCCGTCATGACCGTTCTCTGCGGATCCCCGCGGGGCGTACGCTCAGCATCCTCGTCGAAGAGGGCGGCAGGGTGAACTACGACCACCGGCTCGGCGAGCAGAAGGGCCTCATCGGCGCTCCTGCACTCGACGGTGCTGCGCTGACCGGCTGGCACTCGACACCGCTCGACGTCGCGGCGCTGGCTGCGGAGATCGGCTCCCGCGCCGCAGAGGCGTCTGCCGCGGCGACGACCGGTCCGTCGGCATGGGTGGCGGACTTCGACCTCGGCTCCCCCGCAGACCTGTTCCTCGACACCGCCGCCTGGAGCAAGGGCTACGCGTTCGTCAACGGCTTCTTCCTCGGTCGATACTGGCGAAACGGCCCGCAGCGCACCCTTTTCGTGCCCGCGCCCGCCACGAAGACAGGAGCGAACCGACTCGTCGTCCTCGAACTCGAGCACCTGCTCGACGCGACCGCCGATTTCGTCCCGTCGCTCGACCTCGGCGACACCGAGGAATAGCCCTCCGGGGGCGACTCGACCCGGTACCGTGTGTCTGTGCCGCGTCGAAGGTTCTCCACTCCCTCACCTGCCGCTCGCGCGCGCTATGCCAAGCGGCGCCAGGGCCGCGTGGCGCGGGCGGACAACGACCTCACCGTCGAGCAGTGGGCTTCGCTGCGAGAGGCCTGGGGAGGATGCGCGTATTGCGGAGCGGGCGACATCGCACTGCAACGCGACTGCGTGATGCCGATCTCGCGAGGCGGGCGGTACACCGTCGAGAACGTCGTTCCTGCATGCGGGTCGTGCAACGCGAGCAAACGCAACGACGAGGTCACGTCGTGGATGCGACGCAAGCGACTCGACGAACGGGCGTTCCTCACCCGATACGACGCGATCGTCCGCGACCTGCGCCAGGCCGACTGAACGGCTCACTGCCGGCTGCGTCGGGACTTCCAGACGGCTGCCGTGAGACGAGCGGCGTCGGCTCGGGTGATGCTCTGCCAGTTGCGACCGCCGCGCGCGAAGGCCTCGTGCACGCCGGGAGGCACCGCGGCCGCCTCGATCGGACGATCGAGCCAGTCGCACGCGCGCACGTGCACGAGGTCGACATCCCGTGCGTCGGCCGAGGCGTCGTAGCGCCACGGTCCGGTGATCCGTCCCAGCCAGAGGAGGCCATCGGCGTCGCGCGTCCAGACGAAGACGCCCTCGGCGACCGATGCGAACCGCTCGAGTCGGCGTGCCATCCGTTCTCCGTAGACCGCGTCCACCGCGGCGAGCGCATCGGCGATCGAGTGCGGTGCGTCGTCGAGTCTGCCGCCCATTCCGCACACGCCGAGCTCCAGTGCCCGCTCGACAGCCGGGCCGTCGCTCACGTCGTCGTCGCGCGAGCGCATCGGAGCGCGGTATGCCGAGGGCACCTCTGCGTCGTCGCTTCCGCCCGGTGAGGCGTTCATGCGAGCGGCACCAGCGTGGCATCGATCCGCCGCTCGTCGATCGTGACCCGCATCATGGTGCAGACCGGCTGACGGCGCCGATCGGTCGGCGACCCGGGATTCACCAGGCGCATCCCGGAGGGGGCGACCGTGTCCCACGGGATGTGCGAGTGCCCGAACACGAGCAGATCCACGCCGGGGAACGCGACATCCATCCGCTCCTCGCGCTTCTGCCGCTGGCCGGTCTCGTGCACCACCGCGACGTCGACCTGTTCGACGGTGAAGCGAGCGATCTCGGGCAGGCGCTCGCGCAGCTCGGGGCCGTCGTTGTTGCCGTAGACGCCATGCAGGACCCGCGAGCGGGATTCGAGCAGATCCAGCGTCGCGAGGTCGACCCAGTCCCCCGCGTGGATCACGATGTCGGCGTCGTCGACCGCCCGCAGCACGGCGTCGGGGAGCCGCTTGGCCCGCTTCGGAACGTGGGTGTCGGCGATCAGCAGCAGTCTCGTCGTCACGGTCTTCCCCTCGCCCCGGGCATCAGCATCCGTCTCCGACTCTACGCACGCGCGCCCCGCGGACGTCACACGCACCCAGCAAACGTTCAGGAAGGCGTAGGATCTCTCGGTGCCTTGGTATACCGGGCCATGGATCTAAGGAGCAGCATGAGTACGACCACAGCGCCCGCGAATCCGCGCTCGCGCGTCATCACGGCGAGCCTCGTCGGCACCACGATCGAGTTCTACGACTTCTACGCCTATGCGACAGCGGCCGTGCTCGTGTTCCCGGTGCTCTTCTTCCCCACGGGCAACGACACCACTTCGCTGCTGTCGTCGTTCGCGGTGTTCGGTGCGGCGATGGTCGCCCGCCCGATCGGCGCGGTGGTCTTCGGTCACTTCGGCGACAAGTTCGGCCGCAAGGCCACGCTCGTCGCCTCTCTGCTCACGATGGGCATCGCGACGTTCATCATCGGGCTTCTGCCCACGTTCCAGCAGATCGGCTGGTGGGCGGCTCTCCTGCTGCTCATCCTGCGTCTCGCTCAGGGTTTCGCGCTCGGCGGCGAGTGGTCGGGGGCCGCGCTGGTCGCCACCGAGAACGCACCCCGGGGCAAGCGCGCCTGGTACGGCACGTTCCCGCAGCTGGGAGCGCCGCTCGGCTTCATCATCGCGAACTTCCTCTTCCTCGGCATCAACTGGCTGCTGCCGCACTCCGAGAACCCCGCGCTCAAGTCCGAAGCCTTCCTGTCGTGGGGCTGGCGCATCCCGTTCCTCTTCTCTGCCGTCATGGTCATCATCGGCCTGTGGGTCCGACTCAAGCTCGTCGAGTCCGACACCTTCAAGAAGGCCGAGAAGAAGGGGGCGATCCGCAAGCTGCCCCTCGCGACCGTGTTCCGCCACCACTGGAAGCAGCTGATCCTCGGCACGTTCATCATGCTGGCGACCTATGTGCTGTTCTACCTGATGACGAACTTCACCCTGGCGTACGGCACCAAGCCGGCCACGCTCGAGACGGCGTCCGCCGCCGCGCAGGCCGCCGCCGAGGCGACGGGCAAGGACTTCGACGCGTCGGCCTTCGCCGCGCAGTTCTATCCGGGTCTCGGATTCGCCTACACCGACTTCGTGCTGATGCAGATCGTCGGCGTGGTGTTCTTCGGCATCTTCACCCTGCTCTCCGGGCCGATCGCCGATTCGATCGGCCGACGCAAGCTGCTCCTGTGGGTCACCGGGCTCATCATCGTGTTCGGCTTCACGTTCAACGCCTTCCTGCTGCCTGCGATGGACCCGAAGTTCACGGGCGCACTCGCGCAGGCGTTCCTCGTGTTCGGTTTCATGCTCATGGGCGCGACGTTCGGTCCGATGGGCGCGCTGCTTCCCGAGCTGTTCCCGACGAACGTCCGCTACACGGGCTCCGCGATCTCGTACAACGTCTCGTCGATCCTCGGCGCCGCCGTGGCCCCGCTCATCGCGCTGTGGCTCTGGGAACTCGGCGACGGCGCCCCGTGGCTCGTCGGTCTCTACCTGTCGGCGATGGGAGTGCTGACGTTCATCGCGCTGCTCCTGTCGAAGGAGACGAAGGACAACGACTACGAAGAGGACCTCGGAGTCGCGGCGGCCGTCGAACTCTGACACGTCACTTCACGCGAAAGGGCGGCACCTCCTCGGGGGTGCCGCCCTTTCGGGTGCTCGGGGTGGTCGTCGGGCTCAGTAGGAGGCGGTGATCGTCCGCGTCGACCCGTCGAGCGCCATCGTCCCCCCGTAGGGAACGATCCACTGGGGCCGCGTGTGACCGAACGGCACGCCCACGCAGACGACCGCGTCGGGGTTGTACCGCGAGACCGTCTCGATGACGGCGTCTCGCTGCGCCGCGCGCAGCGCATCGGCCTCTGCCGGCGACGGGAGGAATTCGAAGTCGCTCACCGGCGGACGCGCGACGACCACGCCCGCGACGGCATCGAGGATCCCGCGCTCTCCCAACCCGCGCATCCAGCGTGCCACCCAGCTCGCCGGCGGACGCTCCTCGCTGGTCTCCAGCAGCAGGATGCCGCCGCGCAGGTCGTATGTCGTGGGCAGCCGGTCTGCGAGCGCGAGCGCGTCGATGCTCTCGAGGCACCCGCCCCACGTGCGTCCCTCGACGCGCGATGCCGGCCCGGCCCAGGCCCACTCATCGGTCGCGATCCGGTCGCCGTATTCGGTGAGTGCAAGCGGGTCTGTCCAGCGCCGTCCCACGTCCTCCGACTCGCCTGGCTCGGTGATCTCGACCGTGCCGCCGTCGAGCAGCGCAGCGCGCAGTGAGCGCAGATGCACGTCGTCGACCGCCGGCCCAGGCCCCAGGTGCACTGCCGTGGACCCTCCGTAGTAGCCGCGGATGCCGAGCCCCCACAGCCAGTTGAGGATGTTGGTGTTGTCGCTGTAGCCCAGGAACGGCTTGGGATCGGCCTGAGCGAGTGCGGCGTCGAGGTGCGGCACCACCAGGATCTGGTCATCGCCCCCGATCGTCGCGAGGATCGCGCGGATGCCGGGGTCGGCGAAGGCCGCGTTGACGTCGGCGGCCCGGGCTTCAGGGCTCGCGTCGAGCTGCCTGGTGGTCGGATACTCCACCGGGATCAGTCCGGTCAGCTGCTCGAGTCGTCGGAGAGCCTGCTCGTGGATCTCAGGGGCGACCGCAGGAGCGGCGAAGGCGGGCGACAGGACGGCGACTCGGTCGCCGGGGACGGGTTTCGATGCAGACAGCATCGGTCCAGTCTCGCATCGCGCACGCCGCGAGATCCGTCAATCTATGTTGACATCTGCCGCACCGTCAACCAATATTGACGCAGGAGGTTCACGATGACCATGAAGACCGCGATCGCCCAGGATGACGGCGGCGAGCCACTGTCCGAGCTCCACCGCCTCGCCGCCCTGCGCAGTGAACTGGCCCGCGCCGAAGAGACCCAGGTGAGACGCGCGCGCAATCTCGGGTACTCGTGGCAGGCGATCGCGAGCTCACTCGGCGTCTCGAAGCAGGCGGCGCACCGCCGATTCGGCAAGCACTGAAACGCATACAGCCCATCCACAGAATCCGTCCTCGCACGAAGTACGGTCGAACTACCCCCTTTCAGAACGAGGTTCCGCATGTCCAGCACGGCGACATCACGCCGACGCGGACGCGGCGCGCAGCACGACGGTCCGCGCGCCACCTTCCGCCAGCTCCTCCCCTTCCTCTTCGAGCACAAGCGCACGCTCATCGTCGTCGCGGTGCTCAGCGTCTTCGGTGCCGCCACATCGCTCGCCCAACCACTGCTGGTGGGTCAGCTCATCGAAGCCGTGCAGTCCGATCAGGGACTCGGCATCCTGGTCTGGGCCCTCGTCGGTCTCGTGATCGTGTCCTCGATCATCTCCGGCTACCAGCACTACCTGCTGCAGCGCACCGGCACCGCGGTCGTGTACTCCAGCAGGCGCAAGCTGATCTCGCGCATCCTGCACCTGCCGATCAGCGAGTTCGACGCCCGACGCACCGGCGACCTGGTGTCACGCGTCGGCACCGACACGACGCTGCTCTACGCCGTGCTCACGCAGGGACTGGCGGATGCCGTCGGCAGCGCGATCCTCTTCCTCGGCGCTCTCATCGCGATGCTCGTGATCGACCCCGTGCTGCTGCTGCTCATCGTCGTCGTGATCGGCGCCTCGGTCGTCGTCGTCACCGCGCTCAGCGGCCGCATTCGCACGGCATCCACCGCCCAGCAGGAGAAGGTCGGCGAGCTCGCCTCGGGCGTCGAGCGCGCGGTCGGCTCGATCCGCACCGTGCGCGCATCCGGGGCGACGGAACGCGAGACCGAGACGGTGTCGGCCCTCGCCTCCGAGGCCTACGGCATCGGCGTGCGCATCGCCAAGATCTCCTCGCTCGTGGTTCCGATCGCGGGAGTCGCGCTGCAGGTCTCACTGCTCGTCGTGCTCGGCGTCGGCGGCTTCAGGGTCGCGGCCGGCACCATCACCATCGCGTCGCTGATCACGTTCATCCTGTTCCTGTTCATGCTCGTGATGCCGCTCGCGACCACGTTCGGCGCGATCACCTCGGTGAACCAGGCGCTCGGTGCTCTCGGTCGCATCCAGGAAGTGCTGAACCTGCCGATCGAGACCCAGCACGATGCGGAGATCGCCGCGTCCTTCCCGCGCGACACCGCCGACCCTCTCGCCCCCGCTATCGAGTTCCGCGACGTGCGCTTCCGCTACCCCGAGAACGTGGTCGCCGCACGCCTGGCGGCCGCGAAGGAGGCGCAGACGCTTCTCGCCGATGCGCACCTCGAGCCGACGGACGACTCGGCTGTCACGGCAGAGCGTGAGGTCCTCCGCGGAGTCTCGTTCGCAGTGCCCCGCGGTGCTCGCGTCGCGCTCGTCGGCCCCAGCGGTGCAGGCAAGAGCACCATCCTCTCCCTCGTCGAGCGCTTCTACGACCCGACGGGCGGGTTGATCCGCCTCTACGGCCACGACTCGCGCACCTATCCGCGCGACGAGCTGCGCGCGCAGTTCGGCTATGTCGAGCAGGATGCCCCCACGCTCGCCGGGACCCTCGGCGACAACCTGCGTCTCGCCTCGCCGAACGCCTCGGATGAGGACTGCGAGCAGGTGCTTCGCGCCGTGAACCTGGGCGACGTGCTCGAACGCGACCCGCTGGGACTCGAGGCCGCCGTCGGAGAAGACGGCGTGATGCTCTCGGGCGGAGAACGTCAGCGTCTGGCGATCGCCCGCGCCCTGCTCACCGATGCGCCGATCCTGCTGCTCGACGAGTCGACGTCGTCTCTCGACGGCGTGAACGAGCAGCGCATGCGCGAAGCCATCGACGCGGTGTCGACCGATCGCACGCTCATCGTCATCGCTCACCGGCTGTCGACCGTCGTCGACAGCGACCTCATCGTGGTGCTGCAGGACGGCGCCGTGGTCGGTCAGGGCACTCACGCCGAGCTGATCGAGTCGACGCCGCTCTACCGCGATCTGGCGCGGCACCAGCTCCTCGCCTGACCAGGGTCACCTCGCGCACACACATGCGCGAAGGCGGGATGTCAGAGACCACTCAGCCATGGGTTCGCCTCAGCCATCCCGCCTTCGCGGTCTGGGGGTAGGGGGATCTGGAGTGTAGAGCGCCGGCTCCCCCGAACCGGCGCCCGGTCTGTCAGGCCTTGTCGAGGCGGTAGCGCAGCGAGGCGAGCTCGGCGCGCAGCGCGGCAGGCACCTTGTCTCCGAAGGTGTCGTAGAACTCCTCGGTGAGGTCGGCCTCGGTCTTCCAGGCTTCGGTGTCGATCGAGAAGAGCTCCTCGAGGTCGGCCTCCGGCACGTCGATGCCGTCGAGATTGAGGTCCTCGACCAGCGGCAGGCGACCGATCGGGCTGTCGATCGTCGACACCTCGCCCGACACGCGACGGATGATCCAGTCGACGACGCGCGAGTTGTCGCCGAATCCGGGCCACAGGAAGCGCCCGTCCGAACCGCGACGGAACCAGTTGACCTGGAAGATGCGGGGTGCGCGGTCGAACCGCAGGCCCCGTCCGACCTTCAGCCAGTGGCCGAAGTAGTCGGCCATGTTGTAGCCGCAGAACGGAAGCATCGCGAACGGATCCCGACGCAGTTCGCCGACCGTGCCCTCGGCGGCCGCCGTGCGCTCCGACGAGATGTTGGATCCGAGGAACACGCCATGAGTCCAGTCCGTGGCCTCGACCACGAGCGGCACGTTGGTCGCACGTCGTCCGCCGAAGAGGATGACGTCGAGCGGCACCGCCTCTTCCCAGTCCTCCGAGATCTGCGGGCACTGGGCGGCCGAGACCGTGAAGCGCGAGTTCGGGTGCGCGGCGGGGCGACCGGAGTCCGGCGTCCATGCGTTGCCCTCCCAGTCGGTGAGGTGAGGCGGAGCCTGATCGGTCAGGCCCTCCCACCACACGTCCCCGTCGGGGCGGAGCGCGACGTTCGTGAAGATCGTGTTGCCCCAGAGCGTCTCGACGGCCGTGACGTTGGTCGACTCACCCGTGCCCGGCGCGACGCCGAAGAACCCTGCCTCGGGGTTGATCGCCCAGAGGCGACCGTCTTCGCCCGGTCGGATCCACGCGATGTCGTCTCCGAGGGTCTCGACGCGCCACCCCGGAATGGTCGGGCGCAGCATGGCGAGGTTCGTCTTGCCGCACGCCGACGGGAACGCCGCAGCCACGTGGTAGGCCTTGCCCGCCGGATCGATCACGCGGATGAGCAGCATGTGCTCGGCCAGCCAGCCCTCGTCACGGGCGATGACCGAGGCGATGCGCAATGCGAAGCACTTCTTGGCGAGGATCGCGTTGCCGCCGTAGCCGGAGCCGAACGAGTAGACCTCGAGCGTCTCGGGGAAGTGCACGATGTACTTGTCGTCGTTGCACGGCCACTCGACATCGGGCTCTCCCTCGGCGAGCGGTGCGCCGACCGAGTGCACGGTCTTGACCCAGGGCGCGCCCTCGGCGATCTGACGGGTCACCGCGTCACCGACGCGGGTCATGATGCCGATGGATGCCACTGCGTAGGCGCTGTCGGTGACCTGGACGCCGATGTGCGAGAGCGGCCCGCCGACCGGCCCCATCGAGAACGGCACGACGAACATCGTGCGGCCTCGCATCGAGCCCTCGAAGATCTCGGTCATCTTCTCGCGCATCTGCGCGGGAGGCGCCCAGTTGTTGGTCGGACCGGCATCCTCCTCGTTCTCCGACGAGATGTAGGTGCGGCCCTCGGTGCGGGCGACATCGCTGGGGTGCGAGCGGGCGAGGTACGAACCGGGACGCCACTCGGGGTTGAGCTTGATCAGCTTGCCCTCGTCGACGAGCCCCCGCAGCAGCCAGTCGTTCTCGGCGCGCGAGCCGTCGACCCAGTGGATGGACGCCGGCTGTGTGAGAGCGGCGATCTCATCGACCCAGGCGGCGAGCTCAGCCATCGCAGGGGTGTCATACGTCGGAGCCGTCCCGAAGGTGCGCACAGGTGCGACAGATGATGCTCGGGGGGTGAAGACTTCGGCGATCGCCATGACTACTCCTTTGAAGTGAGGGGCGTTTCCTCCATCTTCTTCTGGTTCGCACCCGACTTTTCGTCATTTCTGGCGATAAGAATCGCAGTTCTTTCGATAGGATCAAGGAATGGCTCCTTCCGGCATCCACCTCGCGACCCTCGGCCACCGAATCAGGCACCACCGCCTCGACAAGGGGTTCACGCTCGATGAGCTGGGCGCGCTCGTCGGCGTCGCGGGGTCGCAGCTGAGCCTGATCGAGAACGGCAAGCGAGAGCCGAAGCTCTCTCTGCTGCAGGCCATCGCGCTGGCCACGGGCACCGAGGTCACCGATCTCATCTCCGGCGAGCCGCCGAACCGACGCGCGGCTCTCGAGATCGAGCTCGAGCGCGCGCAGGAGAGCCCGGTGTTCCGGCAACTCGGCATCGCCCCGGTGCGCGTCACGAAGGGGATGAGCGACGAGACGATCGAGTCGCTGCTCGGCCTGCACCGCGAGCTGCAGCGCCGAGAGCGCGAGGCGATCGCGACTCCCGAAGAGGCCAGGCGCGCGAACACCGAACTGCGCCTGCGGATGCGCGCGCAGAACAACTACCTCGCGGACATCGAGAGGCTCGCTGAGAAGCAGCTGCGGTCGGCCGGTCACGTGCAGGGGGCCCTCACCCACCGCACGGTGAGCATCATGGCCGAGAAGCTCGGCTTCGAGCTGATCTACGTCAACGACCTGCCGCACTCGACGCGCTCGGTCACCGACCTCGAGAACGGGCGGATCTACCTGCCTCCGGCGTCGATCCCGGGGGGCCACGGCCTGCGCTCCATGGCGCTGCAGGCCATGGCGCACCGCCTGCTCGGCCACACGCCGCCGACCGACTACGCCGACTTCCTGCAGCAGCGGCTCGAGATCAATTACTTCGCCGCCTCGTGCCTGATGCCCGAGACGGCCTCGGTCGCCTTCCTGCAGCAGGCGAAGAAGGACCGCAACCTCGCAGTCGAGGACTTCCGCGATGCGTTCGGCGTGACCCATGAAGCCGCCGGGATGCGAATGACCAACCTGCTCACGCAGCACCTGGGGATGTCGCTGCACTTCCTCCGCGTCGATGCCACCGGCGCGATCACACGCGTCTACGAGAACGACGATCTGCCCCTGCCGATGGATGTCACCGGCGCCGTCGAGGGGCAGCGGGTGTGTCGCAAGTTCCAGGCACGGGCGGCGTTCACGCAGCAGAACCGCACGAACGAGCACCACCAGTACACCGACACGCCCTCCGGCACGTTCTGGTGCTCGACGCAGACCGGCGCATCGACCGACGGCGAGTTCTCGATCACGGTGGGCGTGCCCTTCGATGACGCCCGCTGGTGGCGCGGGCGCGAGACCGCCGACCGCGCGGTCTCCACCTGCCCTGACGAGGCATGCTGCCGCCGCCCCTCCGCCGACCTCACCGACCGGTGGAACGGCAAGGCCTGGCCCAGCGCCCGCGTGCACACGCACATGTTCTCGCCGCTGCCCCGTGGGGCGTTCCCCGGCGTCGACGACAACGAGGTCTACAACTTCCTCGGGCGCCACGCGAGCGAGTGAGCTGAGCCACGGCAGGCCGGATCAGCCGCCGAGGAATCGGGTGAATCGCGCGAGAGCGCTGCGCACCGCTTCGTCGTCGGCGTCCGCCACGAAGAGTTCGGGGGCCGAGCCGAGCGAGGCACTCGCGTGCGTCCAGCATCCGATCACCCGACCGTCAGCGATGATCGTCGCCCGCACCATGCCGTTCTTGCCCGGTCCGACCAGCGCGAGATGCTCGGGCGCGCACACCGCCGTGCGGTCGGCATACGAGATGTAGTACTCGTCGAAGGCTCCGAGCGCGAGCACGTCGGCGACGGAGGGCGAGCGACGGGGGCGAGCGCCCGACACGAACAGGCCCTCCTCGATCTCGACCACCCTGCCCGCGGCTCTGTCRCGCGCTTCTCGCGACCGGCCGAGCGTGAGCCCCGACCACCAGGCGAAGTCGGCGACCCCGGCCGGGCCGTGCCCGTCGACGTAGCGCACGAAGAGCTCTGCGAGTGGGTCGTCCGGCGCCGCATGCTCGCGGATGTGCTGGTCGACGAGCACGAAGCGCTGCTCGCGGCTCACCCGCTCTCGAGTGACGACCGGTCCCTGGCAGATCAGGCCGTCGAGGGTCAGTTCGCTCAGCAGGTGGATGCCGCGCTGCCCGCTCGGGTCGATGCCGATACCGGAGAAGACCTCGAACATCTCGGCGCGCGTGAGGCCGCCGTCGCTCAGCCGCGGCACCACTGCAGCCACGGCGACGTCGACCATCGTCCGGTCGATCCCGAGATCGCGTCGCCTGCCTGCCGCCTGCTGGCGCTGTCGGTCGCCGGTCACCGACAGCACCCAGCGCAGATCGCGGGCCGGGATGATGTGCAGGGTTCCGCGCATCGTCCACGCCCGCACCAGCTCTCCCCTGTCGAAGGCGCGATCGACCAGGTGCAGCGTGGGCTCTCTGCGTGTGCGCGCAGCGAGCGCCCAGCGTCCGGCGGTGAAGTCCTGGCTCTGCACCGCGAGCATGTGCGACGCGGCGTCGGTCACCGAGGCCGCGGGAGCCGTGAGTCGATGCGAGCGCAGACGCTCGGACAGAAGGGATGCGGACTTCATGCCCTCATCATGCCCGGTGCCGCCGACAGCGCTCTCACCCGTGCAGCGTCACCTCTCGGCGCTCGGGGAGCACGATCGGATGCGAGCCGGCCATGACCTCGAGCACGCGGATCACCTGGCACGAGTATCCGTACTCGTTGTCGTACCAGACGTAGAGGACGACGTCCGTCTCGTTGGCGATGGTCGCGAGGCCGTCGACGATGCCCGCGCGGTGCGAGCCGACGAAGTCCGTCGACACGACCTCCGGGCTCTCGACGTAGTCGATCTGCTGACGCAGCTTCGAGTGCAGCGAGACCCGACGCAGGTAGTCGTTGAGCTCGTCCTTGACCGCAGGGCGCTCGAGGCTCAGGTGCAGCACGGCCAGCGAGACGTCGGGCGTAGGCACCCGGATCGCGGAACCGGTGAGCTTGCCCTCGAGCTCGGGGAGCGCTCGTGCGACGGCTTTCGCTGCTCCGGTCTCGGTGATCACCATGTTCAGCACCGCAGAGCGACCCCGGCGATCACCGCTGTGGAAGTTGTCGATGAGGTTCTGGTCGTTGGTGAACGAGTGCACCGTCTCGACATGTCCACGGACGATTCCGTACGCCTCGTCGACCGCCTTGAGCACGGGCGTGATCGCGTTCGTGGTGCACGAGGCCGCCGTGATGATGCGGTCGTCGGGCTCGATCGTGCCGTCGTTGATGCCGTGCACGATGTTCTTCAGTGCACCCTTGCCCGGGGCGGTGAGCAGCACGCGTGCGACGCCCGTGGATTCGAGGTGGCGGCTGAGACCCGCCTCGTCGCGCCAGCGCCCGGTGTTGTCGACGACGATCGCGTCGTGGATGTCGTACGCCGTGTAATCGATCGTCGCGGGGTCGTCGGAGTAGATCACCTGGATGCGGGTGCCGTTCGCGATGATCTGGTCGGCGTCCTCGTCGACCGTGACGGAACCGGCGAAGCGGCCGTGCACCGAGTCGCGCAGCAGCAGCGATGCGCGCTTGACGAGGTCGTTCTCCGAGCCTCGGCGCACGACGATGGCACGCAGCCGCAGACCGCTGCCGCCGCCGTTGTGCGCGATGAGGATGCGGGCCAGCAGGCGCCCGATGCGTCCGAAGCCGTAGAGCACGACATCGGTGGGCGCCGCAGCGACCGCACCGACCGCGGGCGCGAGTGCGTCGGCCAGATAGACGTCGAGAGGCAGGTCGCTGTCGGCGTGACCTGCGGCGAGGCGCGCCAGGTCGAGCGACGATGCACCCGGGGCGAGGTCATGAACGCCCTCGAGCACCGCGAGGGTCTCATCCACTGCGAGCCGTTCGTGCCCGAGCTGCGCCACTCGGTCGTGCACCTCGACGATGCCGGTGGCGGAGAGTCCCAGCAGTCGGTGTCCGTGGAGCGAGGTGACCACGTCACGCTCGCGCTTGAGTGCGCCGATGAGCGGGATCATCCGCTCGGCCAGCTCTTCTCTCGCCGTCCAGTCGTCATGGGGTGCGGCGGTTACGTTCATCTGCGTCCTTGCATGTGTGAGCGCGCCGAGGTCGCCGGCGCGCGAGATTGCCGGGTGAGCTTCGGGGGATGCCTCCAGGGTACGCGCCGCGCTGCGGGGTTCAGAAATCGCGGCCTCCGCCCGCCGTTCACCTGCGCGACAGGGAATCCTGCGGTGGATCCCCGTGATCGTCGTCGGCTACCTCGCCGCCTTCACCCTGCTCGGAACCATCCTCGCCATGGGCATGCCTGTGGGCGTCGCCTACGGCGTGTGGTCAGCGGCCGGCGTCGCCATCACGGCGATCCTCGGCCGTGTGATCTTCAAGGACCACTTCTCGGTGCTGATGGCGATCGGCGTCGCCCTGATCGCTCTGGGTGTGCTGCTGATCGAATTCGGCGGATCGCACTGACGCTTCCCGCCTGCGGCGCTGCGCGTCAAGACGGCGGTCGATGATCAGGTACCACGTCACGAACACCGCGATGATTCCGAGGAAGACGCCCAGCACCGCAGCCATCAACAGCCCGCTCGCGGTGCCATCGGCGGCAACCGCGAGGATGCCTGTTGCGAATTCTGCAGCGGTGGGCAGCGATCCGTCCATGGTGCGAGGCTAACGGAGCATCTACGACGTCAGAACCCCACGCACATCACGCTGACTCCCGCCGCCATCGCCCACGACTCGACCGTGAGCAGGCGGGCGGTCCGACCCTGATGCACGGGCACGATCACCCACTCGGAGACGACCGTCCAGAGCACCACTCCGATGACCCCGGCCACCACGAGCACCGACAGGAGTCCGTCGAGACCGTGGCCGCCGTGGCCGCCCGACTCGACCAGCGCCTCGCCCGTCGACAGGCTCTCGAACGAGCAGATCGCCATCACAAGCGACACCAGCGCGCGGTGGCAGCAGGTGGCCGCCGCCGGCGTTCCCCGCACGCCTGCCGTGCCGAGCATCGCAGACGCGAGAAGGACGGTCCCGAGCACGAGACCGATCATCGCGTCGCCGCCGCTCACTGCGATGACGATCATCGCGCCGGCCATGATCAGCGCGCTCTGCCTCCCCTGCCACGGCACGGCCCGCCAGACCGCGACGCACGCCGCGGCCGAGACGACGGCGGCGAGCGCCATCAGCCACGGTGCTGCGGGGAGGAGGTGATCCACACACGCATCATATTGATCAACTGCTCAAAATAGCGATACCTGCGTCGGATGCGCCAGGATGGGCGTGTGCCCCGCGTCGTAGACCACGATGAGCGCCGCCGGCAGATCGCCGAGGCGCTGCTCGCCGTGGCCGCCCGCGACGGGCACGAGGCGGTGTCGTCTCGCGCCGTGGCCAAGGAGCTCGGCGTCGCGACCGGCTCACTCTGGCACTACTTCGACGGATTCGACGACGTGATCCGCGCGGCGGCGGCGGAGATCACCCGGCGCACGGACGAGCGCATCCGATCGGTGACCGCGGGGCTCCGCGGGCTGACCAGACTCGACGCCCTGATGCGGGAAGTCCTTCCCGTCGAGGCGGAGACACGCACCGAGGCGTACGTGGTCGTCGGATTCTGGGGACGCCTCGCGACGCTCGCGTCCTCCCCGGACGCCGGCTCCCCCACGCTCGCGACCTGGCAGGACCGCATCAGCGAGGCCATCGATGAGGCGATCGTCGACGGCGAGCTGTCGGCTGCCACGCCGAAGCAGGCGGTGATGTCGCTGCTCCGATCGATCACATACGGGCAGCAGGTGCTCGAGGTCACCGAGCCGCGCGGCGCCGAGGCGCATCTCGCAGTGCTCGACAGCATCCTCTCGCCCTGGCGCGCCTGAACCCCGCGCGCCCACCCCGCACCCCGCGCTCGCGCTCCGCACCCTGCGCAGAGTCGATCGTCAGCAGGCTCTTGTGCACCCCGCCACACCGTCGTACCATCGAGCCAATCCGTTTATTGAGCGCTCGCTCGAAATAGTGAGGTACGACGATGTCCCACCCCCAGCCCGTCTCCATCGACCGGATCCCGACGCCGCATCCGCTCGACCCGCTCACCGGCGCCGAGATCGCCGCAGCCCGCGCCGTGCTCGAATCCGCCGGGCTGCTCGGCGAGACGGTTCGCGTGCCGATGCTCCTGCCGGACGAGCCCACCAAGCAGGAGCTCGCCGCGTGGACGCCCGGCTCCCCCATCGACCGGCGGGTCGACGCGACCCTGCTCGACACCGCGACCGGGGTCGCCACCGAGGTGGTCGTCTCGATCACCCGCGGCGAGGTCCTGCGCAACGAAAGGGTGCCCAACGACGCGCCCCCTTACGGCCAGCCGCAGTACCTCTTCGAGGAGTACGAGCGCGCGGAGGCGATCGCGAAGGCCTCGCCCGAGTGGCAGGCGGCGATGACGCGCCGCGGACTCGCAGATCACATGGAGCTCGCGTTCTGCGGCCCGCTCGCCCCGGGCTACACCGGCCGTGCCGACGAGGTGGGTCGCCGCGTCATCCGCTCGCTCACCTTCCTGAAGTACGACGAGAACGACTCCCCCTGGGCGCATCCGGTCGAAGGCCTCGTGGTGCACATCGATCTGACCGCGGGCAGCGTCATCCGCATCGACGACGAGGGCGATGTGCCGGTGCCCGCGGGTCACGGCAACTACTACCCCGAGGTGCAGGGCGCGGCGCGCACGACGCTCAAGCCCATCGAGATCACCCAGCCGGAGGGGCCGAGCTTCGCCGTCACCGGATCTCTGGTCGAGTGGGAGAACTGGTCGATGCGGGTCAGCTTCAATGCGCGCGAGGGGCTCGTGCTGCACGACGTCGCGTTCGACGGACGCTCGGTGCTCAGCAGAGCGAGCGTGCCCGAGATGGTCGTGCCCTACGGCGACACCGCGCCAGGTCGCTTCTGGATCAGCTACTTCGATGCCGGTGAGTACCTGCTCGGCAAGAACGCGAACCACCTCGAGCTGGGTTGCGACTGCCTGGGCGTGATCCGCTACCTCGACGGCTACGTCGCCGACGATCACGGTCACCCCGTGTGCATCCCCAACGTCGTCTGCATGCACGAGGAGGACTACGGCATCCTCTGGAAGCACACCGACCTCGCGGGACGCTCGGATGTGCGCCGCTCGCGACGCTTCGTGGTGTCGTACTTCTCGACGATCGGCAACTACGACTACGGCTTCTACTGGCACTTCTACCTCGACGGCTCGATCGAGGTCGTGGCCAAGGCGACGGGAATCGTGTTCGCAGGTGCCGGCGAACCCGGCGTGCGTCAGAAGCACGCCACCGAGCTCGCCCCAGGGGTGTTCGCCCCCGTGCACCAGCACCTGTTCTGCGCTCGACTCGACGTCGCGATCGACGGCGACGAGAACCGCCTGTTCGAGATCGACGCTCAGCGCATCCCCATGGGGCCCGACAACCCGTTCGGCAACGCGTTCACCTGGTCGGAGACTCAGCTCTCCTCCGAGTCCACCGCTCAGCGCGATGCCGATTCGTCCGTCGCGCGCGCCTGGGAGGTGCAGAGCACATCGCGCACGAACCATGTCGGGCGCCCGACCGCGTACCACCTGATCCCCCAGCCGACCGCACTGCTGATGGCCGACCCCGAGTCATCCGTGGCGGCGCGAGCAGCCTTCGCGACCAGGCACCTGTGGGCGACACAGCACGAGCAGGGGCAGATCTGGCCCGCCGGCCGGTATCCGAACGCGCATCAGGGCGGCTCCGGCCTGCCCGAATACACCGCCGGAGACCGATCGCTCGACGGCGAGGACATCGTGCTGTGGCACACGTTCGGCCTGACGCACTTCCCACGCCCCGAGGACTGGCCGATCATGCCCGTCGACTACGCCGGATTCTGGTTCAAGCCCAACGGGTTCCTCGATCAGAACCCCGCGATGGACGTCCCGGAGTCGTCTCAGGCGCACGTCTCTGCGGATGCAGGATGCTGCGGAGGCGGCGGATCCTGCACCTGCGACCACTGACCCTCGGCGTCGCTGTCGTAGGTCAGCGCGTCGTCGTCGGAGGTCAGCGCGTCGTCGTCATCCGGCAGCCCCTGGCGGAAGCACGCGGCGAACGTGCCCCTCAAGAGAGTCGGGCGATCGCGACGCGCAGGATTCCGTCAGCCTCGTCGAGCGCCTGAGCCGAGTCATCCGCCGATGCCCCCGTGGAGATCATCAGGATCGCCAGCTTGACGGAGCCGCCGGCCGCGTCCAGCGCGGCCGAGGCTTCGTCGACCCCGGCGCCGGTGAGCTCGGTCACCGTGCGGATCGAGCGCGCGTGCAGCTTCTCGTTCGTGGCCAGAAGGTCCACCATCACGCCGTGGTGCGTCTTGCCGAGCTTGATCATCGACAGGGTGGTGAGCATGTTCACGACGAGCTTCTGCGCGGTTCCCGACTTCAGACGCGTCGACCCCGAGATGAACTCCGGCCCGGTGACGACCTCGATCGCGATCTCGGCGACAGCCCCGATCTCGGATGCCGGGTTCGAGGCGATCGCGACGGTGAGCGCGCCGACTTTCCGCGCGAACTCGAGGCCGCCCACGACGTAGGGGGTGCGACCGGACGCCGAGATGCCGACGACCGTGTCGCGCTCGGTGAGCCCGAGCTCCTGCAGCGAGGCCGCCGCGGCTTCGTCGTCGTCCTCGGCGTTCTCGACCGCAGCGCGGATAGCCGTCTCCCCGCCGGCGATCAACCCCACGACCATCGAGGGGTCCGTACCGAAGGTCGGCGGGCATTCGCTGGCGTCGAGCACTCCGACGCGGCCCGCGGTGCCCGCCCCGAGGTAGATGAGGCGCCCGCCGGCGCGGAAGCGTTCGGTGATGCCGTCGACGGCTGCAGCGATCTCCGCGCTGCGCTCTCCGACCGCGGTCGGGACACGGTGATCCTCGGCGTTCATGCGCCGCACGAGCTCGGCTGTCTCGAGCAGGTCGAGATCGCCCCGCTCCGTCGTCGACGCCTCCGTGCCGAGCGTCGAGAGGACGTCGAGGAGGGCGGTCAGTCTGGCGTGTTCATTCGGCACGATGCACGAACCTTTCATGGGGAAGATCAGTGCGCTCCGCGAGCAGGAGCGCTCCGTCGATGGCGTCACCGGCTGAGGCGGCGACAGCGCGGCCCGCGGCGCCCAGCGCCCGGTCGAGTGCCGAGCGGAACCAGACATGTGCGGTGAGTCCGCCGTGGAGGGCGACATCTCGGCTGTCCGCAGACGCGGCGACCGCCGATGCGACCAGGAGACGGACGCCCTCGGCGACGATCTCCACCGAGACGGGGTCGCCGCTCTCTGCCGCATCGAGCACCAGCGGTGCGAGTGCCGCGAGGCGACGGGGCAGCGGGCCATCGGTCGCGAGCCAGGCGGGAATCGCCGCAGGGCCGCCGATCGTCGCGCCCACGGCATCCGTGAGCACTGTCGTGGGTGCGAGGCCGACCGAGGCACGCAGGACAGCGCGCAGCGCCTCTCGCCCGAACCAGGATCCGCTGCCGAAATCCCCCAGCTCGGGTCCCCACCCGTCGACGAGGGTGGCCACCTCGCCGTCGATGCCGAGGGCCGCTGCGCCGGTCCCGGCGATCAGGAGCACGCCTGCCCCGCCACCGAGCGCTCCTGCGTGGGCGGACACGACGTCAGAGGTCACGGACACCGGCACCCGCATCGCTCGGGCGAGCCCGTGTGCGAGCTCGGATGCGGCCTCGGGGGCCGCCCAGGCTCCCGCAGCGCCCACCGAGACGTCTGAGATCGGCTCATCGAGTCGCTCTCTCAACGGGAGGATCGCGGCGAGTGCTGCGGCGACACCGTCTGCGGCCGCAAGACCGGGTGCCCCGATGCCGTCGTACACGGGCCGGCGCTGAGGGCGGAGATCGTTCGCGCCCCACGGCCCCGAGATCACCGCACGGCATCGCGATTTGCCGAGGTCGACGGCGACATGGGCTCGCGAAGCAGACATGGAAATAGTCTACGCACCAGCGGTCGCGCATGAAAGAATTGTTCACACGACCGAAACCCGCCCCCCGCCAGGAGAGCCATGAGCATCCAGACGACCATCGCGACAGCGGCCGAGAAGCTGCCGCCGTCGCTGGCGCGCATCGCTCGGACGATCGCCGACGATCCCACCCTCGTCGTCGACAGCACGATCACCGAGATCGCTGCGAGGTGCGACACCTCGGTGGCCTCGGTCGTCCGCTTCTGCCGCACGATCGGGGTGAACGGCTACGCCGCGTTGAGAATGGCGCTGGCCACCGAGCTCGGCCGCGAGTCGGTGCAGTTCCCTGCGGCATCCGGTTTCGGTTCCGAGATCTCCGCGGCCGACACGCTGCGCGAAGCGACGGCGAAGCTCGCGGCGCTGGAGCTGCTGGCCATCGAGGAGACGATCGCGAACCTCGATTACGACAGCCTCGCCGCTGCGGTCGAAGCGATCGACGACGCCGATCGCGTGCTGCTGTTCGGCATCGGAGCGAGCGGGCAGGCAGCTGCCGACCTCGGCCGCAAGCTGCTCCGCATCGGACACGCGGCGATCGTGCTCACCGACTCTCACGAGGCGAGCGCCGCCGCATCGCTCGGAGCGAGGAAGACGGTCGCCATCGGCTTCTCGCACTCGGGGACGACCCGCGAGACCGTGCACTTCCTGCAGACCGCGCGCGCCGCGGCCGGCGTCACGATCGGTGTCACGGGAGGATCATCATCACCCGTCACCGAGAGCTGTGATCACGCCCTGCTGACTCGTGCCCGCGAGCCGCGACTCCGCGCCGGGGCGATGGTCAGCCGGATCGCGCAGCTCGCCGTCGTGGACTGCCTGTTCGTCGGCGTCGCGCAGCGCCGACATGCGCACACGATCCACGCCCTCCAGCGCACCGCCGACGCCACGCAGCCGTTGCGCTGAACAGGCGGCTCTCAGGCCGGAACCGGCTCGTGCCGACGCTCCGGATCGACCGATCCAGCCGTCCGCAGGAACACGATGATCCAGCTGAAGATCAGCACGGCGGCGATCAGCTCGACCGCTGTGAGGTTGTAGTAGCCGACGGCGAAGAACGACGCGAGCAGGATGATCACCAGCACGTAGGCCCAGCCGAACGCCACGAAGACCCGAGGGATCGTGCGCAGGAACCACGGCAGACCCACCACGACGACCGCGAACACGACGACCATGCCGGTGGCCACCGTGTTGTGCACGAGGAAGAACTCGTCGACGGGGAAGATCCCGACGCACGCGAGGAAGATGCCCATCAGGATCAGACCGCCGCGCACGATGAAGCGGCCGCGCCGATCGATCGGGTCGTCCACCGGCAGCCCCGCCGTGGCGTAGCGCGCGATCGTCGTGACCATGACGCCGGCGATGATCAGTGTGATGTTGAAGGCGGCCGAAGCGCTGTTGGTGCTCATACCGAGCGCCGAGAGGTTGTCCTGCCACCAGTGCACATCGCTGGAGGCGAGCATCGCGGCGAATGCGCCGACCACGAGGAACACCGCGAGCACGAGCGACAGCACTGTCGGCGTCAGCGCCACGGCGCTGAGGAATGTCACATAGGCGGTGAGGGCGAACGCCACAGCCACCAGGACCGCGCCCGGAAACGCGAAGACCGGGGCGTCGGTGAAGCTGCGCTCGAGCAGCTCGGCGATGCCGAGCCACCCCAGGTAGGCGATGGCTGCATGCGCGAAGGCGATCGCGGCCAGGTCGTACCAGCGCAACCGATCCCCCGGAACGCTGAATCCGTCGCGGGTGCCGTCCGGCGCGATCGTCGCGGGCCTGACGACGAGGCGGCCGAGCGCGAAGGCGAGCACCGCGGTGATCGCACCCCCATAAGCTGCGAACGCTCCGATCGAGCCGGTGCCGCTGATCGCCATCTCCTGGCCCCAGAAGACCGGCCACCCGATCGCGAACCCGAGCACGAAGAACACCGCCCCGACGATCAGCGCGGTGGCTTCGAACACCGCATCCGCCGTGTCGGGTCCCCGCAGCTGACGCAGGACCTGCATGACCTTGTCACCGAGATATCGCATCGCTGGCCTCCGCCCACATCATAGAAGCCTCGCCCTCTGGACGGTGCCGGTGATAACATCACGGCACGGATCGTATACAACGTCGTCGTTCCACCACCCGAGGTGATCAGTCATGAACGGTGCACTCGCCGCCCCCGCCGAATCGGTGTCGACGCTCGTCGCGCGCAACATCAGCGAATTCCGCGCCGCCGTCTCGGAGTCCTTCGTGCCGCTGCAGGTCTCGACCGCCGGGCCCGACCACTTCCGCGGGATCATCCGCGGCGCGTCGGTCGATGAGGTGCACGTGAACGAGGTGCGCGCCACGTCGCACGTCGTGGAGCGGACGCCCGAGCTCATCGCGCGCAGCGACCGGTCGTACTTCAAGCTCAGCCTCATGCTCGCAGGCACCGGGATGCTGATCCAGGACGACCGGGAAGCCGTGCTCCAGGCCGGGGATCTCGCCGTCTACGACACCGATCGTCCCTACTCCCTGGTCTTCGACGACGACTTCCGCACGATGGTCGTCATGTTCCCGAAGCATCTGATCAGCCTCCCCTCCGACATGATCGGGCAGCTCACCGCTGTGCGGATCTCGGGTCAGGGCGGTCTCGGCGGGATGGTCGTGCCCTATCTGACGCAGCTCGCCGGCAACCTCGATCAGCTCGCCGGAACGACGGGAGCCCGGCTGGCGCACAGCGCGCTCGACCTCGTCACGACGGTGTTCACCCGCGAACTCGGCCTCGACGAAGTGTCGGCCGATCCTCATCGCGCTCTCGTGCAGCGCATCCGCTCGTACATCGACCGCAACCTCGCCTCGACCGACCTCGGACCTGCGACCATCGCGTCGGCGCATTTCATCTCGACCCGCCACCTGCACGGACTGTTCCAGGAGCAGGGCGTGACCGTCTCGACGTGGATCCGCACACGCCGCCTCGAGCAGTGCCGTCGTGATCTGCTCGACCCGATGCTCGCCGACCGTCCCGTCGCCGCGATCGCCGCCCGGTGGGGCTTCGTCGATGCGGCGCACTTCAGTCGCGCATTCAAAACCGCCTTCGGCATCTCCCCCAGCGAGTACCGCGCAGCGCACTGACCCGGGACCGTTCGGCCCGTCGAACGGCGCTCGGCGTACGGCCTGTCAGGGAACGTAGACCGGCGGTGCGAACATCGTGCCTCCGTAGAGCAGCTGCACCGCGACGAAACCCGGCAGCGAAACCGCAACGACGAGCACCACCGCCAGCGCCAGACTTGCCGGCACTCCGCGCCGTCCACCGTCGTGGACGGCGAAGAACGCTCCGATCGCGACCAGGGCATGGAACACCAGCACCGGCACGAGGCCGACGGTGAATCCCCAGCCCTCCATCGTCGACCCGGCGCTGACGGCCTTGGACTGCTCGCTGAACTGCTCCTCGTAGGACATTCCGCACCACACCCACGCCACGGCGAAGAGGAGCAGAGCGAAGAAGACGGATGCCGTCCAGGCGACTGCCTTGACCGCCGGCGACAGGGCTGGCCGAGGTTCTGTTCGCATGCCTCATCCTGACACCCGAGAGTGCGGCGAGGACGACGGCACGGCATACTCCCGCCTCATCCTTGCTCTGCAGGGCACGCCGGTTGACTGTCGGCGCGCGATGGCACCGCCTCCCTTGAGCGGATGCCGTGCCCGGCCGGAGCATGGGGCAAGCGCACCGCGATGACGCGATGCCCGGAGCGACGATGCTCCGCTGGATGCGACGTCAGGACCCCTATGATCGCCCCTGTCACGACCGATTCCGCCCTCGACGAATGGCGCACCTACGACGAGTTCGCCGCGGGCATCGACACCTTCCGACTGCCGAACGCCTCGCTGTCGGGCACCGCGCTGGCGCTCGCCCTCGATGACGGCTCGACGCTCTCGTTGACGTTCGACGCGATCGCCGTCACCTGGTCGGGCCTGGGAGCAGACGGCACCGACCCGTACGACGCCGTGGCCGTGCGCGACGATGTGGTGTTCGTGAACATCCCGCTCGAGAGCCGCGAGCGCGAGGCCATCACCGTCGTGTACTCGACGACGACGCACCGGGCGACCGTCGTGCGGTCGCGGATCGCGGCCGAGGCCGTCGAGGGCATCCCGCAGGTCGGGCAGGACTTCTGGGCGGCGACCACCGACGGCGGCACCGCGACGGGCTCAGTGCCCGGGCCGAGCCGAGACCTCATCGGCAAGCGCAACGTCTACCGATACAGCCCGCACCACCTCTACGAGCACGTGTACATCTCGAGCCGCCGCTATGCATGGCAGTGCCTGGAGGGTGTGCAGCGCGGGCACGGGGACATGGACCTCTCGACGGTCTGGAAGTTCGCCGACGGGCTCTACCTGTTCTGCTTCCGTGAGTTCCGCATCGCGGTCGCGAGTGTCTGGCTGCACGACCTCGGCTACCAGCTGATGACGACCGGGATCTTCCTCGGCCTGAACGGCGACGGCGACGCCGAGCACTCACGAGGCGGCGGCCACATCTATCCGCTCGGGTCCGTCGAGTACCCCGACGCTCAGCCCGTCTGACCGACGACTTTCAGGAAGGACTCCGATGAGCAACGCAGACATCATCACCGCGCACTACGCGGCGAGCGACCGCGGCGACCTCGACGGCATGCTCGCACCGCTCGCCGACGACGTGAGCTGGACCGAGGCCGCCGGCTTCCCCTACGCCGGCACATACCTGGGACCGGATGCGGTGGCTGCGGGTGTCTTCCAGCGCATCCACGACGAGTGGGACGACTACACGGTCGCCATCGACGAGGTCATCGACGGCGGAGACGTGGTCGTGGGCATCGGCACCTACTCGGGTACGTACCGAGCGACCGGCCGATTCTTCGCCGCCCGCGTCGCGCACGTCTGGCGCCTGATCGATCACAGGGTCGTCGCTTTCGAGCAGTTCACCGACACCGAACTGGTCAACCGCGCGTTGCGCGACTGACCGCAGCAGTCCCGAAGCACACGAGAGGCAGGAATCACATGAACAAGCGAGTATCCGGCACTGCGGCGCTCATCGCCGTGGCGGCCCTCACCCTGGCCGGCTGCGCCGGCGGAGACGGCAGCGGGGGCGGCGAAGGCTCCCCCATCGTCGTCGGCTCCGTGAACACGATCAGCGGCCCGGCGACGTTCCCCGAGGCATCCCTCGCGGCCGCCGCCGTGTTCGACGCGTTCAACGAGGCCGGCGGCCTCGACGGACGCACCATCGAGTACAAGACCCTCGATGACAAGGGAGACCCGGCGACCGCGACGGCATCCGCCCGCGAGCTCGTCGGCAGCGACGGGGCCGTCGCCCTGGTCGGATCGGCGAGCCTGATCGAGTGCGAGATCAACGCGAAGTACTACGAGCAGGAGGACATCCTGTCGCTTCCCGGCATCGGGGTGGACACCGGCTGCTTCGCCAGCGACAACATCTCGCCCGCGAACGTCGGCCCGTTCAACGACATGACCCTCACCCTGCAGTACGGCTCCGAGGTGCTCAGGCTCGATGACATCTGCATCCTGCTGGAGATCGCAGGTTCCACGCGCCCGACCTACCAGGCCGCGATCGACAAATGGACCGAGATCACCGGCAAGGAGCCGAAGTACGTCGACGACACCGTGCCCTACGGCGCGTCGGACTACACGCCCTACATCGTGAAGGCCCGCGAGCAGGGGTGCAAGGCACTCGCGATCAATCCGGTCGAACCCGACGCGATCGGCCAGGTCAAGGCTGCGAACGCCCAGGGATGGGATGACGTGACCTGGCTCTACCTGACCAGCGTCTACAGCGAGAACTTCGCCGACGCGATCGACGATGCGGGCGCCGGCATCTACGTCCCCGCCGAGTTCTACCCGTTCACGGACGACGACGAGATCAACGCCGACTGGCGGGAGCTGATGGAAGCGAACGACATCCCCCTCACCTCCTTCAGTCAGGGCGGATACCTCGCGGCGACCTACTTCATCGAGGTGCTCGAGGGCATCGACGGCGACATCACGCGCGAGACCGTCACCGAGGCGCTGCGAGGGATGGAACCGATCGAGAACCCCATGGTCGGAACGCCCTATGCCTTCGGCACGCAGAACACCGCCGGCTGGCCGATCATCCTCGAATCCGGCACGAACGCCTGGGAGAAGGTCGCCGACGACTGGCTCCGCATCGGCGAGTAGCCGCCCCTCGCCTGCCGCCGAGCGCATTCTCGGCGGCAGGTCCTCCTCCCCCTCACACCAGAAAGGACGCCTCATGCTGCAAGGCGCCATCGCCGGTCTCGCCGCCGGCGGTCTCTATGCGGTCATCGGAGTGTGCCTGACTCTGATGTCACGTCTCGTTCGTGTCGTCAACTTCGCCCAGGCCGCGACCGGGATGTTCGGCGCCTTCAGCGCCGTATGGTTCGTCAGCGAACTGGGGCTGCCGATCTGGCTCGGCTCCGCGCTCGGCGTCCTCATCGGCGGGGTGCTCTCAGCCGCGATCGGATGGATCGCCGCGACCTGGCTCTCCGAGGCCTCCACCACCACCCGATCGGCGATGACCGTCGGTCCCCTGCTGCTGCTGATCTCGATGTCGTTCATCCTGTTCGGCAACAAGCCGCAGCCCTTCACGCCGATCATCGCCGGTCCTGCGTTCTCCTTCGGCGGGGTCGTGATCAGTCAGGTGACCATCGCCACAGTCGTCATGGCGATCGTGACGGCGGTCGCGGTGCGGATCGTCCTGCGCCGAACGAGGGTCGGCACGCAGCTGCGCGCGCTGTCGGAACGCCCGACGACCGCCGAACTCCTCGGCATCCGATCGCGCCCGCTGTCGATCGCCGTGTGGTTCGTCACCGGCGTGATCAGCGCGATCGCGATCATGATCGTCGCGCCGTCGCAGTCGAACGACGCGACCAGCCTCGCGATGCTCATCGTCCCCGCCGCAGCCGCCGCGCTGCTCGGGGGCTTCCGCCGACTCGATCTCGCCGTCGTCGGCGGAGTCGTGCTCGGTGTGCTCGGCGGTCTCGTCGCGCAGATCGACGAGGTCGCGCTCGTGCGCAACTTCCTCCCGTTCCTGTTCATCGTCGTCCTGCTCCTGTGGACGCAGCGCAAGGAGGTGTGGGATGCCGCTCGCTGATCGTCCCTGGTTCCGTCTGTCCTGGCCTCTCGCCGTCGCCGCCGTCGCGGTCGGGGCGGGTGCCGTCCTGAGCACGGCGCTTCCCGGCTACTTCGTCTTCCTCGCGATCAGCGCGGTCGTCGCGGCCATCGCGATCCTGGGACTCGGCATCGTCACCGGGTCTGCCGGAATGATCGCGCTGTGCCAACTCACCTTCGCCGCGGTGGGTGCCTGGATCGTGTCCCTGCTGAACGTCATGCAGGCCCCGGGCGGGTTCGTCGTCTGGCTCGTGGTGGGCGGCATCGCGGCGGGCCTCGTCGGCATCCTCGTCGGTCTTCCGGCGCTGCGGCTGCGCGGTGTCAACCTCGCCGTCGTCACCCTGGGATTCGCCGCTGCCGCAGACGTCACCCTCGTGCAGATCCAGTTCCCGGGCTCCGCCGACGGCACGGCCGTCGAGCGCCCCACGTTGTTCTCGAACGACCGAGAGTTCTTCTTCCTCTCGGTGGTGGTGCTCGCCGTCTGCGCATTGGGCGTGTTCTTCCTGCAGCGCGGACGCTGGGGCTCGAGCTGGAAGGCCGTCGCCTTCTCGGAACGCGGCACCGCGGCTGCCGGCCAGAGCGTGCAGAGCGCGAAGCTCACCGCGTTCGCTGTCTCGGCCGCACTCGGCGGCATCGCCGGCGGGCTGCTCGCCGGTCAGGTGCAGCTTCCGTTCGCATCGAGCTTCACCCCGCTGCAGTCCCTCGCCCTCTACGTGCTCGCCGTCATGTCGGGAGCGCATCTGATCGACATGGCGATCCTCGGCGGCATCCTCTGGGTGCTGGTCCCCGAACTTCTGAAGCGCTGGGGAGTGCCGCAGGACTGGGCATTCGTCGTCTTCGGAGTGCTCGGCGTGCAGGCGATCACCAGCGGAACCAACCTCGGGCAGGGCATCCGCACCCTCCTCTGGAAACGCGCGGATCGCAAGACGGCGTCGGCGACCCTGACGGCGCTGCCTCCGGATGCCGAAGCGGGCGACATGGTCATCACGACCACGACCACCGCGACCGTCGACGAGCGCACGCTGGACGGCGCACCCGTGCTGACGGTCGAGGGGCTCACGGTGCAGTTCGGCGCGCTCAAGGCACTCGACGACGTGTCGTTCCAGGTGCCCGCGGCGTCGATCATGGGGCTCATCGGCCCGAACGGAGCGGGCAAGTCCACCTTCGTCGATGCGATCAGCGGGTTCCTGCCGAAGCACGGAGGGCGGGTGCTGCTCGGAGATCGAGACCTGGCCGGCCTCTCGCCCACGCGTCGCGCACGACTCGGTCTGCGCCGCACCTTCCAGCAGGACAGGGTGCCGCCGGCGCTCACCGTCGGCGCATACGTCAGGTTCGTGGCGCGGCGGCGACTGGCTGCCTCCGACATCGACGAGGTGCTGGAGTTCTTCGGATGCCCCCCGGCGCGTGCGCGTCTCTCGAGCATCGATGTCGGCACCAGACGGCTCGTCGAGGTGGCGGCGAACGTGATCTCGCGGCCGCGACTGCTGATCCTCGACGAGCCGGCGGCCGGCCTGTCGCACGATGAGCACCTCGCTCTCGCCGCGAGACTGCGTGAGCTGCCCGCTCGCTACGGCGTTGCGCTGATCATCATCGAGCACGACCTGGATCTGGTGCGCTCGGTGTGCCCGACGCTCACCGTGCTCGACTTCGGTCGGGTGCTCGCGAGTGGGCCGCAGGCAGAAGTGCTCGCGAACCCCGAGGTCGTGAAGGCCTACATGGGAGAGACGGAGCTGCTGAAGTGAGCGAACTCGTGCTGAATTCGGTGACCGTGAGTCGCGGCGCAGGACCCGTGATCTCGGACGTGAGCCTGACGGTCAGAGGTGGAGAGGTGCTGGCCCTGGTCGGACCGAACGGAGCGGGCAAGACGAGCCTGATCGAATCGGTGTCCGGCGTGACCCCGCACTCCTCGGGGTCGCTGATGCTCGACGGCGAGCCGATCGACAAGCTGTCCCGGGTGTCGAGGGCGCGCCGCGGCATCGTGCACATCGAGCAGGGGCGAGCCGTGTTCCCGTCGCTGACGGTGCGCGAGAACATCTCGCTCACTGCGCGGACGCCTGCGGAACTGGATGCTGCGCTCGCGCAGTTCCCCGAACTCGAGAAGCGCATCGACTCCCCCACCGCGCTGCTGTCCGGTGGCGAGCAGCAGATGGTGGTGCTCGCCCGTGCGTTCGCCGCGAAGCCCCGGATCCTGTTGATCGATGAGATGTCGCTCGGGCTCGCGCCGGTGGTCTTCATGCGGCTCATGCCGATCGTGAAGTCGATCGCCGAATCCGGCGTCGGCGTGCTGCTCGTGGAGCAGTTCACGCAGCTCGCCCTCGGGCTCGCTCGGGAGGCCGTCGTGGTCGCCGGCGGCCGCGTCTCTTTCCAGGGCACCGCAGAGGAGTTGAAAGAGGACTCGCAGCTGCTGCATCGCGCGTACCTCGGCGGGTGATGGTCGGTCGCCTCGGACTCCGGCTGCTGCGCAGTAGCCTGAGGGGATGACTGAGACCATCAGCGCCCGCGCCGTCCTGCTCGACATGGACGGCACTCTCGTCGATTCGACCGCCGTCGTGGAACGGCTGTGGCTGGAGTGGGCCGCGCCGCACGGAATCGACCCGGCGACGGTGCTGCATGTCGTGCACGGTCGCCAGGGACATCAGAGCATGGCGATCATGCTTCCGGAGCGGGATCACGAGATCAACATCCGAGAGAACGCCGTGATGCTGGCGAACGAGAGCAAAGACGTCGATGGCGTCATCGCGATCGAGGGCGCCGACGTGCTCCTCGAGGCTCTGCGCCCCTATCCGCATGCGATCGTGACGTCCGCCGACGTGACGCTGATGAACGCCCGCATGGGCCAGGCGGGGCTCACGGTGCCCTCGCTGACCGTGACCGCAGAGAGCGTGTCGGCATCGAAGCCGGACCCTGAAGGCTTCCTGCTGGGTGCGAAGCTGCTCGGCATCGACCCCGCCGACTGCGTCGTGTTCGAGGACTCCGGCGCGGGTATCCAGGCCGCCCATGCTGCAGGGATGCGGGTCATCGGCGTGGGCTCTCACGCGACGTCTCATCAGCCGACCTTCCACGTCGACGACCTCACGCAGGTGGCCGTGGTTCCCACCGCTGACGGGTTCGAGCTCACCGTTCGATGATGCGGTGGCGTGGGCACGGCGGTGACGCAGTGACCCGCTGACGCTGCTGCGGCGAGTGCAGGACTGCGGGACTGCCGGACTGCCGGACTGCGGCGCTGCGGCGCTGCGGCCTGCGGCGCTGCGGCGCTGCGGCGAGACCATCACATCGGGAGATCATCGCATCGGCAGTGCGGCGTGACGCCGCTCCGACGACGCGCTGAGACCCGACACGTCGGAGGCGCGCGAGTAGCTCCTCGGCGGAGCACCGTTGAGGCGTGCTCTGACCGTTCGTGGCGGTGTGGTTGATTTCGCCCATATCATCCGGCGCGGGCGAAGCGCGCGGAAACTTTGAATTGCGCTGCACTGAGTCGTGGGGTGCGCCATCGCTGGCCGGGGTCCCACCATGCCGGGCCGCGGACCTGTGGGAGGCCGTCGTTCATCCGGATCTCCCATCCGGAGGTGCCGAGGGAGCGGTGGTGCCACCAGCACAACGGCACACCGTTATCCGTGTGCGTGGGGCCGCCCCTGGCGTGTTCGGTGACGTGGTGGATCTCGCACCATGAGGCGGGGACGTGGCATCCGGGGATCAGGCACTCCTTGTCGCGGGCGATGATCGCCCGCCGTTGGTGCACGGTGAAGATCCGATCCGTGGTCGTGATCCCGATGATCCGCCCCTCGTCCATGAGCACGCGCTGGATCGCTCCTGAGCATGCGATCTGCGCGGCGACAGAGACGGGAACATGGGCGCCGGATCCTGGGATCGTCGCCCACCCACCATTGCCACTCGCTCCAGACCCAGCGCCCCCGGCGGCGACACCTTCGGAAGCGGCACCCCCGAAGGCGGCTCCTCCGAACGCGGCGCCTGTGGGGCCGGGGGCATGAGTGGAGTGGGTGGCGAGGTCGTTCGCGTCGACGGTGACGACGACGACCGGTGATGCACCGCCGAGGGTGGGCATGTCCTTGTGCCGGGCCGCGATCCCGAGCGCTGCGGTCAGGGCGTCGTGGCGTTTCTGGGCCGCGGTGCGGTCGTCGAGCACAGACCGCGGGTCGGAGTTGAACGGGTCCTCCCCCGCATCCGTGTCAGCGTTCGAGCTCGCACCAGCACCAGGACCAGGACCAGGACCAGGAGAAGAGTCGGCGTCGGGAGAATCGGTGTCGGCATCGGTGCCCCCGGTCGGGGCGAAGAACACCCCGGGCATCGGCGGCCCGTCGCCCTTGGGGTTGAGGATCGCGTCCAGGATGAGCTGCAACTGGGCCGCGGCGTCCGGGGTCAGGTAGCCGCGGATCGCATGCATGCCGTCCTTCACCCGGCCGATCGTGATCCCCCGACGACGCCGCGCGTCCTCGTCTTTCGGTTCCTCACCATCCGGATCGAACATCGACGCGAGATCCTCCGCCAGAGCCTTCAGATCCTGCGCCGTCGGAGACGGACCCGCCGCATGCTCGTCCACGTCCGGGTCGTCCCCGGTCGAGTCGTCGCCGGGTTCCGCCTCGAGGCTGTGACCGCGGGCGCACCCCGCCAACGCGACATCCGCCGCCAACCGCTGATCGACCGTGAGCCGATCCCACACCTTCTCGATCGGTGCCGTCGCGGCGAGAAACCCCGCGACCCCGACCACCCCGTCCAGCAGGGCGAGCCGCATCTCCGCCCACTGCGCCGGCATCCTCTCCCCCGCCAGACTCATCGGCCGCCGCACCAGATCGACCACCCTGTCGACCCGGGTCGCACCCCGCACATCCACACCCACCGTCCGCTGCAACAGCTCATTCAGCCCCCGGCACCCCGCCGAATGCGGAAAGTCGCCCGGATCCCCCGTCGCGATCGTCTCCACGATCACCGCCTCGGCACGCCGGAACACCGCCCCCGCCCCCTGCAACACCGCAACCCGCTCCGCATCCGACAACCCCGCCAGAGCGTCGTCGGACAGCACCGCGTCGAGGTCGGCGACGACCCGATCCAGAAGCTCCGCAGTGCTGTTCATACCCCCCAGTCAACCGGGGACCACCGACATTCGAGACCCGCACAGTCCCGAATTTTTCCTAGGTCAGGAGGGAATTCCAGTCTTCCGGGATGCTGCTCAACGACAGGGGGCGGCATAGCACCGCTCGCCCGACACAGGTCGGCACGCACAGCCGGCACGGCACGCACGGCCGGCACGACACGGCACGACACGGCACGACACGGCACGGCACGGCACGACACTGCACGGCATTGCACGGCATTGCACGACGCCACATGGCACGGCCGACCCAACCCTGCCCTGCCCCGTCCAACCCAACCCAACCCAACCCAACCCAACCCAACCCAGCCCAACCCAGCCCAACCCAGCCCAGCACCGAACACCGAACAGATGCTCCCTACATCCCCGCCCGATCGAACGCGATCGTCGGCACATCCACCACGTGGGATCCGCCGTCCGCCACGATCACGGCACCCGTGACGTACGACGACTCCCCCGACCCGAGGAACCGCACGACCGACGCGATCTCGGCGGGGCGAGCCGGTCGCTGCAGCGGCACGTCCGCCGTCACGGTCGCATATGCCTCCTCGCGCGACCCGAGGCCCGCCTGCGTGGCGAACTCGTCCATCTCGTCGTCCGCCATCGGCGTCTGCACCCACCCGGGGCACACCGCGTTCACGCGCACACCCCGTCGTCCGTAGTCGCGGGCGAGGGTCCGCGTCAGACCGATCAGAGCATGCTTGCCCACCGTGTATCCGGCCACAGACGGCCCGGCGAAGAGACCGGCGAGCGACGACACGATCACGATCTGCCCCTTCGCCTCGATCAGCGACGGCAATGCCTCCCGCGCCATGACGAACGCCGTGGTGAGGTTGGCGCGGATCGCCGCGTCCCAGCTGTCGTCGTCGGTGTCGGCGACGGGTGAGAACCCGTGTCCGCCGGCGTTCGCGACCAGCACGTCGAGCCGCCCGAAGGTCGCGAGCACCTCAGCCACCGCAGCCTGCGCGGATGCCGTGTCGGCGGCGTCCGCGACGATCGGATGAGCGCCCACCGCATCCGCCACGGCGCGCAGCGGCTCAGGCCGCCGCCCGACCACGACGACGTGAGCGCCCTCTGCGGCATACCGTTCGGCGACCGCCGCGCCGATGCCGGTTCCGCCGCCGGTGATGACGACGACGTGCCCCGAGACCGTCGATCCGACTGCAATGCCCATGTCTGCTCCTGTTCCTGATGCGCTCCCGCGCAGTTAACGCGCTCCCGCGCAGTTCACGCGCTCACGCGCAAGTCCACGCGCTCACGCACCATCCGCTGCCCCCGAGGTCATCAGGCGGGGAATCCTGATCGGGCCGAATACCCGAAGTCGCTGACGATCGTCGTGCCGTTGATCGCTCCACTGCGTCGTGACACGAGGTAGAGCACGTGAGAGGCGACGTCTTCGGGCGTCTGCACCGCGAACGATGGATCGACGAACGCATCGGCGCCGAGGTCGCCCCGACTCATCGGCGTGTCGACGATCGACGGCGCCACCGTGTTCACTCTGATGCCGTCTCGGGCGAGATCCACCGACAGCGACCGGCCCAATTGGACGAGCGCCGCTTTCGACGCGCAGTACGGCGCCATGCCCGGCGATGACACGAACGCGGAGTCGCTCGCGAGCAGCACGACGGATGCGGTGGCCGAAGCGCGCAGCGCGGGGAGCGCCTGCGCCAGCACGAGGAACGCGCCCGTGACGTTGACGGCGAACACCGTGTTCCACTCGAGCAGCGAGATCTCATCGATGGGCGACCCGACCGGGCCCGAGATCCCGGCGCAGCAGACGACAGCATCCAACCCACCGAGCTCTTCGACGGAGGTCGAGACCGCATCCGCGACCTGTGCCTGGTCGGTGACATCAGCCACGCGCACCACGGCGTCATGGCATCCGCGTGCCGTCTCAGCGAGCGCAGCACCGTCGCGATCGAGCAGGGCCACACGCACCCCTTCCGCGGCGAGCGCGAGCGCCGTCGCACGCCCGATGCCGCTCGCTGCTCCCGTGATCAGCGCGGTCGTGCCGCTCAGCTGCAGGTCCATGATCTCCCCCGAGACTCCGCGGCAGCGCCGGGCGGCGCTCCTCAAGGACGGCGGTGTCATCACGGTCATCCTGCTCCGCCGTGCGCAAGCCGGGAACACGGCATGGACGGCTGTGCGCGCTGGCACCATCGTCCTTCGCTCAGGGTCAACCGCCGGACTCGCGGCGCGAGCAGACTCGCTCTATCGACGATCCCCCTCATCCTCGATGCCGTTCGACACGGCCGTCACCCAGCAAAGGAGCCGACGTGGCAGACCCGATATCTGCGTCCACGACGCAGCAGGACCACACCTCTCTTCGACCCGGCGCGCTCGGCGTCGCCGGGATCGTCTTCCTCGTGCTCGCCGCCGTCGCACCGCTGACGGGCATCGTGGTCGTCGCCTCCCTGGCGATCGCCCTCGGAAACGGTGGCGGCACACCGATGGCCTTCTTCCTGGTCGCCGCGATCCTGCTGCTGTTCGCCGTGGGATACGCGCAGATGTCGAAGCAGCTCGTGAACGCCGGCGGCTTCTATGCCTTCGTCGTGAAGGGTCTCGGCCGCACGGGCGGTCTCGTCGCGGGCCTCATCGCCACGCTCGGCTACAACTTCTTCGTGGTCGGCACGATCGGCACCAGCGGCTTCTTCATGCAGAACATCATCCGTGACCTCACGGGCCTCGACGTGCACTGGCTGATCTGGGGTCTGCTGTCGATCGTCGTCTGCTTCGTGCTGGCGAGGGTCGGCGTCGACTTCAGCTCCAAGATCCTCGGGGTGTGCCTCGTGCTCGAGGTGCTGATGCTCGTGGTCTTCGACGTCTCGGTGCTCGTGCAGACGGGATACGACGTGGCCGCCTTCAGCCCCGAAGCCGTGTTCTCGGGCTCCCTGCCGATCGGCCTGCTCCTGGCCGCGACAGGCTTCCTCGGTTTCGAGGCGACCGCCCTGTTCAGCGAGGAGGCGAAGCAGCCGCTGCGCACCATCCCGCGCGCGACCTACACCTCGATCATCGCGATCGGCGTGATCCTGGGCGTCACCACGTGGGCCGTCGTGAGCGCGACCGGCGTCGCGCAGGCACAGACCACGGCTCTCGAGCACCTGCCGACGGGCGACCTCATCTTCACCCTCTCGCAGCAGTACCTCGGCGGTCCGCTGACCACGGTGATGATGATCCTGCTGCTCGTCAGCCTGTTCGCGGCGATGCTCGCGTTCCACAACTCCGCCACGCGCTACCTCTACTCCCTTGGGCGCGCGCGGATCCTTCCGCATGCACTGGCCCGCACGCGACGCAACGGCGCCCCGCAGATCGCGGGGATCGTGCAGGCCTCATTCGCCGCGATCGTGGCGATCATCTTCGCGATCGCCGGTGCCGACCCGATCCTCACCCTGGTGCCGGCGATGCTCGGCTTCGGCACCCTGAGCGTGTTGATCCTGCAGGGACTCGCAGCGATCTCGATCGTCGTGTACTTCCGTCGTTCCCGTGACCCGAGGTGGTGGAGCACGTTCATCGCTCCGGGCATCGGATTCCTCGGCATCGCCGCGATCTCGGTGCTCGCGATCGTGAACTTCAACATCGTCGCCGGATCCGAAGAGCTCG
This sequence comes from Microbacterium sp. LjRoot205, assembly GCF_056175745.1. NCBI lineage: Bacteria > Bacillati > Actinomycetota > Actinomycetes > Micrococcales > Microbacteriaceae > Microbacterium > Microbacterium sp. LjRoot205. The sequence goes on along the minus strand of NZ_JBGFFH010000007.1, from coordinate 119,912 downwards.
CCATCCGCCTCATGCCGCTGCTGCTCGTGGTGGCTCTCATCGGCGGGATCGCCTACGGCGCCTATCTGAAGCGCTCGAGGCCCGCCGTGTACGAGGGCCTCGCATCCGACCTCGAGCGATTCAGCGACCGCTGACGCTCACCCGACCCGCACCCCATCTCGAGGAGAGACATGACGACTCTGAACCCCGCCGACACGTCCACCTGGCTTCCGCTCGAGGGCCTCGCCCCCGGGTTCGACGCCAACAAGGCCCCGCACACGACCGCGCTGAGCGGTCGGGAGATCACGGTCGTGGATGCGCGCGGAACCCGCATCTCGCACCGATTCGCCGACACCACGGTCACGTGGGACTACCGCCCCGGTGCCGAGGATTCGACAGCGCCGGCATCCGACACCGACGACTACGAGGCCTTCGAGGTCGATGACGACCTGTACTTCGTGCAGTTCCACCACAGGTACCTGCCGAACGAGGCCGTGTCGCTCGTCGTCGACCTCCGCCACGGGCGCGCCCTCGCCGTCATCTCGGTGATCCTGCCTGCGCCGGAACAGGGGCGCACCCGCGTGCAGCACGTGTTCGCGCCGAGCATCATCGAAGGCGCGACCGTGACGGGCGCCGAGCCCGCCCCGGCGACGACTCTCATCGGGCGGCGGGTCGAGTGGGTCTACAGCGAGGAGCACGCATACGAGCACGTCTACCTCTCGGAGCGCTGGTACTCGTGGCAGTGCCTCGCCGGCCCCGAACGAGGTCTCGCCGACACCGACGAGAACAGCGTCTGGGAGGTGCGCCCCGGCATCTACATCTTCGCGTGGCGCGAGAAGGTCATCCCGTGCGCGTCCGTCACGATCGCCGACCACCGCGATGTGAACGCGATCCGCTCGCACGGCGTGCTGTTCGGACTCGACGAGTCGGGCGAGGTGCCGACGCACTTCACGTTCGGCGCGCACGGCAGGCTGCTCTCGACGACGCATCACGCAGAGGGTCTCGAACCCGCCCTGTTCGGAGCCGTCTGAGATGGTGTCGGCCGAGCTGATCGTCACGGGCTCGGTGATCCGCACGGCGGATCGCCGGAAGCCGGTCGTGGAGGCGTTCGCCGTGCGCGACGGCCGGATCCTCGGCGTCGGGACCAGGGCCGAGATGCAGGCGCACCGCGGGCCGGACACGCGGATGCTGGACGTCGGCGACGCCGCGGTCTACCCCGGTTTCGTCGATGTGCACAACCATCACGCCATGGCCGGCCGCACCGAGCTGTTCGAGCTCTCGCTGCCGCCGTCGCTCGCTCTCGACGACATCCTCGACCTCGTGCGCGACAAGGCGCAGACGCTGCCGCCTGACGCGTGGATCGTGGGCGGCCCGGTGTCGACCACGCTGCTGCCGACCCTCGCCAACACTGCGACCAGGCAACGTCTCGATGAGGCGGCCGGAGGGCGACCGGTGGTGCTGGTCGAGGACTCGAGGCACAACAGGTGGGCGAGCACCCGGGCACTCCAGCTCGCCGGCATCACCGCCGACGGCATCCCCTCCGCCGGCGTCACCCTGCTCGATCCCGACGACGGGACACCGACCGGGGTGCTGCTCGAGGCCGCGGGCATCCCGGTGCAGGAGGCCTACGACCGCAGTGGCGGGCTGACGGCCGAGCAGCACATCGCGGCGTCGCGCCGCGGCGTCGAGATCCTCAACTCCTTCGGCATCACGACGTTCCAGGATGCCGGGGTGTCGACAGACATCCTCGCCGCGCTCGCGGCACTCGACCGGTCTCAGGAGCTCAGCGCCTGGGTCGTGTCGTCGCTGCTGATCAACGACGAGATCTTCGGGTTCGATCCGATCGGCGCGGCGCTCATCGACCTCGGCGAGCAGTACCGGACTCCGCACCATCGACCGGACTTCGTGAAGATCTTCCTCGACGGGGTGCCTCCCGCGCGGACGGCGTCGTTCCTCGAGCCGTACGTGGCGGATGCCGTGCACGGCGCCCACTTCCACGGTGAGACGACGATGGACTTCGACGAGCTGCACACATGGCTGCGCTCGGTCGCGGAGCGCGGACTCGGCGCCAAGGTGCACTGCACGGGTGACGGGTCGGCACGACTCGTGCTGGACGTCGCCGCACGCATCCGCGCCGACGGCTTCACCACCCCGATCCAGATCGCGCACGGCCAGTTCCTCGCCGCGGACGACATCCCCCGGTTGCGAGCCCTCGATGTATCGGCCGACATCTCGCCGTTCATCTGGTTCCCCGGTGTGATCCCCCAGGCGCTGGCCGAGGTGCTCGGTGATCGAGCCGAGCATTCGCAGCCCAACCGCGCCCTGATCGATGCAGGAGCGCTGGTCGCCGGCGGTTCCGACTGGCCGGTGAGCGAGTCTCCGAACACGCTCGAAGGACTGCAGGGACTCGTGACGCGCGCCGACCCCCTCGGTCGCGCACCCGGCGTCCTCTGGCCCGAGCAGGCGATCACCGCCGAAGAAGCGCTGGAGGTCTTCACGATCAACGCCGCGACCGCGATGGGTCTCGGATCGGAGACCGGGTCGCTCGTGCCGGGCAAGTCGGCGGACTTCGTCGTGCTGGCCCGTGATGCGATCGCCGGCCCCGCCGACGAGATCGTGCACACCCCGGTGCGCTCGACGTGGTTCGCCGGTCGCGAGGTCTACACCGCGGGCTGACAGACACGCACGCCCGACGAGACGCCGAAGCCCCCTCCTGCACTTCGCAGGAGGGGGCTCTTCGCGCGTGCACCCCCGTCAGCGTCCGAGCAGCAACCTCGCCCCGAGCTCGCCGATCATCGCGGCGGGCGCATTGGTGTTGCCCGTCGGAACGGTCGGGATCACCGAGGCATCGATCACGCTCAGCCCCTCGAGGCCGCGGACGCGCAGCAGTGGATCGACGACCGCGTCGGCATCCGACCCCATCCGGCAGGTGCCCACCTGGTGGTGGTAGGTGATGGCGGTGCGCCGCACCCAGTCCTCGATCCCCTCGTCCGGCACGTCGGGGCCTGGATACACCTCGGTCGCTCCCCACGCGTCGGCGAGCGCCGGCTGCCCGCCGATCCGACGGCACTGACGCACGGATGCCGCGAGCGAGGCGACATCCCTCTCGTCCGCGAGCGCAGCGAGGTCGATCAGCGGAGGGTCGGCGAGGTCGGGACCAGACAGGGTGAGCGTGCCCCGGCTGTGCGGCGTCACGAGGCCGGCCATGAGCGTGAATCCGTCGTCTCCGCGAGGTTCGAGGTCGCCCCACATCGGCACCGAGAAGTGGATCGGCTGCGTGTCGGGCTCTGCGAGGTCGTCGTGACTGCGCCAGAAGAGGTGCGACTGGGTGACCGAGACGCCGGGCTGCGGCGGCCCCACCGGCCGCTCCGTCGTGAAGACGACCGGAGAGAGCAGGTGGTCGTGCAGGTTCCTGCCCACGCCGGGCGCATCGACCACGACCGGGATGCCGAGGGCTGCGAGCTCGTCGGCGGGGCCGATGCCGGAGCGGAGGAGGATCACGGGCGATCCGATCGCACCGGCGGACAGCACGACCTCGTCGGCGAAGACATCCTCGGAGTCGACCCCGGATCCGAGCCGGACGCCGACGGCACGACCCTCCTCGACGATCACCGAATGCACCTCGCGTCCGGTGAGGATCGTGAGCCTGTCGGCGACGGGCTGGGCGTAAGCCATCCACGTGTTCACCCGGCGTCCGTCGCGGATGGTCACCTGCTGCTGGGAGACGCCGTCGAGGGTGCCGCCGTTGTAGTCGGGATTGCGGGGCAGCCCTTCTTCGACCGCCGCGTCGATGATCGACGCCTGGATCGGCGAGAGCTCGTACTTGTCGGTGACGGGCAGCACGTCGTGCTCGAGCGCGTCGAAGACGGGTTCGACGGTGCTCCACCCCCACCCGGTCGCGCCCGCGCGCTCCCATGCGTCGTAGTCGGAGGCCGCGCCGCGCACCCAGATCATGGCGTTGAGCGCGTGAGACCCACCGGTGACCTTTCCGCGCGGAAGATGCAGCCGGCGACCGCCGGCGTGCTCCTGCGGCACGGTGAAGAAGTCCCAGTCATCGGCCGAGTGCCAGAGCTCCCCCGCCCTCGACGGGTCGTGGATCGCGGGGTTCGAGTCGTACCCTCCGGCCTCGATCAGCGTGACCTCGACTCCCGCATCCACCAGCCGTCGTGCGACGATCGCTCCCGAGGTCCCTGCCCCGACGACGATCGCGGACTTCATGCCTGAGCCTTCCGCCCCGGACCCGAGACGACCTGGGTCACGGCGACGGACTTGAGCCCCTCGACGCCGAACTCGAGGCCGTAGCCCGAACTCTTCACCCCGCCGAACGGCACCATGGGATGCAGCCCGCCGTGCGAGTTGACCCACACCGTGCCCGACTCCATGCGCGTCGCCGCCTCGCGAGCGGCCTCGGGGTCGCTCGCCCAGACCGATGCGCCGAGACCGACGTCGACCGAGTTGGCGAAGGCGAACGCCTCGTCGACGTCGCTGTACCTGATCACGGGAAGCGCGGGTCCGAACTGCTCCTCCTGCACGAGGGCCGCGCCGTTGTCGATGTCGGCGACGATCGTGGGCCGGTAGAACAGCTCGCCGAGTTCGGGCGCCGCCTCGCCGCCGGTGACGACACGGGCGCCGCGGCCCTTCGCGTCCTCCACCAGCCTCGACACGATGTCGAACTGGGCGCGATTCTGCAGCGGACCCAGCACGTTGTTCTCGTCGAGCCCGTTGCCCATCGGCACGGATGCCGCGATCTCGGCGAGCGCGTCGACGACCTCGTCGTAGACCGAGTCGTGCACGTAGAGGCGCTTCATCGCCGCGCACGTCTGACCGGTGTTGATGAACGCCCCCCAGAAGAGATCCTGGGCGATCGCCGACACCTCGGTGCCGGGCAGCACGATGCCTGCATCGTTGCCCCCGAGCTCGAGGGTGAGGCGGGCGAGGTTGCCGGCCGAGCTCTCGATGATGCGGCGCCCGGTGGCTGTCGATCCGGTGAACATGATCTTGTCGATGTCGGGGTGCGAGGCGAGGCGGGCGCCGACCTCGCGGTCGCCGGAGACGCCGATGAGCACGTCGGCCGGCAGCACGTCGTTCATCACCGCCAGCATCGCGAGCACGCTCAGGGGTGTGTACTCGCTGGGCTTCGCGACGACGGTGTTGCCCATCCGCAGCGACGGACCGATCTGCCAGACGGTGATCATCAGCGGCCAGTTCCACGGACCGATCGCGCCCACGACCCCGGCGGCCTTGTAGACGAGCTCGGCATGCAGGGTCTCGTCATCGACGAGCACCTGCGACTCGATCGGGATCGTCGCGTTGGTGCGCAGCCACGCCGAGCACGCACCCAGCTCGAAGCGCGCGTTGGGGCCGTTCAGCGGCTTGCCCTGTTCGCGCGAGAGGAGGTGCGCGAGCGCTTCGGCGTTCGCGTCGATCGCATCGGCGGCGGCGATCAGCAGCTCGCTGCGCTTCGCGTGCCCGAGGGACTCCCAGCCGGGCTGCGCGGCCCGCGCCCGCGCGATCGCCTCGTCGAGGTCACCGACCGAATGCTCGGGGGCACGACCGATGACGTCACGTGTGGCGGCATCCGGGATGTCTCGTCCGGCGCCCTCCGGCGCCTGGATGCGGTCGAGCAGCGCGGTGGCTGCGGATGCGGCGGATTCGGACATCGGGACTCTCCTTCGAGCGGGACGCGTGCCAAGGAACTGGCGGTCGTCTCATTGTCGGACGCCGTCGGGCGGCCCACTTGTCGAGGAGTGCGCCGCAGATGTCCGAGTGCGAAGGGATGACCTCGGCGTCCCCCGCTCGGACACCGGATCAGACGAGGGTGAAGTCCTCGAAGATGAGGGTGGTGCGGGTGGACCTGATCGACGGGATCGCCTGGATGTCCTCCAGCACGATCCGACGGAGGTCGCGCGCGTCGCTCGCTCGGACGAGCAGGATCACGTCGAAGTCTCCGCCGACGAGTGCCATGTGCTCGATCTCGGGGATGGCGCGGAGCCGGGCGCTGACCTCCTGCCACGTCGCCTGCTCGATCGCGAGCGTCACGTATGCGCTGGCGTGGTGGCCGAGCAGCACCGGATCCGTGCGCACCGAGTATCCGGTGATGATGCCCGCATCGGTGAGGCGCTTGATCCGCGCATGCGCGCCCGCCCTCGAGATGTGCACCGCTTCGGCGATGGCGGTCATGGACGCACGCGCATCGGCCCTCAGCTCCGCGAGGATCGCGTGGTCGGTCTCGTCGAGCGTGATCATGGAACCCCTTCGTCCGTGCCTGAATTCTGACATTTCGTCGTACGGATGGGCAACCCGACGGCAATCGTCCACGATCCGTCGATTTTTCTTGGACGACTGTCTCCCGAGGCGCATGCTGTCCTCATCGGGTTCGGCAAGGAGGGCGAACGGATGGAACATGCAGATCTGCTGCCGTGCGACACAGCGGTCCAGCTCATCGATGCAGACGGCAGGGTCATCGAGGACGAGCGCTACGCGCTCCCGGACGCCGACGCCCTGCTCGCCGCCTATCGGGGTCTCGTCGAGGGTCGACGCATCAACGACCAGGCCAGCGCTCTCGTGCGGCAGGGTCGCCTGGCCGTCTACCCGTCGTCGCACGGTCAGGAGGCGTGCCAGATCGGCGTCGCTCTCGCTCTCGCCGATGACGACTGGCTCTTCCCCACGTACCGCGACTCGGTGGCGGTCGTCGCGCGGGGCGTCGCCCCGGCCGACGCGATGGTGCTCCTCAAGGGCGACTGGCATTCGGGCTACGACGTGCGGGCGCACCACGTCGCTCCTCAGGCGACTCCCCTCGCCACGCAGCTCCTGCACGCGGTGGGCTTCGCGTATGCCGCGAAGAGGCGCGGCGAGAGCACCGTGGTCGTGGCCCTGTGCGGTGACGGCGCGACCAGCGAAGGCGACTTCCATGAGGCCATGAACTTCGCCGCGGTCTTCCACGTGCCCGTCGTCTTCTTCGTGCAGAACAACGAGTTCGCGATCTCCGTACCGCTCAGTCGTCAGACCGCGGCGCCCTCCCTCGCCCACAAGGCGATCGGCTACGGGATGCCGGGGCAGCGCCTGGACGGCAACGACGTCGCCGCAGTGCTGGCAGTGCTCGGCGATGCGGTCGATCGGGCGCGCGCCGGCGGCGGACCGACGCTCATCGAAGCGCACACCTACCGGATGCAGGCGCACACGAATGCCGACGATGACACCCGCTATCGCGAGCGCGCGGAGGTCCAGGCGTGGGTCGCGCGTGATCCGCTGACACGTCTGCGCACGTACCTCACTGGCACGGGCGCGCTCACGGAAGAGCTCGAGGCGGAGTACGCCGACGGAGCCGAGCAGACGGCTGCGGCGATGCGGGAGGCGCTCAACACGGATGCCGACATCGACCCCGAAGACCTCTTCCGCTTCGTCACCGAGTCTCGCTCGCCGCAGCGAGAAGAACAGTGGCACCTGCTGAGGGGCGAGATCGAGCGCACGCACGAACCCGCAGGAGGTGCACGATGACCATCGCCCACGACGACGTCCGCGTCGACATGCGTGTCGCGGCCGTATCGACCATGAGCATGGCCGCCGCTCTGAATCTCGCCCTCGCGGACGCGATCGAGAGCGATCCGGAGGTCGTGGTGTTCGGCGAAGACGTCGGCGCGCTCGGAGGCGTCTTCCGGATCACCGACGGGCTCACCGCGCGGTTCGGCGAGGATCGCTGCTTCGACACCCCACTCGCCGAATCCGGCATCGTCGGCACAGCCGTCGGCATGGCGATGAACGGCATGAGGCCCGTCGTCGAGCTGCAGTTCGACGCCTTCGCGCTTCCCGCGTTCGAGCAGATCGTCAGCCACGTCGCGAAGCTCGGCAACCGCACGCGCGGCGCCGTGCGGATGCCGCTCGTGATCCGCATCCCGTTCGGCGGCGGCATCGGCGGAGTCGAGCACCACTGCGACTCGTCCGAGGCGTATTACGCCCATACCCCCGGGCTCACGGTCGTGAGTCCGTCGACGCCGCAGGACGCGTACTCGATGCTGCGAGCGGCGATCGCGTCGCCCGACCCGGTGATCTTCCTCGAACCGAAGAAGCTGTACTGGACGAAGGGCGAGGTCGACACCTCGGTGGTCGCCGAGATCGGCACCGCCAGGGTCGCCCGCGAGGGCACGGATGTCACCCTGATCGCCTATGGCGCCTCGGTGCCGCTCGCTCTCGAGGCGGCAGACGTCGCGGCATCCGAGGGGCGCAGCGTGCAGGTCATCGACATCCGCTCGCTGTCTCCCTTCGATGACGAGACGGTGACGGCCGCCGTGCGTGCGACCGGACGAGCAGTCGTGATCGCCGAGGCCCCTGGTTTCGCCAGCGTCGCCTCCGAGATCCAGGCACGGGTGTTCGAGCGCTGCTTCGAATATCTGGAGGCGCCGGTGCGACGTGTCACCGGTTTCGACACCCCGTATGCACCGCCGAAGCTCGAGCACTGGTATCTGCCCGATGTCGACCGCGTCCTCGACGCGATCGACTCGCTGCACTGGGAGGACGCGTCATGACCGCACTCACCACCCGCGTCTTCCGGCTCCCCGATCTCGGCGAGGGCCTGACCGAGGCGGGCCTCGTGCAGTGGCTGGTCGCGGTCGGCGACACCATCGTCACCGACCAGGCGATCGCCGAGGTCGAGACGGCCAAGAGCATCGTCGAGCTGCCCTCCCCCTTCGCGGGAGTCGTGACCGCCCTGCACGGAGAGCCTGGCGAGACGATCGACGTCGGCGCCCCGGTTCTCGAGGTCTCCGATGCGACGCAGCCGGCGAGCACGACCGACTCGGGCGCACCGAACGGGTCGGATGCCGCAGAGCACGCGGCCTACCGAGAAGAGGAGCGGGCGGGCTCGGGCAACGTCCTGATCGGCTACGGCACCTCCGACCGCGTGACGACCGGTCGTCGTCGTGCGCGGGCGACCGTGGTCCCGACGTCGGGCGTCCGTGATGCCGCTCCCTCGGCAGAAGCGACGCTGCCCGAGCCGATGCCGACGGAGCCTGGCGTTCCCGCCCCGCCGACGACCGCCTCGCGGCGCACGGTGGCCGTGCGCTCACCGCTCGTCCGACGCCTGGCGCGAGATCTCGGGCTCGACGTGCACGAGATCACCCCGACCGGACACGACGGCTCGATCACCCGCGCCGACGTCCTGGCCGCGGCCGTCGACGATGCCGTCGACGGCGCAGCCGCACAGCATCGCAGCGCGAGCGGGCAGAGCCTCGACGGCCTCGCCGTGGTCTCGCGCGAGCGTCTGTCGGCTCTGCGCCGCGCCGTGAGCGCGAAACTCAGCCGCAGCCGCTCCGAGATCCCCGAGGCGACCGTGTGGGTCGACGTCGACGCCACCGAGCTGTGGACGCTGCGCGCCGGCATGGCTCCCGAGGGCGGCAGAGCCCCCTCGCTCACAGCCCTCATCGCGCGCTTCGTGCTGCTCGCCCTGGAGGATCATCCGGTGCTGGCATCTCGACTGAGCGACGACGCCTCAGAGCTCATCTCGTTCGAGGGCGTCAATCTCGGCGTCGCCGCCGACACCGCACGCGGGCTCGTCGTTCCGGTCATCCCCCGCGCCCACGAGCTCTCCGTCGCGCAGCTCGACGCGGCGCTGCGCGACCTGACGACTGCAGCCCGCTCCGGGTCGATGCCGCCCGAGCGCCTGCGCGGATCGACGTTCACCCTGAACAACTACGGCGGACTCGGGGTCGACGGCTCAGCCGCGATCATCAACCACCCCGACGTCGCGATCCTCGGAATCGGTCGCATCATCGAGCGGCCGTGGGTGATCGACGGGCAGATCGTCCCCCGCCGCATCGTGCAGATCTCGCTGGTGTTCGACCACCGGGTGTGCGACGGCGGATACGCCGCCGGCTTCCTGCGTCGAGTCACCGAGCTCATCGAGCATCCGCTGCGTGCATTCGGGCGGGTGTGAGGGCCACGCACGTCGCACTCCTGCGCCGCCATGGACGCAGTGCTTGGGCCGCGGGTCGGCGTGCGCTACTCTCGTCAATTACTGACCGATCATTCGGTAAGTGATTCGGAGCGGCACGTCGTCGCTCTCTCCCCCACCCGCAGAACAATGGAGTTCGCATGACGTCAGCAGTCTCCGCAGACAGCACGAAAACGAGGATGCCCGCCGAGGAACGGCGGGTGCTCGCCAGCACCCTGGTCGGCACCTCGATCGAGTGGTACGACTTCTTCATCTACGCGCAAGCCGCGGGCCTCGTGCTCGCTCCGCTCTTCCTCGCTCCGATCGCCGAGGAGAACAAGGGGTTCGCGCAGATCCTGTCCTTCGCCACGATCGGGATCTCCTTCCTCTTCCGCCCCCTCGGAGCCATCGTCGCCGGGCACCTCGGCGACAAGCTGGGCCGCAAGAGGATGCTCGTCTTCACGCTCGTGATGATGGGGCTCTCCACCTCCCTGATCGGCCTGCTGCCGACCTACGCGGCGATCGGTGTCGCGGCGCCGATCCTGCTCATCGTGCTCCGCATCCTGCAGGGGTTCTCGGCCGGCGGTGAATGGGGCGGTGCGGCGCTGATGGCCGTCGAGCACGCGCCCACGAACCGACGCGGACTCTTCGGCGCCTTCCCGCAGATCGGTGTTCCGATCGGCATGATCCTCGCGACAGCGACACTCTGGGTGCTGACGAGCTCGATGTCACCCGAGGCGTTCCTCGAGTGGGGCTGGCGGATCCCGTTCCTCATGTCGATCGTGCTGATCGCCGTCGGCTACGTGATCAGGCGCGCAGTCGATGAGAGCCCGGTCTTCGAAGATCTCCGGCGCCGCCGTCAGGAGGCCTCGGCACCGCTGGGCCGCCTGTTCCGCAAGAACACCAAGCAGGTCGTCCTCACCGCACTGATCTTCATCGGAAACAACGCCGCCGGCTACCTGCTCATCGCGTTCTTCGCCACCTACGCTGTCACCGCTCTCGGCATGGAGCGTCCTCCCGTGCTGCTGGCGACGACGCTGGCCTCGTTCGGATGGCTCATCTTCACGCTCTGGGGCGGTCACCTCTCCGATCGTCTCGGGCGGGTCCGCACCTTCCAGATCGGCTACATCGCACTCGCGCTCTGGGCTGTGCCGATGTGGTTCCTGATCGATACGGCGAACATCCTCTGGTACTTCGTGGCATTGTTCGTGATGACGTTCGCACTCGGGCTCTCCTACGGCCCGCAGGCGGCCCTCTACGCCGAGATGTTCCCGGCCAACGTCCGCTACTCGGGCGTCTCCATCGGATATGCACTGGGTGCCATTCTCGGCGGGGCGTTCGCTCCGATGATCGCAGAGACGCTGATGAACCAGTTCCACGCGGCGTGGACGATCGGCGTCTACATCGCCGCCGCGGCGCTGATCTCCCTCATCGCAGTCACGATGGTGAAGGAGACGAAGGGCGTCGACCTGCACGCCTGACGGAGCCGCTGACAAGGCCGGGCGGCGGGTCGGTCGGTGGAACGACCGGCCCGCCGTCAGCCGAAGACGAGCGGCGTGCGGGCTGTGGCGTCCTCGACCGTGATGCCGACGATCATCGCCCCCTCCTCGGCGACATCGCGGTCGGCCTGGAACCGGAAGACCTGGCCGTCGCGCGTCGTGACGGCGTAGAAGTCATCGCCTGCCGCCACGACATCGACGACGGTGCCCCCGGGGTAGGCGGCCATCGCATCCGCCACCGGAGCGCCGAGGCGGATGTCTCCCCGGTGCGGCAGCGCCGCTCCGTCGTCGACCGACTCATCGAGGCTACGATCGCTTCCGACGGTGATCGACCACACCGCGTCACCGGCCTCGACGGGCTGCACCAGGATGGACCCCGCGCCCCCGGGTGCGACGAGCCTCCACGGTCCGCCGTCGTACTCCGGCTCCATGACCTGCGCGTCCTCGCCCGCCTTGGCGAGAGCGGCATCGACCGAGTCGCCGAGGCGGAGCGGACCCACCCCGCCGACACCGATCTGCCACTCGCTCCACACGGCTCCGGGGTCTCCCGACGGATCGGTCTCGGCGACAGGCGGGTTCTCGGTGAGCTCGTCGATCAGTCCCGACCTCGCCTCACCGGCGCGGGTCTGCAGCAGCAGGGCGGCGGCTTCGGCGTCGAAGTCGCGGTCACCGCTGAAGGGCTGCCAGAGCTGCACGATCACGTTGCCGGTCGACGCGAATGCGTCGAAAGACCGCCAGTCGAGCCCCGCATCGACCAGCGACCCCGCGAAGGCTCGGACGTCCTCGGAGGGTTCCGGAATCGCGGCATCGAACGTGATGGTTCCCTCCTTGGCGAACTCGGCGCACTGCTCGGCAGCCTGGAGCAGCTGATCCATTCGCCCCTCGGCCTGCGCCTCATCAGCGAACTGCATGATCGTCATCCGGCCGAACCCGTTGGCGGGATCCGTCGGCACCTGCCATTCGACCGTTCTCGCCCCCACGCTGCCGAGCGACTGCTCGGCGTAGAGGGCATCGCAGATCGGCGGATCCGCAGGGAGACTTCCGCCATCCGACACCTGCTCGAGCACCGGCGAAGGATCACCGACGTCGGTGGCCTCCGGCACGATCCCCACGATCTCCTCAGGGGTGAGCGAGAACGCGTCGAGTTCGTCTCCGACGAACACGATCGGTCCGGCGTAGGGCTCGGGGGACGCGGTCGACGGCGACGGCGAGGGCGAGGGCGACGACGAGGCCTGAGGAGTCGGGGCGCAGGCGCTCAGGGCGACCAGCGCGCCGATCCCGATCGATGCGAGCATCATTCGCGCTCGCCACGTGGTGAAGACAGTCATGTGCATCCTCCGACTCGTCATGCGCCGCTGCGGGCGCCCCCTCCTCGGAGCATATGGCGCTGCGGCACCCTCGACCAGGGGCGCGCGCATGTCGAGATCAGAACGAGAGGAAGAGCATGCCGAAGATCGCATATATCCGCCTGATCGGACGACGTGAACTCTTCAGCCGTCACTGAGCACAGCGGCCGCAGCGGCACGCGCATCGGCCGCCGTCGCCGCTCTCAGCACCGCTTCCGCGGCTGCGTCGCACTGATCACCCGTGACATCTGCCAGCGCGGCCGCGACGCGGCCCAGCGCGCGGGGCGTCATCGACAGGGAGGTGACCCCGAGGCCGACCAGCACCGCGGCCAGTGTGGGATCGGCGCCGGCCTCGCCGCACACGCCCACCGGCAGGTTCCACCGGCGTCCGGCAGCACCCGCCTGGCCGATCAATCGCAGCACGGCCGGCTGCCACGGATCGTTCAGGTCGCCCAGCTCGCCCAGCAGTCGGTCCGCGGCGAGCGTGTACTGGGCGAGATCGTTGGTTCCGATGCTGACGAAATCGACGACCTCGAGCATCTCTGAGGCGAGGAGCGCGGCGGAGGGTGTCTCGACCATCACTCCCACCTTCTCGAGTCCGGCCGCCCGCGCACGGTCCGCGAAGTCGCGCGCCTCATCGACGGTGGCCACCATCGGAGCCATCACCTCGACGAGCGCCGACTCCGCCGCTGCCGCGAGCGCGAGGGCCCGCAGCTGATCATCGAGCAGCGCGGGTGATCGCCGTGCGATCCGCAGACCGCGGACTCCGAGAGCGGGGTTCTCCTCCGTGTCGGCGTTGGCGAACGGCAGCGGCTTGTCGCTGCCCGCGTCGAGCGTGCGCACGACGACCTTCCGCCCCGGGAAAGCCGCGAGGACGCCTCGGTAGGCGTCGACCTGCTCGTCGACCGACGGCGCATCGGTGCGGTCGAGGAAGCAGAACTCGGTGCGGAAGAGACCCACTCCCTCTGCCTTCGATGCCGCAGCCGCCACCGCTTCGGCCGCGCCGCCGACGTTGGCGAGCAGTGCGATCCGGCGCCCGTCCGCGAGCACGCCCTCTCCGTCGAAGGGCACGACGATCGACGCGGCCTGCGCCTCGGCGATCCTGGAACGGCTCGGGTCGACCTCGACCGTGCCCCGGTCGCCGTCGACGAGCAGATCGGCGCCGGATGCGATGCCCGTGGCCCCGACGACCCCGACGACCGCGGGGATTCCGAGTGAGCGGGCGATGATCGCGGTGTGCGATGTGGGCCCGCCCTGCTCGGTCACCAGAGCGACGCAGTTGCCGCCGTCCAGGGCGGCCGTGTCGGCGGGTGCGAGGTCGGTGGCCACGAGCACGAAAGGCTCATCCCGCTCCGGAACACCGGGCATCTCGACCTCGAGGATCTCGGCGATGATCCGGTCTCGGACGTCACGGATGTCGGCGGCACGCTCGGCCATGCGACCACCCAAGGCTCTGAGCGCCTTCTCGTGCGCGAGAGCAGTGTCCCAGACGGCGCGGGCGGCGGTGCGCCCCTTCGATCGGACGAGCGCCGTCGCATCTGCGACGAGCTCGGGGTCTGAGGCGAGCAGACGCGAAGCATCGAGGATCGCCCGAGCCTCTCCGGTCGCCGCCGATGTGCGGCGGCGGAGCTGATCGGCCACCGCGACGGCTGCCCACTCGATCGCCGACACCTCGCTCTCACGCTCAGCCGCATCGACCGTCAGGCCAGGGTCGGGCTCGTCGAGTGGCGCAGCCAGCAGCACGGCCTGCGCCGCTGCCCGCCCGGCGCTCACGCCTCGCCCGCTCAGCACCGTCCCGGACACCACGGGCGCCGCACTCACCGCCGACTCGGTCGACCGCGTGCGCACGACCTCTCTCGGGGGCACGGCGACCGCGGTTCCTTCACCGAACCCCTCGTCGAACAGCGCGACCAGTCGATGGATGGCGAGCTCGGCGTCCGCCCCGGTCGCGGACAGCCGCACCTCGTCGCCCTGCCTGGCGCCGAGCATCAGCAGTCTCGACAGGCTGGAGCCCGCGGCCTCCGGCCCATCCGGCAGCCGCGTGAGCCGCACATCCGCCCCTGCCGAGGCCTCGGCGATCAGCGCAGCCGGACGAGCATGGATGCCGAGCGGGTTGCGCACGGTGACCACGCGAGTGACCGCGTCGCTCGGCCCGTGCGTCGGTGCGAGCGCCGAGGGGGCGGGCGCGACGGGCTCGTCCGGGTCGCCGAGCTGGCCGGTCTTCGCGCCGAGCGCAGCGGACGCCTCCTCAGCCACGACCTCGAGCGATGCGCCCGCCGCCGCGGACACGACTGCGGCGAGCAGCCCTTCCACGAACGGCGCGGGCGTGAGGCGGACGGGCACGTCGCTCATGCGCAGCTCGAGCGCGAGCTCCGCGCTCAGCACCGCCGAGCCGAGGTCCATCAGCACCAGGACTCCGTCGCAATCCGCGGCCAGTTCGTCGATGGCCGCGGCGACCGCTACGGCATCCGTTCCGAGAACGGCTGCGCCGTCGGCATCCATCCCCGCGCCGGCCGCCACCAGGACGCGCGCTCCCCCGCCTCGCACCATCTGCAGGGCAAGCTCCAGGGCCGCCTCCCCGAGTCGAGCGCTGTGGGAGACGGCGACGATGCCGATCATCAGGACGATTCCGCGGTGGCCCGGGCGAGCGCCTCGAACAGCAGCGTCGTGGACGCCGCACCCGGATCGATGTGACCTGCGCTGCGCTCACCGAGGTAGCTCGCGCGTCCCTTGCGTGCCACCAGGGGCTCCGTGGCGTCACGCCCCGCAGCCGCAGCATCGGCAGCCGCAGCCGTCGCCGCTGCGAGATCCGCCCCGCCTGCGATCGCCGCATCGAGTGCATCCACGGCGGGCGCCATCGCATCGAACATGGTCTTGTCGCCGGCTTCGGCCTTGCCCCGGGCGACGATCCCGTCGAGACCCGCTCGCAGCGAGGCTGCGAGCCCGGCGGCATCGAGTTCGTCCACCGGGCCGGCCGCCATCCCCATCCGCAGGAACAGCGTGCCGTAGAGCGGCCCGCTGGCACCTCCGACCGAGCTCACGAGCGTCATGCCGACGGTCTTGAGCAGTTCGTCGACGGTGGGCGGCACCGCCGAGTCGAGCTTCGCCACGACGGCGTCCATGCCACGGGCCATGTTCGCGCCGTGGTCCGCATCGCCGATCGCCGAGTCGAGCTCGGTGAGCCATTCGCGCGTCTCGCCGATCACGTCGCGGAACCGCCGGATCCAGTCGACGAGGGCCGCGGTGTCGATCGCCGCCATCATGCTCCCCATCGCAGTCCTGGCGTGTTCACCGGGGCATCCCACAGCCGCAGCAGCTCATCGTCGGCCTTCAGCACCGTGAGCGAGCACCCGGCCATGTCGAGCGACGTGATGTAGTCGCCGACCAGGTTGCGGGCGATCTGCACCCCCGCCTTCTCGAGCAACGACGCGACCTCGCCGTACATCAGATACAGCTCGATCAGCGGCGATCCGCCCATGCCGTTGAGCATCACGATCGCGGGTCCGGCAGCATCGAGGTCGGCGAGGATCGGCTCGACGAGCTGGCGGGCGATCTCGGATGCGGGAGCCAGCGGCTCGCGATGCCGACCGGGTTCGCCGTGGATGCCGATGCCGATCTCCATCTGGTCCTCCGGCAGGTCGAACGTGGGTTTGCCCGCTGCGGGAACCGTGCAGCTCGTGAGCGCCATCCCCATCGAGCGACCCTGGCCGTTGATGCGCTGGGCGAGTTCGACGACCGCGGCGAGATCCTGTCCTTCTTCGGCCGCCGCGCCGACCAGCTTCTCGAGCAGCACGGTCAGTCCGACACCACGACGCCCGGCTGTGTAGAGAGAGTCCTGCACGGCGACGTCGTCGTCGACGATCACGGTGCCGACCTCGATGCCCTCCATCGATGCGAGCTCGGCGGCCATCTCGAAGTTCAGCACGTCACCGGTGTAGTTCTTGACGATGTGCAGCACGCCGGCGCCGCGGTCGACGGCCTTGGTCGCCGCTTGCACGCGGTCGGGCGTCGGTGAGGTGAACACCTCGCCGGCGACCGCGGCATCGAGCATGCCCACCCCCACGTATCCGCCGTGCAGCGGTTCATGGCCTGACCCACCACCGGAGACCACCGCGACCTTGCCCTGCGCCTTCGGCGTCGCGCGCGTGATCACGTGCGTCTCGAGGTCGACCGACAGCTCGGGATGCGCGAGGGCGACGCCTCGCAGCGACTCGACCAGCACATCGGCGGGGTTGTTGATGAGCTTTTTCATCGTTCGATCTCCCTTGATCTCTGCGGTGGCGATCTTTCGCAATATTGGAAAGTCATTCGTCAATGTCGAATATGCTCGGGCGCAGTCGAGTTGTCAAGATCGACTCGGACACACGACATGACGGCCCGGCTCGACGACGAACCGGAGGGAGGACGCACCGTGATCCAGGCCATCGATCGCGCCGCCAAGGTGCTCGAGCTGCTGCAGGGTGCGCGCCACCTCGGCATCACCGATCTCGCTCTCGCACTGAGCCTGCCGCCGTCGACCGTGCACGGGATCGTCAAGTCGCTGCGAGAGCACGGGCTGGTCGCGAAAGAGCGCGGCGGACAGCGCTACATGCTCGGACCGACGCTGCTGCGCCTCAGCAACGTGTACCTCGACACGCTCGACGTCAGGGCACGGGCGATGCGGTGGACGCAGGAGCTCGCGCGGCGCACCAATCTGCCTGTGCGCCTCGGTGCTCCGCATTTCCACGAGGTGCTCGTCATCCACCACGATCTGCGCCCGGACGACAGCCAGCAGATGCTCGAGACCGGCGTCGCGATCCCCGCTCACGCCTCGGCGATGGGAAAGGTGCTGCTCGCACATGACCTCGGCTTCCAGCGCACCGTCTTCGAACGACCGCTGCCCAGCCTCACCGGAGACACGATCACCGACATCGCCAGGCTGATGCTCGAGCTCCCCGCGATCGCCGAACGCGGCAGTGCGTCCGAGACGGACGAGGCGGTGCTCGGAGAATCGTCCGTCGCCGCACCGGTCTCCGACGCCTCGAACGACATCGTCGCCGCGGTCGCGGTCGTGATGCCCACCTCGCACGCGCCCGCCTCCGACGCCGTGCTGAACGCGCTCCGAGAGACGGCCCGCAACATCTCACGCGAGCTCGGAGCGACCAGCTGGCCGCCCCGGGTGGCTCCGGCCGACGACTAGTCGGCTCAGCGCGACTGCAGTCCGTCTAGGCTCACCCGCAGGATGTCCTCGCCCAGCTCATCGGGGTCGACGGGCCCGCCGGGGCGATACCACTCCACGACCGAGTTGATCATGCCGAAGATGAGCCTGGTCGCGACCGCGGCATCCACGTCGTCGCGGATCAGCCCCTCGGCCTGAGCCTCGGCCACGATCGCCGTCACCCGCTGATCGAACGCGCGCCGGCGCACGAGCGCGGAGGTCTCGACGTCGCCGTTGCCGCGCACACGCAGCAACAGCGTCACCGAGGGCAACTTCTCGGTGAGCACACGCACGGCCCCGCGGATGATAGATCGCAGGCGATCGGAGGCGAGCGGATGCCGCGCCGTGGCGTCGTCCACGACGGCCTCGAGAGCGTCGAGGGCATCGTTCAGCGCGAGCTCGAGGATCGCCGACTTCGACTCGAAGTGGTGGTACAGCGCCGACTTGGTGAGGCCGAGAGTGGCACTGAGATCGGCGACGCTGGTCGCGTCGTAGCCCTGTTCGTTGAACACCTTGACCGCGACCGCGAGCACCTGCTCACGGTCATAGCCTGGCCGGCCGCGCTTGGGGGCCGGCGCGTCGAATCCGAGCTGCGCMATGGCCCCAGTCTGTCAGTCCCGATGAGTTGCCATCCGTCCGAGGATCTGAGATCGTATTCCTGACCGATCGGTCTGAAATTATCGCCAGCGTGGGCGTTCGAGAGGATGACGATGTCCGAGGCCTATCTCGTCGACGGGGTCCGCACCGCCGTCGGTCGTCACGGCGGCGCACTCGCCGGCATCCGCCCCGATGATCTGGCAGCCCTCGTGGTCGGCGAGACCGTCACCCGGTCGAGGATCCCCGCCGAGGCGATCGACGAGGTCATCCTCGGTGCAGCGAACCAAGCGGGCGAGGACAACCGCAACGTCGCCCGCATGGCCGTGCTCCTCGCCGGCCTGCCCGATTCGATCCCCGGGCTCACCGTGAACCGGCTGTGCGCCTCGGGGATGTCGGCCATCGCTCTCGCCGCGAACGCCGTGCGCGCGGGGGATGCCGACCTCATCGTCGCCGGCGGCGTCGAGTCCATGACACGAGCCCCCTGGGTGCAGGCGAAGCCCGAGCGCGCATGGGCCAAGCCCGGCGCGGCCTTCGACACGTCGATCGGATGGCGCTTCACCAATCCACGGCTCGCCGCGCGCGAGAAGGCCACCTTCTCGATGCCCGAGACGGCGGAGGAGGTCGCACGCGTCGACGGCATCAGTCGGGCGGATGCCGATGCCTTCGCCCTGCAGAGCCATCTGYGCGCCGTCGCCGCGATCGACGCGGGGCGCTTCGCCCCTGAGATCGTCGGGGTCGAGACCGACCGCGGAATCGTCGACACCGACGAAGGACCGCGACGCGACACCACCCTCGACGCTCTCGCGAAGCTGCGCGCCGTGGTCGCAGGGGGCGAGGTCGTCACGGCCGGCAACTCCAGCTCGCTGAACGACGGAGCCTCCGCGATCGTCGTGGCGAGCGCCGAGGCCGTCGAGCGACACGGACTGCGACCGCGTGCACGCATCGTCGCGTCGGCGACCGCCGCACTCGCCCCCGAGATCATGGGACTCGGCCCCGTGCCCGCGACGCAGAAGGCTCTCGCGAAGGCAGGGCTGCAGATCGCCGATCTCGGCGCCGTCGAGCTGAACGAGGCCTTCGCGTCGCAATCGCTCGCCTGCATCCGTCGCCTCGGCCTCGACCCGGCGATCGTCAACGCCGACGGCGGTGCGATCGCGCTCGGGCATCCGCTCGGCTCCAGCGGATCTCGCCTGATCGTGACCCTGCTCGGTCGGCTCGAACGCGAGGGCGCTCGCTACGGCCTCGCCACGATGTGCGTCGGAGTCGGACAGGGCACGGCCATGATCGTGGAGCGTCTGACGTGAGCCTGCAGATCGAGGAGCAGCGCGACAGGGTCATCGCGACGCTCGATCGCCCCGAGAAGCGCAACGCGATCGACCAGGAGACGGTCGACGCGCTGCACGAGCTGTGCGCGATGCTCGAACAGACCCCCCGCACCCTCATCCTCACCGGCTCCGGCGGTGTCTTCGCGGCGGGTGCCGACATCGCGCAGCTGCGCGATCGCACCGCAGATGACGCCAGGCGCGGCATCAACGCGACCGTGTTCATCCGCATCAACGAGCTGCCGATGCCGGTGATCGCGGCGATCGACGGCTACGCGCTCGGGGGCGGAGCCGAGCTGGCCTACGCCGCCGACATCCGCATCGCGACGCCGTCCCTCCGAATCGGCAACCCCGAGACCGGACTCGGCATCATCGCCGCGGCCGGTGCGACGTGGCGGCTTCCCGAGATCATCGGCGCGGCGCGAGCGAGCGAGATGCTTCTCACCGGTCGAGCGCTCGATGGCGAGGAGGCACTGCGATGGGGACTCGTCTCGTCGCTGCATCCGTCCGACGAGCTGATCGCGACCGCGCACGCGATCGCCGATCGCATCGCGAAGAACGACCCGCTGGCCACGCAGCACACGAAACACGCTCTGCGCACTCCGCGCTCGGGACATCCTGCGATCGAGCTCGAGCTGCAGGCCGAGCTCTTCGAGTCGCCGGAGAAGCACCGTCGCATGACCGCGTTCCTCGAGAGGAAGAACCGATGAGCGAGCAGCCCCCGCCCTCGAGCGACGCCCACCCCGGGACCTCGAGCGAACGGAGCGGGACGAGACGCCCGGACCACGTGCCCGCGGCCGTCGGCGTGCTCGGCGGAGGACGAATGGGCGCCGGCATCGCGCATGCCTTCCTGCTCGCGGGGTCCCGTGTCGCGGTCGTCGAACGCGACGCGGCGAGCGCGGATGCCGCACTGCAGCGGATCCGCGAGAGCATCCGCCGATCCGTCGCCCGCGATCCCGCTCTGAACGAGGTCGAGATCACCGGCCGCCTGACGACTGGTCGCGACATCGCCGCCTTCGCCGTGGTCGACCTCGTGATCGAAGCCGTTCCCGAAGACCGCGAACTCAAGGAACAGGCGCTCGCCCGTGCAGAGGCGGCGATGCCCGCCGACGCCACCCTGGCGAGCAACACGTCGTCGATCTCGATCGACGATCTCGCCGCGAGCCGCCGTCGTCCGGAGCGCTTCCTCGGCCTGCACTTCTTCAACCCTGTGCCCGCGTCTGCGCTCGTCGAGATCGTGCGAGGCGCAGCGACCGACGCCGCGGTCGTCGAGAACGCGGCCGGATGGGTGAGCTCCCTCGACAAGACCCCGATCGTCGTCACCGACTCCCCCGGGTTCGCCTCGTCTCGACTCGGCGTCATGCTCGGCCTCGAGGCGATCCGGATGCTCGAGGAGGGCGTCGCGTCGGCCGTCGACATCGACGCGGCGATGACGCTCGGATACCGGCATCCGATGGGGCCGCTGCGCACGACCGACGTCGTCGGACTCGATGTGCGGCTCGGCATCGCCGAGGAGTTGGAACGCACTCTCGGCGAGCGGTTCGCTCCGCCGGATCTGCTGCGGCGGATGGTCGCCGAAGGAAAGCTCGGCCGCAAGAGCGGCGAAGGGTTCTACGCATGGAACGAGGAGAGATGACCGAGTATCTGCCGAGCTACATCCAGGGCGAGTGGTGGACGCCGACTTCGCCCGCACGATTCACCGAGGTCCGTGACGCGTCCACCGGCGATGTGGTCACGCTGGTCTCCACCGACGGCCTCGACCTCGCGGGGGCGCTTGCCCATGCCCGATCCGTGGGGCAGAAGAGCCTCGGTGCGCTCACCTTCCATCAGCGCGCGGTGCTGCTCAAGCAGTTCGCCCTGGCGCTCACCGAGCGCAAGGACGAGCTCTACGCGCTGTCAGCGCGCACGGGCGCGACGAAGAGCGACTCCTGGGTCGACATCGACGGCGGCATCGGCGTGCTGTTCTCGTATTCCGGCAAAGGGCGGCGCGAACTGCCGAACAGCCGCGTGCACGTCGACGGCCCCGTCGAGCCGCTCTCGAAGGACGGCTCGTTCCTCGGGCGCCATGTCTACACGACGCTGCCGGGAGTCGCCGTGCAGATCAACGCCTTCAACTTCCCCGTGTGGGGGTCGCTGGAGAAGTTCGCACCGGCTTTCCTCGCCGGCATGCCGACGCTCGTGAAACCCGCGACGCCGACCGGATATCTCGCCGAGGCGATGGTGCGCATCCTCGTCGAGTCGGGGCTGCTGCCGGACGGATCGCTGCAGCTGGTGAGCGGCAGCGTCCCCGACCTCTTCGAGCACCTGCGCCTCGGCGACATCGTCGGCTTCACCGGCAGCGCCTCGACAGCCGAGAGCCTGAAGGCCCACCCCGCCGTGCAGACCGGCGGAGTGCGGTTCACCGCGGAGACCGACTCGATCAACGCCTCGGTGCTCGGCACCGACGCCATCGAGGGCACGCCGGAGTTCGACGCCTACGTCCGCCAGCTCGTCACCGAGATGACGACCAAGGCCGGGCAGAAGTGCACGGCGATCCGTCGGGCGATCGTGCCGACCGGGTCGGCGGATGCCGTGATCGCCGCCGTGCAGGCGCGCATCACCGAGAAGACGGTGCTGGGCGATCCCCGCGCCGAAGGTGCGACGATGGGCCCCCTCGCCTCGACCGCGCAGCGCGATGAGGTGCTGCGTCAGGTCGCGAAGCTGCAGGACGCCGGCGGACAGATCGTGGTGGGGTCGACGGATGCTCCCGAGGTGCGGCTCGCAGACGGAACCACCGGGCTCTCGCCCGACGGCGCGTTCGTCTCGCCGCTGCTGCTGCGCTTCGACGATCCGCAGTCCGACGCCGCGCACTCGGTCGAGGCGTTCGGTCCGGTGTCGTCCCTGCTCACCTACGACACCATCGCCGACGCCGCCGCACTCGTCGCCCGCGGCGGCGGCTCGCTCGTCACCAGCATCGCGACGCACGATCCGGTGCAGGCGGTCGAGCTGGCCACGCGCATCGCGCCGTTCAACGGTCGGATGCTGCTGCTCGACCGCGACGACGCGCGCTCCTCGACCGGTCACGGGTCTCCCCTGCCGAACCTCGTGCACGGCGGGCCCGGTCGGGCAGGGGGCGGCGAGGAACTCGGCGGCATCCGCGCGGTGCTGCACCACATGCAGCGCTCTGCGGTGCAGGGATCGCCCGAGATGCTCACGGCGTTGACCGGTGTCTGGCACGCGGGAGCCGCAGCGCGCAGCGGCGGTCGGCATCCGTTCCGCAAGTCGCTCGCGGAGCTCCTGATCGGAGATCAGATCGTCTCGGCATCACGCGAGGTCACCCTCGACGACATCGAGACCTTCGCGCACTTCACCGGTGACACGTTCTACGCCCACATGGACGACGAGGCGGCCGCAGCGAACCCGTTCTTCCCCGGCCGTGTGGCACACGGGTACCTGCTGGTCTCGTGGGCGGCCGGTCTGTTCGTCGACCCCGAACCGGGCCCCGTGCTCGCGAACTACGGTCTCGAGAATCTGCGGTTCATCACGCCGGTCTCCCCCGGTGACACGATCCGCGTCGAGCTCACCGCCAAGCAGATCACCCCCCGCGAGACCGATGACTACGGCGAGGTGCGCTGGGATGCGGTGATCCGCAACCAGGCCGACGAGCTCGTCGCGACCTACGACGTGCTCACGCTGGTCAGTAAGGAGCCCACCTCCGAGGTCGCGGCAGCATGAGGGCCATGATGCAGCGCGATGCCGCGTCGGCGATGCTCGGCATGACCGTCGAGCTCGACGAGCCCGGCGAGGCCGTGGTGTCGATGACGGTGCGCGACGACATGCTGAACGGCTTCGCGATCACGCACGGCGGCCTGGTGTTCACTCTCGCCGACACGGCTTTCGCGATCGCCTGCAACGAGGACGAGCGCGTCACGGTCGCGGGCGGCGCGGACATCACCTTCCTGAAGTCGACGACCTCCGGGCAGCGGCTCACGGCACGTGCGAGTCGCCGCGTCGTCAGCGGTCGCAACGGCATCTACGACGTCACGGTGACCGATGAGTCCGGCGACGTCGTCGCCGAGGTGCGCGGCCGCTCGCTCACCACGAACCGATCGCACCCCGGCTGACCGGCACACCTGACATGGCCCTGCCCGCGACGAAGGAGTCGACGATGACCCACACCCGTGCCGAGATCGGCACCGAGATCGAGCTGCACTCCGCCAGTGCACTGGCCCGGCTGCAGCTGCAGCGCCTGCAGTGGACTGTGCGCCACGCCTACGAGAACGTGCCGACGTACCGTCGCAAGTTCGACGAGCACGGTGTCCACCCCGACGAGATCCGCACCCTCGACGATGTGCAGAGGCTGCCGTTCACCACCAAAGCCGATCTGCGAGAGAGCTACCCGTTCGGGATGTTCGCCGTGCCCATGGCCGACGTGCGCCGCATCCACGCGTCGTCGGGCACGACCGGGCGGCCGACCGTCGTCGGCTACACCGAGGGCGACCTCGACAGGTGGGGCGACCTGATCGCGAGGTCGCTGCACGCCGCGGGGATCCGCGCCGGCATGAAGGTGCACAACGCCTACGGATACGGGCTGTTCACGGGTGGACTCGGGGCGCATGCCGGCATCGAACGACTCGGCGCCACGGTGATACCCGTCTCCGGTGGTCAGACCGCGCGCCAGGTGCAGTTGATCGCCGACTTCGAGCCGGACGCCATCCTCTGCACGCCGAGCTACCTGCTCACGATCGCCGATGCGATGGAGGCGGCAGGCGTCGACCCGACGCGGACCTCGTTGCGGGTGGCCGTGCTCGGAGCCGAGCCGTGGACCAACGAGATGCGCCGCGAGATCGAGAAGCGACTGAACATCGACGCCGTCGACATCTACGGGCTCAGCGAGGTCATGGGGCCGGGCGTCGCCAGCGAGAGCGTGCTCACCAAAGACGGCCCGCACATCTGGGAAGACCACTTCCTTCCGGAGATCATCGATGGCGACACCGGCGACCGCCTGCCGGACGGCGAACTGGGCGAACTGGTCTTCACCTCGCTCACCAAAGAGGCCTTCCCGGTGATCCGCTACCGCACACGGGATCTGACCCGCCTGCTGCCCGGAACGACGTATCCCGCCCTGCGGCGGATCGAGAAGATCACCGGGCGCAACGACGACATGATCATCCTGCGCGGAGTGAACCTCTTCCCCACACAGATCGAAGAGCTCGTGATGGGCATCGAGACCCTGACGCCGCACTTCGTGCTGGAGCTGCACCGTGCGGGCCAGCTCGACACCATGACGGTGCGCATCGAGCGGCACCCGTCGTTGAGCATCGAGGAGTGCGACGCCGCCGCTGCAGTGCTCACGCATCGCATCAAGGTGCACATCGGCACCAGCGTCGACGTCAAGGTCGAGGAGCCCGGCGCTCTGCCGCGCAGCGAAGGCAAGTACAAGCGCGTGTACGACCTGCGCTGAGCGAAACAGCTCATACGCGATATCGCTTCGTCAGCGACATCGATCTGGCCGTTGACGTCGCGCCGGGTGTGGGTGTGTTCGACCTGCTCACACCCGCCGTGGCAGAGGCGGTCGCTCGTCACCAGCAGCGCATCGACAGCGACGACGATCGCCGACCTCAGCCGCGAAGCGCGAGCACGAACGGAAGCACCTCTGTGGCGCCGGCCTGGCGCAGTGTGCGGGCGGCGACCGTCAGAGTCCACCGGCTGTCGGCCAGGTCGTCGACGAGGAGAACCGGCCCCTCGGGGATGTCGAGGCCCTGCGCGCTGAACCTGTCCCACAGACCTGCGAGACGGAACACGCTGTTGCCTCCGGGTTGACCGCTCGGGCCGCCATCGACTGGGTCGAGCGCACCGAGGTACGGCAGCCGACCGATGTCGGCGATCCCTCGGGCAAGGGAGTCGACGAGCAGCGGATGCGACCGTGAAGGCATCGCGACCACCGCGACAGGGCGCTCGGTCCAGCCCCAGTCGGCGAGCACTCGCACGCAGCCGCCGAGCACCTGGGGCGTCACTGCGGCATCGGGCGCTCCGGCGGCGAACAGCTCCCGCAGGGTGCCGCCCCAGCCGAGGTCGGTGAGCCGGGCGAGCGCCCTCCCCTCTCCCGCCTGCTCACCCGGCGCGATGCGCCCCTTGACGGGCACATCGAGCTTGTCGGCGCCGGTCGGCCAGGCCCGGCGCGGCTCGACGGGAACGCCCACTCGGTCGAGCGACTCCGCAGCCTGAGTCGTCGCCGATTCGCCGATCTCGCTCGGGAACCAGATGCCGGCGCAGTTGTCGCATCTGCCGCAGGGCGCTGCCGTGTCGTCGTCGAGCGAGCGCTGGAGGAACTCCATGCGGCATCCGTCGGTCTGCTCGTAGTCGATCATGTGCTGCTGCTCGGCTCGGCGCTCGCCCGCGATCCGCTCGTAACGCTCGGCGTCGTAGCTCCAGGGCTCGCCCGTGGCGACCCACCCGCCCTGCACACGTCGCACCGCGCCGTCGACATCGAGCACCTTGAGCAGCAGCTCGAGAGGTGTGCGGCGGATGTCGACCATCGCCTCGAGCGCCGGCGTCGAGATCGGCTGATCGCCGAGCGCATCGATCACCCTCTCGGCGCGCTCACGGTCGGGCATCGACGCGGTGGCGAAGTAGTGCCAGATATCGCGGTCTTCGACGCCCGGCAGCAGGAGCACGTCTGCGCTCTCGCTCGCGCGCCCGGCGCGACCGACCTGCTGGTAGTACGCGACCGGCGACGACGGCGCACCGAGGTGCAGCACGAATCCGAGGTCGGGTTTGTCGAAGCCCATGCCGAGTGCGCTCGTCGCGACGAGGGCCTTGACCTCGTTGCGCTTCAGCATCCCTTCTGACTCCGTGCGCTCGTCGGTGTCCGTCTGCCCTGTGTACGCACGCACGTCGTGGCCGTGGTCGCGCAGCAGCCGAGCGGTGTCGACCGCTGCAGCGACGGTGAGCGTGTAGATGATGCCCGAGCCGGGCAGGTCGTCGATGTGGCTCAGCAGCCAGGCGAGCCGGCTCGCCGAGGTCGGCAGACGCAGCACCCCGAGCCGCAGCGAGGTGCGGGCGAGCGGGCCACGGATCGTGAGCACCTCGGAGGCCCCGTCGCCCGATGAGCCTCCCGTGCCGAGCTGCTCGGCGACGTCGGCCACGACCCTGCTGTTGGCGGTCGCCGTGGTCGCGAGCACCGGAACCTCTGGCGGCATCTGCTCGATGAGATCGCGCAACCGACGATAGTCGGGGCGGAAGTCGTGCCCCCAGTCGCTGATGCAGTGCGCCTCGTCGACCACCAGCATGCCGATCCGTCGCACGAGCGCCGGCAGCTGCTGCTCGCGGAACGCCGGGTTGTTGAGTCGCTCGGGAGAGACGAGCAGCACGTCGACCTCGTCTCGGTCGAGCTGCTGCATCACCTCCGACCATTCGTGCGCGTTGGTGGAATTGATCGCCACGGCTCGGACGCCTGCGCGCTCGGCGGCGGCGATCTGGTCGCGCATGAGAGCCAGCAGCGGCGAGACGAGCACGGTCGGTCCCGCCCCCTGCCGACGCAGCAGCAGCGTCGCGACGAAGTACACCGCCGATTTGCCCCAGCCGGTGCGCTGCACGACGAGCGCGCGGCGGCGCCCCTCGACCAGCGCCTCGATCGCCTCGTACTGGCCGTCGTGGAAATCGGCGTCGGGGCGGCCGACCAGTTCGCGCAAGGCGGCGAGCGCAGCAGTGCGGGTGTCGACAGCAGAGGGGGAAGTCATGTCTCCACTGTGCCTCATGTCACCGACGTCGGGCCCGAGGCCGCCGACACCCGGGGCATCGTCATCCACTGGTGAGATCCGCGCCACCGCCCCACCCCGTCGTCTAGCGTGGAACGATGATCACCCGAGAACTGGCCGTATCCCTGCGCGATGCCGGGCTCGTGTGGCATCCCTCCGAGGGCGATCGCTTTCAGCTCGACCTCCCGAACGATGTCGAGCTCGAAGCCGAGGCCGACGTCTTCACGGTCAGCGCGATGACGATCGAGGCGAGGCAGACTCCGAGCGGCACCGACCTCGCCTTCAACGGCACCACAGAGTGGGCGCTCGACGCGGTCACCCTCGCGGACGCGGTGTGGCTGCCCCGCGAGGATCAGCTGCGCGAACTGCTGCGAGGCACGTTCCGGGCACTCACCCGCCTTCCCGACGCCTTCGTCGTCGATGTCGAGATCGCCGGCGAGACGCTGCGTTTCGAGCATCCGGACCCCTCGGAGGCCTACGGGCTCGCGCTTCTCGACCTGGTCTCCCGCTCGCGCTGAGCGCCGCTTCTTGCGCACGGCGGACCGGCATGTCAGAATTACCTAACGACCGGTCAGTAAAGCGGATCGGATACCGAGGAGTCGATGATGACAAGCCCCGCAGATCTCTCCCTCGTCGATGGCGAGCTCTCAGACGACGAGCGCCTGTTCGACGAGCTCATCGCGAACGAGCAGCGCATCGAGCCGCGCGACTGGATGCCCGACGCCTACCGCAAGACGCTGATCCGTCAGATCTCGCAGCACGCGCACTCCGAGATCATCGGCATGCAGCCCGAGGGCAACTGGATCACCCGGGCGCCGAGCCTCAAGCGCAAGGCGATCCTGATGGCCAAGGTGCAGGACGAGGCGGGCCACGGCCTGTACCTCTACTCGGCGGCGCAGACCCTCGGCATCACCCGCGACGAGATGATGGACCAGCTCATCAGCGGCAAGGCCAAGTACTCCTCGATCTTCAACTACCCCACCCCCACCTGGGCCGATATGGGCGCTATCGGGTGGCTCGTCGACGGCGCCGCGATCTGCAATCAGGTGCCGCTGTGTCGCGCCTCCTACGGCCCCTACGGCCGCGCCATGGTGCGCGTGTGCAAGGAGGAGTCGTTCCACCAGCGTCAGGGTTTCGAGATCCTGCTCTCGCTGATGCAGGGAACCGACGAGCAGAAGCAGATGGCGCAGGACGCCGTGAACCGCTGGTACTGGCCGAGCCTGGCGATGTTCGGCCCGCCCGACGACCAGTCGCCGAACTCGGCCCAGTCGATGAAGTGGAAGATCAAGCGCTTCACCAACGACGAGCTGCGCCAGCGCTTCGTCGGGATGCTGGTGCCGCAGGCCGAGATCCTGGGCGTCACCCTGCCCGACCCCGATCTGCGCTTCGACGACGAGACGGGCCAGTACGTGATCGGCGAGATCGACTGGGACGAGTTCTTCGAGGTGCTGCGCGGCAACGGCCCCTGCAACGCCGAGCGTCTCGAACGTCGCCGCACGGCGCACGAGGAGGGCGCGTGGGTGCGCGAGGCCGCAGCCGAGTACGCCCGCAAGCAGGCGCTGAAGACGAAGGCGGCGGCGTGATGGCGACGCCCGGTGCCGACGAACGCGAACCCTGGCCCCTCTGGGAGATCTTCGTCCGTGCGAATCGCGGCCTGAGCCACGTGCACGTCGGATCGCTGCACGCCCCGGATGCCGACATGGCGATCCGCAATGCCCGAGACCTCTACACGCGCCGTGGCGAGGGCGTGTCGATCTGGGCCGTGCCCGCCGACGCGATCACCACGAGCGACCCCGACGCCAAGGGCGCCTACTTCGAGAGCCCCGCCGGCAAGAACTACCGGCACGCCGTCTACTACACGGCCTCCGAGGGGGTGCCGCACCTGTGAACGACATCCGCACGGACGTCCATGGAGACACGCACGGGGATGTCTCGGTCGACGAGCTGCGACTGAGCGAGGAGCTCACGGGAACCGGCTCCGCGGCGGCATCCGCCGACATCGCGGAGTACGCCCTCTGGCTCGGCGACGACGCCCTGATCCTCTCGCAGCAGCTCGGCGAGTGGATCTCCCGCGCGCCCGAACTCGAAGAGGATGTCGCGCTCGGCAACATCGCCCTCGATCTGCTCGGTCATGCCCGCTCGTTCCTGCACTTCGCCGGTTCCTACGACGGACGCTCCGAAGACGACCTCGCGTACTTCCGCGACGAGCCGGAGTTCCGCAGCGCCTGGATCGTCGAACAGCCCAACGGCGACTTCGCGCAGACGATCGCACGTCAGTTCGTCGTGTCGACCTACATGTTCGAGCTGTACTCCGGGCTGAGGGCCAGCACAGACGAGACGTTCGCGGCGATCGCCGAGAAGTCGCTCAAAGAGGTCGACTACCACCGCGACCACTCGGTGCAGTGGGTGCTGCGCCTCGCCGGAGGCACCGACGAGTCACGGCAGCGGATCGTGCGCGCGCTCGGCGACGTCTGGCCGTACGTCGATGAGCTCTTCCGCGATGAGCCACTGATCGATCGTCTCGGCGATGCCGCCGTGCGCCCGTCCACCCTTCGCGCCGGTTTCGACGCGGTCGTCGACACCGTCTTCACAGAGGCGGAGTTGACCGCGCCCTCAGTGGCGGCATCGTCAGCGGGAGGGCGCCGAGGTGCGCACGCGACCCCGATGGGCCATCTGCTCGCCGAGATGCAGGTTCTCGCGCGACGTCATCCGGGGGCGTCATGGTGACCGACACGCTGCAGACCGACGCCTGGCGGATCGCCGCTGCCGTGGCGGACCCCGAAGTCCCCGTGCTCACGATCGAAGACCTCGGAGTGCTCCGAGCCGTCACGGTCGACGGCGACGTCGTGCGTGTCGACATCACGCCCACCTACAGCGGGTGCCCGGCGATGGACACGATCCGCGACGATGTCATCCTGGCCCTCACCGCTGCCGGTCACTCGCAGGTCGAGGTGCGTCTCGTGCTCTCCCCCGCGTGGACGACGGACTGGATGTCGGATGCCGGCAAGCAGAAGCTCTCGCAGTACGGCATCGCGCCTCCTTCGGGGCGCTCCGCGCTGTCGTCCGGCCCGATCCGCCTCGCGATCAGCGTGCGCTGCCCGCGGTGCGGCTCGCTCGACACCCGCGAGGTCTCGCGCTTCGGTTCCACCTCATGCAAGGCGCTGTTCGAGTGCCGCGCATGCCTCGAACCCTTCGACCACTTCAAGGTGCACTGATGTCGCTGTTCGCCCCGTCCGGTGCCGTCGCACCGACATCCGTTCATTCGCCCTCCGCATCGACGGCGAAGAAGCGCGCGCGGTTCCACACTCTCGTGGTCGAAGAGGTGAGGCCGCTCACCGAGGACTCGGTCGAGGTGTCCTTCACGGTTCCCGCCGAGCTCGCCGACGACTACGACCACCTGCCGGGCCAGTACGTGGCGCTGCGCACCACCCTCGACGGCACCGAGGTGCGCCGATCGTATTCGCTGTGCCGCGCGCCCGAGCATCGCACGGCCGAGCAGATCGCGGTGGGCACGCCCACCCGGCTGAGTGTCGCGGTGAAGCGCGACGAGGGCGGCCTCTTCTCCACGTGGGCCCAGACCGGGTTGCACGCCGGGTTCGAGATCGACGTGATGAGTCCGCAGGGCACATTCACCTCGGGGCTCGACGATCTCGATCATCGCCACGTCGTCGGCATCGCCGCGGGCTCGGGCATCACCCCGCTGATGGCGCTCGCGCACACCGTGCTGACGCGCTCGGACTCGTCGCGCTTCACACTGCTCTACACGAACCGATCGACACTCGACGTGATGTTCCTCGAGGACCTCGCCGACCTCAAGGACCGGTATCCGACGCGAGTGACGCTGCACCATGTGCTGTCCCGTGAGCAGCGCACGGCTCCCGTGCTGTCGGGGCGGATCGACGAGGAGAAGCTGCGCACCATCCTGAGGATGCTCATCGACCCGAGCGACGTCGACGAGTGGTTCCTCTGCGGTCCTCTCTCGCTCGTCGACCTGTGCCGCGAGGTGCTCGCCGACGTCGGCGTGCCCCGGGAGCACATCCGGTTCGAGCTCTTCACCACCGGCGACGAACCTGTGCGCGCCGCGCGCCCGGTCGAGGTGCGGGCGGGCGCGAAGACGATACGCATCGAGGTGAACCTCGACGGCGTCTCGTCGACCGTCGAGAGCCCCGTCGACGCGCACGAGTCGGTGCTGAACGCGGCTCTGCGGGTGCGGCCGGACGCCCCGTTCGCGTGCGCCGGCGGCGTGTGCGGCACGTGCCGCGCCAGGGTCATCGAGGGCAGCGTGACGATGACGGAGAACTACGCGCTCGAGCCCGACGAGCTGGACCGCGGCTATGTGCTGACCTGCCAGTCCCACCCGACGAGCGACCGCGTCGTGGTCGACTACGACGTCTGAGGAGCATCCGATGATCGATCTCACCATCTCCGACGACGTCGCGACGGTCGTGCTGAACGCACCGTCCGCGCTGAACTCCCTCGACGAGCAGGCGCTGCGCGATCTCGGCCGTGCATACGACGAGGCCGACGCGGCGGGAGTGCGCGCGCTCGTGCTACGGGGCGAGGGGCGCGCGTTCTGCGCCGGACGCGACATCTCGGCGGTCGACCCGCGCGACGACGACGTGATGGGCTACCTCGGCGGGCTCGTGACTCCGCTGCTGCAGCGGATGGCGCGCTTTCCCGCGCCGACGTTCGCGACCGCCCACGGTGCATGCCTGGGCGTCGGGCTGGGACTGCTGATCGCCACGGACGTCGTCTACGTCGCGGAGTCGGCGAAGATCGGCTCGCCGTTCGCAGCGCTGGGCGCCACGCTCGACTCGGGCGGACACGCCCTGTTCGTCGACCGCCTCGGCGCGCACAAGACGCTCGACCTCATCTACACGGGGCGCCTGATGACCGGCACCGAGGCCGTGACCTCGGGTCTCTTCTCACGTGTGCTCCCCGACGACGAGGTCCTGCAGACGACGACGGAAGCCGCCGCGACCGCCGCCCGCGGTGCCACCGCCGCGTTCCTCGCGAGCAAGCAGCTCGTCTCGCGCATCCGCGACGAGAGGCTGGCGCTGTGGGAATCGATCGAGGTCGAGAACACCGCTCAGGCGGCGCTGTGCGACACCGACGACTACCGCGAGGGCTTCGCCGCCTTCCAGGAGAAGCGGAAGCCTGAGTTCCACGGGCGCTGAGCTCTCGCTGCTCTACTGCGACGGAGAGGGCGAAGGCAAGGGCTTCGCCGATGTCGGATGCCGGTGACAGACTGCATCCATGTTGCTCTCGGAGCTCGTCTCCACCGCTGAAGAGGTCACCGCCACCGCATCGCGTCTCGCCAAGGTCGATGCACTCTCGCGCTTGCTCGCGCGCGCGGACGCGGACGACGTCCCCGCCCTCGTCGGGCTGCTCCTCGCGACGCCGCGTCAGGGACGCCTGGGTGTGGGCTGGCTCGGGATCTCCGCCCTCGAGGTGATGCACGCCGACGAGCCGTCCCTGTCGATCGGTGACGTCGACGCGGCGTTCGAAGCGCTGGCCGGCGCTTCGGGCTCGGGGTCTGCGGCCGCCCGAACAGATCTGCTCTCCGCTCTCGCCGGCCGCGCCACGGCCACCGAATGGGACTTCCTATCGCGCGCGATGCTCGGCGAGCTGCGCACCGGTGCGCTCGGCGGCGTGCTGCTCGATGCGATCGCTCGCGCCTCGGATCGCCCTGCGGCATCCGTGCGACGAGCAGCGATGCTGTCCGGCGACCTGGGTGACACGGCGGTCATCGCCCTCACAGGCACCGCGGCCGAGCTCGACGAGGTCGGCCTCGTGGTCGGCCGTGCCGTGCTGCCGATGCTGGCCTCGACCGCGGCGACTCCGACTGCGGCTCTCGAGGTCACGGGCAGGGCATCCGTCGAATACAAGCTCGACGGAGCGCGCATCCAGGTGCATCGCCGCGGAGACGACGTGAGCGTGTACACCCGCAGCCTGGCCGACATCACCCACCGCGTGCCCGAGATCGTCGAGATCGTGCGAGGCCTTCCCGCCCACGACCTGATCCTCGATGGCGAAACGCTGTCGCTCGATGAGGACGGCGGTCCGCGGCCGTTCCAGGAGACGATGTCACGGTTCGGGGCCGACGTGTCGCGCGAGCTCGTGCTGCGCCCCTGGTTCTTCGACATCCTGCACATCGACGGCCGCGATCTGCTCGACGAACCGCTCTCGATCCGCCTGGCCGAACTCGAGAAGACCGTCGGCGAGTGGCGCATGCCGGGGGTCGTCACCGACGACCCGGCTGCTGCCGAGCAGCTGGCACGAGAGGCGCTGGCGGCCGGGCACGAGGGCGTCGTCGTCAAGGGCGTCGATGCGCCCTATGCGGCGGGCAGGCGCGGCAAGTCCTGGCTCAAGGTCAAGCCCGTGCTCACCTATGACCTCGTCGTGCTCGCAGCCGAGTGGGGCTCGGGTCGACGACAGGGGTGGCTGTCGAATCTCCATCTCGGCGCTCTCGATCCGAGCGGAGAGTTCGGCGAGCCGGGCGGACTCGTGATGGTCGGAAAGACGTTCAAAGGTCTGACCGACGAGCTGCTGCGCTGGCAGACCGAGCAGTTCCCGTCGTTCGAGACACGACGCACGCAGTCGACCGTGTTCCTGCGCCCCGAGTTCGTGGTCGAGATCGCGATCGACGGGGTGCAGCGCTCTCCGCGCTACCCCGGTGGCATCGCGCTGCGCTTCGCACGCGTCAAGGCCTACCGCCCCGACAAGAGCGTCGCAGACGCCGACACGATCCAGACTCTTCGCTCACTGCAGCGCGGCTGAGACGAGGTCAGGCCGACGGCGCGAGCCCGAGATCCTCTTCACGCACCGTGCCCTGGAACGACCAGGGGAAGTTGATCCACAGATCGGTGTCCTTCCACGCGTAGTCGGGCTGGATGATGGTCGACGGCTTCGTGTAGATCGTCACCGAGCGCACGTCGGCGCCCTTGTCCTTCAGCAGCTGCACCGCGAGCGCGAGCGTCCGGCCCGAGTCGGCGACGTCGTCGACGAGGAGCACGCGACGACCGTCGAGATAGGCCATGTCGAGTTCGGGCGGCAGCACCTCCGGGGCATCGAGCACGGTGCCGATGCCGGTGTAGAACTCGACGTTGATCGCGCCGCAGTTCTTGACACCCAGGCCGTACGCGATGGCACCGGCGGGAAGCAGACCACCGCGGGCGATGGCCACCACGACCTCGGGCACGAAGCCGCTCTCGAGGATGCTGCGCGCGAGATCTCGCGTCGCGGATCCGAAGCCGTCCCAGGTGAGCGTCTCGCGCTCGATCGATGCATCCGTCATCGTCTCATTCTTCCCCACTGCCGTGCGTCGTCAGGCCATGCAGTCGCCTCAGCCGAGGCGCGTGATCTCCACCGAGACGAACAGCTCCGACGCGCTGGGTCCGGCATACACCCCGCGGAGCGGAGCCACATCGGCATAGTCGCGGCCGTGGCCGACATAGACATGGGATTCGCCGATGTCGACGAGGTTGGTGGGGTCGTATCCGCGCCACTCCCCGGAGTACCACTCCAGCCAGGCGTGCGATTCCCCCGTCACGGCCTGCCCGATCGCGGCCGTCGGGTCGGGGTGCAGGTACCCCGACACATAGCGTGCCGGAATGCCCGCAGCGCGCAGCACCCCGAGAGCCACGTGAGCGATGTCCTGGCAGACCCCTGATCGCGCGGGCCAGGCGTCACGAGCCGTCGAGCTCACGCCGGTGACGCCGCTGCGGTACTCCATCGCCTCCCCGACCGCGCGGCAGATGTCGAGGGCGGTCTCGTCCACTCCGCCGCCCTCCGCTTCGAAGTGCAGGGCGAGATCGCGCATCTCGTCATCCGGGGCGGTGGCGGGAGTCTGCGCGACGCACTCGGCCAGAGCGAGCGACTGCGGGATCCGGGATTCGAGCTCATCCCAGTCGATTCCGGCGGTCGCCGTCGGGAGCGGCCTGACGTCGACCACGCTCGTCGCGGTGACCGAGAGCACCTGATGAGGGGTCAGCAGCTCGAAAGTCGAGACCCGCGTGTCCCAGTAGTCGGAGTACGAGTGCTGGGTGGCCGTCGGCGAGATGTCGAGCGTCGCCTGCAGCACGAACTGCCCCTCTCGGGAGTGCGGCAGCATGCGCGCCTCGTTGTACGACGCCGTCGCCGGCTGCTCGTAGCGGAAGCCGGTGCGATGCACGATCTTGAGGCGGCTCACAGCGCCTCTCCGATCCACACCGGCATCGCGATCGACGGGAAGTACCGCTCCCTGATCGCGTCACTCGCCACTGACATCCCCACCTGGACCTCCTCCATGCTCTCCGACAGACGATGCACGGTGTCGCCGATCGGTCGGTACTCCAGCTCCGACCGCATGCGACCGAGCACGCGATGAGCCCGGTCGGGCACGCCGAATGCGCCGGCCGGATCGATGCCGCGCAGGCATTCCTCGGCCTGCAGGATGCTCGAGAGCACCGATCGGGGGAACAGGCGGTCGATCAGCAGGAACTCCACTGCCGACGCGCCTGTCGGCACCGCTCGGTGGCTGCGCAGGTGGGCTTCGTATGCGCCGCAGCTGCGCAGCAGCGTCGTCCAGCTCGGCCCACCGGCCTCGGTCAGCGAGCGCGTCGCCAGCAGACGCGCGGTCATGTCGGCGCGCTCGATCGACCGGCCGAGAACGAAGAAGTGCCATGCCTCGTCACGGCTCGTCGAGGAGTCGACGACGCCGAAGGCCAGCGCCGAGCGGTCGCGCACCCAGCGGAAGAACGGATGCGTCTTGTCCGAGGCGATACGACGGGGCATGCGCGCATTCGACTCGTTGAGCGTCTCCCAGAGGTCGGTCGAGATGATCTCCCTGGCGCGCCGGGCGTTCTCCCTGGCGGATGCGATCGAGTGGGCGATCGACGCCGAGTGCTCGCGGTCGAGCGCGAGAAGCCGCACCACGTCGTCACGACTCAGCACGGTGTCGGCATCCGCTGTGGTTCCCATCACCGAGAGCAGCGCACGGCAGGCCGTGTCCTCCTCGACCCACGGGTCTTCGAGCAGCAGCTGCAGGTGCACGTCGAGGATGCGCGCGGTGCCATCGGCCCGCTCGACGTAGCGGCCGATCCAGAACAGCGCCTCGGCGATGCGGCTCAGCATCCTGTTCCTCCCCGCTGCTGTTGCTGCTGTTGCTGCTGCTGGTGATGGCGCAGCTCGAGGTCCTCGTCCTGCGGCGACGACAGGAACGGCGGGTGCGGTTCTTCGCGCGCCGGCGCCACGACGGCGATCGCCCCGGTGGCGAGCGACACCTCGTCCGCCGCCGCATCGGGGTCGCCCTCCACGGTCGTCGTCGGCCCGGTGAACAGCGAAGGGTCCAGCACCCAGGTGTCCTTCGAGCCGCCACCCTGGCTGGAGTTCACGACGAGCTGTCCCTCGGGCAGAGCGACCCTGGTGAGACCGCCGGGCAGCACCCAGATGTCGTGCCCGTCGTTGACGGCGAAGGGACGCAGATCGACGTGCCGCGGGCGGAATCCGTCTTCCACGAGTGTCGGAATGGTCGACAGCTGCACGACCGGCTGGGCGATCCAGCCCCGAGGGTCGGCCCGCAACGACTTGCGCAGAGCCTCCAACGTCTCGCGCGACGCATCGGGCCCGACGACCAGCCCTTTTCCTCCCGAGCCGTCGACCGGCTTCACCACCAGCTCGTCGAGCCTGTCGAGCACCTCCTCGAGCGCACTCGGATCCTCGAGCCGCCAGGTGTCGACGTTCGGGATCACCGGCTCCTCGCCCAGGTAGTAGCGGATCAGGTCGGGGACGTACGTGTAGACCAGCTTGTCGTCGGCCACGCCGTTGCCCACGGCGTTGGCGAGCGTGACATTGCCGAGGCGAGCAGCGAGCATCAGCCCGGGGGCGCCCAGCACGGAATCGGGGCGGAAGCTCTGCGGGTCGAGGAACTCGTCGTCGACCCGCCGGTAGATCACGTCCACCCGCGTGGGGCCGGAGGTCGTGTGCATCCACACCCGCCCGCCCGAGCAGAACAGGTCGCGCCCCTCGACGAGCTCGATGCCCATCATCCGCGCGAGCAGGGTGTGCTCGTAGTACGCGGAATTGTGCACGCCGGGGGTCAGCACCACGACGGTCGGATCATCGACGCCGTCAGGCGCGGCGGCACGCAGCGCCTGCAGGAGGCGGCTCGGGTAGTCGACGACCGGGCGGACTCTGAGACTGGTGAACAGCTCCGGGAGCGTCTGCGCCATCACGCGGCGATTCGCCAGCACATAGCTCACACCGCTCGGCACGCGCACGTTGTCTTCGAGCACACGCCAGGCTCCGAGCTCGTCACGGATGACATCGATGCCGGCGACGTGGATGCGCACCCCGTTCGCCCCGACGATGCCGGCCGCCTGACGGTGGAAGTGAGCGGACGAGCTGATCAGCGACGCGGGGATCACACCGTCCTGCACCGCGAGTTGCGGACCGTAGACATCGGCGAGGAATGCCTCGAGAGCCCGCACGCGCTGCTTCACCCCCGACTCGACATAGCGCCAGTCATCGGCGGCGACCACGCGCGGAACCACATCGAGCGGGAACGGACGCTCCTCCCCGGCGAAATCGAACGTGACTCCCTGTGCGAGATACGAACTGGCGAGGGCGTCGGTGCGAGCCCTCAGCTCTGCGTCGTCCATGGCCGCGAGCGCCGGATACATGTCCTGGTAGGGCAGGCGCACGCCCTCGCCGCCGGATGGCGCGTCTGAGGGGAACATCTCGTCCCACGGTGCGGCGCCTGCTCGGCGCGGCGACCGACGCGAGGTGTATCCGTCGAACAGTGACTCCATGACCGCATGTTTCCGCGTCGCGGTTTCGGCGGTGTTACGCGCGCAAGTCGGCGCCGCGTCGGCCCGGGAGCGATAGGATCTACCTGTCCGGCGCTCTCTGACGCCGGTGCCTGAAAAAGAGGCACGAAGCTCCCCACGAAGACGCGGGGGCGAGACACATACGGAATACGAATGTTCTCCGTCCCTGTCTCGAAAGGCTTTCGCATGCCCTCTGTCTCCGCGCACGTCGCACTCACTCTCGCTCAGCACATCGACGCCGTCTTCGGCGTGATGGGCAACGGCAACGCCTACTTCCTCGACGCGATCGAGACCCGGACGGACGCGGTCTTCACGGCCGTCCGGCACGAGCAGG
Organism: Microbacterium sp. LjRoot205; assembly: GCF_056175745.1. Taxonomy (NCBI): domain Bacteria; kingdom Bacillati; phylum Actinomycetota; class Actinomycetes; order Micrococcales; family Microbacteriaceae; genus Microbacterium; species Microbacterium sp. LjRoot205. The sequence goes on along the minus strand of NZ_JBGFFH010000007.1, from coordinate 81,169 downwards.
GCGCCGTGGTCGCCGCCGACGCGCACTTCCGCGCCTCCGGGCGCATCGCCGCCGGCACCTCGACCTACGGCGCAGGCTTCACCAACACCCTCACGGCCCTCGCCGAGGCCGTGCAGGCCCACGTGCCGCTCGTGCTCGTGGTGGGCGACGAGCCGACCTCCGGCCCTCGCCCGTGGGATGTCGACCAGATCGCCCTGGCATCCGCCGTCGGTGCCCGCACCTATACGGTCGGGCGTGCCGATGCCGCAGCGACCACCGTCATCGCGATCGAGCACGCCCTGACCTACCGCGTGCCCGTCGTCCTCGCCATCCCCTACGACGTCGCATCGCTCGAGGCCGGCCCTGTGCCGGAGGCGCCCGCGCCCGGCATCCCGGCGCCGCTCGCTCCGCGCGGGGAGTTCGCCGAGGGCACGCTCGACGATATCGCCGAGGCGCTGCGCGGCGCATCGCGCCCGTTCCTGCTCGCCGGCCGCGGCGCCTGGTTGGCCGGAGCCGGCTCGGCGCTCGGCGAACTGGCGGCGCTGACCGGCGCACTGACCGCCTCGTCCGCTCTCGGTCGCGGCGTCTTTCCCGAGACGCAGTACGACCTCGGAGTCACGGGTGGATTCGGCGCGGACGGCGCGATGGAGCTCGTGCGCACGGCAGACGTCGCCGTCGTCTTCGGCGCGTCACTGAACCAGTTCACGATGCGGTTCGGTGAACTCTTCGCGCCCGGCACCAGGGTCTTCCAGGTCGACATCGCGCCGGCGGCCACGCACCCGCACGTCGGCGGCTTCGTTCGTGCCGACGCGCGTCTCGCCGCGGAGGCGCTGGTCGCCAGGGTCGGCTCGCTCGGCTCCGCTCTCAGCCCCGCAGCCGAGCACGACTGGGGAGCAGCGGCCCGCCCCGCCGAGACGACGGCGATCATGCGCGGCGCGTCGACGCCGGCATCCGACGCCGTGCCCGGGCAGCCGTGGCGCGAGACCGTCGATGTCGCGGCCGCCCGAGCCTACGACGAGGGAGACGAACTCGCCCCCGACGGCCGTCTCGACCCCCGCTCGGCCGCGCGCCGCATCGCCGAGCTGCTGCCCGCAGACCGGGTCGTCGTCTCGGACGGCGGTCACTTCATCGGCTGGGCGAACATGTACTGGCCGGTCGAGGCACCCGATCGGATGATGATGGTCGGCACCGCCTTCCAGTCGATCGGCCAGGGCTGGCCGAGCGTCGTCGGTGCGGCTCTCGCCCGCCGGGATTCGACGGTCGTCCTCACCTCGGGCGACGGAGGCGGGCTCATGGCGATCGCCGACCTCGAGTCCGCCGTCCGCGCGGCAGCGGGACGCGGCATCGCCGTGATCTGGAACGACGCCGCCTACGGCGCCGAGGTCAACCTCTACGGGCTGAAGGGACTCGCCGAAGGTCCGATGCTGATCCCCGAGGTCGACTTCGCGGCGTTCGGTGCTGCGGTCGGCGCAGAGGGCGTCGTCGTCACGTCCCTCGCCGACCTCGAGCGGCTCGGCACGTGGGCGCAGGAGGATGCCGCGACACGGCGCTTCCTGCTGCTCGACCTCCGGATCTCGGGCGAGGTCATCGCGCCCTACCAGCAGGAGATCATCCGCGTGAACTCGTGACCCCGAGGCATCGCTAGGCTCCTCGTCATGACCGATGATCTGAGTGTCCTGCGATACAGCGCCTTCGCCGCGACTCCGGAGGGCGGCAACCCCGCGGGAGTCGTGCTCGATGCCGGCGGCATGACGGAAGAGCGGATGCAGCAGATCGCCGCGGACGTCGGATTCTCAGAGACCGCGTTCCTCGTCGGTCGCACGGACGAGTCCGGTGTGCCGCGATATCGGGCACGCTACTTCTCGCCCGCGGCGGAGGTGCCGTTCTGCGGACACGCGACGGTGGCGACGGCTGTCGCCCTCGCGGAGCGTGACGGACCGGGCGAGGTGGTGTTCGACACGAACGCGGGTGCCGTGACGCTGCGGTCGGTCGTGGACGCGCACAGCGGTGTGACCGTGTCGTTCACCAGCGTCGAACCCCAGGTGCGCGACCTCGACCCCGACGTGCTCGAGCGCCTGCTCGGAATGCTCGGCCTCACCGGGTCAGACCTCGACGACCGCTTCCCTGCGAGGGAGGCGTTCGCCGGGAACTGGCATCCGATCCTGGTCGTCGACGACCGCGAGCTGTTCGACCAGTTCCGCTTCTCCCCCGACGAGGTGGCCGCGCTCATGCGAGAGAACGGCTGGCTCGGCACCATCACCGTGCTGCATTCCGTCGGCCCCGCCGACTTCGACGCCCGGAACCTCTTCCCGGTCGGTCGCATCACCGAAGACCCGGCGACCGGCTCGGCCGCGGCATCCACCGGGGCCTACCTGCGCGCGCTCGGCCACCCGGAGACGACCGTGCGAATCCATCAGGGAGCCCATGTGCGCCGACCGAGCCTGCTCACCGTGACCATCCCTCCCCGCGGCGGGATCGTCGTGTCCGGAGGCGCGACGCAGATCGTCTGAACCTCCGAGCCCGGCGGTGCGTTAGTGTTCCGGGATGCCTGCCATCCGGAACATCGCTGTCGGCCTGCCTGTGAAGGACGGGCACCTGCTCGCCCTCGAGGGACACGACAGCTCGCGCCGGCTCGATTTCCTGCGCGCGATCGGCGGAGGCATCGAGTTCGGCGAGACGGCGGGCGACGCGCTGCGCCGTGAATTCATGGAAGAGCTCGGCGTCACACTCGAGGATGCCGAGCCACTCGGCGTCTTCGAGAACATCTTCACGTACGAGGGCGAACCCGGACACGAGATCGCCCACGTCTTCGCCGTGACCTGTTCGGAGCTGGACGCGGTGCCCCTGGACGCCGAGCTCCGCATCCTCGACGAGGGCAGCCCTGTGCGCTGGGTGCCCATCGACGACATCCGCTCCGGCGCACGAGTGCTGTTCCCCTCGGGCGCACCCGAGGCACTGTTCTCAATCGCCGGACGCTGAACTCGACGCCCGCGGAACTCAGGCCTGAGCGCTGTAGTCCGGCAGCTCCTGTAGCGTCCACGTGTTGCCGTCGGGGTCGTCGAAGGTCACGAACCGGCCCCACGCCTGCTCATCGACACCCTGCGCTGCGACCCCGAGCCCCTGAAGATGGGCGAGCGCCTCATCGGCATCCGGAACGACGACCTGGATCGTGTTCTGCTGCCCGGGCAGCAGCCCCTCGCCCAGATTGGTGCCGAAGGCGATCGAGCAGGCTGAGCCGGGCGGGGTCATCTGCACGAACCGCAGGCCCTCGTAGGGAACCTGATCGTGATCGGCATGGAAACCGATCTTCTCGTAGAACTCCTTCGACCGGTCGACATCCGAGACCGGGACGAAGATCAGCTCGATCTTCCAGTCCATCACACGCTCCTCCTGTCGGGGCGACTTCGCCCATCGGCCCTCAGAGTACGCGCGGGCTCCGACGCTCGCCAGAGGTGCCTCACTCGCCGGAGATGACTCGCTCGTGCGAGGCATCCGACCCGTGCGAGGCATCCGGCCCTCGCGAGCCGTCTCCCCGACCAGTGCGTCGCCGCACCCGTACGCCCTCGGGAGGAGAACTGCGCCTCGGGAGGAGATCCCGCTGGAGATCCTCCTCCCGAGGGGATATCTCCTCCCGAAGGACGCAGCGCCCCCGCGGCAGAGTCAGGATGCCGGCAGCAGTGCCCCGCCGAAGAAGTCCCCCAACTGGTCCGTCGCATCCAAGGGCAGGATCGCGGCGACGTACTGGTCGGGACGCACCACGATCACGACGCCGTCGCGCGACAGCTCCCGCGCGTCGAAGATGTCGGTCTCCGTCCACTTCGACGGCCCCGCCGCATAGACCTTCTCCCAGTCGGTGAGCCCGAGCGGACCGGTCTTCGGCTGGAACAGAGCCGGAGTCGAGGTCACCTCGATCTCTTCATACGGCTGCTGGTAGATCGCCTTCACATCGAACACCGCATCGGTGTCGGCATCTGCGGGCGTGAACCGTTCGAAGACGGGCGCAGCCGCGGCCGCCCACGCGTCGAGCGTCGCGGCATCGCGGCCCGCGAAGGCGTACACGCGCCAGCGACCGTCGGCCTTCGCGTGGTGGCCGAGGTGGATCGCGTTGCCGTCGCCGACCCTCACGACCTCGGCGGACTTGAAGCGCTTGCCGAGCGGGTAGCCGACCGCGAGACTCTGATGCGCGTCCGAGCCAGTGATCATCGACGACGTGTACTGGGTCATGAACCCGGAGGGGAACTCGGCCGTGGCGAGATAGTACGTCGCGAGGTCGGTCGGGTCGGTGATCTCCGAGGGCTTGCGCGCCATGAGCGTCGACCACTCCCGGTCGAAGTCGATGAGCTGCTGGGCGACGGGCCGACGCTCGGCACCGTATGTCGCGAGCAGCGCCTCGGGCGCGCGCCCGGTGAGCACCGACCCGAGCTTCCACCCGAGGTTGAAACCGTCCTGCATCGACACGTTCATGCCCTGGCCCGCCTTGGCGCTGTGCGTGTGGCAGGCATCGCCCGTGAGGAACACTCGCGGCGTGCGGCCCGACCCGTCGATCACGTCGTCGAACCCGTCGGTGACCCGGTGCCCGACCTCGTAGACGCTGTGCCAGGCGACCTCCTTCACATCGAGCGTGTAGGGGCTGAGGATCGCGTTCGCCTTGGCGATGATCTCGTCGATCGGCGTCTGGCGCACGCGGTGGTCGTCGTCCTCGGCGACCTCGCCGAGGTCGATGTACATGCGGCTGAGGTAGCCGCCCTCGCGAGGGATGTGCAGGATGTTGCCCGCCTCCGAGTTGATCGCGCACTTGGTGCGCCAGTCGGGGAAGTCCGTGTTGACGAGCACGTCCATGACACCCCAGGCGTGCGCGGCGCTGCCGCCGACGTGCGTGCGTCCGATCGCCTGGCGTACGCCGCTGCGCGCGCCGTCGCACCCGGCGACGTACTTGGCACGGATCGTGCGCTCCTCCCCCGCCCGCTCACCCGCGACGTAGCGCAGCGAGACCTCGACCGGGTACTCGCCCTCGTCGTGCACGGTGAGTCCTGCGAACTCGATGCCGTAGTCGGGGGCGATGCGGCCAGGGCCGTTCACCGCGGCCTCGGCGAAGTAGTCGAGCACGCGCGCCTGGTTGACGATCAGGTGCGGGAACTCGCAGATGTCGTAGGCGTAGTCGGCGGTCCGCGAGGTGCGGACGATCTCGTTCGGCCGCTCGGGGTTCGGGCCCCAGAAGTTCATCCAGCCGATGTTGTAGGCCTCCGCGATGATGCGCTCGGCGAAGCCGAACGCCTGGAACGTCTCGACGCTCCGCGGCTGGATGCCGTCCGCCTGGCCGAGCACCAGACGACCCTCGCGCTTCTCGATGATGCGCGTCGAGACATCGGGGTATTGCGACATCTGGGCGGCGAGCAGCATGCCGGCGGGGCCGGAGCCGACGATCAGCACATCGATCTCGTCGGGGATGTCTGCGGGCCGCTCGGTGCCGATGCCTGCGGCATCCTTCACACGCGGGTCTCCCGAGACATAGCCGTGGTGGTGGAACTGCATCGTCGTCGATTCCTTCCGGACGTCACTGTCGGGTGTTGCGATCGAATCGATCGTGTTCTATATTCGAACACGACGTTCTACTATTGAACACAGCTTAGGGACGCCTGTCCCGAAACGCAAGGGAGCGCACGCATGCCCGAAGGCACCCCGGCCTCGCAGACCCTCAGCCGCGGCATCCGGATCCTCGAGGTGCTCGCCGATGCGCGGATCCCGCTCACGATCGACGAGATCGCCGTGAGACTCGACGTCCATCGCTCGGTCGCATACCGGCTGCTGCGCACGCTGGAAAACCACCGACTGATCGGGAGAGACGCGTCAGGCGCTGTGACGCTGGGCCCGCGCATGGCAGCGCTGGCCGCCGGCGTCGCCCACGATCTGCAGGCCGAGGCGATCCCCGAGCTGACCGCGATCGCGAACGAACTCGGCATGACCTGCTTCCTCGGCGTGCTCGACGGAGACGACTGCATCACACTCGCGAGCATCGAGCCTCGTCACGCGATCGCGAGCGTCGCACAGCGGCCGGGCGCCCGGCATCCGGTCACGGTGGGGGCACCTGGCAAGGCGATCCTCACGCAGCTCCCGATCCCGCAATGGCCGGGTGATGCCCGCGCGGCCCTGCACGCAGAGGTCGACGAGGCGCGCGTGCGCGGATACGCGACGAGTCACGACGAGGTCATCCCCACCGTGCAGTCGGTCGCCGTGCCGCTCGCGCTTCGCGGTCAGCGCCCTGCGGCGATCGCGGTCGTGCATGTCGCCACCGACCTCGACGACGCGGAGATCGCGGCGCGTCTGCGGCGCTCTGCAGCATCGATCCGCGAAGCCCTCGACGGCTGAGTCGCAGATGCGCCGAACGCACGCCCGCGAGGCGGACGTGCGTTCGGCGTGAGGGCGTGCGTCAGACCTTGGCGAGCCCACGGATCGGGCTCACCGACTGCTCCTCCTCGTGATCCGGACCCAGGGGGATGCCGGAGCGATCACGCAGCAGCAGCGTCGCGATGAGGCCGAGCAGCGTCATGCCGGCGAGGTACCAGGTGACGGCCTGCGTCGAACCGGTGGCCTGCACGATCGCGGTTGCGATGGTCGGCGCGAACGCCCCGCCGGCGATCGCGCCGATGGCGTACGAGATCGAGACGCCCGAGAAGCGGATGCTCGCAGGGAAGAGCTCGGTGTAGAGAGCCGCCTGAGGTCCGTACGTGAAGCCGAGACCGATCGTCAGGATCGCGAGCCCTGCGAAGAGCAGCCCGACGTCGCCGGTGTTGACGAGCGGGAACAGCGCGAACACACCGACGAGCTGCATCACCCAGCCGATGATGTAGGTGGTGCGTCGGCCGATGCGGTCCGACAGCCACCCTGCGATGAGAGTCGTGATGAGCCACGTGACGGCCGACCCGGTGACCGCCCACAGCACGGGTCCGCGCTCGAGGCCGATCGGGCCCTCGGGGTTGGTGGCGTATCCCTGGATGTATCCACCGGTCGTCATGTAGCCGACCGCGTTGTTGCCGGCGAAGACGAGTGCAGCGACGATCACGAGCAGGAGGTGCTTGCGGAACAGCTGCACGATCGGCATGCTCGCCTTCTCCTTGCGCTCCGCGAGCTCGATGAAGACCGGGCTCTCCTCGACCTTCCGGCGCACGTAGTAGCCGACGAGGATCAGGACGACGCTCAGAAGGAACGGGATGCGCCAGCCCCACTGCAGGAACTGATCTCCCGGTGCGATCGCCGTCATCAGCGCCATCACTCCCGACGCGAGCAGCAGGCCGAGCGGCACGCCGATCTGCGGCGATGCGCCGAAGATCCCGCGCTTGGCCTTGGGAGCGTGCTCGACGGCCATCAGCACCGCGCCGCCCCACTCGCCACCGGCCGAGATGCCCTGCAGGATGCGCAGCAGCACCAACAGGATCGGCGCAGCGACACCGATCGCGTCGTATGTCGGCAGCACACCGATGAGGGCGGTTGCGGCCCCCATCAGGATCAGGGTCCACATGAGCACGGCCTTGCGGCCGAACTTGTCACCGTAGTGGCCGGCGAGGAACGCCCCGAGAGGACGGAAGAGGAAGCTCACGCCGACGGTCGCGAACGCGACGATGGCGCTGTTCGCTCCGAGCGGCTCGAAGAACAGCTGCCCGAAGACCAGGCCGACGGCCGTGGCGTAGATGAAGAAGTCGTACCACTCGACGGTGGTGCCGACGACGGTGGCGAAGACGACGCGGCGCCGATCCGCCGGTGTCGCGATGGTTCCGGTGGGCGTGAACCCAGCCTGTGACTGCCCGCTCATGGGGTGTCTCCTTTGATTGTGACCGCATTGTCACGGCTCGCGCACGAGGTGTTCGAGTTGCTTGCCGAGGGGTGACACGATGATATATGATTTCGAATACGACGCACAAGGCGTCGAACAAAGCGCGAGGAGGCGCCCCGTGACGGCATCCATGACCCGCCCCGGCAAGATCATCGCGATCCACCTGAGCTACGCCTCCCGTGCCGATCAGCGCGGCCGTCGCCCCGCAGCCCCCTCCTACTTCTTCAAGCCGGCCAGTTCGGTCGCCGCCTCGGGCGGCACGGTCGAACGCCCGGCCGGCACGGAGCTCCTCGCCTTCGAGGGGGAGATCGCGCTCGTGATCGGGACCCCCGCGCGTCGCGTCTCGCTCGACGACGCCTGGAGCCACGTCGGCTGGGTCACCGCCTCGAACGACCTGGGGCTCTACGACCTGCGCGCCAACGACAAGGGCTCGAACGTGCGCTCCAAAGGCGGCGACGGCTACACGCCTCTCGGCCCGGAGCTCATCGACGCCCGCACCGTCGATCCCGCCGCACTGCGCGTGCGGGCCTGGGTCAACGGCGACCTGCGTCAGGACGACACCACGGCCGGACTCATCTTCCCTCTGGCTCAGCTCGTCGCGGATCTCTCTCAGCACTTCACGCTCGAACCGGGCGACGTCATCCTCACCGGCACCCCCGCTGGGTCCTCCGTGATCGTCCCGGGTGACGTGGTCGAGATCGAGGTCGATGCTCCGAATGCCCCGGGCGCGCCGTCCTCCGGTCGGCTCGTCACGACGGTGACACAGGGCGACGTGCCCTTCGACGCCGATCTCGGATCGCTTCCGGCCGTCGACGACCTGCAGCGCACCGAGGCCTGGGGGTCGCGCGAAGAGGCCGGCCTGCCCGCCGAGACGACAGCGCCGGCCCTCTCCCCCGAGCTGCGCGTCAAGCTGCTCGAGGCCCCCACCGCAGGCCTCTCGGCGCAGCTGCGCAAACGAGGACACCACTCGTGCTTCATCGACGGGGTGGCCGCGAACATCCCGGGCAGCAAGATCGTCGGCACGGCCAAGACGCTGCGCTTCGTCCCGTTCCGTGAAGACCTCTTCAGGACCCACGGAGGCGGCTACAACGCCCAGAAGCGCGCGTTCGACGCCGTCGACGAGGGCGAGATCATCGTGATCGAGGCCCGCGGCGATGCGACCACAGGCACGCTCGGTGACATCCTCGCGCTGCGCGCTCGTGCCCGCGGCGCAGCCGGCGTCGTCACCGACGGCGGTGTGCGCGACTTCGACGCGGTCGCCGAGATCGGGCTCCCGGTGTTCTCGCAGGGCGCGCACCCCTCGGTCCTCGGCCGCAAGCACGTGCCGTGGGACTCCGACATCACCATCTCCTGCGGCGGCGCGACCGTGCAGCCCGGCGACATCATCGTCGGCGACAGCGACGGCGTCATCGTCATCCCGCCCGCTCTCGCCGAGCAGATCGCCGACGACACTCTCGCGCAGGAGATCGAGGACGCCTGGATCGCCGAGCAGGTCGCGGCCGGGCACCCCGTCGACGGGCTGTTCCCGCTCAATGCGGAATGGCGCGCCAGATACGAAGCCGCGACGGGCGCAGGGTCCGACACCGGGTCCCGCTCATGACCACGGTCGCGAACTCGAGCAAATCGGAGCAGGCGTACGTCTGGATCCGTTCACGCATCTCCGGCCACACGTTCGGCCCCGGCTACCGCCTCGTTCTGGGGTCGCTGGCCGAAGAGCTCGGCATGAGCGTCGTGCCGGTGCGCGAAGCCATCCGCCGCCTCGAAGCCGAAGGCCTCGTGACCTTCGAGCGCAACGTCGGCGCCCGCGTCACCCTCGTCGACGAGAGCGAGTACGCGCACACCATGCAGACGCTCGGGCTCGTCGAAGGCGCGGCCACCGCCCTCTCGGCACCGCTGCTCGACTCCGAGACGCTCGATGCGGCCGAGGCGGTCAACGAGCGGATGACGCAGATGCTCGGTCACCTCGATGCGCACGCGTTCACCGAGCTCAACCGGCAGTTCCATTCGCTGCTCTTCGAGCCGTGCCCGAACCCGCATCTGCTCGACCTCGTCCACCGCGGCTGGGCGCGACTGTCCGGCATCCGCGACTCGACGTTCGCCTATGTGCCGGGCCGCGCGCAGCACTCGGTCGAAGAGCACACCCAGATCCTCGAGCTCATCCGAGCGGGTGCCGACCCGCTCGAGATCGAACTCGCCGCCCGCAACCACAGGCTGCGCACGAGGGACGCGTTCCTCGACGCGCTGCACGCCCGTTCTCACCACAACTCAGGAGACGAGTCATGACCGATTCCCGCATCCCCGCCGATCTGCCCGACCACATCCAGCACTACATCGACGGCGCGTTCGTCGACTCGGTCGACGGCGACACGTTCGATGTGCTCGACCCCGTGACCAACAAGACCTACACGACGGCCGCCGCCGGCAAGAAGGCCGACATCGAGCTCGCCGTCGCCGCAGCGAAGCGCGCGTTCGACGAGGGCCCGTGGCCGCGGATGCTCCCCCGTGAGCGCTCGCGCGTGCTGCACAGGATCGCCGACCTCGTCGAGTCGCGCGATGCCCGTCTGGCAGAGCTCGAGTCCTACGACTCGGGCCTCCCGATCACCCAGGCCCTCGGCCAGGCCCGCCGCGCCGCCGAGAACTTCCGCTTCTTCGCCGATCTGATCGTCGCGCAGTCCGATGACGCCTTCAAGGTGCCCGGCAAGCAGATGAACTACGTCAACCGCAAGCCGATCGGCGTCGCGGGGCTCATCACGCCGTGGAACACGCCCTTCATGCTCGAGTCATGGAAGCTCGGCCCCGCACTCGCGACCGGCAACACCGTGGTGCTCAAGCCCGCCGAGTTCACACCTCTCTCCGCCTCGCTCTGGGCCGGGATCTTCGAGGAGGCCGGTCTGCCGAAGGGGGTCTTCAACCTCGTGAACGGCCTCGGCGAGGATGCCGGAGACGCGCTCGTGAAGCATCCGGACGTGCCGCTCATCTCGTTCACGGGCGAGAGCTCGACCGGACAGCTGATCTTCGGCAACGCCGCCCCGTTCCTCAAGGGACTCTCGATGGAGCTCGGCGGCAAGTCGCCCGCCGTCGTCTTCGCCGACGCCGACCTCGAAGCGGCGGTCGACGCCACGATCTTCGGTGTCTTCTCGCTCAACGGCGAGCGCTGCACCGCAGGATCCCGCATCCTCGTCGAGCGCTCGATCTACGAGGAGTTCGTCGAGAAGTACGCCGCGCAGGCGAAGCGCGTCAAGGTCGGCTACCCGCACGACCCCGCGACCGAGGTCGGCGCCCTCGTGCACCCCGAGCACTACGACAAGGTGATGAGCTACGTCGAGATCGGCAAGACCGAGGGTCGGCTCGTCGCCGGTGGAGGACGCCCCGAAGGATTCGACGAGGGCAACTTCGTCGCCCCCACGGTGTTCGCGGACGTCTCCCTCGACGCCCGCATCTTCCAGGAGGAGATCTTCGGTCCGGTCGTCGCGATCACCCCGTTCGACTCCGACGACGAGGCGCTCGCCCTCGCGAACAACACGAAGTACGGCCTCGCCGCCTACATCTGGACGAACGATCTGAAGCGCGCGCACAACTTCGCGCAGTCCGTCGAGGCCGGCATGGTGTGGCTGAACAGCAACAACGTGCGCGACCTGCGCACCCCGTTCGGCGGCGTCAAGGCCTCGGGCCTCGGCCACGAGGGCGGCTACCGGTCGATCGACTTCTACACCGACCAGCAGAGCGTGCACATCACGCTCGGCGGCGCTCACAACCCGACCTTCGGCAAGAACTGATCAAGGACCCTGACATGACCGACAAGACTGCGAAGACGCTGACCTCATCGGGCTACTACGTGAGCCAGGAGGCTCCGATCCAGACCGACAACCCCATCGCGACGCCCGAGAGCACGCCTCCGGATGTGCTCCGTTGCGCCTACATGGAACTGGTCGTGACCGACCTCGCCGCCTCGCGGGTGTTCTATGTCGACGTCCTGGGCCTGTACGTCACCGAGGAGGACGACGAGGCGATCTACCTCCGCTCGACGGAGGAGTTCATCCACCACAATCTCGTGCTGCGCAAGGGCCCGATCGCCGCAGTCGCCGCGTTCTCGTACCGCGTCCGCGACGCCTCCGACCTCGACCGGGCCGTCGCGTTCTACACCGAGCTCGGCTGTGACGTGCGCCGCAACCCCGACGGCTTCGTCAAGGGCGTCGGCGACTCGGTGCGCGTGGTCGACCCGCTCGGCTTCCCGATCGAGTTCTTCCACCAGTCCGACCACGTCGAGCGCATGTCGTGGCGCTACGACCTGCACATCCCGGGCGAGCTCGTGCGTCTCGACCACTTCAACCAGGTCACCCCCGACGTCCCCCGTGCGGTCAAGTTCATGCAGGATCTGGGCTTCCGCGTCACGGAGGACATCCAGGACGACGAGGGCACCGTCTACGCGGCGTGGATGCGCCGCAAGCCGACCGTGCACGACACGGCGATGACCGGCGGCGACGGACCGCGCATGCACCACGTGTGCTTCGCGACCCACGAGAAGCACAACATCCTCGCGATCTGCGACAAGCTCGGAGCCCTGCGCCGCTCCGACGCCATCGAGCGCGGCCCCGGCCGCCACGGCGTCTCGAACGCGTTCTACCTGTACCTGCGCGACCCCGACGGCCACCGCGTCGAGGTGTACACGCAGGACTACTACACCGGCGACCCCGACAACCCCGTCATCACCTGGGACGTCCATGACAACCAGCGTCGGGACTGGTGGGGCAACCCGGTCGTGCCCTCCTGGTACACCGAGGCCTCGCTCGTGCTCGACCTCGACGGCAACCCCCAGCCCGTCGTGGCTCGCACCGACGACTCCGAGATGGCCGTGACGATCGGGGCGGACGGGTTCTCGTACACCCGCCCGGACGACGACAAGGACATGCCCGAGTACAAGCAGGGCGAGTACAAGCTCGGTCACCAGCTCTGAGACGCTTCGTGCCCGGCTCATCGAGCGGGGCACGAAGCACCGAGACGAAACGCACCCACAGGAAGCAGGAACGGATGCTGTCAGCAGACACCGTCGCGCAGATCGCCGCGGAACTGGCCGAGGCCGACCGGAACCACGCGGTGATCCCGCGCATCACGGCGCGCTACCCCGAGGCCACCGTCGAGGACTCGTATGCGATCCAGGGCGTGTGGCGCGATTCGCAGATCGCCGCAGGGCGTCGTCTCGTCGGTCGCAAGATCGGGCTGACGTCGAAGGCGATGCAGCAGGCCACGGGCATCACCGAGCCCGACTACGGCGTGATGTTCGACGACACCGTCTACGAGTCCGGCGCCGAGATCCCGGTCGACCACTTCTCGAACGTGCGCATCGAGGTCGAGCTCGCGTTCGTGCTCAAGCATCCGCTCGAGGGCCCTGACTGCACGCTCGACGACGCACTCGCGGCGATCGACTACGCGGTTCCGGCGCTCGAGGTGCTGAACTCGCACATCGAGCTCGAGGGCCGGACGATCGTCGACACGATCAGCGACAACGCCGCGTACGGCGCGATGGTGCTCGGCACGGTGCGCAAGCGTCCGGACGAGATCGACCTGCGATGGGTGCCCGGAGTGCTGTCACGCAACGGCGAGATCGAGGAGACCGGCGTCGCGGCCGGTGTGCTCGGTCATCCGGCGACAGGTGTGGCGTGGCTCGCGAACAAGTTCCACCAGCACGGCGCGCGGCTCGAGGCCGGGGAGATCATCCTGGCAGGATCGTTCACACGCCCGATGTGGGTGTCGCGCGGCGACGAGGTGCTGTGCGACTACGGACCGATGGGAACGATCGCATGCCGCTTCATCTGAGCCCCTCCTTCCGCGAGCAGCTCGCCGCCTCCGACCGATCGCTCGTCGGGATGTGGGCGTGCTCGGGCAGCCCGCTCGTCACCGAGGTCGCCGCCGGATCCGGTCTCGACTGGCTGCTCATCGACATGGAGCACTCGGCCAACACGCTCGAGTCCACTCTGCTGCAGCTGCAGGTCGCGGCCGCCTACCCCATCGTCCCCGTCGTGCGCGTCCCGTTCAACGATGCCGTCGCGATCAAGCAGGTCCTCGACCTCGGTGCGCAGAACATCATCGTCCCGATGGTGTCGTCTGCCGATGAAGCGCGCGCCGCGGTCGCCGCGACGCGCTACCCGCCGCACGGTGTGCGCGGAGTCGGCAGCGCGCTCGCCCGCAGCGCCCGCTGGAACCGCGTCGACGGCTACCTGCAGGATTCGGCACGGCACACCTCGCTGACCGTGCAGATCGAGACGAGGGCCGGAGTCGACGCCGCCGCCGAGATCGCGTCGGTCGACGGCGTGGATGCGGTGTTCGTCGGCCCGTCCGACCTCTCGGCATCGATGGGTCTCCTCGGCCAGCAGACGCACCCTGATGTCGTCGGCGCGGTCGAGCGGGTCTTCGCTGCAGTCAAGGGCGCGGGCACTCCCGTGGGCGTGAACGCCTTCGACCCCGCCACCGCCGATTCGTACATCGCAGCCGGCGCCGATTTCGTGGCCGTCGGCGCCGACGTGGCGATGCTCGCACGAGCATCCGAGGCTCTCGCCGCGCGCTTCATCCCGGCCTCCGACGACGCCGCCCGCGCCAGCTACTGACGCCGACCGCCCGGCCAGGGGCGTGGCAGGATTGACGGATGCAGAGAAGCGAGGCGCCGTCATGATCCGCGCCCTCGCCGCGATGCAGGACCGCGGATTCCGCTGGTTCTTCCTCGCCCGAGCCATCACCCTGATCGCCGGCTCGATGTCGTCGATCGCTCTCGCCTTCGCGGTGCTGGAGATCGACAACGATGCGCGATCGCTGTCGCTCGTGCTGGCTGCCTTCACGGTCAGCAACATCGTGTTCCTGCTGTTCGGCGGGGTGATAGCCGACCGGCTCCCGCGCGCGCTGATCATCCAGTCCTGCTACGTCATCGACATCATCACGGTCGGGGTCATGGCCGCGCTGCTGTTCACCGGCACGGCCACGGTTCCGCTGCTGGCGCTGCTCTCCGTCGTCAACGGCGCATCGACCGCGTTCGTGCTGCCGGCGATGCAGGGCATCATCCCGCAGCTGACCTCTGCTGAGCACCTGCAGCAGGCCAACGCCATGCTCTCGTTCGTGCGCTCGGCGACGACGATCGGCGGGCCGATCATCGCGGGCATCGTGGTCGCCACCGCAGGGCCCGCCTGGGCGATGGTCGTGCAGGCGATCGGATGGGTCATCGCGATCCCCGTTCTCGCGATGGTGCGGCTGCCGCCACCCGATCACGGTGGCGGGACCACGATGTTCCACGACCTCCGCGTCGGCTGGCAGGAGTTCTGGAGCCGCACGTGGCTCTGGGGCATCGTGATCGCGTTCATGGTGATGAACGCGATCCACATCGGGGCGTGGGGTGTCGTCGGCCCGTACATCGCGAAGAACGACGAGCGACTCGGCATCGCGGGCTGGGGGTGGGTCGTCAGCGCCGAAGGCGTCGGCATCCTGCTGATGACCCTCATCCTGATGTGGCTGCCCCTGAAGCGACCGCTGCGCTACGGGATGATCGGCATGGCCGCGTTCGCGATTCCCCTGACCGTTCTCGGGGTGCACCCGGCCGTGGTCCTCCTGGCGATCGCCGCGTTCATCGCGGGTGCCGGCGTCGAGCTCTTCAGCACCGGCTGGAATCTCGCGATGATGGAGAACATCCCCGGAGACAAGCTCTCGCGCGTCTCGAGCTACGACATGCTCGGCAGCTACGTCGTGATGCCGATCGGCACTCTCGTGTACGGCTGGCTGATCACCCACAGCGACGTCGAGACGGTGCTCGTCACCTCGGCGATCCTCTATGCGTCGATCGCCGTCGCAACGCTGATCGTGCCCAGCGTGTGGCGCATGGGTCGGCCGGCAGGTGCCCTCTCCGCACAGGAGAAGTTGGCGGATTCATAGCAATCCGGGCGAGACTGTGGGCATGACCTTCGCCGCGCTCCAGCCGCTCGCAGACCGTGCTGCACTGTTCTCCGCCCTCCGTCAGGATTCCCTGGCCACCGCCCTCGAGGACCTCGGCGACAACCGCTGGGATGCCGACATGGCCGCCGGAACGCTGACCTTCACGTCGAACGCCGACTCCGCGCGCCAGCTCGTCGCCCGCGCCCACCTCGTCGCGACGATCGCTCCGGGGCCGCGATCGCTGCTCTGGGCGTGGGCGCACCCGCAGGGCGACCCTGCCGGCGTCGCAGCCCAGCTCCGCGACTACGGCGTCCAGCACGGCATCGTCGAGCTGAGCGAGACCGAGCTCCCCTTCCCCGCCGACGCCGCGGGCGACGCCGAGTGGATCGCCGCCGCCGCTCACACCGTCGGCACGGTGGCCGTCGAGCTCACCGGCCGCGCCCCCTACTACCTGGCTCCGGTGGGCGGTGGCACCTACGCGGTGTTCCTGCTCGATGCACCGCTCCCGCCACTCACGGTCGCCTCCGCCGCGATCGTCCTCCCTCGCATCCTCTCGACCGTGGCTCTGCCCGACGCCCGCACGGCCGTGTGGGATGCCGCGCGCCTCGCCGGGTGGAACCTCACCTGGGCCGACGAGGCCTTCTCGGGCGCCACGGTCGCCGATGCGACAGGAACCGCGACGTTCCGCTTCGACGAGCAGGCGCGCATCACGAACATCGAGAGCAGCCTGCACCCGCAGGCCTGACCCCTCACGAGAACAGCGCGTCAGCGACCCAGTCGCTGGCGCGCTGTCTTCGTCCCGGAGCCGACCGGCGCATGCGCCGTGGCCGCCGCCAGCCCGAATGCCGGCATGTCGACGTACACCGCCTCGAGGTCGGCGACGGGCACCTGGTAGGTCTCATGCCAGACGCCCACGCTTCCCGTGCCTTGCAGCGTCCGCATGAAGTCCCGCCAGGGCTGCAGATGCGGCGCATCGCGGTCGGCCGCGAATCGCTGCAGGTGCTCCGGACTCTCCCAGTACGACAGCAGGATCGTCGTGCGCCCGAACCAGCTGTGCGCACCGAGCATCCCCGCGTCCGGATGTGTCGCGAGGTGCTGCAGCATCGGCGGCATCTTGCTGGCGGTCCACCACACCTTGCCGAGCTGCCACCAGCGGTTGGCACGCATCCCGATCAGGAAGACCGTGACATCCGATCGGTCGGGGGCCGCGGTGAATCGACCGGGGAAGACCTGCTGAGCCATGAGCCACTCCTTGGAACGTCGTTATGTAACTGCGTTATACAACAACGTTACGATAGGATCGATCGCATGGCAAGACCTCCTCTGTACGACGACGCTCTGCGCGATCGTCTGCTCGCCGCGACAGCCGAGATGGTCGACGACAAGGGGCCCGAGCGAATCAGCCTGCGCGATATCGCACAGAACGCCGGCACGTCGACCTCGGCCGTCTACGCTCTGTTCGGTGGCAAGGCCGAGCTGCTCGTCTCCGTCATCGAGCACGGCTTCGCCTCGTTCGGTGAGGCGCAGGCTACGGCCGAGTCCGAGGGGCTGCGCGCGCTCGGACTCGCCTATCGGTCCTGGGCGATGGCCAACCCTGCGCTCTACCGCCTGATGTTCGGCGGGGGCGTGGCGACCGAGGACTGCCGACCCGACGAGGCGACCATGAGCACGGCGATGGCTCCGCTGATGCGCGCACTCGCGGCACGCGTCGATGAGCCGGACGTAGCGACCGCCGCCCTCACCGTCTGGGCACAGGTGCACGGCGCTGTGAGCCTCGAGCTCGCCGGTGTGACTCCCCCGCTGGTTCCGTGGGACTCGGTCTACGGCGCGGTGGTGGATGCGGTCGAACGCGCCTTTCCTGCACGCTGATCCGTCTGCACCATCGGAGATGCCGCGGCACCCGAGAGTGTGGAATTCTGGTCAAATGAAGAACGGAATCGTCCGATTCGCCGCGTTCTACGTGTTCAACGTGGCGGTCCTGCTGCTCATCGGCCTGCTGTCCGCCGGGGTCTCGGTAGGATTCAACGCGCTCTGGGCCGCGGTCGTCCTCACCCTTGCGGCGCTCTTCGTGAAGCCGCTGCTCACCGGCGCGTTCCGCAAGGCCGCGGCCAAGTCCGCCGCCGACCGCACGAAGACCGGAGAGAAGGTCGTGCAGTACGTCCTCGTCTACCTCGTCGAGCTCATCATCTGGGTGGCCGTCGTGTGGCTGAGCGGCGTCCGAGCCTCCGGATTCTGGAGCTACGCGCTTCCCCCGCTCTTCCTGCTGTTCGGCTGGATGATCTACGACCAGGTCGACGACAGGCTCCGCGCGAAGGCGAATGAACTGTACGACGTCGTGCAGGCGAAGGTCTCGGGTTCCGGAAAGAGGTCCGCGCCCGCCTCCACCGCCGCGCCCGCTTCCACGGCACCCTCCGCGGAGTCACCCGCCACCGCCGACGCGCGCGCGGAACTCTCCGACGGACTGACCCCCGAACAGCGTCGGATGCTCGACGAACTGGGTTGACCGCCCTATCGGATCCTCGGCATCCGCGTCGCCTCGCAGGTATGCAGAGAGGTCGCAGGGATCCGTGGATTCCCTGCGACCTCTCTGGTGTCCTGAGGCTGCTCCGATCTTCTGGAGCTCCGAGACCGCCCAGCGACTCAGACGAGCCGCTCGGCCGCCTCCACGACGTTGGTCATGAGAAGCGCGACCGTCATCGGGCCGACGCCGCCGGGGTTGGGCGAGACCCAGCCCGCGACCTCCGCGACATCGGGATGCACGTCTCCGAAGACCAGGTTCTTGCCCGTCTCGGGGTCGACCTCGCGCGTCACCCCCACGTCGAGCACGGCGGCTCCCGGCTTGACGTCCTCGGCGCGGATGAGGTGCTTCACGCCGGCTGCGGCGACGATGACATCGGCCTCCCGCAGGTAGCGCGGCATGTCGACCGTGCCGGTGTGCGTGAGCGTGACCGTCGCGTTCAGGTCACGCCTCGTCAGCAGCAACCCGATCGAACGACCGATGGTCACCCCGCGTCCGACGACCACGACGTGCTTGCCCGTGAGGTCGTAGTCGTTGCGCAGCAGCAGCTCGATCACACCGCGCGGCGTGCACGGCAGCGGGGTGTGGATCGGGTTGTTGACGTTGAGCACGAGCCTGCCGAGGTTGGTCGGGTGGAGACCGTCGGCATCCTTCGCGGGGTCGATCCGCTCGAGGATCGCATCCGTGTCGATGTGCTTCGGCAGCGGCAGCTGCACGATGTACCCGTGGCACTCCGGGTCGGCATTGAGCTCGTCGATCAGCGCTTCGACGTCGGCCTGGGTGGCGTCGGCCGGCAGCTCGCGCTGGATCGAGTTCATTCCGATCGCCTCGGACTGACGGTGCTTCATGCCGACGTAGAGCTGGGATGCCGGGTCGGCGCCGACGAGCACTGTCGCGATGCCCGGGACGATGCCCTTCGCCTTCAGCACGGCGACCCGCTCGGTCAGCTCGGCCTTGATCGCGGCCGACGCCGCCTTGCCGTCGAGGATCTTCGCGGTCACTGCTGCAGGTCCGGGTAGAGCGGGAAGACGGCGGCGAGCGCGTCGACACGAGCACGGAGCGCCTCGACGTCGGCCCCGGGCAGCAGCGCGAGAGCGATCACATCGGCGACCTCGGTGAACTCGGCGTCGCCGAAACCGCGGGTCGCGAGTGCCGGAGTTCCGATGCGCAGGCCCGAGGTGACCATCGGCGGACGAGGGTCGTTGGGCACCGCGTTGCGGTTCACCGTGATGTGGATGTCGTGCAGCAGGTCTTCGGCCTGCTTACCGTCGATCTCCGCCTCACGAAGGTCGACCAGCACCAGGTGCACGTCGGTGCCGCCGGAGCGCACTCCGATGCCGGCATCCTTCACATCCTGCTGCGACAGACGCTCGGCGAGGATCGCTGCTCCGCGCAGCGTGCGCTCCTGGCGTTCCTTGAACTCGGGGGTGCCTGCGAGCTTGAACGCGGTCGCCTTGGCGGCGATCACGTGCATGAGCGGGCCGCCCTGCTGTCCGGGGAAGACTGCCGTGTTGATCTTCTTCGCGATCTCGGGGTCGTTCGTCAGGATGAAGCCCGAACGGGGTCCGCCGATGGTCTTGTGCACGGTCGAGGAGACGACGTGTGCGTGCGGCACCGGGTTCGGGTGCAGGCCTGCGGCGACGAGGCCGGCGAAGTGCGCCATGTCGACCCAGAGCAGGGCGCCGACCTCGTCGGCGATCGCACGGAAGGCGGCGAAGTCGAGAGTGCGGGGGTAGGCCGACCAGCCGGCGATGATGACCTTGGGCTTGTGCTCGACCGCGAGGCGACGCACCTCGTCCATGTCGATCGTCGAGGTCTCGGGGTCCACTCCGTAGGCGACGATGTCGTAGAGGCGGCCCGAGAAGTTGATCTTCATGCCGTGCGTCAGATGACCGCCCTGGTCGAGAGCGAGGCCGAGCAGTGTGTCGCCGGGGCGGGCGATCGCGTGCAGCACGGCGGCGTTGGCCGATGCTCCCGAGTGCGGCTGGACGTTGGCGAACTCCGAGCCGAAGAGGTCCTTGGCACGCTGGATCGCCAGCGACTCGGCGACGTCGACCTCTTCGCAGCCGCCGTAGTAGCGGCGTCCGGGGTACCCCTCGGCGTACTTGTTGGTGAGCACCGAACCCTGCGCCTGAAGCACAGAGACGGGGACGAAGTTCTCGGATGCGATCATCTCGAGGAACGTCTGCTGACGCTTCAGCTCGCGGTCGAGAACCTGTGCGATCTCGGGGTCGACCTCGGCGAGCGGGGCGTTGAAGTAACGATCGGTCATGACTTGCTCCTCTGACGACGGATTCGAAGGGGTATACCTATCGGCCCAGGCGCGCGGTCGAATTCCGTGGTCAGTCGCTCCCCGGTGGTAGTCCACCCAGACGCCAGTCGCGACGTGAGAAAGCATAGCGGATTTCCCTGTGCTGCCGACTCGGCGCAGGGTAGGTTTTGTTCATGGTCCTTCCCCATTCCATGCCCCTTGTTCCCCTCCCCTCCTCCGCCGTCGCCGGCGACGGTCGGTGGCCCGTCTCCGAGAACACGCGAGTCATCGGCGACTCGCCGGCCGCGCGGCAGCTGATCGATGCCGCAGAGCGGCGCAGCGGCATCCGCTTCTCCCACTCCACGGACACGACAGACCCGACCTCGGCGATCGTGCTTCGCGTCGACCCCGCCGTCGCCCCCGAGGGCTACACGCTCAGGGTCGCCGACTCCGTCGAGGTCGTCGGCGGCGACGAGGCAGGACTCTTCTACGGGGTGCAGACTCTGCTGCAGCTGCTCCGAGACGGCGACGAGGGGTGGGCGCTGCTGCGCGCCGAGATCACGGACGCGCCGCGATTCGAGCGGCGCGGCGTGATGCTCGACGTGACACGGCACTTCTTCGACGTCGCCGAGGTCAGGAAGTTCATCGACAGCACCAGCGCTCTGAAGTTCAACCATCTGCACCTGCACCTCAGCGACGACCAGGGCTGGCGCATCCAGATCGACTCATGGCCCAAGCTCACCGAACTCGCGTCATCGACCGCATCGCTCGGCGATCCCGGAGGTTTCTACACGAAGGACGACTATCGCGAGATCGTGGCCTACGCGGCCGAGCGGCACATGCTCGTCATCCCCGAGATCGACCTTCCCGGCCACACGCACGCCATCGGCGTCGCGTATCCCGAGCTCGTCGAGGACCCGGTCATGAACGACAGCCTGATCGCCGAATCGGCGCGCCTCGGTCAGCCGCTCCCCGTGGCCGGCGAGCCCTACCTCGGGTGGGGCGTCGGACACTCGAGCGTCCGCATCCACGAGGAGCGCACGTACGAGTTCGTGCGCGACGTCGTGCGGGAGCTCGCCGAGATGACACCCGGTCCGTTCATCCACATCGGCGGAGACGAGTCGCTCGGCACCCCTCAGGCCGATTTCGATCACTTCGTCGAGCGCGCGACCGCGATCGTCTTCGAGGAGGGCAAGATCCCCCTGGCGTGGCACGAGGTCGGCGCGGCGAAGGACATCGCCGAGGGCACGATCGGCCAGTACTGGGGCAAGACCACGCCCGAGGGATCGCATGCCGCGGAGGCCGCGCACTTCGTCGAGCGCGGCGGCGCGCTCATCATGTCGACCGCCGACGTCGCCTACCTCGACATGAAGTACTCCGCGGACTTCCCGCTCGGGTTGACCTGGGCCGCGATCATCGACGTCCGCACGGCATACGAATGGGAACCGACCGCGGCCCTCGACGTGCTTGAGGCGGCGATCCTCGGCATCGAGGCTCCGTTGTGGAGCGAGACGACCCGCAGCCTCAGCGATGTCGAGCGGCTCGTGTTCCCGCGGGCCGCCGCCCACGCCGAGGTCGCCTGGTCGCCACAGCGCGCGTCCGGCCGCGACTGGGAGTCGTTCCGCGAACGGCTCGGCGGGCTGGCCCCGCTGTGGAAGGCTGAAGGCGTCGATTTCCACCCCGCAGCCGAGATTCCCTGGAGCGAACGATGACCACCGATTCCGCAGCGACAGGATCGCTCGTCATCCACTCCGCCCGACTGATCGACCACGGCGCCGAGGTCGCAGACTCCTGGGTGCGGATCGAAGACGGCCGAGTCGTCGCCGTCGGAACCGGACAGTCGTGGAGCAGGGCAGACGAGGTCGTCGATGCGACCGTCGTCGCCGGACCGGATGCCGTGCTCACGCCCGGCTTCATCGACATCCACTGCCACGGCGGCGCGGGCGCCTCATTCGACGACGGCGCGGAGGCGATCCGCAAGGCTCGTGCTCTGCACCGTTCGCACGGCACCACGAGATCGGTGATCTCGCTCGTCACGGCGCCGGTCGACGCTCTCGCGCAGCGCGTCGCGGAGATCGCCGACCTGATGGAGACGGATGCCGACATCCTCGGCTCGCATCTGGAGGGACCGTTCCTCGACCCTGCGCACCACGGAGCACATGAGCCGACGTTGCTGCTGGCTCCGGCGCGCGACGATGTCGCTCGACTGCTCGATGCCGGCCGCGGCACGATCCGGCAGGTGACGATCGCGCCCGAGCTGCCCGGTGGCCTCGACGCGATCCGGCTGATCGTCGATGCCGGCGCTGTCGCTGCGGTGGGGCACACGAGCGCGGATGCCGAGACAGCGGTCGCCGCGTTCGACTCAGGCGCGACCGTGCTGACACACGCATTCAACGCCATGCCCGGCATCCACCATCGCGCGCCAGGGCCGGTGCTGGCAGCGGCCGGCGACCGCCGCGTGGTGCTCGAGGTGATCGCCGACGGCGTTCACCTCGATCCGCACGTGATCAAGCTCGTGTTCGACTCGGCACCCGGCCGCGTGGCGCTCGTCACCGACGCCATGGCTGCCGCGGGCAGTGCCGACGGCCACTACGACCTGGGCGCCGTGAGCGTGACGGTCGAAGACGGCATAGCGCGCGCGGACGACACCGGCTCGATCGCCGGATCGACCCTCACCCAGGACGACGCGCTGCGCCGGGCGGTCGCTGCGGGGGCACCGCTCACGGAGGCCGTGCGCGCACTCACGGAGACTCCGGCGGCCGCCATCGGATACGGTGACCGACTCGGCCGCCTCGCGGTCGGGTACCTCGGTGACGCCGTGCTCATGGATGCGCAGCTGCAGGTCGTGCGCGTGTGGGTGGGCGATCGCCCGTAGTCGGATGTCGCGAGCGTGATGTCGAGCGACCCGGTGTCGCGCGGTCCGACGCCGCGAGCGAAGCGAAGTGCAGTGGTGCTCTGCCGCCACGCCGCCGAAGTGGGTGAAGGGCCGCCGTTCCCCAGATCGGCGGCCCTGTCACATTTCCCTCCCCTGCGCGAGAGCTGGCGGGCCGAGCGCTCCTCCCCCGAGGTGCCCGACCCGCCATGCCGGTGCACTTACCCCTTGCACCAGCGCCTGAGCTCCGCCCCCCGGTGGAGCCCCATGGCTGTCTCACCTGATGAGACGAAGGCGATGCCGATTCATTACGCGGTTCCCCGGATCTTTTTTTGAGGTTGTTCTCCAGAATCGATCGATCTGGGCGTGACCAGGGCTTTATCGGGGCGGGCAGTTCGCGGCCAGTTTCTCGGAAGGGGTGGCAAGCCTGGGAGATTGGAGAGAGAATGGGAGACGGCGCGTGATGAAAATGGGGTTCACGCGTCTCTTCATGTGGACGCGCACTCGCGCTCCACGACAGATGGATGACATGGATCAGGACAGCACTTCGCACGAGGAAACGATCGCCGACGCCGATCTCGTCCTGCGCACCCGCTCGGGTGACGCAGCGGCCTTCGGCGAACTCTGGAGGCGGCACTACCCCTCCGGCATGTCCGTCGCCCGGTCGATCACGTCGTCGATCGACCCGGACGATCTCGTGCAGGAGTCCTACACCCGCATCTATCAGGCGATCGTCAAGGGCGGCGGGCCCAACGGCTCGTTCCGCGCGTATCTGTTCACGAGCATCCGCAACACCGCCGCGGCCTGGGGCCGCTCTCGCCGCGAGTCGGCCATCGACGAGCTCGACAGCGTGGCCGACCCCGACAGCACCGACCAAGCGGCCAACGAGGCCCTCGATCGCAGCCTGACCGCGCAGGCATTCCGCAGCCTTCCCTCCCGTTGGCAGGAGGTGCTCTGGTACACCGAGATCGAGCAGATGAAGCCGCAGGAGGCGGCGACCCTGCTCGGCATGAAGGCGGGCGCCGTCTCGCAGCTCGCGTTCCGCGCGCGCGAAGGGCTTCGCGAAGCCTGGATCCAGGCCCATCTCCGCAGCGCAGCCGCGGGCTCCGACTGCCAGTGGACCATCGAGCATCTGGGCGCCTACTCGCGCGGCAACCTCAGCAATCGAGACCACAACCGTCTCGAGCAGCACCTCGAAGAGTGCGCACGCTGCATGATCGTCGCCGCTGAGGCCAAGGACGTGTCGAAGCGGCTGGCGCTCGTGCTGCTCCCGCTCGTCCTCGGCATCACGGGTTCCGCAGGTTATCTCGCCACGCTTCAGGGCGGCGGCACCCCGATCGTCGCGCTCGCGGCCATGCCTTCGGGAATCACCGAGGGCGCGGTCGTCGTCGCCGGAGGCGCGACAGCGGCGTCCTCGAGCGGTGCAGCAGGCAGCGGCACGACGGGCGGTGGCGGGGCAGCAGGCGGCGGTGCAGCAGGCGGCGGAGCCGGTGGTGCGACCAGCGGCGGCATCTTCAGCGGTGTCGGCGCGCTCGTGGGCGCTGGCTCAGCCGCTCTCGTGGTCGCGGGTGTCGTAGCGGCTGCCACCATCATCCCGAGCCTCACCGGCGCGTCACCAGCGGCATCGCTGCCCAGTGCCGGCGACAGCGACTCCTCGTCGATCAGTGCCGATGTCGGACCCGACGAATCGATGTCCGACCAGAAGACGCCGATCGTCGACGATGCGGAGACCGAACCCGAACCGGTCACGCCGCCGGTCGAGGCGCCCGTCACCCCTGAGCCAGCCGAGGACATCGCGCCCGCTATCGTCGCGCCGTCGGCTCCGGTCGAGACATCGGAGCCGGCTCCGGAAGAGGATGTCCCCGGAGAAGAGACTCCCGGTGAAGAGACTCCCGGAGAAGAGAACCCCGGCGGCGAAACCCCCGGAGAAGAGAACCCCGGCGGCGAAACCCCCGGAGAAGAGAACCCCGGCGGCGAAACCCCCGGAGAAGAAAACCCCGGCGGCGAAACCCCCGGAGAAGAGAACCCTGGCGAACCGGCGGTCCCGACGACCCCGATCGTGGTCAGCCTCGCCGACCTGTGTCTGGACGCTCGAGCCATCACCTATGTGACCCTGAACGTGTCCGGTGAAGCGGGCGCCGACATCGAGGCCCTGCTCGGTGGCAGTCACGGTGGTGCCGACAGCACGTCGCTGAGTGACGCCGGAACCGGCACGATCGAGCTGCGACCCGGCCTCGTGCAGATCCTCCTCGGCGCGACCGTCGAGATCCACTATGCGACAGAGGCCGGTCCGGTCCTGCCGGTCACCACCAGCCTCTCGGCGCTCGGGGTGACCCTCGAATCCGTCCTGCTCGCGCCTGCCTGCGGTGCGCCGGCCGAAGATCCCGTCGAGGACGCGCCGGCGGTCCCGACCCCGGACGACACGGTCGTGCCTGCACCGGAGCCGACGGACGAGGCCGCCCCCGCTGCACCCGACGAGGCCGCCCCCGCAGCTCCCGTCGAGGCTCCCGACGCGGAGCTCGCTCCCGAGACTCCGGCTCCCGAACCGGCCGCGCCCGTCGAGCCCTCCGCTCCGGTGGAGACGGCTCCTCCGGCCGAGCCGGCGGTCGAAGAAGAGACCGCTCCCGTCGACGAGACTGCACCCGCAGTCGATGAGGCCGTCCCCGCCGCAGACGAGGCCGTCCCCGCGCTCTGACCCGCCATCTGCGGCGAATAGACTGGATCCATGTCCCAGGATCCCGCCTCCGTCCCCGGCGTCGACCGCCCGAACATCACCGCCCTCGACATCGTCCGATCGGTGGTCCTGATCGTCGCCGTGGGCACGCTCGCGCTGTGGGGATTCGCCCTGTGGCCGTTCCCGTGGAACGTCGTCATCGGCATCGGTGCTCCCCTCGTCGTGATCCTGGTCTGGGCTCTCTTCCTCTCCCCGCGTCCTGTGCTGCGCCTGCACCCGTTCCTGCGGGTCGTCGTCGAGCTGCTGATCTACGTCGGGGTCACGATCGCGTGGTGGCTGATGGATCAGCCGATCATCGGCACCGCATTCGCCGTGGTCGCAGTCGGCGCCGGAGTGGTGAGCGGGCGGCGTCGCATCCGATGAGCGCTCTCGACCAGCTCGTCGCCGCACTCGGCGACGTCGTCGACACCGATGCCGCGATCCTCGAAGAAGCCCGCGCCGACCGGTCAGGGCACGCAGCGCCAGGTCAGCCCCTCGCGGTCGTGCATGCCGAGACCGTCGAAGACGTCCAGACCGTGATGCGCATAGCCACCCGCACGGCCACGCCCGTCGTGGTGCGCGGGGCCGGCACCGGTCTCGCCGGTGCGGCGAACGGCGGCGAGGGAGAGATCGTGCTCTCCACCCGCCGTATGACCGCGATCCGCGAGATCCGCGCCGATGACCTGCTCGCCGTGGTCGAACCCGGCATCCTCAACTCCGACCTCAACGACGTCCTCGCAGAGCACGGACTCTGGTGGGCACCCGACCCCGCCAGCCGGGCGATCTCGACCGTCGGCGGCAACATCGCCACTGGAGCAGGCGGGCTGCTCTGCGCGAAGTACGGCGTCGTGAAGGACGCCGTCCTCGGGGTCGACCTGGTGCTCGCGGACGGCCGCCTGATGCGCCTCGGCCACCGCAGCGTCAAGGGCGTGACCGGGCTCGACCTCACCTCGCTCGTGATCGGCTCGGAAGGCACTCTCGGCGTGGTCGTCGGCGCCACGCTGAAGCTGCGCCGACTCGTCGAGGGAACCACCTGCACGGTGACGGCGATCTTCCCCGACGTGCGCACAGCGGCATCCGCATCCGCCGCGGTCACCGCCTCCGGTGTGCAGCCGGCGATCATGGAGCTGATGGACTCGGCCAGCCTCGCGGCTGTCGCCGCCCTGCTGGATCTGCCCTCCCCCGCCGCCGGAAGCGCGCAGCTGACGATCCAGACGGATGGCCCGGCCGCCGTCGCCGAGGCGACGACGATCGCCGAGATCCTGACTTCTCACCGCGGTGTGACTCAGGTCTCGCACGACCGCGACGAAGGCGAGCGCCTGCTGGCGATACGTCGCGCCATGCACCCTGCGATGTCGGCTCTCGGGACGACCCTCATCGAGGACGTGTCGGTGCCGCGCAGTGCGATGCCCGCGATGTTCGACGAGATCGCCCGCATCGAGAAGGCCTACTCGATGACCATTCCCACGGTGGCGCACGCGGGAGACGGAAACCTGCACCCGAACTTCATCTTCGAGGGCGCCGAGCCCCCTGCTGAGGTCTGGGCCGCCGCAGACGAGCTGTTCCGGGCCGCGATCGCCCTCGGTGGCACGCTGACCGGCGAGCACGGGATCGGAACCCTGAAGAGCCGCTGGCTGGCCGACGAGCTCGGAGACGACCAGTGGGAGCTGCAGCGTCAGATCACCCGGGTGTTCGACCCGCTCGGCATCCTCAACCCCGGCAAGGTGTTCGCACCCGATGCCTGACATCCACGTCAGCGCGGCGGTCATCGTCGACGACACCGGCCGGGTGCTGGTGGTCCGCAAGCAGGGCACGACGCGCTTCATGCAGCCCGGCGGCAAACCGGAGCCCGGCGAGACGCCGTCGCAGACGCTGATCCGCGAGTTGCACGAAGAACTCGGCCTGCGCCTCGACGAGGCCGACCTCGAGCCCCTCGGCACGTTCGTCTCCGAGGCGGCGAACGAGCCGGGTCACCGGGTCGTGGCCGAGGCGTTCTCGGTGTCCATCGCCGCCGCCGAGGTGGTCGTGCAGGCCGAGCTCGCCGAGCTGCGGTGGATCACCCCCGCCGACGCCGAGACGCTGCCGCTCGCGCCGCTCAGCGTCGAGCACCTGCTGCCGCTCGCGTGGCCCGCGACACGGGCCTGAGGGCCGATCGGATCAGATGCCCTGCCAGGTCGGCTTGTTGGCGTAGGTGTAGCGGTAGTAGTCGGAGAGCTTGAGGCGAGACGCGGCGGCTTCGTCGACCACGACGGTGGCGTGCGGATGCAGTTGGATGGCCGAACCGGGGAGGATGGCCGACAGCGGCCCCTCGACGGCGTCCGCGACCGCCCAAGCCTTGCCCTCGCCGAAGGCGAGCAGCACGAGGTGACGCGCACGAAGGATCGTTCCCAGACCCTGCGTGATGCAGTGCTTCGGCACGTCGTCGATCGAGTCGAAGAAGCGCGCGTTGTCTTCGCGCGTCTGCACGGTGAGTGTCTTGACGCGTGTCCGCGAAGCGAACGACGACCCCGGCTCGTTGAATCCGATGTGTCCGTCGGTGCCGATGCCGAGGATCTGCAGGTCGACTCCTCCGGCTGCCTCGATGGCGGTCTCGTAGTCGTCGCCCGCGTGCTGGATCGTCTCCTGTGCGCCGTTGGGCACGTGGATCCGGCGCGGGTCGAGCCCGAGGGGCTCCACGACCTCGCGGGTGATGACCGAGCGGTAGCTCTCGGGATGAGCCGGGTCGAGTCCCACGTACTCGTCCAGCGCGAAACCGCGCACCTGCGAGACATCGCGACCCGCGAGCTTCTCGCGCAGCGCCTTGTAGACGGGAAGAGGCGTCGAGCCGGTGGCGAGGCCGAGCACGGCATCCGGACGCCCGTCGATCAACTCGACGATCTCGGCGGCGACCAGTGCGCCCGCTGCTTCTGCGTTCTCGACGATGACGACTTCAGCCATGGGAAACGATCTCCTTGGAGGGGGTGGTTGCGCCGACGACCGCTGCCCCGAAGGCCGCGGCGGGAGAGCCGGCAGGGAGCAGCTCGATCCTGTCATCCAGGTGCAGCGAGCGCATGAAGGGCGAAGCCTCGGCGCCGGTCTGGAGGGCTCTGCGGACGCCCGCGAAGAGTCTCTCTCCGAGCGAGGTGAGGCCGCCGCCGATGATCACACGTTCGACGTCTGCGGAGAGCACGAGGGCCCTGACCGCCGCCGCTGCGCCGTGGAACAGGTCGGCGCGCAGACCGGCGGCGCGCTCATCGCCCGCCTCGGCCGCGTCGAGGATGTCGCGCACCGGCAACGCCCCCGGTCGATCCCAGGCACGGGCGAGCGCGCCACCGCCGCAGAAGGTCTCGATGCATCCGCGCTGCCCGCAGCCGCAGAGCCGTCCGTTCGGGTCGACCGAGAGGTGTCCGACCTCGCCGGCGGTCCCCCGCGCGCCACGCCAGATCGTGCCGTCGATGACGATGCCGGCAGCGACACCCGTGCCGAGGTTGAGATAGGCCATCGAGCCGTCGACGCCGCGCAGCACCGCAGCACCGAGCGCGGCCGCCTTCACGTCGTTCTCGACCCGCACCGGGATCCCCAGCTGTCGCCCGGCGAGACCGGCGAGATCCAGCGACTCGACACCGAGGTTCACGGCATGCAGGACTCTGCCGGTGTCCGCGTCGACGAGCCCGGGGATGCCGACGCCCACCGATTCGACGGCGGAACGGGCGAACCCTCCGTCGACGGCGAGCGCGTCGACGGCGTCGATGATGCTGACCACGACCGCCTCCTCGCCCCATCCGGTCGGACGGCGCAGGCGCGCCAGGATGTCTCCGTCGGGCGACACGGCCACGGCATCGATCTTGGTTCCGCCGACGTCCAGGCCCACTCGAACGGGTCGACCGGACAGGCCGACGGGGATCGCACCCGTCATCGGATGGCGCTCCTGCTCGTCTTCGTGTCGAGGCTGCGGTCACGTCCGCAGATGCAGGTCACGAGACGCCCAGCTGGCTGGAGAGCACCATCACGGCAGCGCCGCGCAGAACGATGTCCTCCTGATGCGTGCGTCGGATGAGCGCATCCTCGAAGACGCCCTCGAGCGTCCGTGCGTGCAGGGTCTCGACCGCGGCGTCGATCAGCACGCCGTCGAGCAGATCCTCCGGGCCTGAGAGCACGACTTCGGACAGATCCAGGGCCGCCACGATCGGGGCTATCGCGATGCCCATGCGTGTTCCGGCGTCGCGGAGGATCTCGTCACGTGACTCGGGAGCGGCCGCGATGGCCGGGCGCAGTCGCGTCTCGCTCAACCAGGCTTCGAGACAGCCGTCCTTGCCGCACGCACAGCGGGGACCGCCGTCTGTGCCGACGACGACGTGCCCGATCTCGCCTGCGGCGAAGCGGCTGCCGAGAAGCGGCTGGCTGCCGGTGATGACCCCTGCTCCGACTCCTCGACCGATCTTGATGAGCATGAAGTCGGCCTTCGCCTCGCCGAACGTGTATTCGGCGAGCACGGCGGCGTTGGCGTCATTGCGCACGAGCACCGGCAGGTCGAGATCGATGCCGAGCTTCGCCTCGAGAGGCAGGTTGCTCCACCCCAGGTTCGGCGAGCTGAGCACGACGCCGTCTGGGCGCACGACACCCGGGCTGCCGATTCCGACGCCGAGGATGGGCTGTGTCGCCGTCTCGGCGAGCGCGCGCGCCAGCTCGAGGGTGGCGGCGTAGGCGGCGTCGCCGTCTGCGCTCTCGGGCCGTGGCACTTCGCGGCGCTCGAGCACGTCGCCGTCGAGACTGAGCAGAGCGCCCACGAACGCATGGGGGCCCGAGAGATCGAGTCCGATGATCTGGTGACCGACGCGGTCGATGTCGATGAGGATCGGAGGCTTGCCCGGTCCGACCGTCTCGCGCACTCCCATCTCGACGACGATGCCGTCGGCGATGAACTCGGCGACGAGGTCTGAGATGGTGACTCGCGTCAGGCCGGTCTCTCGTGAGAGGTCCGCACGACTCATCGCGCCCGAGTGGTAGAGAGTCTGCAGAACGAGAGCGCGGTTGTGGCCGCGAGCGTGCTCCGGGAGCACCTTCGATCGAGAGCGCAGGTGGCGCCCGGGGCCGAAGGCGTGTGCGCTCGCGGCGACGTAATCTGGCGACGTCGAAGGACGCGATCCATCCGATACGGACATGTTTGTTAGTAGACCTTACGAACAAAAATTTCGCAACCCCTGCCTCATGTAGCACAGGGAGGGTTACGGAAACGTTACATTATGCCGAGAGTACCCCGTCGGCGGTGCCGTGGGACCCGGACAGGCGCTCCACGAGCCCGGCCACGATCTCCTGCCGAGCCTCACGGGTGAGGGGCTTCCCCGGTACTCCAGGACGCCTCTGCGTCGGTGTCGGACCGTCGAGAGGACGATACCGCACCCCTGACTCCG
Organism: Microbacterium sp. LjRoot205; assembly: GCF_056175745.1. Taxonomy (NCBI): domain Bacteria; kingdom Bacillati; phylum Actinomycetota; class Actinomycetes; order Micrococcales; family Microbacteriaceae; genus Microbacterium; species Microbacterium sp. LjRoot205. Next base: position 49,707 of record NZ_JBGFFH010000007.1, on the reverse strand, counting down.
CGAGGCGTCTGAGGTGGGTCGGAAGCCTGCGGGCGAACCCCTCGTACGGGGGAGGTTCGCCGCCGTCCCACAGCCGCTCGGCGATCGCCGCGAGACGGGGGAACATCGCGAAGTCGACACGGTCTCTCGTCGGGAGGTGCTCGGTCCACACGTTGGCCTGCCCTCCGGACGCGCCGTCCTCGACGCGCAGCGCGTACGCGCGCTCGATCGGCAGAGGGGGCCCGACCCTGATCGGCTCCTCCCCCGACTCCGACTGCGGGTAGTCGAGATACACCTCGAGGTCGGGGCACGCGATCACAGGGATGCCGCGCCGCAGCGCCTCCCGCATGGCGACGGGGCCACGCCACGCAAGGACCTGCACTCCTTCGGGGACGTCGCCCTCGAGCACCTCGTCCCAGGCGAGGGCGGTGCGTCCGCGGCTGCGGACGTGCGCCACGAACTGATCCGTGAACCACGGCTGCACATCGTGCGGAGTCGCGAGACCGAGCTCGCGCATCCGTTCGCGCGCAGCGGCGCTCTGCGTCCACTCGGTCACCGGAACCTCGTCACCGCCGATGCCGATCCACGGAGAATCGAAGAGATCGCACAGCGCGTCGATCGCCGCCCGCCCGAAGGCGAGAGCCTCGTCCGTCGGGGCGAGCGTCCGAGGATTCACGCCGAAGCGCGACCACGGCACGACGACAGGCTCGCCGACGTCGGTGTTGCCCAGCTCGGGATAGGCGGCGAGACCCGCCTGGATATGCCCCGGCAGCTCGACCTCGGGCACGACCGTCACGAATCTCTGGGCGGCGTAGGCGACAAGGCGGCGCAGCTCGGCATCCGTGTAGTGCCCCTCGTGCACACCGGCCTCGACCGTCGCGTGAGGACCGTGGCCCCGCTGCGTCTCCTCGCGGCGACCGCCCACTTCGGTCAGACGCGGGAACCCCGGCACCTCGAAGCGCCATCCCTGGTCGTCGGTGAGGTGCAGATGCAGGTGCGTGAGGTGGTGGTCGGCCATCAGATCGACCAGTCGCTCGAGATCCTCGGCGGGGCGGAAGTGCCGCGCGACGTCGAGCATCACTCCCCGCCAGGCGTAGGCGGGCGCGGACTCCCAGACCCCCGCGGGGACCCGTGCACGATCAGCGCCCGGTTCGCGCAGCTGCCGCAGCAGGGTGACACCTCGGAACACTCCTGCGGGGCTGGCACCCGAGACCTGGATCCCGTGGGCGGCGACGGTCACCCGGAAGGCTTCTGCGCCCACGCGCTCTCGGGCGAACGGCTCGTCGGAGAGCGACTCGTCGATGCGGAGGGTGATCACGGCGGGCGAGTCCGGAGCCGCGCGAAGGCCGCCGAGACGGGTCGCGCTGATGGCGAGCGCGTCGGGAGCCGTGACCGGTGTGCGAGCAGTCCAGTCGAAAGGGGCAGCGGCCGGATCGATCACCGAGCGGATGTTCGGGACAGGCGCACGATGGGGCGCGGGAGTCATGGTCAGAGCACGACCCGGCGTCGCACCGGACGCGCGACCCGCCACCACCACGGGCACACCGCCGACGAGCACCTCGTCGATCCCCACCGGTGCGCGGTGCGGTTCATCGAACGTCGCCCCCGCCGAGATGGTCTCGGGATCGAACAGCACCAGATCGGCCGTCGCTCCTTCGCGGATCAGGCCTCGTGGTGCGTCGCCCCGATCGAGGCCCAGTCGCATCGCCGGCGTGCCGGACAGATGCCGAACGGCCTGTTCGAGGGAGAGGACACCGAGCTCGCGCACATAGTGCCCGAGATAGCGGGGGAAGGTTCCCCGGCCCCGCGGGTGCGGTCGCGCCCCGATCAGGATCCCGTCGCTGCCGCCGCAATGGCGCGGGTGCCGCATGATCGCGCGGACGTTGTCCTCGTCTCCGATGTGCATCAGGATGCCGGTCGCACCGCCGTCTTCGAGGATCGTGTCCAGCACGACGTCCACGGCGCGTCTGCCGGACGATGCGGCGATCTCGTCGACGGTGCGCCCGACGAGGTCTGCGAGGTCAGGCGAGGAGGTGCCGGAGATCTGGATCGCCGACCAGTCGGCGCGTTCTCCATGGAATCCGTCGCAGCCGATCTCCTCGAGCTCGACGCGCACGGCCTCGCGACCCGCCTCGTCGAGGGCGGCGATGGTCGCCAGCAGGTCACCTATCTCGGCGAGCCTGCTCGGAAGCAACGCCGACAGCGTCGTGGCGCCGGGAAGGTAGGGGTACGTGTCGAGAGTGACGTCGACGCCGTCGTCGAGCGCCTCGTCGACGAGTGCCAGCAGCTCCGCCGCGCGTCCGCGATTCGGCGCGAAGTTCATCGTCGCGTGCGTCAGATGGATCGGGCACCCCGTGCGGCGACCGATGTCGAGCGCCTCACGGTAGGCGTCGAGGGCTCCCCCGCCATAGCTTCGGGTGTGCGGCGCCCAGTATCCGCCACGCTCGGCGACGACGCGGCAGAGCGCCTCCAGCTCGGCGGTGTCGGCGTACATGCCGGGGGTGTACGTCAGCCCGCTCGACATCCCGAACGCTCCCGCGTCGAGTGCCTCGCCGAGGATGCCGGACATCTCCGCGATCTCCTCGCGGGTCGCCGCGCGGTTCTCGTGACCCACCACCATCATCCGCAGGTTGCCCTGAGGCACCAGGACGGCGGCGTTGGCCACCGACACCTCGTCGATCGCGGTGAGCAGATCACCCATCGAGCGCCAGGGGGCAGCGGACGGCATGCCGTTCCAGCCCGCGATCTGAGCGGGGATCACTGCTGCTGCCGCATCGTCGAGCGGCGCGTAGCCGAGTCCGTCCTGGCCGAGCACCTCCGTCGTGACGCCCTGCAGGATCTTGGCGTCGTGCGCGGCTCCGCGCAGCACGGCCAGCTCGCTGTGCGCGTGCATGTCGATGAAACCGGGCGCGAGGACCAACCCCGTGGCGACGATCTCGACCGCATCCGCCGGCAGCTCCAGCCGCCTCTCGTCGCCCTCGCGGATCACCGCCACGATGCGCGATCCCTCGACCGCGACATCGGCGACGTACCGCTCGGCGCCGGTACCGTCGACCACCGTGGCACCGCGGTAGACCCGCACCGGCTTCTCGGCGCTCAGAAGCATGTCGCCACCGCTCCGATCACACGCGGATCCGCTGCGTCCGGGTCGTCGATCATCGCCACCACTCGCCACTTGTCGAAGGCCGTGCACGGGTGCGACAACCCGAGGCGCACGACGTCGCCGACGGCGACACCCGCGCCGTCTGCGAGGTCGAGGAACGCGTGCTGATCATTGAGAGCGGTGATCCGTCCTTCGACCGACTGCGGCACGGGCAGATCGAGGTCGAACGGCACGTCGCGACGCCCCGCATCCAGGAGTGCGAGTCCGTGCTCTGGCTGAGAGACGACGCGCGACCAGGCATGCATCGCCGATCGCAGCGGTTCTGTCGATGTCAGCGGGCCGAACGGCGACATGCGCGAGTAGAAGCCGTCGTCGTGGATCTGGAATGCCCCCGAACGCAGCACGATGTCGGCATCCCCGCGCTGCGGGGCGAATACGGCCGCGGCTCGGTCAGGAAAAGCGCTGCCGCCTGCGCTGAGCACGGGGCGGACGTCGGGCGGGTAGGCGAGACGTCGATGCAGCTCGACCAGCGTCGACAGATAGGCGTCGACCGCCGCGACCGAGGCGTCTTCCCGGTCGGGGCCGAACGGACCTTCGTATCCCGTGACGCCGGCGAGCCGCAGACCGGGTGCCTCGAGGATCGCCTGGGCGATGCGCTCGCCCTCCTCCACACTGCGGGCACCGGTGCGGCCACCCCTGCCGCCGAGTTCGACGAGCACGTCGAGCGGGCGATCAGCGCCCTCGAGCGCGTCTGCGAGGATGCCGACGGTGCCGACGGAGTCCGCCCAGCACAGGATCCGCAGATCGCGATCCGCAGCGAGCAGTTCGCCGAGATGGCGTGCGGCCGTGCCATCGGTGACCGAGTTCGCGATGAGCACGGTGGAGACCCCTGCCTCGACGGCGACCTCCGCCTGCCACGGCGTCGCGACCGAGATACCCCACGCCCCCGCGTCGAGAAGTCGCTGCCACAGCGCCGGTGCCATCGTCGTCTTGCCATGCGGCGCGAGGAGCACACCCTGTCGCTCCGCCCACGCGAAGACGGTCGACTCGTTGTGCGCGAGCGCGGCCTCATGCACCGTCAGGACCGGAGTGACGAGGTCGGAGAGGTGCAGACCCGCCCCGGCGACCTCCGAGAGTCGGAGCCCCGCGGATCGCGAAGGGAAACCCTTCGCCCAGGTGCCGAGAACAGGATCCGGGATTTGTAGAGGCATCTAACAAGGCTACTAGGCTGGCCTCATGACCGCGAAGATCCGAGTGTCGACCGACGCCGCCCCCGCCCCCGCCCACACCTTCTCGCAGGGCATCCGCAAGGGCCCGATCGTGCAGGTCTCGGGTCAGGGTCCCGTCGATCCCCAGACGAACGAGTATCTCTTCCCGGGCGATGTCGCAGCTCAGACCACGCGCACCCTCGAGAACGTCAAGGCGATCGTCGAGGCCTCGGGCGCGACGTTCGACGATGTCGTGATGCTGCGCGTCTACCTGACCAAGCGCGAGGACTTCGCGATCATGAACGACGCGTACGGCGCCTTCGTGACCGCGCACACGACCAGCGGCGTCCTGCCGTCGCGCACCACCGTCTTCACCGGTCTCCCGCGCGAGGAGATGCTCGTCGAGATCGACGGCCTCGCGGTCGTCACCGACTGACGCGAGAGGGATCTCCACAGGTCCACGGACCGTTGCCTCCCCGTTATACGCGATCGCGTAGCATATTGCTAAAGACACGCGAGAAACCGGGGGGTGATGTTCGTGACCGATCTGATCTCAGCGCAGGATGCGAAGACCGAGAAGCTGACCGAGGCGACCGCCTCCGGTGACCAGCTGCAGAACGGCGCGCCCGGCGACTCCGGCAATGCTCCCACCGACTCCCAGCCGCCGAGCAGCGGCGACCGGGAGCTCGCCTGGGCACCGAACGAGCCCGCTCCCAAGAAGAAGCGTCTCGGCCTGTGGATCGGCCTCGGCGTGGGAGCCCTGGCCCTCGGCGCAGGCGCCGCATCGATGATCCTGATCGCCCCGGGCACGACTGTCGCCGGAATCCCCGTCGGCTGGCTCACTCCCGGAGCCGCCGCAGAGACCATCCAGGCTCACGTCGCCGAGACCGAGGTCACTCTCACCGGAGCCGGTGACGACATCGTCCTGACAGGAGCCGACCTCGGTGCCGCGATCGATGCGACCGCGCTCGCCGACGCGGCCTTCGCGGAGCGTCCGCTCTGGAACGTCACCGCATGGATGGGCGATCCCGTCGCCGGGGACATCACTCTCGACCCCGCCACCGCGGAATCCGCGCTGCGCGAGGCAGTGCCGTCCAGCTTCGAAGACCCGGTCGATGCCGGCGTCGTCTTCGACGCCGCGGGCGGAGGCTATGCGATCACGCCTTCGGCACCGGGCACGGGCGTCGACGTCGACGGCCTCACCGCCGCGATCGTCGCGACGATCGCGGACGGCGGGAAGAGCCTCGAGTTCTCCGGCGATCCGGCCGAAGCTGCCCCCGCCGTCACCGACGAGGACGCCACGACCGTTGCCACCTCACTGAACACGATGCTGGGTTCGATCGGCTTCTACATCGGCGAAGAGCGCACAGTCCCCGTCGACCCGGCGACCGCCTCGACCTGGATCTCGGTCGTCGAGGACGAGGGTGAGCTGAGCGTCGTCGCGGATGAAGCCGCGATCCAAGCGACGATCGACGCCCTCCCCGCAGCCGTCAACCGGGAACCCGTCAACGCGACGAACATCGTCGACTCCGGGGGCGAGATCCTCCGCACCGTCGCCGAAGGCGCCAACGGCCGCACGATCGGCGACACCTCGAGCCTCGCATCCGACGTCGCGGCGAAGCTGGAGGCCGGCGAGGGCGTCTTCCCCATCGAGGTGACCGAAACCCCGTTCGAATCGGTCAACCTGGTCCGCAAGATCGATGTGGACCTGAGCTCTCAGACGGCGACTCTCATCGAGAACGGCGCCGTCGTCCGTTCGTGGGCGATCTCGTCGGGCAAGAGCGCGACGCCCACCGACACCGGCAACTTCCGGGTCTACGCGCATGTGCGCGAGCAGACGATGAAGAGCCGCGAGCCGGACGGGTCGATCACCGAGACGCCGAACGTCCCCTGGGTCACGTACTTCAACGGCGACGAGGGCTTCCACGGCACCTACTGGCACAACGACTTCGGCAACCCGCGCAGCCAYGGCTGCGTGAACATGCCGATCGACGTCGCCAAGTACGTCTACGAGTGGTCGCCGGTCGGCCTCGAGGTGTCGGTCCACTACTGAGCCTCGCTCGCGACAGAGCTGGCGACCAGTCGGCCCTGAAGGCCGCGGCCCTGCGTATCGCCCGGCTCTGAAGGCCGCAGCCTTGCGTGTGGTGGAAGAACGACGAAGGAGGGGCAGGATGCGCGTGCATCCGGCCCCTCCTTCGTCTGTCCGTGTCAGCTCAGTGCGTCGACGATGCCGTTGAGCGTCGTGGACGGGCGCATGACGGCCTCGACCAGTGCGTCGTCGGGGCGGTAGTAGCCGCCGATCTCGACGGGCTTGCCCTGCACGGCGTTGAGCTCGGAGACGATCTTCTCCTCGTTCTCCGCGAGCGTGGCGGCGATCGGCGCGAAYGACGCCGCGAGCTCGGGGTCCTTCGTCTGCGCCGCGAGCTCCTGCGCCCAGTAGAGCCCCAGGTAGAAGTGGCTTCCGCGGTTGTCGATCGTGCCGAGAGCGCGACCAGGAGAGCGGTCCTCTTCGAGGAAGGTTCCCGTCGCAGCGTCCAGCGTCTCCGCGAGGACGCGGGCCTTCTCGTTGCCCGTGCGGTCTGCGAAGTGCTCGAGCGAAGCGGCCAGCGCGAAGAACTCGCCCAGGGAATCCCAGCGCAGGTAGTTCTCCTCGACGAGCTGCTGCACGTGCTTGGGCGCAGAGCCACCGGCACCGGTCTCGAACAGTCCGCCGCCCGCGAGCAGCGGGACGATCGACAGCATCTTGGCGCTGGTGCCGACCTCGAGGATCGGGAACAGGTCGGTGAGGTAGTCACGCAGCACGTTACCCGTCACCGAGATGGTGTCGAGGCCGTGACGCATGCGCGCGAGCGTGTAGCGGGTGGCCTCTTCGGGGGCGAGGATCGTGATCGTGAGCCCCTTGGTGTCGAGCGTCGCGAGACCCTGGTGCACCTTGGCGATGATCTGCGCGTCGTGCGAGCGGTTGGCGTCCAGCCAGAACACCGCGGGCGCTCCCGAGGCGCGAGCGCGCGTGACGGCGAGCTTGACCCAGTCCATGACCGGAATGTGCTTGGTCTGCGTCGCGCGCCAGATGTCGCCGGCGCCGACCTCGTGCTCGATCAGCACGGTGCCCTCGCTGTCGAGGACCTGGACGGTGCCGGGAGCGGCGATCTCGAAGGTCTTGTCGTGGCTGCCGTACTCCTCGGCCGCCTGGGCCATGAGCCCCACGTTCGGCACGGTGCCGATCGTGGCGGGGTCGAGCGGGCCGTTCGCGATCACATCGTCGATGACGGCCTGGTAGACGCTCGCGTACGAGGAGTCCGGGATGACCGCGAGGGTGTCGGCCTCGCCGCCATCCTCGCCCCACAGCTTCCCGCCGTTGCGGACGAGCGCGGGCATGGAGGCGTCGACGATCACGTCGCTGGGCACGTGCAGGTTCGTGATGCCCTTGTCGGAGTTCACGTACGAGACGCGCGGGCCCTCGGCGAGCGCGCGGTCGAAGGCTGCGGCGATCTCCTCGCCGCCGGCGATGCCGCCGAGACCCGAGAGGATCGACCCGAGACCGTCGTTCGGGTTGAGGCCCGCCTCAGCGAGCTTGTCACCGTACTGAGCGAACACGTCCTTGAAGAACACCCTCACGACATGCCCGAAGATGATCGGGTCGCTGACCTTCATCATCGTGGCCTTGAGGTGCACCGAGTAGAGGATGTCGTCGTTCTTCGCCGTCTCCATCGTCTCGGCGAGGAAGGCGTCGAGGTGCGCGGCCGAGAGGAACGTGGCGTCGATGATCTCGCGCGGAAGGACCTTCAGCCCCTCCTTCAGAATCGTCACGGTGCCGTCAGCGGCGGTGTGGCGGAAGCTCAGGACGTCGTCGTGTGCGGCGACCCAGGAGCGTTCGTTGTGCTTGAAGTCGTCGTGACCGAGCGTCGCGACGCGGGTCTTCGAGCCCTCCGCGAACGGCTTGTTGCGGTGCGGGTGCTTCTTGGCGTAGTTCTTGACTGCCAGAGGCGCTCGGCGGTCGCTGTTGCCCTCGCGCAGCACGGGGTTGACCGCGGAGCCCTTGATGCGGTCGTAGCGAGCGCGGACGTCCTTCTCCTCGAGGGAGGTCGGCTCGTCCGGGAAGTCAGGGATGTCGTATCCCTGCGACTGCAGCTCGGCGATCGCGCCCTTGAGCTGCGGGATCGAGGCCGAGATGTTCGGGAGCTTGATGATGTTCGCCTCGGGGAGCGTCGCGAGTCCGCCGAGCTCGGCGAGCGAGTCGCCCACCTGCTGCTCGGGAGCGAGCTTCTGCGGGAATGCGGCGAGGATGCGTCCGCCGAGCGAGATGTCGCGGGTCTCGACCTCGATGCCCGCCTGCCCCGTGAAGGCCTTGATGATCGGCAGGAAGGAGGCTGTGGCGAGAGCCGGTGCCTCGTCCGTGTAGGTGTAGATGATGGCGTCGTCGGTCACCAGGAGGTTCTCCGTTCGCGAGGGCATATTTGTCTCGATACCAAGATACCTGAGGCGCTCCCGGCGCACGTTCGCCGCGAGGAGGCGCCGACATCGACTTCCGGCATTCTGCGCGTGCGCACCCCTGACGAAAGTCGAGGTTTCTGCGCGGGCACCCCCGCGAGGGGCTAGCCTGTGACTATGTCCGAACTGCGCATGGTCGAACTCTCAGCTGCGACGATCGTCGCCGTGAACAACCTGTCGCTGAAGCCCGGACAGGAGCAGTTCCTCGCTCCGGTGTCCTACGGCATCGCGGCGACGGTCATCAACCCGCAGACCTCCTGGCAGCGGGTCGTCCTCGAAGACGATCAGGTCGTCGGGTTCGTCAGCGCCAACTTCGACGCCGATGCTCCCGAGGAGCATTTCCGTTCGGTGCTGTGGCGCATCAACGTCGACGCTGAAGGCCAGGGCAAGGGCGTCGGCCGCTTCGCGGTCGAGAGCCTGCTCGAGGAGGCCCGCAACCGCGGCTTCGACCACGTCAACGTCATCTACGAGGCCGGAGAAGACGGCCCGGAGGCGTTCTTCCTGCGTGTCGGGTTCACTCCGGTCGGCGAGACCGAGTACTCAGAGGTCATCGCCCAGATCCGCGTCACTTCGTAGACCGGCGGCGGGGTCTCGAATCCCCTCCCCCATCGAGGCCCCGTCGCCCTGTCAGGTGACGTGATGGGACCGCTCCCGCAGCCTCGAGCACGAATTTGTTGCGGATGACCACAAAAGTGTTGCGCGCGGCGTCGAACTCTGCCTATCATCACTTTCGGAAGCGCAAGCGAAACGCTTCGACGATGAACCGATAGCGACGATGGAGTCCTGATGACGACGATTCACGAGGTGGCCCAGGCCGCCGGAGTGTCGATCAGCACGGTCTCCTACGCGCTCAGCGGCAAGCGCCCGGTCTCGGAGAAGACGCGTCGGCGCATCGAGGACGCGGTCCAGACGCTCGGCTACGAGCCCGATGCCGGAGCACGGATGCTGGCTGGCCGCCGCACGCAGATCTTCGGACTCACCGAGCCTCTCCGTGCCGACACCCACGCCCCCACGCACATGGCCTTCGTGCTCGCTGCAGCAGTCGCCGCCCGCCGCCGTGGCTACGACATCCTGCTGCTGACCGACGAGCAGGCATCCGAGGGGATGAACCGCGTCGCCGCGAGCAACCTCGTCGACGCCATCCTCGTGCTCGACGTGGCGCCGGACGACGAGAGAGCGGAGATCGCCCGATCCCTGCGTTCCCCGACCGTCTTCATCGGCATCCCGGACGACGCGGACGGTCTGACCTGCGTCGACCTCGACTTCGAAGGCACAGGGCATCTCGCCGTCGACCGACTGGCCGATGCCGGGCACACCTCCGTCACCCTGCTCGGACAGACCGAGGTCTCGTACCGCAAGTCGAACTTCCCCCGACGACTGCTCCTCGGCGTGCAGGACCGAGCGGCCCAGCGGGGAGTCGACCTCGACTGGGCGACGACCGGAGACACGACGACCGACGCGTCCGCTGTGCGCGCCGCCGCCGAGATGGCATTGAGCCGCGGCGTCCGTGCGTTCATCGTGCACGCCGTCGGCGATGTGCACGAGATCCTCCTCGAGACGATCGCAGCCCACGGGCTGACGGTCGGCGAGGACGTGTCGGTGATCTCGGCCGCCGCATCGTTCGACACGTCCTCGCTCGCGGTTCCCGTCGACACGATCCCGCTCGTGCCGCAGAAGTCGTGCGAGCTCGCCGTCGATCTCGCCGTGCGGCACCTGGAAGAGCCGGGCACGCCCGCCCAGATCCATCTCATCCCCCCCGAGTACCACGTCGCCGGCTCGGTCGCCCCTGCCCGGGAGTGACCGCCCGCGGAGAACGCAGCMGCATCGCTGTTGTCGAAACGCTTCGACGACTGCCTCATCACAACTGAACACCCGACCCACTGAAGTGTCCGGCCCCAGGGCCACTGAGAAAGGAGTGCCGACGATGGCACGCACCACACGCAGGACGAAGACGCTGGCGGCTCTCGCCGCGCTCACCGCGACAGGCATCGCACTGAGCGGCTGCACTGCCGGTTCGGCAGACGAGGGCGGCGACGGAGACACCCTCAAGCTCTGGCATTACGAGGGTGCGGACAGCGCCATGGGAAAGGCCTGGGCCGAGGCGATCGCGATCTTCGAAGAAGAGACCGGAGCGACCGTCGAGTTCGAGGAGAAGTCCTTCGAGCAGATCCAGAAGACGGCCAGCCAGGTGCTCGACACCGACGCGGCACCCGACCTCATGGAATTCAACAAGGGCAATGCGACGGCGGGATTCCTGGCCTCCACCGGACTGATCACGGACATCTCCGACGCCGTCGAGGAGTACGGATGGGATGAGAAGCTCGCTCCCTCGCTGCAGACCACCGCGAAGTACTCCGAAGACGGCGTCATGGGCGGCGACACCTGGTTCGGCGTCCCGAACTACGGCGAGTTCGTCGGCGTCTACTACAACCAGGATGCCTTCGCCGCGGCGGGTCTCGAGATCCCCACCACCTACGAGGAGTTCGTCGACGTCCTCGACGCGTTCGTCGCGCAGGGCGTCACCCCGCTCGCCGAGGCCGGCGCCGAGTACCCCCTCGGACAGCTCTGGTACCAGCTCGCGCTGCTCGAGGGCGATCGCGGCTTCGTCGACTCCTACCAGCTGTACGACGGCGAGGTCGACTGGCAGGGCCCGGAGGTCACGGCGGCGTCCGAGACGCTCAAGGACTACGTCGACAAGGGCTACATCGCCTCGGACGTCTCCTCGGTCAAGGCCGAGGACGCCGGCGTCTCGTTCATCAACGGCACCTCGCCGATCTTCGTGTCGGGATCCTGGTGGTTCGGTCGCTTCGTGTCGGAGGCGACCGGCTTCGACTGGACGATGACCGCGTTCCCCGGCGCCGACCTGTCGCTCGGCTCGTCCGGCAACCTCTGGGTCGTCCCCGAGAACGCTGCGAACAAGGAGCTCGCCTACGAGTTCATCGACATCACGATGCGCCCCGAGATCCAGGCGATCATCGGCAACAACGGCGGCCTCCCGGTCGCCGCCGACACCGCCGACATCACCGACGAGAAGAGCGCGGCGCTCATCGAGACCTTCAACGGCGTGCTCGACGCCGACGGGCTCTCGTTCTACCCGGACTGGCCCGCTCCCGGCTTCTACGACGTGATCGTGCAGGAGCTCCAGGGTCTGATCACGGGCACGCAGGATGCGGAGACCACCAACACGAACCTCGGCGAGCAGTACGACGAGGGCACGTCCGAATTCCGTTGATCCGCCCGCGGGGGCGACGACCGCACGGCGTCGCCCCCGCATCCTCCTGGAGATGAACATGTCACTCGTCACCCGACGCGAGGGCCGCACGAAGCTGCCGCCCGAAGAGCCGTCGATCCCGCAGCGCAGCGGCGGGACCGGGGCCTACTGGTTGTACCTGCTCCCCGGCTTCGTGCTTCTGCTCGTCGTCGTCATCGTCCCGCTGATCTGGAACGTCTACCTGACCTTCACCAAGTGGAAGGGAGTGCGCGCCCCCGAGTTCATCGGTCTCGAGAACTGGCAGAAGATCCTCACCGACAGCGACTTCTGGACCTCGTTCACGAACTCCGTGTGGATGATCCTCGCCATGGTCGTGGTGCCGACGATCGTCGGCCTGATCGTCGCAGCCCTGCTCTTCGACGTGGTCGGACGCAAGTTCGGCGGCAAGGTCGGCAGCTTCCTGCGCGCGACCTACTATCTCCCCCAGATCCTCCCCATCGCCGTCGCCGGCATCGTGATCGGCTGGATCGTCCGGCCGGGTGGCGACGGCGCGCTCAACCAGATCCTCGGTTGGTTCGGCATCCCCGCCTACGACTGGCTCGGCCAGATGCCGTCAGCCCTCATCGTGCTGATGGTCGTCATGGTGTGGGTGCAGCTCGGCTACCCCGTCGTCGTCTTCATGGCGGCGCTCCAGCGCGTCGATCCCGAGCTGTACGAAGCCGCCGAACTCGACGGCGCGAACTGGTTCCAGCGATTCACCGCGATCACGATGAGCATCATCCGCCCGGAGATCTTCGTCGTCACGCTCACCTGCACGATCGCCGCCCTCAAAGTCTTCGGCCCCGTGTACATCATCACGCGCGGCGGCCCCGCCGGTGCCACCCTGGTGCCCGCCTACTACGCCTATCAGGAGTTCTTCACCAAGCGGAACGTCGGCTACGGCGCGACCATCGCCACCGTGCTGACCATCGTCGTGGTGATCGTGTCGATCATCTTCATCCGCGTGCAGAACTCGCTCGAGCGCAAGGAAAGGGCGGGTCTCTGATGCACGCCACCACCGCCATCGTCACCGGCAAGCCCTCCCAGAAACGCCCTCGCGGCGGGATGACCAGGAAGCGCCCCGTCGACTGGCTCATGCTCGCGCTCGTCGTGATCGGCGCACTGCTCATCATCGCGCCGTTCTACCTCGTGCTGGTCAACTCGTTCAAGTCCCCTGTCGACTACGCCACATCGGGTCCGCTCGCCTTCCCCGAGACGTTGGACTTCGGCGGGATCATCAAATTCTGGGAGCGGGTGAACTTCCCCGAGAAGGTGTGGAACTCGATCTTCATCGCGGGCATCGTCTCGGTGCTCGCCGTCGTGATCTCGATGCTCAACGCCTTCGCGATCGGCATCGGCCGCGTCCGCGGGCGCAGCTGGATCGTGCTGCTCTTCCTGCTCGCCAACCTGCTGCCGCAGGAGGCGCTGCTCTACCCGCTGTACTACATGTTCAAGTCCGTCGGCCTGTACGACAACGTGTGGTCGGTGATCATCGTCTTCACGGTCATCCAGGCGGCTTTCGGCACATACCTGCTGTCGTCCGTCTACGGCACGTTCCCCAAGGAGATCCTCGAAGCGGCATCCATCGACGGTGCGAATCGCTGGCAGATCCTCTGGCGGATCGTCTTCCCGATCAGCCGCCCGACCCTGTCGGTGCTGCTCATCTTCTTCTTCATCTGGACGTGGAACGAGTTCCTGATCCCGCTGACCTTCCTCGCATCGAATGCGAATCAGACGGTCCCCGTGGCGATCAGCGTGCTGCAGGGCGACCGGCTCATGGACGTCACGACCACGAGCGCCTCCGCCCTCCTCGGCATCATCCCCACGCTCATCTTCTTCCTCATCTTCCAGCGCACCCTCACACGCGGCATCACGGCAGGAGCAGTCAAGTAATGAAGTTCACCGACGGGTTCTGGCAACTGCGTCCTGGGGTCACCGCGCTGTACGCGCAGGAGGCCTATGACATCGCCGAGACCGACGACACCCCCGACGGACCCGGCATCGTCATCACAGCACCCACCATGGTGATCGCCAAGCGCGGCGACACCCTGAACCGGCCGGTGCTGACGACCACGCTCTCATCGCCCGCCGAGGGGGTGGTGCGCGTCCGCATCGCGCACCACGAAGGAGGCCGCTGGCACGGCGGCTTCGGTCTTCCCGGGGCAGGATCCGGAGCGGCATCCGTGTCCCTCGCCGAGGGGGGTGGCGCTCTCGATGCCGGTTCGCTCGTCGCACGGATCACGAAGGGCGCGCCCTGGGACCTCGCATTCGAGGTCGACGGGAGACGCGTGACCGGAAGCGCGCACAAGGCCCAGGGATACGTGCGACTCGCCCCGGACGCGCAGGTCGACGCCGGCATCGTCGACAATGCACGACAGGGCGGTTCGACCCCGAACGGATCCGTCTTCGTGCACGAGCAGCTCGACCTCGGAGTCGGCGAGTTGATCTACGGCCTCGGCGAGCGCTTCGGTCCGCTGGTGAAGAACGGCCAGTCGGTCGACATCTGGAACGCCGACGGCGGCACCTCCAGCGAGCAGGCCTACAAGAGCATCCCGTTCCATCTCTCGAATCGCGGCTACGGCGTGCTCGTGAACGACCCGGGCCACGTGTCGTACGAGATCGGATCGGAGTCGGTCGAGCGCGTGCAGTTCTCCGTCTCCGGCGAGGTGCTCGAGTACTTCGTCATCGCTGGTCCGACGCCGAAGGATGTCCTGGGACGCTACACCGCTCTCACCGGACGACCACCCGTGGTGCCGGCCTGGTCGTACGGGCTCTGGCTGTCGACGAGCTTCACGACCGACTACGACGAGAAGACCGTCAACTCCTTCATAGACGAGATGGCGGCGCGTGAGCTGCCGGTGTCGGTGTTCCACTTCGACTGCTTCTGGATGCGCGAGTTCAACTGGACCGACTTCGTCTGGGATTCCCGGGTGTTCCCCGACCCCGAGGGCATGCTGTCGCGACTGCACGACAAGGACCTGCGCGTCTGCGTCTGGATCAACCCGTACATCGCGCAGCGCTCCCCCCTCTTCCGTGAGGCGGCTGATCAGGGCTACCTCGTGATGCGCCCCGACGGGTCGGTCTGGCAGTGGGATCTCTGGCAGGCGGGAATGGGGCTCGTCGACTTCACCAATCCGGATGCGACCGCCTGGTACCAGGCGAAGCTCCGCGAGCTCATCGCACAGGGCGTGGACTGCTTCAAGACCGACTTCGGCGAACGCATCCCCACCGAGGTGGTCTGGGCCGACGGCTCCGACCCCGAGCGCATGCACAACCTGTACACCGATCTCTACAACCGGGCCGTGCACGATGTGCTCGTCGAAGCGCGAGGCGCAGACGACGCCGTGCTGTTCGCGCGTTCGGCGACCGCCGGCGGGCAGAGCATGCCGGTGCACTGGGGCGGCGACTCGACGTCGACCTACGCATCGATGGCCGAGACCCTGCGCGGCGGGCTCTCGCTCGCACTGAGCGGCTTCGCCTTCTGGAGCCACGACATCGGCGGATTCGAGGGCACTCCGGATGCCGGTGTGTTCAAACGCTGGACGGCCTTCGGTCTGCTCGGCTCGCACTCGCGCTTCCATGGATCGAGCTCCTACCGGGTGCCGTGGGCATTCGACGAAGAGGCCGTCGTCGTGACGAGGCGATTCACGCACCTCAAGATGCAGCTGATGCCCTACCTGTATCAGCAGGGCATCATCGCATCGAGGACGGGCCTGCCCGTGATGCGGCCGATGCAGCTGGAGTTCCCCGATGACCCGGCCGTCGGCTACCTCGACCGGCAGTACATGCTCGGCACCGACCTGCTCGTGGCGCCCGTCTTCTCCGGGGACGGATCGGTCGAGTTCTATCTGCCGGAGGGCGAGTGGACCTCGCTGCTGAGCGGCGAGACCGTCTCGGGCGGGGGCTGGCGCCGAGAGACCCACTCCTTCGACTCGCTTCCGCTGTACGTGCGACCAGGCACGGCACTCCCCTGGGGTGCCCGCACCGACAGACCCGACTACGACTATCACGACGGCCTGCGACTGCGGGTGTTCCCTGGCGGATCGGGCTCGGCGTCCGTGACCGTCACGAGCCCGGACGGCCGTGAGAAGATCTACGAAACCGACCTGACTGAGGTGACCCGGTGACTCTCTCTCCTGCCGATGACTACCGCGGATCCGGACTCGTGCTGCCCGAGGGCTTCACGTTCGGATCGGCTACCGCCTCCTACCAGATCGAGGGGGCGGCCGCCGAAGACGGGCGCACGCCGTCGATCTGGGACACGTTCAGCAAGACGCCGGGGAAGGTGTGGAACGGCGACACCGGCGATGTGGCCTGCGACCACTACCACCGCGTCGATGAGGACCTCGATCTGATGTCGGATCTCGGACTGCAGGCGTACCGATTCTCGATCGCCTGGCCGCGGATCGTTCCCGCGGCGGACGGCGCCGTGAACCAGGCGGGGATCGATTTCTACTCTCGTCTTGTCGACGGACTGCTTGAGCGGGGCATCAAGCCGGTGGCGACCCTCTATCACTGGGACCTGCCGCAGTATCTGGAGGATGCAGGCGGGTGGACCTCCCGGTCGACGACCGACGCCTTCGAGCGATACGCGTCGATCATGGGGGCGGCGCTCGGCGACCGGGTGCACACCTGGACGACGCTCAACGAGCCCTGGTGCTCGGCCTATCTGGGATACGGGCAGGGTGGTCACGCGCCGGGCCGCCACGAGCCTGCCTCCGCCCTGGCCTCCGTGCACCACCTGAACCTCGCGCACGGGCGCGCGGTCCAGGCGCTCCGCGCCACGTCGACCGGCGACCCCGACTACTCGGTGACACTGAACTTCCATGTGCTGCGCGGCGTGGGCGACGGCGCAGACGAGGCTATGCGCCGGATCGACGCTCTGGCGAACCGCGCGTTCACGCATCCGATGCTGCGCGGCGAGTATCCCCCGGATCTCCTCGAGGACACGGCCTCGGTCACGGACTGGTCGTTCGTGCACGACGGCGACCTCGCCACCGTCAACCAGCCGATCGATGTGCTCGGAGTGAACTACTACTCCACCGCGACGGTGCGGCTCTGGGACGGCGTCTCGGAGAAGCAGCAGAACGACGGACACAAGGGCACGGCCGGAGGCACCGCGTGGCCGGGCAGCGATCAGCTGGTCGAGTTCGTCGAGCAGCCGGGGCCCTACACGGCGATGGGGTGGAACATCGCGCCGGAGGGACTCGAAGAGCTGCTCGTCTCCCTGTCGGAGCAGTTCCCCACCCAGCCGCTGATGGTCACCGAGAACGGCGCCGCGTTCGACGACGAGGTCGCTGCCGACGGCTCAGTGCCCGATCCCGAGCGCACGGACTACCTGCGACGTCACTTCACCGCCGCTCACCGCGCGATCGAGCGGGGTGTCGACCTGCGGGGCTACTTCGTGTGGTCGCTGCTCGACAACTTCGAGTGGGGGTACGGCTACGCCAAGAGGTTCGGCATCGTGCGCGTGGACTTCGACTCGCTCGAACGCACCGTCAAAGATTCGGGGCGCTGGTATCGCGAGCTCATCGCCTCACGCACGATCGGGGCCTGACCCTTCGGATGAGCACCACCGACCGCCGCCTTTCCTCATCGGAGGCGGCGGTCACTGCTTGCCTGGCCGCTTGCGCTCGTTCCAGGCCGCGAGTGCCGATGCCGCGGCGCCGGCTGCGCGATCGATCGCGTCGGCGGAGCGGCTGATCATGTCCTGCGCGGCGTCCTGCCAGGCCGACGACGGCTGGGGTGCCTCGCCCGCCTGAACCCTCGCCGAATGCTCCGCGGCCTCGAAGGCGCGCTCGAGGTCGGCGACGGCGTCACGGTAGGCGGCGAAGTCCTCAGCGCTGACCCGTCCGGTGGCGGCGCGGCGCATCTCGACCGCATGCGCTGCCGCCCGGAGATACGCCGCTGTCGCGGGCTGCTTGACGTCGGTCATCGCCGGGTACGCGATCTGCAGGCCCGCATCGGTCTCATAGTTCATCCATCGCACGACGATCGCCTCATGCTGCGCCTGGAGACGCTCCAGGGGGCGAGGGGCGGATGCTGCGGGGATCGCCGCGCGCGCGGCGTTGAGCCGAACCTGCTTGGCGCGCACGTCTGCGGCGRCAGCCTTGGCATCGTTCTCCTTGGCGCGCAGCATCCGCTTGGCACCGGCCACCTGCTCGGGAGTCGCTCGGCGCGCGCTGCGCTCGGCCGAGATGCGCGCGACGTCGGCCCTGGCCAACTTCACGGCCATCCGTCGTTCGACCGCCGTCTGCTGCGCGGCCTTGAGATCGTGCCGGGCCGCGTCGTACTCGAGCCGGCGGCCGCTCTTCGTGCTGCGACGACGCAACCCGACTGCCCCGGCCGCGACTCCGCCGGCCGCGACGGGCGCGATCCACCACAACTCGACGGCGAGAAGCAACGGATCCATACTTCGATGCTACCCAGGCCGACGCCTCACCGCTCCGCCGTCTCCCCGGCGTACGACCGAGGCCACGACCGATGATCGGTCGTGGCCTCGGTGTTCAGGAATCGGGCTCGTTCACACCAGGGTCTCCTGCCAGGCGGCGTGCAGCTGCGCGAACTTGCCCGTGCCGCTGATGAGTGCCTCGGGCGTGTCATCCTCGATGATCTTCCCGTGCTCCATCACCAGCACCCGGTCGGCGATCGCGACCGTCGAGAGACGGTGCGCGATGATGATCGCCGTGCGGTCCTTGAGCAGCGTCTGCAGCGCGTCCTGAATCAGACGCTCCGAGGGGATGTCGAGCGACGCGGTGGCCTCGTCGAGGATCAGCACCGCGGGGTCGGCGAGGAACGCTCGGGCGAACGAGATCAGCTGACGCTGACCTGCCGACACACGACCACCGCGCTTGTTGACGTCGGTGCGGTACCCGTCGGGCAGCGACGAGATGAACTCGTCCGCCCCGACCGCGCGGGCAGCCGCGCGGACCTCGTCGAGCGAGGCGTCGGGCTTTCCGAGAGCGATGTTGTCGGCGACCGTTCCGCTGAAGAGATAAGCCTCCTGCGTCACCATGACGATGGCCCGGCGGAGATCCTTCGGGTGCAGGTTGCGCAGGTCGACTCCGTCGAGCGTCACCTTTCCGATCGACGGATCGTAGAACCGGGAGATCAGCTTCGCGAGCGTGGACTTCCCCGCTCCGGTGGTGCCCACCAGAGCGATGGTCTGCCCAGCGGGGATGTCGAGCGAGAAGTTCGGCAGGATCGTCTTCTCACCGTTGTAGCCGAACGTCACCTCATCGAACTCGATGTGTCCTCGCGACTCCCAGAGGTCGACCGGCTTCTCGGGATCCGGAACGGTCGGCACCTCCTCGAGCACGCCGGACACCTTCTCCAGCGCCGCCGTGGCGGACTGGTAGGAGTTGAGGAACATCGCGATCTCCTGCATCGGAGCGAAGAAGTTGCGCACGTACAGCACAGCCGACAGCAGCACGCCGACGGTGAGTGCCCCCTCGGACACTCGGATGCCACCCCAGAGCACGACGATGCCGAGCACCAGAGCCGCGACGCCCATCAGACCGGGCTCGAACGTGCCGAACAGCAGCATCGAGCGTCGGTTGACGTCCCGATAGTCGCCCGCGATCTTCTGGAACGCCACATCGTTGCGGGGTTCCTTGCGGAACGCCTTCACCGCTCGGATGCCCGTCATCGTCTCGACGAACTGCACGATCACCTTCGCGCTGATCACGCGCGACTCGCGGTAGACGAGCTGAGAGCGCGAGTAGAACCAGCGCATCAGGAAGAACAGCGGCACGCCGCCGATCGCGAGGATGAGCCCGGACTGCCAGTCCCACACGCACAGCGCGATGAACGTGAACAGGCCGAACAGCACGCCGGAGACGAGCTCGTTCAGTCCGCCGTCGAGAAGCTCCTTGATCGAGTCGAGATCGCTCGTCTGGCGCGAGATGATGCGACCGGACGTGTACGACTCGTGGAACTCCAGGCTGAGGCGCTGAGTGTGCAGGAAGATCCGCTTGCGGAGGTCCAGCAGCACCGCCTGCGTGAGCTTGGCCGCGATGATGACGTACCAGGCGATCATCGCCGCCGCGACCGCCCCGGCGAGGAGATAGACCCCGCCGATCATGAAGGTCGGCATCCAGTCCGCGCGCTCGAGCACGGCGGGCAGGGCCCGGTCGAGCCCGATGCTGATCAGGATCGGGCCGGCGACCTGGAGCGCCGTCGAGATCACGAGCACGATCGCCGCGAGCGCGATCTGCGCCTTGAGGGGACGCACGAGCGAGCCCAGCAGTCGGAGCGAGCGACGCCGGATGGCCCGGCTCTCCTCCTTGGTGTAGCTGGAGCGGTCTTCGTCCTGGGTTCCGGTGATCGCGGTGCTCATCGCTGCACCTCCTTCTCGGTGATGATGTCTTGGTCGGCGGCATGCTCGCGGATCCCGGCCTGAACTGTGGCGTCGATCTCAGCCTGCTCGTCGCGGATGATCGGGATGGCGCCCGTACGCGCCGCTTCCTCGGCCTCGAGGCTCGAGATGACGTGCCGGTAGTGACGGCTCGTCCTCAGCAGTTCGCTGTGGGTTCCGACGGCGGTGACGCGGCCGGCCTCGAGCAGCGCCACGCGGTCGGCGAGGGCCACGGTCGAGGGGCGGTGCGCCACGATCATCGCCGTGGTGTCTGCCAGCACGTGCCGCAGCGCCTCTTCGACGAGAGCCTCGGTGTCGACGTCGAGCGCGGACAGCGGGTCGTCGAGCACGAGCACCTTCGGGTTCGCGGCGACGGCCCTGGCGAGTGCCAGACGCTGACGCTGCCCACCGGAGAGGCTCAGCCCCTCCTCGCCGATGACGGTCTCGACGCCCTCGGGCAACGAGTCCACGAAGGCCGCCTGGGCGACCTCGAGAGCCTCGCGCAGCACACGCTCGCCCTCCTCGCTGTGCACGTCGAGGTCGGCGCGCCCCAGCAGCACGTTCTCACGAACGGTCGCCGAGAACAGCGTGGCGTCTTCGAAGGCCATCGCGATGTGCTGGCGCAGCTCGGCGAGCGGCAGATCCCGCACGTCGACGCCGTCGAGCGTGACCCGCCCGCCGGTGACGTCATAGAGACGCGTCGGCAGCGTGGTCAGCGTGGTCTTGCCGCTGCCGGTCAGTCCGACGAGCGCCATGGTCTCGCCCGGCCGCAGCACGAGATCGATGCCGTCGAGCAGGTCGCGTTCGTGCTCTCCTGCGTCCTGGTACCGGAAGTGCGCCGCCTCGAAAGCCAGCTCGCCGCGGGGTTCCGCGATGTGCACCGGGTTCTCGGGGTCGGTGATGGAGTTCGTCTCGGAGTAGATGTCGAACACGCGGTCGGTCGCCGTGCGCGCATCGAGCATGAACGAGAACAGGAAGCCGATCGACTCGATGGGCCAGCGGAGCACCACGGCCATGGCGAAGAACGCGAACAGCTGCGCCTGATCGATCTCGCCCTGCGAGATGAGCCAGATGCCCGACATCAGGCTGAGGCCGAAGGCGATCTGCGGCATGAGGTCGAGCCAGAACCAGATCGACGCGATCGCGCCGGCCTTGCTCATCTCGGTCTCGCGAAGCGTCTCGGCCTGACGACTGAAGCGACCGAGGGCGTGCTTGCCGCGACCGAAGGCCTTGAGCACGCGGATGCCGTGCACGCTCTCCTCGACGCTGGTCGCGAGGTCGCCGGCCTGGTCCTGGCTGCGGCGCGTGAGCGCGCCGTAGCGCTTCTCGAAGAGATAGCCGCGGATCCACAGCGGAATGGCGGTGACGATGAAGATGACGCCCAGCAGCCAGTGCCAGCGGAACAGCAGCACCGAGCCGATGATGATCGTCAGCACGTTGACCACGAGCAGCACGAGACCGAACGCCAGCCACCGGCGGATCAGGCCGATGTCCTGCATCATGCGGCTCAGCAGCTGCCCCGACTGCCAGCGGTCGTGGAACGACACCGGCAGCGTCTGGAGTCGCGAGTAGAGCTCGGTGCGCATCTTGTACTCGACCTGCGTCGCGGGGTTGAGCACGAACTGGCGGCGCAGCCACACCATCAGCGCCTCACCGAGGGCGAGACCGAAGACCGCGAGCGCACCCCAGGCGATGGCGTCGAGCGCGCCGGTCTGCACCGGTCCGCGCATGATCTGCTCCAGCACGATCGGAATCATCAGCGCGATGATCGCGGCCACGAGGGCGCTGGCGGCACCTCCGGCGAGCCGCCAGATGACGGGCTTCACGAAGGGCTTCAGGCGCCACAGGGCTGCCGGCGTGGAGAGGGACGAGGAGGAAGAAGCGTTCTGCGATGAAGGCGAGGAAGACATGTCTCTCAGACGAGTTTCGTATGGGGAAGCGGTTGCTGAAGGGGGCGGACGCAGCAACGGACTCTCGGAGTCCGGCATCCGGTGAGGTCGTGCGTGTCGGAAAGTGGCTCTAGCGGAGCGGGCGCACCGGGGTCGAGCCGAGAGCGGCGATCTGCACAGCGGCGATCGATGTCATGGTGTCCTCCTCAGGCTCGGCGATGTCGTCCCGGTCGGTGCGACAGCCCACCAGCCTATTCCTGTGAACAAGCTGAGCGCAAGAGAGATTCCCGATTCCTCGACGTCGTCTTCCTCTGGCGACATCGCATGCCGGGATGCCCGTCTCGGTGTCGGGCGATAGCGCTCAGCGCCGGCCGACGATTCTGCGACTCATCCCCGCGAGGCTTCCCTCTCCAACAGACTCGCCTTGACGTCGAGTCCCCACGCGAACCCGCCGAGCGTGCCGTCGGAGCGCAGCACGCGATGGCACGGGACGAACAGCGCCGGAGCGTTGCGCGCGCAGATCGAGGCAGCGGCCCGCACCGCCCGAGGGTTGCCGAGCCGCGCCGCGAACGAGGTGTAGGTCAGCGGCTCCCCCGGCTCGATCTCACGCAGCGCCGACCATCCGGCCAGCTGCAGCGTCGTGCCCGTCTGCTTCACCGCGACCGCGTCGATCGCCGAGAGGTCTCCGTCGTAGAACGCGAGCGCCGCGGCTGCCGCATCCGTGTCGCGCTCGCGCACCTGAGTCGGTCGACCCTGGGCCGAGAGGCGGGCGACGATCGTCGCCTGATCGGCAGTCCATCCCGAGGAAAGCACCCGCTGATGCTCGTCGGCGAGGATGGTGAACGGCCCGTCCGTGGTCTCGATGGTCTGGATGATGGCGTTCATGGGGTCTCCTTCACAAGGGTGGTGGTCTGGGACGCGCGCGTCCGTCGCACAGGGCGGGCCGGTGCTGCGCGCCAGAGATGTGCGCTGAGATAGCTGCGCCACGGGGCAGTGCGCTCCGCCCACGCGACGAGCGGCCGCGGATCGCCCGGGAGCCCGGACGCGGCGGCCCCTGCGCGCAGTGCGACATCGCCGGGGAGGAGCACGTCGGGGTCGCCGAGCACGCGCATCCGCACGTAGTCGGCGGTCCAGGGACCGATGCCCGGCATCGCGAGCAGGGCGGCTCGCTGCTCGACGCCGTCGTCTCCGACCGTGAGCGGGAGCGAGCCGTCGGCGAGAGCTGCCGCAGCACCGACGATCGCCCTGATACGAGCCCCCGGCCCGCGCAGCACCTCGGCCCCTCGCTCGGCGATCGCCGACATCGTGGGGAACAGAAGCCCCTGCTCCGTATGCTCCCCCAGCGCCTCGGTCAGGGCCGTCAGGGCAGTGCGAGCGGCGACGACCGTGATCTGCTGACCGATCATCGCGCGGATCAGCATCTCATGCGGATCCGCCGAACCGGGCACACGGATGCCGGGAGTGCGCGCGACGAGCGGAGCGAGCTGCGGATGCGCGCTCAGCGCCTCGTCGACGGCAAGAGGGTCGGCGTCGAGATCGAAGATCCGTCGCACGGTCGACACCAGCGGAGCGAGGTCGCCGAGCTGCGCGACACGGGCACGCAGGTGCAGTCGCTCCGTCGCATCCTGCCTCACCTCGAACCATGCGGGCCCGCCCGCCACGCGCAGATGACGCGAGAACGACGTGGCCGTGGCCTCTTCGACCCCCGACACCGCACGGGCCGCCATCCAGTGGAAGACGCCGGCCGCATCGAGAGGACCGCGATACGGGAGGACGAGGTCGATCGCGCCGGGAGCAGCCGACGCCGGCGCCTTCCGACGGGACCTGAGCTCGCCCGGCGTCAGGCCGAACACCTCGCGGATCGTGTCGTTGCACTGCCGGATGCTCGCGAAGCCCGCGGAGAACGCGACGTCGGAGATCTGCATGTCCGTGCCGACGAGCAGCATCCGCGCCGTGTGCGCCCGATGCGCCCGCGCGAGGGCGAGAGGACCCGCACCGAGCTCGGTCGAGAGCAGCCGGGTGAGGTGCCGGGTCGAGTATCCGAGACGCACGGCGAGCCCGGAGACCCCCTCGCGCTCGACCACGCCCGAGGCGATGAGACGCATCGCCCGAGCAGCGACGTCGCTGCGCAGATCCCACGCGGGTGAGCCGGGGGCCGCCTCGGGGAGGCATCGTTTGCACGCCCGGAAGCCCGCCTCGTGAGCCGCCGCGCTGGTCGGGTAGAAGGTGACGTTCTGCGGCTTGGGTGTGCGCGCGGGGCAGCTCGGCCGGCAGTAGATGCCGGTGGAGCTCACGGCGGTCACGAACTGACCGTCGAAGCGCGTGTCACGTGCGCTGATCGCGCGATATCGCTCGTCGAAGTCGGTCACGGGGAAGCTCATGGCTCCACTCTGTCATGCTCCTCCGACACTGACTGGCGGAAATCGGACATCACTGTGGACATCGGTCTCACCCCCCTGCAGACAGCGCGAGACCCCTCGCGCCGACGTCGACGCGAGGGGTCTCGGAGGTGCTGCGACCCTGGGGCCGGACTCCTCAGTGGAAGAAGTGACGCTCTCCGGTGAAGAACATCGTGACTCCGGCCTTGCGTGCGGCGTCGACGACCTCTTCGTCTCGCACCGAGCCGCCGGGCTGGACGATCGCCGTGACGCCCGCGTCGATGAGCACCTGCGCGCCATCGGCGAAGGGGAAGAACGCATCGGATGCGGCGACCGAGCCCGCTGCCCGGTCACCGGCACGCTCGACGGCGAGCCGGCACGAGTCGACACGATTGACCTGGCCCATGCCGACGCCGACCGTGGCGTTGTCCTTCGCGAGGACGATGGCGTTCGACTTCACGGCGCGGCACGCCTTCCACGCGAAGATCAGGTTCTCCATCTCCTCGTCGCTGGGGCGCTCGCCCGAGACGAGCTCCCAGTTCTTCGCGACCGACACGATGTCGTCGGGGAAGCGGTCGGCGTCCTGCAGCAGAAGCCCTCCCGAGACCAGGCGCACGTCCATGCGCTCCTGCTGCCAGTCCTGCGGAAGCTGCAGCAGACGCAGGTTCTTCTTCGCCTTGAACACCTCGAGCGCTGCGGGCTCGAACGACGGAGCGACGATGACCTCGGTGAAGATGTCCTTGAGGTTCTCGGCCATCTTGAGCGTCACGGTGCCGTTCGCGGCGATCACACCGCCGTACGCCGACACGGGGTCGCACTCATGCGCACGGATGTGCGCGCTCGCGATCGGGTCGAGGGCGTTGGGCGCGGTGGTCGCGATGCCGCACGGGTTCGCGTGCTTGATGATCGCGACGGCCGGCTTCACCATGTCGTACGCGGCGCGCAGCGCGGCATCGGCATCGACGTAGTTGTTGTACGACATCTCCTTGCCCTGCAGCTGCGTCGCCTGCGCGATGCCGTGGCCGCCGACGCGCGTGTAGATCGCGCCGCGCTGGTGCGAGTTCTCGCCGTAGCGCAGGGTGTTGAGAAGCTCGGCCTGGATCGTGAGGTGGGTGGGCAGGTCCTCGCCCTCACCGAGCGTGCCCTCGGCGAACCAGGAGGCGACCGCCGTGTCGTACGCGGCGGTGTGCGCGAAGGCGCGGGCCGCGAGCTCGCGGCGCTGCGTCAGCGTGGTGCCGCCGTTCTCGATGGCGCTGATGATGCCGGGGTACGACTGCGGCGAGACGACGATCGCGACGTTCGCGTGGTTCTTGGCCGCGGCGCGGACCATGGCAGGCCCGCCGATGTCGATCTGCTCGACGACGTCGTCGCCCTCGGCGCCCGAGGCGACAGTCTCGACGAAGGGGTAGAGGTTCACGACGACGAGCTCGAACGGCGCGATGTCGAGGTCGGCGAGCTGACGCTCGTGATCCTCGAGGCGGAGGTCGGCGAGCAGGCCGCCGTGGATCTTGGGATGCAGCGTCTTCACGCGCCCGTCGAGCATCTCGGCGACGCCGGTGACGGCGGCGACATCGGTCACCTCGAATCCGGCCTCGCGGATGGTGGAGGCGGTCGAGCCGGTCGAGACGATCTGCACACCCGCATCGGCGAGCGCCGCCGCGAGCACGAGCAGATCGGTCTTGTCGCTCACCGAGACGAGCGCCCGGCGCACCGCAACGGTGTCGCGGTCGCGGTACAGCGAATGATCGTGGCGGGGTCCGGCCATGAGGGGCTCCTTCGTGCGAGGGGGGCGTGCGTGGATCGGGTCAGGATGCGGAGGTTAGCGAGAGCTCGCCGGTCGCGATGCGGCGCACCACGTCGATGAGCAGTCGGCGTTCGACGGGCTTGATGCGCTCGTGCAGGCTGTGCTCGGTGTCGCCTGCGACGACCGGCACCCTCTCCTGGGCGAGGATCGGCCCGGTGTCGACGCCGTCGTCGACCACGATCACGCTCGCGCCGGTCTCCGAGACGCCCGCGGCGAGCGCATCGCGCACTCCGTGTGCACCGGGGAACTCAGGCAGGTAGGCGGGATGCGTGTTGATGAGCCGCGGCGCGAGGTCCGCGACGAGCGCAGCGGGAAGCAGGCGCATCAGGCCGCTGAGCACGACGAGGTCTGCATTCCAGACCGCGAGCTGTCGGCCGAGTTCTTCACCCCACGCCTCACGAGACTCGTGCTCGTRCCAGGGAACCGTGAAGCTCGGGATGCCGAACTCCTCGGCGTGGGCGAGGCCATCGGCTTCGCGGTCGGCGCCGACGACCACCACCCGCGCAGGAAAATCGGGGTGGCGAGCAGCCTCGAGGAGGGCGCGAAGGTTCGAGCCGGTGCCCGAGATGAGAACGGCGACCGTGAGCACGCGCCCAGTCTATCGGGGCCGGCGCCGGGGCCTGACCCCGCGTGTCAGCCGACGGGATCCCCGGGGTCGCGCTGGGGCAGCCGGAATCCCCCCGCGCCATCCAGCGGCGCGGTGTCGTAGCCGGACGCTGCATCGGGCCAGCGAACCATCCCGTCGCCGGGCTCACTCGAGGCGGAATCGGATGCCGTCATCTCGGCGACCCACCGGTCGGTGCGCTCCTCCGCGAGCTCGTCCCGGTTCCGAGGCGACAGGAGCAGGATCGCCGCACCGAGCAGGACCTCGCCGCCCAGAGCGAGGGCGAAGGGCAGCGCCGCCGGTCCGGCTTCGGCGAGCCGCCCCGGTCCCATCGATCCTCCTGCGAGCAGGGCGGCGACCCCGGCGACCGCGGCGGTCAGCACACCGATGCCCGCGGCGATCACCGCACGAGGAGCCATTCCGAGAGGGGTTCCCTCCCACACGAGTCGCGAGCGGACGGCCCATCCTGCGAAGGCTCCCGCTCCGATCGGGAGGATGATCACGATGAGCATCCAGATCGACGTGCTCTCGGGAAGAAGACCGAGCACGGGGATCCCCGGGACCACCCCGAGCTGGGTGCCCGCGGGAGACACCGCAGTGCCGACGCCCACCGCGAATCCGGGGCCGGCGAGCCAGGAGGCCGCCCAGACGATGATCGTCGGCAGATAGGCGAGGTGCCCGAGCGTGATGACTCCGGCGCCGAGCGCGTCGACGCGAGCTGCCTGGAACAACGCGACCATCTCCCCGCCCCGTGCCGCGACGAGAACGGCGACGGCGACCGCCGAGACAGCGGTGACCCCCACCACGGCGAAGGCCGCCCCGCGGACCGCTGCGCTCGGCACCGGTCCCCAATCGCCCCACGAGTCGACGACGTCGTGAATGYGGTCGAGGACGCCGCCGTCGCCGTCTTCCCAGGCGATGCGCACGGCCCCGCACGCGGCGCCCACGAGATAGACCGCGGTCGGAAGCAGGATGCCCGCTGCGACGGGCGTCTCGACCGCGGCGAGATGCGAAGTCAGCGCGACTCCGGTCGCGATCGCCGCGAACGCGAGGGACCCGGAGAGCGTGCCGAGCAGCCACGCACCCGCGCGGGCGGCACGGGCGCCGGAGCGAGCCGCGAACAGCAGAGTGAAGACGAGAAACGCGAGCGGAGTCACCGAGAGCGTGAAAGCGGCAGCGTCGGGCGCGATGCCCGTGGTGCGCAGCACCTCGGTCGAGACGTCGATGCTCAGCGGCACGCCGTGGCCGAACTGCCACAGTGAGCCGGTGAGGGGCCAGAGGGCTCCCCAGTCGGCTGTCACCCCGAACGAGAGCGTCCAGAGCAGGGTGAGCGGCGCCAGCAGAACCACGAGACCGACCGCCGCAGCGATAGCGGCATCGAAGGCGGCGAGGAGCGCGACGAGGAGGCGTTGCATATCGAATCGAGACTACGACGAGAACCCTGTCGTCGCCTGGGGGCGCGCGCGACTCGCGCGACACGATATCGTCTCCTGCGGAGGTTTCCCGATGACAACTGCCCCGTCCCCCACCCGCTCAACCGCCGAACCCACGAACGCCCTGGACCGCTTCTTCGAGATCAGCAAGCGCGGATCCACGATCGGCACCGAGATCCGAGGGGGTCTGGTGACCTTCGTCACGATGGCCTACATCGTGATCCTCAACCCGATCATCCTGTCCGGCTCGGCCGATGTCGCAGGCAACACCCTCGACTTCAGCGCCGTCGGCGCCGCGACCGCGCTGACCGCCGGCGTGATGACGATCCTGTTCGGTCTCATCACCCGCCTGCCCTT
Source organism: Microbacterium sp. LjRoot205 (assembly GCF_056175745.1). Taxonomy (NCBI): domain Bacteria; kingdom Bacillati; phylum Actinomycetota; class Actinomycetes; order Micrococcales; family Microbacteriaceae; genus Microbacterium; species Microbacterium sp. LjRoot205. Next base: position 20,855 of record NZ_JBGFFH010000007.1, on the reverse strand, counting down.
CGGCTTCGCTGCCGGCCTCGGCATCAACGCCTTCGTCGCATTCTCGGTCGTCGGCCAGGTCACCTGGCCCGAGGCCATGGCGCTCGTCATGATCAACGGTCTCGTGATCGTGCTCCTCGCTGCCACGGGCCTTCGGAAGATGATCTTCGACGCTGTGCCGTTCCAGCTCAAGATCGCGATCACGGTCGGAATCGGTCTGTTCATCGCCTTCATCGGCCTCGTCAACTCGGGCTTCGTGACCGCCACCGGCAGCGCGTCCCCGCCGGTCGGTCTGGGCGTCGGCGGCTCCGTCGCGACCGTCCCGACCGTCCTCTTCATCGTCACGCTCATCCTCACCGGCATCCTGGTCGCCCGCAAGGTCAAGGGCGGGCTGCTCATCGGCCTCGTCTCGGGCACGGTGCTCGCGGTGATCGTCGAGGCGATCTGGCACCTCGGCGCCGCGGCAGACGGCAACGCCGGAGGCTGGGGCCTCACGGTCCCCACGCTCAGCGGCTCGCCGTTCGGCCTGCCCGACCTGAGCCTGGTCGGCGCGGTCGACTTTGGCTTCGACTTCAGCAAGGTCAGCCTCGTCGCGATCGTGATGATCGTCTTCACCCTGGTCTTCTCGAACTTCTTCGATGCCATGGGCACCATGACCGGTCTCGCCAAGGAAGCCGGTCTCGCGAACGAGAACGGCGACTTCCCCCGCATCAAGTCGGCGCTGGTCGTCGAAGGTGTCGGCGCGATCGTCGGTGGTGGCACGTCGTCGTCGTCGAGCACCGTGTTCATCGAGTCCGGAGCGGGCATCGGAGAGGGTGCGCGCACCGGCTTCGCGAACCTGATCACCGGTGGCATGTTCCTGCTGGCGATGTTCCTCACACCGCTCACGTCGATCGTGCCGACCGAGATCGCCGCGGCAGCGCTGGTGATCGTCGGAGCCATGATGATGGCCCAGATCAAGTACATCGATCTGACCGAGTTCAGCGTGCTGCTCCCGGTGTTCCTGACGGTCACGGTGATGCCGCTGACCTACTCGATCGCCAACGGCATCGGCGCCGGCTTCGTCAGCTGGGTCCTCGTGCAGGCGTTCTCCGGAAAGGCCAGGAAGATCAGCCCACTGCTCTGGGTGGTCGCCGCCGGTTTCGTCGTGTTCTTCGCCCGCGGACCCATCGAGGCACTGTTCGGCGTCGCCTGAGCGACTCAGGAACAACGAGGGGCGGATGCTGCGGCATCCGCCCCTCTTCGCTTATCAGCGGGCGATCGCAGGCTGCTGAGGCCGGGCTCGCGCCGGATGCGTCGTGCAGAGCAGGGCGTGGGGGGGCGACACGCGCATCCGCGGCCGAACGGCCCCCGGGCATAGAAGAAGGCCCCGGAGTGGAGTCCAGGGCCTTCTCCTCGATTATAGCTCTTAGAGCGACTCGACGATCTCACGCATGAGAGCGGCGGTCTCGGACGGCGTCTTGCCGACCTTGACCCCGGCGGCCTCGAGGGCCTCCTTCTTCGCCTGAGCGGTGCCTGCCGAGCCCGAGACGATGGCGCCTGCGTGGCCCATGGTCTTGCCCTCGGGGGCCGTGAAGCCCGCGACGTAGCCGACGACGGGCTTGGTGACGTGCGCCTTGATGTACTCGGCCGCACGCTCTTCAGCGTCGCCGCCGATCTCGCCGATCATCACGATCGCCTTGGTCTCGGGGTCTGCTTCGAACGCGGCCAGCGCGTCGATGTGCGTCGTGCCGATGACCGGGTCGCCGCCGATGCCGATGGCGGTCGAGAAGCCCAGGTCGCGCAGCTCGAACATCATCTGGTAGGTCAGGGTGCCCGACTTCGACACGAGGCCGATCGGGCCCTTGCCGGTGATGTTCGCGGGCGTGATGCCGACGAGCGCCTCACCGGGGGTGATGATGCCGGGGCAGTTCGGTCCGATGATGCGGGTCGTGTTGCCCTTGCTCTGCGCGTAGGCCCAGGCCTCGGCCGAGTCCCCGACGGGGACGCCCTCGGTGATCACGACGAGCAGCGGGATCTCGGCGTCGATGGCCTCGATCATCGCGTCCTTGGTGAAGGCACCGGGGACGAAGGCGATCGACACGTCGGCGCCGGTCTCCTTCATGGCCTCGGCCACGGAGGCGAAGACGGGGAGCTCGACGGCGTTGCCGTCCTTGTCGGTGTGCGAGACCGTGGTGCCGGCCTTGCGCGCGTTCACGCCACCGACGACCTGGGTGCCGGCCTTCAGCATGAGCGCCGTGTGCTTGGTGCCCTCGCCTCCGGTGATGCCCTGGACGATGACCTTGGAATCCTTGTTGAGGTAGATCGACATTTCTTTAGTCCTTGTGTCTCTCTGCGATCAGGCGTTGGCGAGTTCGGCGGCCTTGTCGGCGCCCTCGTCCATGGTGCTGGCGAGCGTGACGAGCGGGTGCGCGTACTCGGCGAGGATCGCGCGACCCTCGTCGACGCGGTTGCCGTCGAGGCGCACGACGAGCGGCTTGGAGGCTGCGCTGCCGAGGGTCTCGAGAGCGCCCTTGATGCCGTTGGCGACGGCGTCGCACGCCGTGATGCCGCCGAAGACGTTCACGAACACGCTCTTGACCTGCGGGTCGCCGAGGATGACGTCGAGGCCTGCGGCCATGACCTCAGCCGAGGCGCCACCGCCGATGTCGAGGAAGTTGGCGGGCTTGACGCCGTTGTGGTTCTCACCGGCGTAGGCGACGACGTCGAGCGTCGACATGACGAGTCCTGCACCGTTGCCGATGATTCCGACCTCGCCGTCGAGCTTCACGTAGTTCAGACCGCTCTTCTTGGCCTTGGCCTCGAGCGGGTCGGCTGCGTCCTTGTCTTCGAGCGCTTCGTGCTCGGGGTGACGGATCTCGGAGGCGTTGTCATCGAGTGTGACCTTGCCGTCGAGAGCGATGATGTCGCCCTCTTCGGTGCGGACCAGCGGGTTGACCTCGACGAGAGTCGCGTCTTCGCCCTTGTAGACGTCGAAGAGCTTGACGAAGACATCGGAGACCTTCTCGATGAGGTCTTCGGGGAAGTTGGCTGCACGGGCGATCTCGACGGCCTTCGCCTTGTCGATGCCGGTCAGCGGGTTGACCTCGACGCGTGCGAGCGCCTCGGGGCGCTCGACCGCGAGCTCCTCGATCTCCATGCCGCCCTCGACCGAGCAGAGGCTCAGGTAGGAGCGGTTGGCACGGTCGAGCAGCACGGAGAAGTAGAACTCCTCGGCGATACGCGCACCCTGCGCGACCATGACGCGCTTGACGACGTGGCCCTTGATGTCGAGTCCGAGGATGGCCTTGGCCGCCTCGTATGCCTCTTCGGGGGTCTTCGCGACCTTAACGCCGCCGGCCTTGCCGCGACCACCGGTCTTCACCTGGGCCTTGACGACGACGACTCCGCCGATCTTCTCAGCGGCTGCCTTCACCTCCTCAGGGGTGTCGGCGACGATGCCGGCGAGAACCGGCACTCCGTACTTTTCGAAAACGTCTCGTGCCTGGTACTCGTACAGATCCACTGTGGTTCCTTCACTGGGCTGCTGTCTGGTAATTCTCTCGATGTCGAGACATCGACCAGTCGCCCAGCCTACTACCTCGAACTGAACGCTCCCGGCGGCCAAGAGGCCGCCGGGAGCGCATACCGGTATGGAGATCGGGTTCAGCGGAGCGTGTCGCGACTGCCGGCCTGGGCCGAACGCGAGCGGGGCCCTGTCTCCTCATCGTCTTCGAGCTTGGGGGCGATCGGGCCGCCGAGACCAGAGCGTTCGCGCCGCTTCTCGTCGTCGCCTGCTCCGCCCATCATGCCGGGAGCCATCGAACGACCACCCGCGCCGGCGGCCGAACCGCCGGCAGAGCCGGATGCCGAACCGGATGCGGATCCTGCCGCCCCGATGCCTCCGGGGCCGGTCGCGCCACTCATGCCGAGCAGTCCACGTCCGGCAGTGGCCGCACCAGCACCGGCTCCAGCGCCGCTTCCACCCCCGCCGAAGAGGCTCGCGCCGCCCGTGCCGCCGAGAGACGCCGAGCGCGTGCCCAGGAGGGCCGCGGCTCCCGCACCACCCACGACCGCTGCGCCGAGCGTGCCCGAACCACCGGATCCCCCGGTGAGCAGACCTCCGCCACCGCCGCCGCCACTGGCACCGCCGCCGCCGGGGTACCCGGGCAGGGTGCCGCCGATCGGCGAGTCCACGCTGGGGTCACCTGCGCCGCCGCTTCCGGACCCGCCTGGGTCGACGGTGCCCCAGCCGTCGTCGCCGCCGGTGCCGACGCCGCCCCCGCCGTTGCCACCGCCTGAGTCACCGTTGCCGAAGTCGGTGTCACCCACCGATCCGCCGTTGCCACCGCCTGAGCCGCCGTTGCCACCGCCTGAGCCGCCATTGCCGACGCCCGAGCCGCCGTCGCCTCCGGGCACCCACCCTCCGCCAGGCTGCGCCGTCCAGCTGCCGCCGCCGGTGCCGCCCTGCGGCGAGCCGCCACCTGCCGACGGCCCATTGCTGCCGACCGGGGGAACACGGGAGTCGATCCCGTCCACGTCGATCACGGGAAGGGGGACAGAGGAGGTGTTGACCGTCACTGTGCCGGGGTCCTGGAAGTTCTGTCGCGCCTCTCCGGTGAGCGAGCCGCGGATGGCCTTGAGCTCCTCGATCGCCGCGGCCTCCCGCTCTGCGGCGAGCCGCGCCTCTTCACGCGCCACAGCCTCGCCGGTGTCGAAGGCGCCCCATCCGTCGGTGATCCCGGCGAGATTGCGTTGGGCATCGGCGATGAATCCGTCCGCAGATGCTGACGGCAGGCGCCGCAGCGCAGCGGATGCGGCGCCCGCCGCACTGTCCGCGGCCCTGCGGAGGCCCGAGCGCATGTCCGTCAACGCCGTCTCGATGGYGGTCGCGTTCTTCTCCATACGCTCCAGGAGAACCTGCGCCTCGCCCACCGAGTCGCCGGTCCAACCGGGGATCTCCCGCACGGCCTGGATCGCTCTCCGCAGCTCCGCCACCGCCTGCAGGCGGGACTCCATCTCAGGGTCCGTGAACGAGCTCATCGATGACAGCGCCCGGAGCTCATCCTCGAACATCGTCGGTGTGCACACATTGGGGTCATACATCTGCGCGTCCTCCACTCTTCTTGCGGCCGATCAGTATTGCAGTCGCCGCGACGGCGATCACGATGACCGCTCCGCCGCCCAGCATCCACGGAAGCGCACCGGGACCCGAGCCGTCTTCGGCACTCGGCTCTCCGGTCGGCTCGGTGCCGGTCGCCGAGAACACCTCCTCGAACGAGGGCGACTGGTCGTCCTTGAAGAGAGGGTTCTCATCGGGATACTGCGTGGGATCCTCCTGCACGAGACGGGTCGCATTGATGATCCCGTGCCCGAAGGTGTCCGACCACTGCAGCTCATGCGGGGTCGAGCCTGTGTTGCGGATCATCGACTGCAGCAGCTGCGACCCGCTGGCATCCGGCCACTTCTGCTTCGCCAGTGCAAGAAGGCTCGCGACGATCGGAGTGGCTGCCGAGTTGCCTGACCACGCCGACATCCCCCACGTCTGATCGAAGCCGAGGCCTGCGACGTCGATACCCGGCGCGACGATGTCCACGTCCTCGTTGACCATTGCGGAACCGTCGAGCTGCGTCGCCGCCTGCGCCGACGCATCGACGGACGCGACGTTCACGACGCCGTTGATGGTGGTCGTCACGAACTCCCAGACGGTGTCGCGGTTCGGCAGTCCGGCTACGACGAGCACGCCCTCGCGCAGTGCGGCGGCGACGCTGTCGACGGAATCCTGCGAAAGCTCATCTGCGAGTCGATTCAACCCACCCGACATGGTGACGATGTCCGCGCCCTGGGCGACGGCATCGTCGAGGGCAGCAGGGAACGTGTCTCCCTCGCACGAGTCCTGCAGGATGCCGTAATAGAGGATCCGCACGCCGGGAGCGATCCCGACCGGACCCGCACCCGAGTCCGATGTGCCGTTTCCGACGATCAGCGACGTCACCGACGTCCCATGCTTCAGCCCCTCGAAGTCGTCGCGATTCCCCGAGAGCGGGTCGGGACAGCCCTCGGCTTGCCTCACCTCGATGTCCGCACCCTCGAGTGTGGAGACCTCCGGGTCGAGGGCGGCGTCGAAAACGGCGACGGTCACGCCGTCACCGGTGATCCCCGCGTCGTGGATCGCCTGGATCTTCATCGCGTCCAGATACCAGAGCGGTCCGTCGGCCGAGAAGTCCTGCGCCGCAGCCGCGCTCGGTGCTGTCGCCGCTGCCGCTGCGATCGCGAGTGCCATCGCGACGGCACCCCATCGACGAACACTCATCAGTACGCGACCGACTCGGTGCCGTCGTCCTCCGTCGTGCCCGAGGATGCCTCTGGACCCGATTCCGCCGGAGCGGAACCGGTGCTGGTCAGGTGAGCGGTCGGCGTGAGTGCCGGGTCGTCGACGACCTGCGCGATCTGAGCGAGAGACGCGGAGAGGTTCTGCTCTGACTCCTGCTTCTGGTCCACGACGGCTTTGAGCGCATCCCGGAAGGCGGCGGTGTTGACGCTGAGCTCGGCGATCATCGCTTCGAGGCCGGCGGCATAGTCGGACGCGGAATCGATGTAGGGCGCAGTCGTGTTGGTGCGCAGGCCTTCGATCTGCGTTCCGCGCGACCCCACTCCGGCCGCTTCGATGCTCTTCACGAGCGTATGGATGTTCTCGAGCATCTGCTCGAAGTCAGCACCGATCTGCGCTGCCATGATCTTCCCCTCCGTCAGGGACGCGAGCGCGCCCCACCCTCCGGCGACCCATGTTAGTCGACGCTATCGACAGTGCACAGAGCGCGTCGCCGCGGTCGGTGTATTCCGGCGTCTGCACCGCGTGAAGCCGAGGTCTAGGCTCGTCCCATGCATGAATCCGCAGAACTGCGCACCGGCGTCGTGGCCGCTGCGCTCGAGCTGTTCGCAACACAGGGGTTCGATCAGACCTCCGTCGAGCAGATCGCGAAGGCCGCAGGGGTCTCACGGTCGACGTTCTTCCGCCAGTTCGGCGGCAAGGAGGACGTCGTCTTCGCCGACCACGAGGTTCTGCTCGATCAGCTGCGGACCTTCCTCTCCGAGGGGCATGACGACCCCTGGGGCGCAGTGTGCGCAGCATCCGAATCGGTCTTCGCCCACTTCGCGCACGACCCGGAGCTCGCGCGTCGGCGCTATCAGATCGTGCGTCAGGTGCCGGTGCTCCGTGAACGCGAGATCATCACGGTGTTCCGCTACGAGCGACTGTTCGACGACTACCTGCGCAGCTCGCTTCCCGGCATCGACCCTCTGGATGCCGTCGGATTCTCCGCCCTCGTCACCGCGGTGCACAACCATGTGCTCCGGCAGCTGCTGCGCGGCAAGAAGAAGGTGCCGCTCTCGACGTTGCAGACGGCGCTCGCCGACGTCCGCCGCCGTTACGGTGTGCCATCGGAGGCGGTCACCGAAGCGCCGGACGATGTCGTCGTCGCCGTGTTCCCCCGTTCGATGCCCATCGCCGAGGTCACCCGGCGCCTGCGCACGCAGCTCGACTGACCCCGCCTGACTCCCGTCGAGGGAGTCGTGGAACCGAGTATCGAGGAGTACGATACTTGGTGTCACGAAGGAGTCACCATGAGCACCGCAGCCTCCCCTCTCCCCGGCGAGCGCGTCTCGTCGTACGACATCACCGGACGCCAGGACAGCGACTACTACGCCGTCTTCGCCGACATCCCCGACGCCGATCGCCGGGCCTGGGATCGCGCCAAGGCGTACATCGACGAGGTCGGACCGCAGATGGCGGAGGCCTGGGACCGCGCCGAGTATCCGCTCGACGCCGCTCGCCGCATGGGCGAGATGGACCTGGTCGTCGACGGCATCGAGCATCCTTCGCTCACCCGCCTCTCCCCGCTCGCCGCCGGGCTCGTGAACATGGAGATCTCCCGCGGCGACGGGTCGCTCGGCACCGTGCTCGCGGTGCAGGGCGGGCTCGCGCTGCGCACTCTCGCGCTCTTCGGCTCACCCGATCAGCAGCAGAAGTGGCTGACGGCCCTCGCCGACGGCTCGGTCTTCGGCTCCTTCGCACTCACCGAGCCCGACCATGGGTCGGACTCCGTCTCGCTCGAGACCGTCGCACGCCGCGATGGCGACGAATGGGTCATCCGCGGTGCGAAGAAGTGGATCGGCAACGGCGCCTCGGGCGGCATCACGTTCGTGTGGGCCCGCGTCGATGACGAGACGGCGGCCGAGCACGGCGCCGTCCGTTGCTTCCTCGTCGAACAGGACACCCCCGGATACACCGGGACGCCGATCCGCGGCAAGGCATCGCTCCGAGCCATCCACCAGGCGCACATAGAGCTCGACGACGTGCGCGTGTCGCTCGACTCCGTGCTGCCGGGGACGAAGAGCTTCAAAGACGCGTCGGTCGTGCTCTACGCGACCCGTTCGGGCGTCGCCTGGTCGGCTCTCGGTCACGCGACCGCCTGCTACGAGGCCGCGCTCGCGTACTCGACCCAGCGCATCCAGTTCGGCAAGCCGCTGGCCAAGTTCCAGATGGTGCAGGAACGCCTCACCCACATGCTCGAGGATCTCACCGCGATGCAGCTCTACTGCCGTCGCCTCGCAGACCTCGAGACCGCCGGCGAGCTGCGGCCCACGCAGGCGTCACTGGCGAAGTTCCACAACACGCGCGCAGCACGGCGCGTGGCCGCGATCGCCCGCGATCTGCTCGGCGGCAACGGCATCCTGCTCGAGAACGGCGTGATGCAGCACATGGCCGACATCGAGGCGATCCACACCTACGAGGGCACCGAGAGCGTTCAGGCGCTGCTGCTCGGCCGTGACATCACCGGGATGAGCGCTTTCGCCTGACCCGGCGCGGTGCTCGCCTGTCGGGAGTCAGCCTTCGGACTTCCCGCCTGAGGTGGTCGGTGAAGGATCGCCGACGAATCTCTGACCACCGATCACCGAGAGGAGCCGCAGCTTCTCGTGGCTCTCGCTGCCCGGCGCCGCGGTGTAGACGAGCAGGGAGTGCGACTGCTCCGGATCGACGAGCGTCTGGCAGGTGAGCTCCAGCCGCCCGAGCTCGGGGTGCATGAAGCGCTTGGTGGCGCCGGGGCGGAGACCCACCTCGTGCTTCTTCCAGATTCGTCGGAACTCCTCGCTCCGATCGGTCAGAAGGTCCACATAACGCGCCGCTCGAGATCCCGGGCCCCGACGAGCGGCGATCTCGCGCAGCCCCGACACCCACAGCCGAGAGAGGAACGGGTGATCCTCCGGGTCGTAGATCGACCGCGCGGAGGGGTCGGTGAACCATCGATATCCGATGCTGCGCGAAGGTCCGCGGAGTCCGACGAGATCCCCCACCAGGGCGCTGCCCAACGGGCTCTGACGCAGAGTCTCACCGAGTTCCGTGACCACCTCGGCGGGAGTGTCGTGCAGTCGATCGAAGATCCGCAGCATCCCCGGGCTCACATGGTCGCTCTCGGCCCCTCGCGCCGGCGGCGTGTGACCGGCGAGGGCGAAGAGATGGTCTCGCTCTGCCAGTGAGAGGTGCAGTCCCTGGGCGATCGCCGCCACCATCTGGTCGGAGGGCTGAGGTCCGCGTTCCTGTTCGAGCCGTGCGTAGTAATCGGTCGACATGTGGCACAGCGAAGCGGCTTCCTCCCGTCGCAGGCCGCCGGTGCGTCGCCGCTCTCCGCGGGCGAGCCCGACATCCTCGGGTTGCAGCGCCTCGCGCCTCGTTCTCAGGAACTCCGCGAGCCCCCGCCGGTCCACCGCCATGCGCTTCTCCCGCCGTCGACTCCGTTCTACCAGCCGGCCCCTTTGCGATCCACGGATCGACGATCCCTGGTTCGCACGACGGACACGGGAGAGCATCGGAGCCGACGAAGAAGAAGAGAGAACATGCCACGCAAGAACGCAGAGCCGACCATCCCGCCGTTGCACGGCGCGCGCGCAGTGATCACCGGAGCAAGCGACGGAATCGGGATGGGAATCGCCACCCGTCTCGCCACCGCAGGCGCGGAGGTCGTGATGCCCGTCCGCAACCGGGCCAAGGGCGACGTGGCGATCGCACGGATCCGCGAGACGGCTCCGAATGCGCGCATCTCGCTGCGGGATCTCGATCTCTCGTCGCTCGGCTCGGTCGCCGCACTCGCCGCCACGTTGCGAGATGAGGGAGAGCCGATCAGCATCCTCATCAACAATGCCGGAGTGATGACGCCCCCTGACCGCAGAACCACGGCGGACGGCTTCGAGCTGCAGTTCGGCGCCAACCATCTGGGGCACTTCGCGCTCGTCGGACGGCTGCTCCCCCTGCTCATGGCCGGCGCGGCCAGGGTCGTGTCGCAGATCAGCATCGCGGCCGACAGCGGAGGCATCAACTGGGACGACCTGCAGTGGGAGCGCTCGTACAACGGGATGCGCGCGTACAGCCAGTCCAAGATCGCGTTCGGGATGTTCGCGCTCGAGCTCCAGCGACGCAGCGAGGCCGAGGGATGGGGCATCGCCAGCATGCTCTCGCATCCGGGGGTCGCACCGACGAACCTGCTGGCCGCGCAGCCGGATCTCGGCCGCGCGACTCAGACGTCAGGGCGCCGCATCATCGACGCGCTCTCGCGCCGAGGCCTGATCGTCGGCACGGCCGAGTCCGCGGGACTTCCTGCGGTCTACGCGGCGACCTCAGCGGATGCCGTCGGCGGAGGGTTCTACGGGCCGTCGGGGATCGGTCACCTCGGCGGCCCGCCCGCACCTCAGAAGCTCTATTCGCGTCTGCGGGACGATGAGTCGGCCCGGAGGATCTGGGACGTGTCGCAGAAGCTCACCGGCGTGCCCTTCGAGGCACCGTGATCGCGGGCGTCAGTCGCAGCCACAACCCCCGGCCGGCGTCTTCACCATGAAGCAGACGTCGCACACGCCGTAGTCGCGCTCGCTCGTCTTCGTCGCACGCTCGGCCTTCGGCGCCGCCGCGACTCGGGGAGTCGTGCTGCGCTTCGCCTTGACCGGAGCGATGGGACGGAACTCGCTCGGGTGCGTCACGAAGAAGTACGGAGCACGGCCTTCGCTCGGCCGCAGACGCAGGGGCGTGGAGCCGACGACGACGACCTCGTCTTCGGCGAAGCCATTGGTGTAGGTCTTGCCGATGTGCAGCGAGGCGCCCTCGCCGCGGCGGATCGCCTCGATGTAGCGGCCTCGGTCGATGTAGGACGAGATGCCGACGGCATCCGTGATCGCCGCGATGAACTCGTGGTTCTCTTCGGCGATGCGGTGCGCTCGGAGCGCCTCCGCGAGGGTTCGGTACGGACGGGAGTTGCCTGTGGGGGTCGGGCCCTGAACTTCATTCATTTCCTCAAGGATCTCACGCCCGGGCATGGAAGACTGGCCGAATGGCACGAGCGACGATCATCGGCTCCGGACCGAACGGCCTGGCGGCGGCCGTGACCCTCGCCCGCGCGGGGTACGAGGTGCGCGTCCTCGAGGCGGCGCACACCATCGGCGGCGGCGTCCGCACGGCCGAGTCGACCCTCTCCGGCTTCCGCCACGACGTCTGCGCCGCGGTTCATCCGGCCGCGCTGTCGTCGACGTTCTTCCAGGCGTTCGGCCTCGCCGAACGGGTCGAATGGATTCTTCCCGACATCTCCTACGCGCACCCGCTCGACGGCGGCAGAGCCGGCATCGCCTGGCGCGACATAGAGCGCACCGCCGCGGCGCTCGGTGCCGACGAGCGCGCCTGGCTGTCGCTTCTGCGCCCGCTCAGCACACATGTCGAGGGTGTCGTCGACTTCACCGGCAATCAGATGCTGCGAGTTCCTCACGAGCCGATCACGGCTCTCCGGTTCGCACTGCGGATGCTCGATCAGGGCACGCCCCTGGCCCGCCGCACCTTCCGCACCGAAGAGGCCGCCGGCCTGATGGCGGGCGTCCTGGCGCATGCGAACACTCCCCTCCCCTCCCTCGCCGGCGCAGCCGCCGGACTGCTGCTGGCCGCGCAGGCGCACGCGGGGGGATGGATGTACCCGCGAGGCGGTGCGCAGAACATCGCCGACAGCATGGTCGCCGACATCGAGGCCCATGGCGGATCCGTCGAGACAGGCGCCCACATCACCGACCTGGCATCCCTCGACTGGGGCGAGCCCGCCCGCGGCGATCTGCTGATGCTGAACACGTCGCCCCGGCTCACCCTCACCCATCCGGACATCCCCGCGTCGTACGCGCGAGCGATCCGCAGCTATCGCTACGGACCGGCTGCGGCGAAGGTCGACTTCGCTCTCGACGGGCCCATCCCGTGGGCCAACGCAGAGGTCGGGCAGTCGCCCACCGTGCACATCGGAGGATCGGCCGCGGAGATCTGGGAGAGCGAGAACGCCGTCGCCCGTGGTCGCATCAGCGATCGCCCGTACGTGCTGTCCGTGCAGCCGTCGGTCTTCGATCCGAGTCGGGCGCCCGAGGGCAAGGCGGTGCTGTGGGCGTACATCCATGTGCCGCAGGGCTCCGACCTCGACGCCACCGAGCTCGTCACCCGTCAGGTCGAACGGTTCGCGCCCGGCTTCCGCGACCTCATCCTCGCCCACCACTCGGTGCCCGCGTCGTCGCGCGAGGCGATCAACCCGTCGGAGATCGGCGGAGACATCCTGGGCGGCGCCTTCACCATCCCGCAGGCGCTGCGCAGACCCGTGCTCGGCACAGCGCCCTGGCGCACACCGATGCGCGGCGTGTATCTCGCTTCGGCATCGACCCCGCCGGGTCCAGGGGTCAACGGCATGGCCGGGTGGCACGCTGCCCGAACGGCGCTGAAGGATGCGGGCGCCCGCGTCTCGCTCGGCGACCTCTTCGGCTGACATCCCCGAAGTCCCCCTTCTGCGACAGCGTCGGCGACGCCAGGATGGACCCATGCGCTACGAGATCCCCTCTCCGATGCTGGCGAAGGCGGCGGCATCCGTCCCGGACCCCGCGAAGACCACCGGCGGACTGCTGTTCGAGCCCAAGTGGGACGGATTCCGTGGGCTGATCGCCTGGGACGGCGAGACAGTCGAGATCGGCTCCCGCGGAGCGAAGCCTCTGACCAGGTACTTCCCCGAGCTCGTCGAAGCGATCCCCCGGCTTCTCCCTGGCCCGTGCCTGCTCGACGGCGAGATCGTCGTCGCCACGGGGACTGAGGGCGCGCAGCGACTCGACTGGGAAGCGCTGAGCCAGCGCATCCATCCCGCGGCCTCGCGAGTCGCCAGGCTGGCCGCAGAGACGCCCGCGATGTTCATCGCGTTCGACCTGCTGGCCGTCGACGATGAAGACCTGTCGAGCACCCCGTTCGCCGAGCGGCGCGAGCGCCTGGAGACGCTGATGGCCGGGGTCGAGCATCCGTTGCACATCACCCGCACCACCCGCGATCGTGATGCGGCCGTGCGCTGGCTCGCGGAGTTCGAAGGCGCAGGCCTCGACGGAGTGGTCGCCAAGCCGCTCGATCAGCCGTACGCGCCGGGCAAGCGCACCCTGGTCAAGGTCAAACACGCCCGTACGGCCGACGTGGTCGCGCTCGGATATCGTGTGCACAAATCCGGATCGGGGGTCGGGTCGCTGCTCGTGGGCCTCTACGATTCCGACGGCACGCTGCGCCAGGTCGGCGGCGTGGCGGCATGGAGCGATGTGCGCCGGAGGGAACTAGTCGAGGAGCTCGCCCCGCTGGTGGAGCGCGACGATGCAGGCGATGCCGTCACCGGAGAAGGAGAGCGCTCGCGCTTCAGCGGCTCGAAGGACGTGTCGTTCGTTCGACTGCGACCCGAGCTCGTGCTCGAAGTCCGCTACGACCAGCTCGAGGGTTCGCGGTTCCGGCACACCGTGCAGTTCGAGCGCTGGCGCCCCGATCGAGATGCCCGTTCGTGCACCTACGATCAGCTCGAGACCGTGGAGGGATACGACCTGGCCGAGGTCATCGGCTGAGCCTCATTCGTCGATCGGGTCGCCGTTCGCATCCCAGTTCGCCTCGACCTTCTTGCTGGGCTGCACACGCGGCGGCTCCCCCGGCATCTTCGGGAACTCGGGCGGGAACGACAGCTCGCCCAGCCCCGCCTCCAGGTCGCGCTCCCACCACTCCAGCAGGGTGTCGATGCGGCCCGGGCTGCTCTGCTTGCCCGCCCACGGGTCACCGATCTCATCGAGTCGTTTCGGGATGCTGCGCACGGTGAACGCGGCGGGGTCGAGGCCGTCGAGCTCATCCCAGTGCACCGGCGTCGAGACCGTGGCTCCGGGAAGAGCGCGAGGGCTGTAGGCACCGGCCATCGTGCGGTCTCGGTTGGCCTGGTTGAAGTCGATGAAGACGCGTTCCCCTCGTTCCTCCTTCCACCAGCTCATCGTCACCTGCTCGGGCATCCGTCGCTCCAGCTCTCGCCCGGCCGCGATCACGGCGTGCCGCACGTCGAGGAACTCGTGCGTCGGCTCGATCGGGGCGAACACATGCAGCCCGCGGTTGCCGCTGGTCTTCACGAACGCGTCGAGACCGACCTCGCTGAGCACCTCTCTCAGCGCGTGTGCGGCGGGAACGGCATCGGCGAACCCGGTTCCCGGCTGCGGATCGAGGTCGATCCGCAGCTCGACCGGGTTGTCGGGGTCGGAGGCGAGCGACGCCCACGGGTGGAACACGATCGTGTTCATCTGCGCCGCCCAGACGATGGCGCTCGGTCGATTGAGCACGATCTGCGGATGCCGTCGCCCGCTGTTGTAGGTCACCGTGACAGCGTCGACATAGTCGGGCGTGCCCTTGGGCGGGTTCTTCGAGAAGAAGCCGTCGCTGCCGAGCCCGTCGCGGAAGCGCTCGAGCGAGACGGGACGGTTGCCGTTCGCCTCGAGGAACGGAGCACTCACGAGCTGGAAGTACTCCGCGAGCTCGGCCTTCGTGATGCCGTCCTTCGGCCACACCACCCTGTTCGGGCTGGAGAGCACGACCTCGCGCTCCCCATCAGGATCGATGACGGTCAGGGGCACGCGTTCTGAGGCCATGCTCCGACCCTAGGGGGCAGGTGCGACGCGCGGAAGCCCGTCAGTCGTCGATATCGATCGCCAGGATCAGCACGGAGGTGAGCGCCTCGCGCTCGACCACGATGCTGGGCCCGGCCGGGTCGATGATGACACCGGCCATATCGACGTGGCTGGACAGGATCTTCGCCAGCTGCAGCGGCTCGAAGGGCAGCGGTCGATCGCCGCGTCCGAGCGCGAGCACCTCGAGCGGGTGCGAGAACAGCTGGAGGAACCGCTTGCCGTCAGGCGTCTGCGCTTCGGCGATGCCGACCTGCCCGCCGGGGTTGCCCTCGTTGACGGCCACCCACATGCGCTTCGTCGCGAGCGCCTCGCCGACCTTGGAGGCAGAGTCCTGCTCGCGCGGTGCGGCGATGAGCGACTTGACGGTCATGTCGACATCCGCCTGCTCGAGAGCCTTCTGCAACAGCTCGGTCGGGAACACCACGCGGTGCGGTGCCGAGGCGTTGTCGACGATGAGGCCGGCGAAATCTCCGGACACCACCTGCTGCAGTACCGAGGTGACCGGCTGTGCGACGGCCGATGTCGCCGTCGGGTCCTTCTCGAGCTGCACGGAGTCTCGCACGGCGGCAGCCGAGCTGAACGCCAGCATGAACTGGCGCTCACCATCGCGTACGACGGCGACCGCGAGGGGCTTGCCATCACTGATCTGTGCCCGAGCATCGCCGTTCACCCGGATGTACATGTGGCCCTGCAGCGCCTGGCGGAGAACTCCGAGAAGCTGCTCGTTCGTCGCGCCCTGCTCGACCTCCTTGAGCGATTCGCGCAGCAGGACGTTGTCCTTCATGCCCGCGACGGTCTCGGTCTGCTCAGGCGGCAGCGCAGGTGCCAGCGGGAGCTTGCGCTCGGGCTCGGCCACGGGCGCAGGAGCGGGCGCCGCGGGAGCAGGCGCCGCAGTCGGTGCGGATGCCGCGGGAGCCGCGTCGGGATCGGGCAGCTCGACCTCGGGTCCGGCCTGCGCGCCGACACCGCGGAACGCCTGCACGGAGATCCCGATGGTGGGCGCGACCTCGGCGGCTTCGGACGGTGTCTCCGCGACCTCCGGAGCGTCGACGACAGACTCCTCGGTCTCGGTGTGGTCGGCGACGACATCGTCAGCGGACTTCTTGCGGCGAGAGAACAGGGCCATATCAGCCAGCCTAACCCGCTACAGGGCTAGATCTTCTCGATCGGCGCGACCTTGATCAGCAGCTTCTTCTGGCCGGCGGAATCGAAACGCACGTGAGCGATGCGCTTCGCCCCCTCGCCCGTCACCGCGTCGACTCGCCCCTCGCCGAAGTCCGAGTGGCGGATGCGGTCACCGGCGGCGAGTTCGAGGTCGCCGTTGTCGCGCATCTTCGCCGTCACCCGGTTGGGGAACTTGTCCATCGCCGTGGACAGCGGCTTGAGCGAGTCGCGTCCTGGCAGCTGCTTCACCCCGAAGCGGTCGCCCGAACCGGAGCCGCCGAATCCGCCTCCCCTGCGTGCGTTGAGCGCGCGGGACTGCATGCCCCCGCGGGAGTTGACGTCGCCCGGCGACTGGCGCCAGTCGATGAGCCCGGCGGGGATCTCCTGCAGGAATCGGCTGGGCATCGCGACCGAGACCTCTCCGAACTGAGCCCTGGTCATGGCCAGCGACAGGTGCAGACGCTTGCGAGCGCGGGTGATGCCGACGTAGAAGAGTCGACGTTCCTCCTGCGGGCCGCCCGGCTCACCGGCCGAGATGCGGTGTGGGATGAGGTCCTCTTCGACGCCGGTCACGAACACCGCGTCGTACTCGAGCCCCTTCGCGGTGTGCATCGTCATCAGGGACACCGAGCCCGACTCGTCGTCGAGGTCGTCGGCGTCGGAGACGAGGGCGACCTCCGTGAGGAAGTCGACGATCGTCCCGTCGGGGTTGTTGCGGGCGAAGTCTCGTGCGACGGCGACGAACTCGTCGAGGTTCTCGACGCGCGCCTCGTCCTGAGGGTCGCGGCTCGCACGCAGCGCGTCGAGGTAGCCGCTCTTCGACAACAGCACGCTGAGCCCGTCGGCGACGGCGGTGGGCGCGGGGACCTCGCCGGAAGCGGGGAGCATGATCTCGGTCGCTTCGGCCAGCACGGCATCGAGCTGGGCGATGCCGGCCTGGATCTTCGGGCCGAAGCCCAGCTGATCCGGCACCGAGAGCGCCTGGCGGAAGGTGATGTCATGCTCTTCGGCGAAGCGGGCGATCGCCGTCTCGGTGACGTCGCCGATGCCCCGGCGCGGCTTGTTGAGGATGCGTCGCACCGCCATCTCGTCGGCAGGGTTCGCGACGGCGACCAGGTAAGCGAGCGCGTCCTTGATCTCGGCGCGCTCGTAGAACTTCGTGCCGCCCATGATCTTGTAGGGCACGGCCGAGCGGATGAAGATCTCTTCCAGGGCGCGCGACTGCGAGTTCGTGCGATAGAAGACCGCCATCTCGGAGTACGGCATTCCGGCCCGGTGCAGCACCTCGACCTCGTCGGCCACGAACTGCGCCTCATCGTGCTGCGAATACCCGGTGAAGCCGACGATCATGTCACCGTCGCCCTTGTCGCTCCAGAGCTTCTTGTCCTTGCGGTCGAAGTTGTTGCCGATCACGGCATTCGCCGCGGAGAGGATGTTCTGCGTGGAGCGGTAGTTCTGCTCGAGCAGCACGACACGGGCGCCGGGGAAATCGCGCTCGAACTCGCTGATGTTGCGGATGTCGGCACCGCGGAAGGCGTAGATCGACTGGTCGGAGTCGCCCACCACGGTGAGCGAGGCGCCCTCGAGCTCGGGAGTGGTCTCGGGCTCGAAGATCATCATGCCGTTGGAGGCATACGGGTCTGGGCTCTCGCCCGTCACGGGCCGCGTCAGCTCGTGGATGAGCGCGTACTGGGCGTGGTTCGTGTCCTGATACTCGTCGACGAGCACGTGACGGAAACGACGGCGGTAGGTGTCGGCGACCTGCGGGAACGCACGGAACAGGTGGACGGTCTGCCCGATCAGGTCGTCGAAGTCGAACGCGTTCGCCTTCTGCAGCTGCCGCTGGTAATCGGCGAACAGCTCGACGAAGATCCGCTCGGCCGGGTCGCTCATGTTCGCCTGACGCGCATAGGCGTCGGCGTCCGACAGCTCGTTCTTGAGCTTCGAGATGCGCGACTGCACGGCTCCGGGGGTGAGCCCGTATGCGTCGGCCTCGTGCTGCTTGACCAGACGCTTGATGAGGGCGCGCGAGTCGCCCGAGTCGTAGATCGTGAACGACTTGGTGAACCCGAACTGCTGGGCCTCTCGGCGGAGGATGCGCACACAGGCGGAGTGGAAGGTCGAGATCCACATGCCCCGAGCGGCGTCGCCGACGATCGCCTCGACGCGCTCGCGCATTTCACCGGCCGCCTTGTTGGTGAAGGTGATCGCGAGGATCTGGCTGGGCCAGGCCTCTCGCGCCCTCAGCAGGGAGGCGATACGGCGGGTGAGAACGCTGGTCTTGCCCGAACCGGCGCCCGCGACGATCAGCAGCGCGGGTCCGCGATAGGTCACCGCCTCGAGCTGCTGCGGGTTGAGGCCGGCGAGGAGGTCGTCCTGTCCCTGCGCTCCCGTGGAGCGGGGGCCGACGGATCCGGGAACGATGAGGGGGGCTTCGGTCATGGCTCTATGAGTCTAGGCCGCGCCACCGACACTGCCGTCGGGTGGAAGTCCCGCAGGGACGACGAGGCGCGGAACGCCCTCTCCGACGGTGCGCGCGAAGACGGCCTGGCGCACGAGTCATCGTGCACCAGGCCGTCCGTCGTGCGGAGGCGTCGAATCAGGCCGAACGACGACGTCGGCGGGCGACCAGCGCGCCGACGACGACGAGCATCAGCGCCAGCGAGATCATCGCCACGGGCACTTCGACGCCGGTTGCGGCGAGCCCGCTCGGGTCGGTGACGTGGTTGTCGTCACCGGAGTTCTCACCTGGGTCCTCTCCCGGGTTCTCGCCGGGGTTCGCTCCCGGGTCCTCTCCCGGGTTCTCGCCGGGGTTCTCGCCAGGGTTCTCACCGGTGACCCCGGGGAGGGTGCCGACGCGCAGCGCCTCCGAGGCGAAGCCGTCGGCGAACCACCAGACCGGGCGCYGACCGTCGACCGACAGCGAGGCCGGAGCCGTCGCGAAGCCCTCGTTGTTGATGTCCGGCATGCCGGCGGGGCGGGCGAAGTGCGCGAGTCCGGGCTGGGCCGTGCCGTTCAGCGTGATCTGCGCCGACTGCCCCTGGCAGCCGTCATCACAGACCGCCCACAGCACGTCGAGCACGCTGTCGTAGTCGAGCGCCATGACCCCGGCGAGTCCCGGTGCGATCTCCGAGACGAGGGTCGCCTGGCCGTCAGCGCCGAGCGCGAACGCGTAGACGTGGCCGTTGTCCTCCACCGCTACGAAGAACAGACCGTCACCGTGGCCGGCGTAGTCCGCCGGGTCGTAGGCCGAGCCGCTGTGGGCATCGAAGAGCGCGCCCTCGAGCGCGCTGTCAGGCACCCACTGCACCGCCTCCATGCCGAGGTTCGCTCCCACGGCAGGAAGCAGCGCGGTCAGATCCCACTCCTGCTCGGCGACGAGATCGCCGGCAGAGGCGTCGGGATCGACCTTGAGGAGGGTGTTCTGGTTCACGCCCTTGGCACTGTTGTCGCGCTCCGAGGCGACGTAGACCGCCCCGTCGCCGTCGACGGTGATGCCCTCGGTGTCGGGGCCTGCGGCGCCCGGGTCCGAGGCATCCTTCTGGAACCGCACGCGCTTGCCAGATTCCCAGCCGGGGATCTGCGAGAACGAGCCGTCGGCATGGGCCTCGAGCTTCCAGATGCGTCCGTCGCCGTTGTCGACGGCCCAGAGGAACGATCCGTCGGCGGTCTCCTGCACGTCGAGCCCCGAGCTGTCCTCGAGGAAGGTCGGCGCGGTGTCGAGCACCCGGACCTCGGCAGAGCCGGGCCAGGGAGAGACCTCGATCTCTCCTGCACAGGTGTTGGCCTGGCCCTTGGTGCTCTCCGCGGTGACGGCGAATGCGCCGGTCGCATCGGGGCAGCGGCCCCAGGTGGTCGCGGCGTGCCCCGCACCCCAGGTGGTCGAGTCGACGAGAAGACCGCCGTCGAACAGGCGCACGGTGTCTCCGTCGCCCAGACCGAAGCCGAGGTCGGTACCCTCGATGACGAGGTGTCCGCCGGCGCTGATGGTGGTGCCGGCCGGGATCGCGTAGGAGTGCGTGTCGTCGTCGTCCTTCACGACGATGCCGGAGACATCGAGGTCGGATGCCGTCGGGTTGACGAGCTCGACCCAGTCACCCGGCGAGCCGCCGTCGGACTCGACCTCGTTGATGCGCACCGCGTTGCCGCACGCGTTGCGCTGCCCCTTGGTCGAGACCGCGATGTCGACGAAGTCGCCGCTGCCGTCTGCGCAGCGGGCGAGGACGCCTGCCGCGTGCGCGTCGTACACGTGCTCGTCGACGACGTTGAGGTTCGCGTCGCGCACGGTGACCGCGTCGCCGTTGCCGAGGCCGAAGACGAAGTCCGTGGGCTGGTCGAAGACGAAGTACGCGCCCGGTTCGAGAACGGTTCCCACGGGCAGCGGAGTCGTCTCCGCGGCGTGGCCGACCGGATCGCCGTCCATGAGCGTCCAGCCGGAGAGGTCGACCGCCGTGCTGCCGGAGTTCACGACCTCGACCCAGTCGGTCGCGTCGCCGTTGGACTCGATCTCGTTGATGACCACATCGGGCATCACGCACGAGTTCGCGCCGCCCATGGTCGGGTGGGCCAGCACGAAGGCGCCCTCGCCGTCAGGGCAGCGTGCGAGAGTCGCGGCAGCGGCGTCGCCGTCGATCGCCGCGTGGCCCTCCCACGGAAGAGTGTCGTCGATCTGCGCGCCGACGGCGTCGAACAGTCGGATGCGGTCGGCGCTGCCG
>NZ_JBGFFH010000006.1:0-187963 GCF_056175745.1 Microbacterium sp. LjRoot205 | reverse complement strand
ACGCTAATCGCAGTCTCATCCGGTATCGCCTCACTCAACCCAACACAAGCTTTATCGTCGCCGAGACGACCGAAACGGAGGCCGGTCCGGCCGGCACGTTCTGCGCGGCGAGCCCGCCAGTCAGGCCGGCGAGGAAACCCACGAGCAGGGTGATCAACGCCACGACCGATCCGATGAGCACGAACCTGCCACGAGCGAATCGGAGGTCACGCCAAGCGACGAACACGATGGTTCCTTCCCGACGTCAGAGACGCTTCCTGCCGTCGGAACCGGCCTCGCTGCCGCGGGTCGGAGTGCCATCGGCGGGAGGTTGACTCCTCGGATCCAACTTCTGATTGATGGCTCATCCCAATCGGGGGTGTAGGAGTTGGGGTCTGAAGCCGCCGGTCTCGAGCAGGCTTCGGGCGATGTAGTTGGTCAGGTTGCGGAACCCGAGTGCGGAGCCGCGCAGGTGTTCGAGCCGTCCGTTGAGCGCCTCGGTCGGCCCGTTGCTGGTGCCGGGTCGTTCGGAGTAGGCGAGCACGTCAGCGGCTCGCTTCTTCAGGGTCCGGCCCAGGGTAGTGAGCTCGGTGAGCACCTTGGGGACGCCGGCGCTGAGGTCGGTGATCAGCTTCTCCATGAGCTCGCGCCCACGTTGCCGGTCCTCGTGGCGATAGGCGGCGATCATGCGCTGGTAGACACCCCAGGTCGCCTCGACCTCGACGTGAGCGTCATCAACGAACAGCGCGCGTAGCCTGTCGCTCTGCTTGTCGGTGAGCAGGTCCGCGCCGGTGTGCAGCGTGCGCCGCGACTTGTCGAGCGGGTCGTCCCTGAACCCACGGTGCCCGTGGATCGCGAGTTGGACCCGGCGCCGGCACCTGTCGAGGGCGTCACCGGCCAGGCGCACGACGTGGAAGGGATCCATCACCGTGACCGCGTCCGAGATCTCCTCTGCAGCGGCGGTCTTGAACCCGGTGAAGCCGTCCATCGCGACCACCTCGACCCCGTCACGGAAGGCGTCGTCGCGGTCGGCGAGCCAAGTCTTGAACGCCGCCTTCGACCGGCCCTCGACCATGTCCAGCAGCCTTGCTGGGCCGGCGCCATCGCGGACCGGGGTGAGGTCGATGATCACGGTGACGTACTTGTCGCCACGCCTGGTGTGGCGCCAGACGTGCTCATCGACGCCAATGACCTTCACGCCCTCAAACCGCGTGGGGTCGTTGATCAGCAGCCGCTTGCCTTCAGCCAGGACCGCGTTGTTGGCGGTGTCCCACGCGACCCCAAGTCCCTCGGCGACACGGGCGACGGTGAGGTGTGCGACCACGATCCCTTCCAGCGCCCACCGCAGCCCGGTGCGCGAGAGCTTCGCACGTGGCTCCGCCGCGGCGCTGGTGTCTTGACGCCACACGTGTCCGCAGTCGGCACAGCGGTAGCGGCGCACTACAACTTCCAGCACGGTCGGTCGCCAGCCCAGCGGCTCGTGGGCCAACCGTCGGATCACGGTGTCACGAGCAGCGCCTTCGCTGCCGCACCGTCGGCACCACTGATCTGGTTCCACCACGCGGCACGCGAGGACCGCACGATCCGGTTCAAGTCGTTGTCCGGTCACGCTCAGACCGAGGCCGTCGAGTCGAGCGAAGGCGGTCAGGTCAGGGCGGCCGAAGCCGGCCGGCGGGATAGCGTCGGACACGTCGAGGTCTTTCGGATGGATGGCGTAGGAACCTCCATCGTCGGGAGATCTCGACGTCTATCTGCGGACCGACGCGCCCGGCCGACCTACACCGTCATCTGAGAAGACCCCTGAAACGTCTTCGACGACGACGGGACCGGCGAGGAGGAGGGTGCGGTGAGCTAAAGGAATGGAGCTTGCTCGGCTTCGACGCCGCCGCAAGCTCCGGTGAAACGGTCGGTACTGGTCGGTCGTCGTCGGTCACCACAGGATGGCGGCGTCCCCCACGCTCGGCGTTTGCGCAGGTCAGCGGCTCGTTCGCCCAGTGGGCGCATCAAGCGATAGACGCAAAGCCGACGTGATTAGGTCGTCGGTTCGATTCCGACAGGCGGCTCCGGCGAACAGCCCTGACCTGCGGAAATGCAGGTCAGGGGCTGTTCGGTTCTGGTGGTCGCGCGATGCGCTGGCCTCACGGCTCTGCCCGACACCGACGTCGCTCTCCTCTGCGACGGACCCCTCGCCGGCTGAGCGCTCGCGGCCGGCATCCTGTCCGTGTGCCGATAGGCCTCGCACCGCTCGGCAACGCAGCATGGCGTTGCGTCGCGACCTGGCGACGGCTCGGCGGGGCGCGATCGTCTCGTGCGTTGGCGGACTACGGGAGCTTGGACGCGAGGACGTCGGCCGCCAGGATCTCGGGTGCTGCGCCGAGGAGGTGCTGGTTGGCCATCAGGGCTGCGACGATGGCGCCGTTGGCGTGGGCGTCGCGAGCGGCCTCGTCGGGGAATGCATCGAAGATCCAGAAGGTGTCGGCGTCGGTCCTGACCGCGAACCAGACAATCGTTCCTACTTCTTCGTTGGCGAGTGCGACAGCGCCGGCGAGCAGATCGGCGAGCGCGTCGTGCTGTCCATCGGCCGCGACGATCTTGGCGACGAAGGCATACGGAAGTGATGCGGGTGTGGACATGAGGGACTCTCCTTGAAATCGGGGTTCTTCGTGGGACGAGTTCAGCGTATGACGAGCGAGGACCGGTGGGGAGTGGCGTATACGGCAGTATTGCTATTGTTTACGTCATGCGTATCGGACTGATCGCGATCGACGGCTGCTTCGGTTCGGCTATCGCGTCGATCATCGACATCGTGCGGGTGGCCGACGGAGCCCGCGGCGATGTCGACCCGCGGATCGACCCGATCGAACTCGCCATCCTCGGACCGAAACGGCGAGTGACCACGACGGCATCGATGACCCTGTCGGTGGACCACCCGCTGTCGGAGTCCGGAGAGTTCGACGTGGTCGTCGTCCCTGCGCTTGGAACCCTTACGGCCGCCGCTACCCACGACGCCCTCCAGAGCCGAGATGCTCGTTCGGTCATCGCCTCGCTCGGGCGCCTCGACGAGGCGACCACCCGGATCGCCGCGGCGTGCACCGGCGTGTTCGCTGTCGCCGAGACCGGACGGATGCATCATCGGCGGGCGACGACCAGCTGGTTCCTGGGGCCGGAGTTCCTGAAGCGCTATCCGACCGTCGCCCTCGATCTCGACACCATGGTCGTGGCCGACGGGAACCTCGTCACCGCCGGCGCCGCGTTCGCCCACATCGACCTCGCGCTCTCACTCGTGCGATCGATCAGCCCCGACCTCGCCCAACATGTCGCCAAGCTCCTCATCATCGACGAGCGCCCGTCGCAGGCGGCCTTCGTCGCCTACGAACATCTCCGGCACGAGGACCCGATCGTCGTCGAGTTCGAACGCTTCGTGCGCGCCCGCCTGGACGAACCGTTCAACGTCGCGTTCGTCGCGCAGTCACTTGGCACCAGCCGGCGCACCCTCGAACGACGAGTCCGTGCGGCGCTCAACCTCACTCCGCTCGGCTTCGTCCAACGGCTTCGCATCGAACGAGCTCGGCACCTCTCAGCAACCACGGACCTCACCTCCGCCGAGATCGCGCTACGAGTCGGCTACGCGAACGCCGAGACTCTGCGCTCCCTCCTGCGTAGGGAGCGACGCCGTTCCTGACCTATCGCCATGCCTGTAGCCGGTGTGCTAGTGCTCGACTGGAACCAGCTCTCAGCACGTCGCGTCGACGCTCCTGCGTCGCCCCCTGGACGACCCACTCGACACGCCCGCAGCACAGGCCATGTGACGTGTCCCGGCTTCCCGGACGGTCGGGGTTGGGTGGCGGTGATGTCGCTGCGTTCTCGTCGAGAGCATCAGCAGACCCGATCAGAGTCGATTGGGATAAGACGCGAAGGCGGTCAGGTCAGGGCGGCCGAAGCCGGCCGGCGGGGTAGCGTCGGACACGTCGAGGTCTTTCGGATGGATGGCGTAGGAACCTCCATCGTCGGGAGACCTCGACGTCTACCTGCGGACCGACGCGCCCGGCCGACCTACACCCTCATCTGGGAAGAGCCTCATTGCGTTTGGCGCAGCGCCCCAGACGCCCCGCGCGTAGCCCCAGCTACCACACAGACATTACCACTGGGTGTCCCCCAAACGGAGGACATCACGGGCCGGCGAGACCCGATGTAGTGCGCGGGCATCAGCGATTGATTCACCCCCAGAAACGGTTTCACCGCAACGCGGTCTCGATGTGCCAACGGAGATCTTCCACGACGTCTGCGGCGAACCACGGGTTCCTCGCGTGCCAACGAAAGTTGAGCGGCGACGGGTGCACTAGAGGGAACAGCTCAGGAAGAAACTGCTGATAATTCCGTACCGTCGCGGTCTTCGCAATCGGCAAGTACGC
This sequence comes from Microbacterium sp. LjRoot205, assembly GCF_056175745.1. Taxonomy (NCBI): domain Bacteria; kingdom Bacillati; phylum Actinomycetota; class Actinomycetes; order Micrococcales; family Microbacteriaceae; genus Microbacterium; species Microbacterium sp. LjRoot205. Next base: position 183,572 of record NZ_JBGFFH010000006.1, on the reverse strand, counting down.
CTGCTGTGCGTAGCGTCCGATCAACAAAGTCAAACGAATATCAGGCATCAACGCGAAGAGCGGCGGATGCCACCTGGCCGCGAAGCCTCGACGCGGCGGCGCATCTCCCGACCCGCTGCGACCGGGGCCGGGGTAGTAGAAGTCCATCGGCAAGAGAGCGAAATTGTCCGGGTCTCGGAACTGTCCTTCGGTGACACCAAGCCACTGCATGAGGGTGGCACCACTGGCGTCGTCCCACGGCACCCCGCTTGCCTGCGCGCGGCGTCCCGGCGCCTGGCCAATGACGGCCACGCGCGCAGCGGCACCCACCGTGTAAATGGGGTCCATGCCCTGCTCTCGCAGCGCGTTGTTGGTGGAATCGTGTATCAGCTCATCATGGATGAGCGCGAGAGGATCAAGTGCACCGTACTGCGGAGTTCCCACGATCCGTACGCAACCTGCTTCAGTGCTTCTTAACGACGGTCAGGAGGATGACTGAGTCCTCGATGGCGTCGAGTGAGTGGAGCCCGTCCGGGATGATGAGGAGGTCACCGGGAGATCCGTTCCACGACAGGTCTCCGAATCTGAGCAGGACGCGGCCCTCGAGGACTTGCAGGGTTGCCTCTCCGGAGCTTTCGTGCTCAGCCAGGCTTTCGCCGGCCTTGAGAGCAATAAGCGTTTGTCGGAGTTGATGCTCGTGTCCTCCGAAGACGGTCTTCGCGCTTCTACCACTGGACGCTTCCTTCGCCTGAGAGAGTTCGTGTCGCGCGAGGGCGATGAGTGAGGTCTTTTGCATAGCATTTCCGATGTTCGAATGTCATCGTGCGTGGGGTTGCTCGGCCTTACGGGAACCAAGCTGGCCGACACAGCTTGGCTCAAGCTCGTACCTATTATCTGTCCCCGTTCGGCTTACTCTCCGAACCTGCCACTCGTTCAGCACGCTGGTCACCGAAAACGATCGTTTTCCGCGGGCGTCCTCTTAGCTCGGTGAAATTTTTGCCAGCGGCTTCTGGGCACCCGCTTTCTCCGCCGCCAGATGCATCGTTCCCATGCGTGTGGAGTTTGACGCTTTGTGGCGGCGTTCTGTGATCGCACGGTGTCGCAGACAGGGCACAGTGTTGGCCTGCCCGAGGAACCATGCGGCCTTGCCGACACTCTGACACGAGGCCCAGTCGAGGTCCTCGACATCCGTGATCGTCAGACCTACCAGCGTGAGGGGCGGGAGCGTGAAGACATCGGCCGGTCGAGACCGGCCGATGTCTTCACGCGGCGGCGGGGCGCGCTGCCCGGGGTGGACCAAGACGATCCTCGTCCGCAACATCCTTACGGAGCGGTGACACAAGTAGACGTCAGTTGGCGTGCTCGTCCGGCGCGCTGTCCTCGGGCTGGACGGTCCATGCGGGAGGCTCGTCCTTACCGGTCGCTTCGTCTTGTTCTGCCTTGTCGCTGGTTCTCTGGGTGATGCCAGGTGCGTGGTGCACCGGGGCATAAATCGCGTAGAGGCGCATCGGTTCGTCGCCAGTGTTGATCACGTCATGCCAGGTGCCGGCGGGGACCTGGACAGACCACCCATCCGAGACGTTTTGCTCGAAGTCGAGCCGGTCCTTGGCCGGGCCCATGACGGCCCTGCCCTGTCCGGCATCGAGGCGCAGGAACTGATCGGTGTTCTGGTGGACCTCCAGGCCGATGGACTCCCCGACCGGGATAGACATCAGCGTGACCTGCAAATACTTCCCGGTCCACGCCACGCTGCGGTAGTTCTCGTTCCGCCGGGTGGCCTCTTCGATGTCGAACGCGTTCGGGCGGGGCCCGATGTCGTTGATGGTCATTGTGTTCTCCTTTTGTGCTCGGACTTCGAGTCCAAGTCAGCATCATCTTTCGGGGGGAGTCAAGGGTGGGTGGGTTTCGGCGAACCTCGTGGAGGCGAGGAGAGCGAGTACGACGCCGGCCCCAGCGACGACGAGGACGCCGCTTAGTCCGGCTGCAGTGGCGCCCATGGTGGCGACCAGGGCACCGGCGAGCCCGGTGCCGATGGCGATGCCGGCCTGGTTGCCGAGCTCCATCTGCGATGAGGCGCGCCCGACCGTGCCAGCGGCATCATCGCGGACGGCGATGGAGTTGATCGTGAAACCGAGACCGGCGCCGAGCCCGGCGATGATCCAGCCCACGGCGGCGACGGGGACGGGGACGGTGGTGAGGATCACGGCACCGATCACCGTCAAACCCGCGATGACGAGAATCGCTCCGAGGCGCGCGATGCCCCCCTTGGTCATGCCCCACTTCAGGAGCCGGGCGGGGGCATAGGCGCCGGCGGTCCACCCGATGATGCCTGCGGTCAGGACGATCCCGGCGAGTGTAGCGCTGATCCCTCGCACGCTGGTAAGGGCGAGCGGAATGAACAGGTCTGCGGTGAAGAACGCCATGGACAAGGCGGCTGCGAACACCACATTCGCCGGGAGCCCTCGACGCGCGGTGAGCGTCCCGGCAGGCAGAACCCGCCGGAAGTGCGTGCGCGCCCTGACCTCGAGCTCGCGGAGGTTGCGGCTGACGCGTTCGATACGTAATTCAGTACAGGCGTATCGAGGTGGCTGCACCACTGGGCGCCGATTTGTGGGCGCGAAAAAGCCCCCCCGACGCAGGTCGCGTCGAGGGGCAGGTGAGTACGATCCGGTCGTGACTTCGTCTGATCTTCACGAGGCCTTTCCGACTGCTCGGTCTGCGGGCTGAGCTGCCGATACCGGAGGGCGCCCGGGAGGGTCACACGCCGACGCGCGGCGGGTGGTGAGACGGTCAGTGATGACTCAGTTGTAAAGCATGCCGCCGTCGACGAGAAGCACCTGGCCGGTGACGTAGTCCGAGTCGGGGCCGGCGAAGAACGACACGACCTTCGCGACGTCCTCGGGGGTCTCGATGCGGCCGAGCGCGATGCCCTCCACGTTTTCCTTGAGGTTCTGGCCGAGTGGCTTGCCGTTGATCTTGCTGAGCTCGGCGTCGATGAGTTCCCACATGCCGGTGCCGACGATGCCGGGCGCGTAAGCGTTCACCGTGATGCCCTTCGGAGCGAGCTCCTGCGCGGCCGCCTGGGTGAAGCCGCGAACGGCGAACTTCGAGGCCGAATACGCGCTGAGGATGGGGAACCCCTGGATCGACGCGATGGATGCCGCGGAGATGATCTTTCCACCGTGACCGAGCTGTTCGAACTTCGCTGCGGCCGCCTGGATGCCCCAGACCACGCTGTCGACGTTGATCCGGAAGATTTGATCGAGCTCTTCGGCGGTGATCTCGAGTACGGGCTTGATCTGGGCGATGCCGGCGTTGTTGACGATCACATCGAACCCGCCGAGCTGTTCGGCGGCTGCGTCGACAGCGGCAACGACCTGGTCGCGCTTCGACACGTCCGCAGCGACGAAGACCGCTTTTCGGCCCAGCTGCTCGATCTCGGCGACGACCGAATCACCCTTCTCGCGCTGCGGCTCGATGTCCGCGACGGCGATGTCAAAACCGTCGGCGGCGAGACGAAGCGCGATGCCGCGCCCGATCCCCTGCCCGGCTCCGGTGACCAATGCGACCTTATCCTGAATAGCCATTCTCGTACTCCTTCTCAAACGCGAACGGGCGCCCAGCAGATTCGATGTTCGCGGGCCTGGCGCGTCGTACAGTGCAGGGCCAGCAGAAGTGGCTGCCCGTCTCCCACTTCAACATGGCGAATCGATTTGTATTCCCTGGCGCTCCTGACGTGCCAGGGTCACGCCATGAACGGCATGAGTTCGGGAGGCATGGTCACAAAGGGCCGCATCATATCGCGATCCTCGTGCTCGAGGATGTGGCAGTGGTACATGTAGCGGCCGCTGTAGGCGTGGAACCGGACGGCGATCTCGACGATTTCGTGGGGGTTGACGCGGACTGTGTCTTTGAGCCCGCGCTCGTTGGCGTCGATGACGTGGTCGAGCTCGTCGTCGGGGTCGCGACCGAGAGTGATCCGCGCGCTGAGGTCGAGATCGCCGATGCCGTCGTCGGGGATCTCCCAGCCGATGGGCCGGCGCGCGAGGACCTGGAAGGGATCGAGGTGGATGTGGATGGGGTGCGTGTCATCGGTGAGGTTGATGAGCTGCCAGATCTCGTACTGGCCGAGCATCGGGAAGAACGTGGCGGTGTCCTCGAAGTGGGCGGCAACCGCGCGGTAGCGCGTCGTGTGGTCGCCGTCGGTGAGGGTGATCAGCGGACCGGTCGTCTCGTCCTCGTCGTCGACAACGGCGAGCTCACGCATGGTCAGCATGTTGGGTACGTCCTCGAACTCGCGCTCGACAAGCGCGATGGCACGCCGCGGCGCCGCGTCCAGCTCCTCGGGTTTTGGCAGGGCGAAGTCGGTCGCCAGTTCGCGGGGCACCGGACGGTGCGCGACCGGGCCCGGGACGACACGGAAACGCATGACCTGGGGGTACGGCAGCAGCGCGTCGAGATCCGCGGCATCGGCGGCATCAGCGGCGGGAAAGGGCGCGCCATCGAACGGAGCGCCGGCGGTGTTGTAGAGCGTGAGCTCGGTGCCCGGTTGAAGGTCCGAGAAGTCGACGAGCAGGTCGGCGCGCTCGGCTGAGGCGAGGACCAGCCCGTCGGGTGGCAGCGCGACGGGCTCGCGGAGTAGGCCCGAGTCGGTGCCGATCTGAGTGATGCGATCGAATTCGGGCACGCCGTCTCGCAGCAGCACGAGCCGGAAGGTGCGGGCGTTGGAGCCGTTGAGCACGCGGAAGCGGTACGTGGCGGGCTGGACGTCGAGGATAGGCCAGACTTTGCCGTTGACGACCGTGAACGGCGCGAAGGCCTCCATCACCCCAGGGTCGGTCTTGTGCACCAGCTGGCCGGTCAGCCGACCGCCCTCGTCGAGTCCGAAGTTACGGTCCTGCAGCAGCAGCGGCACCTCGTACGGTGGTCCCTCGGGCAGCCCGAGGTCACGTTCGCGCTGGTCGCGGATGATCCACAGTCCCGCCAGCCCGGCGTATACGTCGAACCGAGTGACGCCCATCACGTGGTCGTGGTACCAGAGCAGCGTCGCGCGTTGGTCCATCGGGTAGTCAAATACGGCGAGCTGGCCGGGTGCGAAGAGGTTCTCGGTCCAGCCGTCGTACACGGCCGGTGTCAGGCCACCGTGCAGGTGCACGACCGAGTGTCCCGTCAGCGCCGCGGCGTGCGGGTCCGGCGTGCCGCCGCTCAGACCGGGACTGCACTGCACAGGCACACCGTCGGCGTCGACCTCGTCGCCGGCCATCGTTACGATGACGGGCAGCCCGCCGTCAAGCTCGTTGCGCCACTCGACGCGGACCGGGTGGCCGCGCTCAGCCTCGATCGTCGGGCCTGGGAGCGTGCCGTCGTAGCCCCACACACGCGACCGGGGCAGATCGCGATGGAAGCTGTGCGAGCCGGTACGGATCCGCACCGTCAGACGGCCGTTGTGATCGCGCGCGAGCAGGCGCTCGGGCAACGGCAGAACGTCGACGAACGGCGTCAGAGGCATGCGGTGCGCGGCGGCCATGCGCTACACGCTACCAGCCCGCCCGACGTGTCGTGGGACTATGCACACACGGGTATAACGGACGGAGTTCCGCGCGCAGACGCGAGCGTCGAACAGAGGTCTTGCGGATGTCGCGGGCGCGGTCTAGATTCCCGGGTATGAGCGCTGGGGAGCGGATCTACTCGGCGGTGTTGCACCGGGACAAGCGGGCCGAGCAGGAGCTCGATCCTGAGGTGCGACGCAATCTCGCGCCCAATGGACTTCGACTGGTGGCCGCCAACGCGCTCCAGTCCTCGGGCGATCAGATCGTCAACGCCTCGACCGTGCTGCCGTGGCTGTTCAACGCCCTCGGCGTTCCCGTGGCGCTGACGGGCCTACTGGTGCCGATCCGCGAGTCGCTCTCGATGCTCCCGCAGGCGTTCCTCACGCCACTCATCGTCCGTGTGCGGTTCCGCAAGTGGGTGTTCATCTCCGGCGCTCTGGTGCAGGCCGCTTCGGCGGGAGTGATCGCCGGAACCGCCGCGCTCGGGCAGGGCCTGGTCGCCGGGGTCGTGATCCTGGTCGGGCTGGCGGCGTTCGCGCTGGGGCGGTGCCTGTGCTCGATCGCCTCCAAGGACGTCCAAGGGAGGACCATACCCAAGGGCGAACGCGGCCAGATCAACGGGCTGGCGACCACGGCGTCCGGAGTGGTGGCCATCACCCTGGGCCTGGGCATCCGGATTCTCGGCGGCGAGGACTTGGCGGCCGAACAGCTCGCGTGGCTGCTGGCGGCAGGTGCCGCACTCTGGGTGCTGGTGGCGGCAGTGTACGTCGGCATTCGCGAACCATCCGAAGAACCTGTCGGCGCCGGCCGCGTCTAGAAAGATGTTGGCCCCGGGCCGAACTGGTTCGCAGAGACCATCGCACTCTTGCGCGGCGACCGCGACTTCCGCCGCTTCGTCGGGGTGCGCAGTCTCCTGCTCGTCTCCTCACTCGCCCCGCCGTTCGTGGTGGCCCTGTCCATCGCCTCCGGAGCGGGCGGACTGTCGGGGCTCGGCGGGTTCATCCTGGCCTCCGGGGTCGCCGCCCTGATCGGCGGCAGGATCTTCGGCCGATGGGCCGACCGCTCCAGCAGGAGCGTGATGACGTTCGGCGCTGCCGCGGCATCCGCGATCATCGTGGCGCTCGTGGTGCTCGTCGCGCTCCCCGTCTTCGCAGGAGCATCGCTGGCAGGCAATCTGGTCTTCGTCGCCGCCTACTTCCTGCTGACGCTGACACACACGGGCGTGCGCGTCGGTCGCAAGACCTATGTGATCGACATGGCCGAGGGCGACCAGCGCACCACCTACGTGGCGGTGTCGAACACCGCCATGGGGTTCGTCCTGCTCATCGTCGGCGCGATCAGCGCGCTGCTGGCGACCCTCGCCCTGCAGTGGGCGCTGCTGTTCCTGGCCGCGATGGGCGCGGTGGGGGTGGTCGCCTCTCGACGACTACCGGATGTCTCCAGGCGCTGACAATGGATACATGGTCCACTTCTCTGATCCCCTGCTCGAAGCCATGGCGACTCGGCGCTCGCTGGGCAAAGTGGGACCGGAGACGCCGACCGATGCGGAGCTCATGCACCTGCTCGCCGCAGCGACCCCGGTAGCCGACCACAAGTCCCTTCGCCCGTGGCGGCTCATCACACTCCGTGGCGAGGACCGCACCCGACTCGGCGAGGCACTGGACGCCGCCGGCAGCGTCGACCGCGAACCTGGGGAGCGCAACCCCAAGCCCTTCCGCGCGGAGCTGCTCATCGCCCTGGTCGCCAGCCCTCGAGAACACCCCGACGTGCCCGAATGGGAACAGCACGCCACCGCCGCCGGCGTCGGCCACCTGCTCCAACTGGCCCTCTGGCAGGCCGGCTGGGGCGTCAAATGGCGCACGGGACACCTGGCCAACTCGCCCGAAGTACGGGCCGCGCACGGGCTGGCCGATCACGAACTGCTGATGGGCTGGCTGTACGTCGGCAGCATCGACGACGCCCTGCGGGACCGCCTGACGAGCTCGTCGCGCCCGATCCTCGACCCCGGGCCTCACTTCGGGCAGATGCCGCAGAGCCGTGACCGGGGTATCCGTGCGCGACGCATGAGAACTCCCTGAGCCAGAACCTACAGGATCGCGACTGCACGATGACAGTGAACCGGCGGCCCGCTGAGGGGTCGTCCACCGGTACAGGTGCGGACCATCCGGGTGAACGACCAGAACCCAGCAACTACCTAAGCCTTCGATTCCCGTAAGACTGTCCCGCAAAAATGCCCGGTGAAGGTGCCCTAAACGCTACAGTCGCCGCATGCTTGTCGGATACGCCCGCGTCTCAACCTCTGGGCAGGACCTCGCCGCGCAGCGGGACGGCCTCCACTCGCTCGGCGTCGATCCCGAGAACGTGCACGTCGACCACGGCATGACCGGAACGAACCGTGAACGCCCGGGGCTCCGCGAAGCGCTTGCCGCGGTCCGCAAAGGTGACGTCCTGGTCGTCACCAAGCTCGATCGCCTCGCAAGATCACTCCCCGACGCTCGTGATATCGCCGACGAGCTGACGCGCAAGGGCGTGACGCTGAAGCTCGGAGGTTCCGTCTACGACCCAACCGATCCCGTTCGGCGACTGCTGTTCAACGTCCTCGGGATGGTCGCGGAGTTCAAAGCCGACCTCATCCGTGCCCGCACGCGCGAGGGGATGGCGATAGCGAAGGCCGCGGGCAAGCTCCGCGGAAAGAAGCCCAAGCTCTCCGTCTCACAGGAGAAGCACCTGGTCGCGCTGCACCGTGCCGGCACGCACACCACGAGCGAAATCGCCGAGATCTTCGTTGTCGCACGCTCAACCGTGTACCGAGCGATCCGGCGCGGCGGAGCGAACCCACCCGCCGCCTGACGACACCGAGCGAAGCGAGAAGGACGACACCGAGCGAAGCTGCTCACATCGCTGGGCCCGAGCACGTCGCGGACAAAGGTGTCGGTGCTTCCCCGGGCTACCTCACCGCCGCACTGCACGCAGCCACCAACGTGACCCCATCGTGACGAGTGTGTCGCTGTGCGATCTGAACATCGCACAGCGACACACWCGACGAGATCGTAGTCCCAGGCGGGGAGCTTAGAGGCCAGGACGTCCAACTTCTCGATCGTGGGTTCGCTGAACAGTTTGCCGGCCAGAATCGCGGGTCACCCCCCGCGATTGGGAGACACTCCCTAGGTGGCACTGGTCGCACAGGTCGCCTACTCGCCGCCGATTTGCTCGCAGACGGCCATGACGTCGCGATGCTCGTCCGCGAGCCCGCGAAAGCAGCAACCGCGGCTGACCGTGTCACCATTGCGGCGGGCGACATCCGGGATACGGCAGCTGTCGCCACAGCGATCAACGGTGCCGATGCCGTCGCCTCCGCGCTCGGCCCCGTCGTCAAAGACACCACTCTTCTGCGCGACACCGCGGCGATCGTGGTCCGCGCGATGGGCGATGCGCACGTGAGCCGGTACGTCGGCATTAGCGGCGCAGGTCTCACTCTTCCCGGGGATCGCAAAAGGAACCGGGACCGGATCATCTTTTGGCTACTAAACTCGCTCGGCGGCATGCTCGCGAAGGACAAGATCGCAGAGCGCGCGATCTGGCAACGCAGCGGTCTCGACTGGACGCTCGTTCGGGTCCCCGGCCTGGTCGACGGTGCTGCAAGAGAAGTCGACCACGACGCGCACCTGACGGGGCGTCGCACCACACTCCGTCGAAGCGACCTCGCCCGATTCATTACGGAAACCGTTGCCAACGGCGATTACTCACGCAGCTCACCGTTTGTCAGCGACCGCTAGGCGCCCAGCAAGTCCGACGATCGCGACTCGTCCGGCCCGGCGCTCGGTGGCTTCAGACGGATAGCGCATCGCGTGCTGCACGCCGTCAACCCCGGACGCCGAGGGCTACCCCGCGGTGACCGGGAAACGGCTGGGCGGAGCAGCCCTCAGCGTGCGGCCGCCAGCATGAGGGGGAATCGCCCGCGGCTTGTCGCGAGCCTCCCCAGGCCCGCAACCCTGACGCCAGCATGACACCCAACCGTGCTTACGACAAGGGCTTCTGGACGCCGCCCGGACGAGCTCAGTCATCGCTGTTTCAGGCCTGGGGAAACGGACACATCTATAAGATTCCCGGATCGCCCGACTCGCCATCAGGCCGATGGTGCGCCGACAGATAGTGGGTCACCGTCTCCCGGGGGCCGCTCGACTATCTGTACAGCCTCGGCTTTTGTTAGATAGTTGGGATACAGCGACCGAGAGAAGCGTCCCAGGAGGGCTGCGGCCCCGTAAACGATCGTTTGCGGGGAATGGGCACCGAGTCGGCCCTGGCCGTGAGAAATACTGTTCTCGAGCGAGGCGACGCCACTTATCGCTGAGCTTGTCCTTTGATGACGCCTGCTGTTTTGCCGAGAAAGTTGGGTTTTCCGTCTGCCCCGAAGAAGGGGGAGTCGGATTGCGCGTCCCGGAACTGGGATCTGCTCTCAGACGCGCGGGCCTCGAGCGCTCCTCGGCCTGGTGGGATCATCGAGATAGAGCACTATCAAAATCGACACAGTGTTCCGGCTCATAGGAGGTCAGTGATGACTGCAAGATCGGAAGACTCTCAGCCTGGTCTTCGCCCTGACGAGCTTGGCGAGGCGGACTGCTGGGAACTACTCCGGACGACGCAACTCTGCCGGCTCGCCTTCACCGGAGCGGACGGATTTCCCGACATCCGACCGGTGAATCATCTCGCCGTCGACCGAACCATCTATATTCGGTCAGCGGTGGACTCGAAGTTCCTTGCGGTCGCTTCTCAGCCCCGAGTCGCGGTCGAGGTCGACGGTGTCGACGACGCGAATTTCTGGAGTGTGGTGGTCCGAGGAGTTGTGGAGCAGGTCACCAGCGAGGCCGAGCTGCACCGTGTGGGAGTTGAGCACTTCAAGTCGTGGACAGCGATGCCGAAGCTGTTCGTGCTGAAAGTTACCGCCAGCGAGATCACCGGCCGCCGGTTCCCGAAGGTCGCGCACCCCACTCCCCCGGTCTACGCCGTGCCGGTCACGGAGACAGCGCGATCGCGACACCAAGAGCTCCGGGGTGAGCGGCCTGCCCCCATCCCTCACTTTCAGCCTCCGTCGCAATCGTGAGGGCATCGTCAAGAGTCACCCTGGCGCGTATGGACTTTTGGCCATAGTGGATTAGCTACAAGTCTATATCGGCGTGTTTGGCGCGTCTTTGTATCTGCACCCCAGAGGAGGTGCCGCGGCGATGCCGACCTGACAGAGTGGTGACATCTCCCGACGGTGGGTTGCGCTTTCTCGCACTACCTCTGGGGAGTCAGTGAGCCGGGATCTGGGGATACCGGGAGCAGTTAGCGCGTGCCCTCCGCTTTGCGGAGTGAGATGTCGGGTCCCCCTCATACGCCCCCGCGCATGAGGGGGATCGACTTTCCGCGAACCCCCTCCTGAAAGGGCCCGGAGACCTCCGCGAGCGCTGTGGTCCGTGCAGGGTCTCCGGTAGTGCCCGAGGAAGCTGGGACCCCCGGTATGCCGACGATAGACGGAGCGCAGAGCGCCGGACGGGGGTTGATCCCTCGCGGGGCATCCGTTCGCGTCTCAGGAGAGCACTCGTCGTCGCAGAGCTGGTTCCGACCATTAGCGCGCAGCCGCCGTCCCGTGACTATGTCAACTTGATCTGGCCCAGGGGTGTCGGTCCGATTTGGCCCAAGGTGCGATGACAGCGATATGGTGCTGAGTCATGTCTGTCTGGTCTCGCCAAGCAGTCCGGATCCTGTTGCTTGATCCTTCATCCCGCGTGTTGCTATTCGAAGGCCGTGACCTTTCCGATGCCAATGACATCGTTCGGTTCTGGTTCACCGTCGGTGGCGGCGTAGCGAACGGCGAGTCCCTGATCGTTGCCGCTGCGCGAGAGCTGAAGGAAGAGACCGGTTTTGAAAGCCTGACGTTGAGAGGGCCCTTCGAGCATCGCGAGTTTGATTTCCTCAATCACGGTGAACCACTTCACCAGGTCGAGCACTTCTTCGCAGCACGCGTTGCTGCTCCTGCGACCCTTGACCGTGACGGTTGGACGGACTTGGAGCGTGCGGCGATGACGCGATCGCGGTGGTGGTCAGCCGATGACCTCCGAGAAAGCGACGTGACCTATTTCCCCAAGGATCTCCCAGACCTCGTTGAGACGGCGTCGGGGCTCGTCTAGGCCGGTCCCGCGGAGGTGCTTGTGCGGGTGTGAGCGAGCCGGTAGGACTGGGTTCCGGTTTCGATAATGGTGCCGTTAAACGTGAGGCGGTCGATGATCGCGGCGCAGAGGCGTGGGTCAGTGAAGGTGTCGGTCCATCCGGAGAAGGATTGGTTGGAGGCGATCGCGACACTGTTCTTTTCCTCGCGTTCAGTGAGGACTTGGAACAGGAGCTCGGCGCCGCGGCGGTCGAGTTCCATGTATCCGAGCTCGTCGATGCAGAGGAGATCGACGCGGCCGTAGCGGGCGATGGTGCGGGCGAGCTGGTTCTCGTCGGCTGCTTCGACGAGCTCGTTCACGAGCTTCGTCGCGAGGGTGTATTTGACGCGGTAGCCCTTCTCTGCGGCGGCGGTGCCGAGTCCGATGAGGAGGTGGCTCTTTCCGGTGCCGGAGTCTCCGATAAGGCAGAGCGGGTCGCCGCGGCGGACCCAGTCGCCGGTCGCGAGGGTGTGGATCGTGGCGGCGTTGATGTTCGGGTTCGCGTCGTAGTCGAAGTCACCGAGCCATTTCTGCCGAGGGAACCCGGCGGAGGCGACACGGCGGACGGTGGAGCGGCGATCACGGTCGTCGCATTCCGCGAGCAGCAGTTCAGCGAGAAACCCTTGGTAGGAGAGCTGCTCGTGTTCAGCGACGCGGATCGCTTCGTCCATCACCGCGCGGATCGTGGGCAGGCGCAGCCTCCGGCAGGCTTGGTCGACGGCGGCCGCGGCGGCTTCTTCGGTCATCCCGCGTTGGCGGCGCAGCGTCGTAGTCACGGTGGTTCTGGTGCTCATAGGTCGGTCGTTCCTTCTCTTTCATCGGTGGGCTGGTCGCGGCGTCGCAGGAGCTCGTCGTATTGAGTGACGGTCGGCAGCGGTCGCAGATCTGGTGGGAGGCCGGCGATCACCGCGGCGGGGTCTCGGAGGCGGCGTTGGGTGAGACTGACAACTCGTTGCTCGATGCCGCTGTCGTGAGCAGCGGGATGTCGGTGCAAAGTGGCCCCGCCGGCGTGGAGGCGGGCCTCGACCGCGACGACGTCCGCGGTGACAGCGCCGACCGACAAAGCCGCCCGGATGCCAGCGAGGACATCCGAAGCGCGCATGCTCCGGTGCAGTAGCAGCACTCCGATGAGCTCACGGGTGCCCGCGGCATCGCCGTTCACTTTCCGTGTTTCCTGCCAGAACGCCTCATGCGCCGCGGTGAAGACACCAGCCTGACGGGCGGCCGCCAACGCCGTGGACCCAGGGAGCGCGCCGGGCTTGTGCCGGAGGACCTCGAGGTAGTGATCCAACACGATCGATTCCCCGCCCCGGGCAACGACCCGCTCATGACGAGCAACCTCCTCGCGGCCATCGAAGATCACGACCTCGGACGCGCGCAACGAGACCCTCACCTGTCGGCCGATCATCCGGGCAGGAACCGAGTACTTCGCCATCCGAACCGTCACCAGCCCTGACCGATCGACGCGCGGATGCAGGACCAGACCGGGATCGAACCGCTCCGCCGGCAACGGGCCCAGCAGAGGGCGCTCCGCAGCAAAATCGTCGCCGACCTTCGTGCGTCGCTGGTTGATCCGCCGGTCCTCATCGCGAACATCCCAACGGCGGATCTGTGCGTTCAACTCGGCGAGCGTGTCGACCTCGGGCATCGGCGAGAGCCAGGTGCGCCGGAACCGGCCGACTTCGCCCTCGACGCCGCCTTTCTCGTGCGCGCCGTCGATCCCCGGCTGACAGTAGAACGCGTCGAACGCATAGTGCGAGCGGAACAACACCCACCGGTCGTTCTCGACCCGCGCCCGGTCGCGGCCGTGCAAGACAGCGGTGACCGCCGAAGTCAGGTTGTCGTACTTGATGTCGGTGGGCTCTAAACGTGGTCGATACTGACCACGCGAACCTCGATGCCGCGACCTTCCAGCTCATCGAAAACACGAACGAGTGACACCTTGCTGAAGCTAAAGAGATCGTCTGGCGTGATCGACTGGCCGACCTTCTTCGCACGCACGGCGTAGATGACCTTCTTCGGCTTCGCACCAACCAGGTCAGGGTCTCCCCCACGCTCTTTCACTCGCTGTTTGAGCTTCTTGCGCGCTTCCTCGTCGTGTTGCAAGGCGTGTGCGGAATTGGCTCCCTGCGAGAACAGGTGACTGAGCGGTGCGGACGAGGTCGCTGACTTGACGTGTACGTAGACGTCATTGTCGGTGATCAGATCGCTGGGCTCGAACCCACGCTTGTTCTGCGTCGTCTGCACTAGCTTGCGATCCATGAGAACAGCGTTCAGAGCCTTCGCAGCTTTCTTGTTGTACTCGGCTTCGTCGTCAGCGTTTACCCAGGCCGGCAATGTCAAACCAGCAGGTTCGGCGAAGATCCTCTTGACCCGATCATCGAGTTGCTTCGCGTAGTTCAGGTCCATCTCGAACCACTGCCCGTTATGGAGGAAGTAGCGACGCTGGGCTTCCTCCTTCTCGAAGGCCACCCACTTGCGCAACGGAATTTCAGTGCTGATGGCGTTGTCCCCTTCAGCATCTGAGAACAACTGGACAGCGATCGTATCCAGCTTGCCGACGTCGTTACCCTTCATCAGCTTGAGGAGTAGTTCCTTCGTCGGAGTGTCGGGTTGCACCAAGAGCATTCCGCCTCGCTTGACGCGAAACGATTCGGGCGGTTGGTTCTCGCTCAAATTCTCGTGAGGCCAAGCGACGGCAATTTGGGATGTGTCGAGCGTCTTCTGCAACTCCGCCTCAAGGTGCGCCTCCAACTTGTCGTGAACCGCGGTTTTCTTCTTTACGGGTACCAGTTGCTCCAGCACCTCAAGCTCGGGACGCGGCTTCTGGGTGAGGAGGGAGTCGAGGACCTTCAGGTCAGCTAGCAAGGCTGTCGGAGTCAGTCCAAGCGGAACAGAGACAGCGTCGGCTCCCCTGACCCGAAAGAACTTGTTGATGGTCAGCCCCTTGATTTCGRCCTTACCGACAACGCGGGTGACCAGTTCTCCAAAGCCGCCGATGCCGAACCCCGTCAGCCCCGACCCGGCTGGAATAGAAGAACGGTCGACCTTCGCTCGCTCGTCAAGAACTGTTCGAGTCAGCGAGCTCAGAAGGTCCGGATCAACCGACCTGAGCGCGAGACGCTGGCCGAATGCGCCGTCAACAAGACTCTGATCCAAGAACAACCACCCCATCCCCCAGCAGAGGGCCCATGTTGGCGCTGTCTTATCATCAGTGAGCCTGAGAAGTAGAACGCCTGCCGCGGTAGTGTTCGCTGTCGTCACAGTTGCGCCTGTCAGCTGGTGGACGCGAGCAGCCCACTTCACAGTCCCACCCGCTCCGATAGGCCCGTGGATCATCACAGCGTCTCGGGGCCCGACCTTGCACTTGTCAGTGGTAATCGCCGCATCATTTCGATACTTGGCCTTGACGGCGTCCTCTAGATTTTTTGTGTGCCGCAAGCGATACAGCGTCGTTGCTTGCGCAGCTGCTTTTGGTCGAGCCATACAATCCCCCCTTTGGAACACGCCCGTCATTGGGCGAACAGCCTTATCCTGGCAGTATTCAGGCTTCCCGCAGCGTCGACGCGCTTAGGTCCGCGTGACCGCCGCCAAGGGGCAGACTCGCTGAGGCGAACGCGCCAATGCCGTGTGTTCGCCGCGCCAGGAGCATATAGATCGCGGAGGGACAAGGCGGTGCTCCATCCGAGCGGCGACGTGCTGTTAGCGACCAACAACGCCGGCGGCACCGCGGTGGCTGTCGGCCTGAACGAGGCCTCACGCTGGACCGAGAGGTTGACGGTCTATATCGAAGTCTGAGCCGTCCGTCACTGCCCCTCGTGTATGACTCACCGTTTGCGCGACGTATCTGACCAGAGGGTCAGGGTCTCCACCGAGTTCTTCAAGAAGGCTGTTAGGCGCCGCGGGATTCAGGCTGACCAATAAGGCGAGGTCGAGGCTTCGATTGGCAAGATTCCTGAGCGTATCGACGGGGGTTCCTTCATTGAAACCGATCGACTTCAAGACGTCCGCGTCAGCCTCAGAGGCGAGTGATGCCAGAACCTCGGGTGGAGTTTTCGGGTTCGCAGCTACCACTCGCCGCACCTGAACGCTCCGTCGCTCACCGCCGAGGAAGGCAAGTACGTCCGGTGTTGCAGCAGGGCTGTAGGCGGCGTCCATGCGCACCTTTGCATGCTTGCTCGCTGCCATCTGATGAATCTGCTCTGGGGTGAGGGATGCCGGCTGTGGCCTGTCCGCACGAGCACGCTCAGCCTCCGGTGGCTCCTTCGACGAGGTCTCCGCGGCGGCGTCCCGCACGCGCTGGTCGTCGTCAGCGAGCAGCATCGTCAACAGCTCAGCGGGCGTGTTCTCGTTTATGGCCGCGCTCGCACGCACGCGTGCGTCGTCATCCCGCGCGAGCAGGTCCAAGCTGGCAAGGGGTGCTCTCAGGTGTTGGGCGATGGCCAGCCGCACGTCCTCCTCCACGTCACTGGTTAGTCGTTTCAAGGCGGCCGAGGGTGCTTTAACATTCTCCGCGCATGCTTGGCGCACAGCGGCGGATGTGCTCTTTGAGAGTCGAAGGATCGTGGCACCTGCCGTTCTCGGGTGTCCAGCAGCGAAGACTCGGTCCTCGGTGCGCCCCCTCGATAGCCGGTCTAGAGCTGCTTCCACCATGCCGCTGAGGGAGGACAGGTCTTCACGCCGGGAGATCGTTGCTATCGATTCTTGGAGGTTGTCTTCTTTGCTGCGTCCCAGCATGGTTCGGGCGATGTCGAGCGCGTCGGCCGACAACGTCGACGGGTTGTCGACGACAGCACGTCTGACGTCGGGAGATCGATCGCGCCCGAGACGGCGGAGTGTGTCGGCCGATGCGCTTGGGTTGAGGGCCACATCAAGGCGCACGGCGGTGAGGCGGTCAGATGCGAGCGCATCCAGCACTGCGGCGGGGGTCGCTGAGGACATCGCGAACCATTCGCGTGCTTCCACAAACCGAGTGGTCTGCATGCGCTCCTCCACCGCCGCCCTCGAGGATGCCGGCAGTGAACCGTTGACCAGCAGAGCGGTCAGTGCTTTCGGGGATGCCTCGTCGATGATCGAAGCAAGTGACTCCGGCGCCGTCAGAGGGTGGCCCGCGATGAGTTCGAGTATGACGCGGTCGCGCTCCGCTGCATTGATTTGTGACCCACGGACGGCATCACCGCCGCCCAGAAAGATCATGCGACGGTCGCGAGAGGCCGCCATTTCGCTGAGAAGAACACGAACATGTGCCCCTGAAGCAGTGTCGGGAAGAACAATGCACGTCCGTTCAAGAGTGCGCAGACGAATATCTGGATCCGGATCTTCGAGGAGCATTCGAAGGATCGCTTCATCATCGACAGGCAGGCTGCCCGCCGCCAACATACGTAGGTACGGCGGGCGATCATGTCGCAACAAATCCGTGGTGATCTCGGGCGGCAGACCGTACCTCAACGCCGCGGGAATGCAGACCGACCGGCCTTGACGGAACGCCCACACCTGGCTCGGCGCCGGAAGTGACAAACGCCACGCGCGATCATCGAACGCTGTCAGGTTGTCCGTCGTCCGACCACCACTCGCCAGCTTCGCGACGACGTCGTACAGCCACGCAAAGTCCAGTGCTTCGTCAGACCGACGCGGCACGACGTCGATTGACGCGGCACACTCATCCCGAACAACGGCCTGTTG
The DNA here is from genome assembly GCF_056175745.1 of Microbacterium sp. LjRoot205. Classification (NCBI taxonomy): domain Bacteria; kingdom Bacillati; phylum Actinomycetota; class Actinomycetes; order Micrococcales; family Microbacteriaceae; genus Microbacterium; species Microbacterium sp. LjRoot205. The sequence goes on along the minus strand of NZ_JBGFFH010000006.1, from coordinate 166,174 downwards.
CGCAGTGGCAGTGACACCACCACCCCAGGCCGAACCGATAGCCGATGGGACGGCCGAAACCGGTGCTCCCGGGTTCGAGGCCACGGCCCGACGCACACCCACGCTTGAGTCGTTCTCGAGCACCGCGAGCACATCCGCTGGGGCCGCCTCATTTCGAGCGACGCCTTCCCTGACACGCGCGAGCCGATCATGCGCGAGGATGCGAACCGACTGTTCGGGCGTGACAACATTGCGGCCTACACGGAACCGAATATCGGGGTCCGCACTCCGAGCGAGCTCGGTGAGCATCACGAACGGGGTGTGCCGATTCTCGGCGAGAAGTTGGTGACGACGACGCTCCGTGATCGGGACGGACGTGGCCAGCGCGCTGCCTTTCAATGCCCGCGAGAGTCCTTCTCGCAGCGAGGGCAGAAGCTCGTCAGGGTCTCCGCTGAGCAGCTCCTCCAGCGACCATGTCGGTGTGAGGCCCTGGCGCGGGAGCCAGACACCGATCGAGCGGATATGCAACTCATCGTTGAGGTCAAGGAGCACATACCCGAGGAGCTGACGGAGGAAGTCGCGGAGCTTTGGAACGCTCAGCGAACCGTAAACCTTGCAGTCGATGAGTGTCTCTCCGACGAGCCAGTCGGCGTCAGCGCCTCCAACGAGCGCCGCTCCGGGGAACGAAGGGTTGGGCGCGAAACGTTTGCCTGCGGTGATCTGCTCACGCCACGCTGTCAACTGATGTCGTCCCGCAGCTTCCAGGGAACCGATCTCGAAGACGACGGACGGGTCGATCGCGTCGACGAATTCCTGACCGTCCGCGGCACGGTCACACGCGTCACCGACTGATCCAATCAGCCCTTTCGCGCCCACCCGGTAGACGGGCTCCAAATAGCCAAGCACGACGGACGCCCGGTCAAAGTCAGTGTGATCCCGGGGGTTCACGAGAAGGCGCTGCGCGACGTCGAATGCGCCGCTCAGCACTGCTGCGCGATGGGCGCCATTCTTGACGCTGTCCACGTACGCGGGTAGAAGGATTCGGCCGATTGCTGCAGCCGAGTCGGTTGGATCGAACCCGCCGAGAGCGATGCGGGCACGGAAATCGAACGCAGTGCCAACCAGCTGGTTCGGGAGACCCGGACGCGCGGGCACCAGCGCAGGGGCTCCGGCGAGCGTCGTTAGGCCCAACGCATCCGCGACGCTGCGCGCACCAATCCCCTGCCTCTGGATACCCGCGATTCGCGGCGACGCCCCGTCGAGATACGCCCGAAGCGGTGAGTCGGGGTCGTCCAGGAGTTTCGTGAAACTCACAGTTCCCCCAATTCTCGGCTCGCTAGAACCCTACCGATGCGACACGTCGCCTCAGCTTTGTCAGCGTACGCACATTTGTGTTGCGAGGGACTGCCACGAGAGGAGCGCGCATGGAGGTACTGATTCTCGCGGTTGAACGCGCTGCGCTCGCATCCATGCGGTGACTTGTCGCGGACAGGTCGCGTTGCGCGAGAGCAGCTTCCGTTGACCGGTCGGCGGAGGCGTTGCCGCTACGAAGGAGTTCCGCGGGTGTCATCCGCTGCGACGCCGCGCGTTTCGTTGCTGGGCTCATACCGGCTGAGGGCTGAGTCGTAGGGGAATGTGACTCACGGCCAGCGCACATCATCAGCAGATCACGAGCCCACGCGAACGTCGCTCTGGGCTCGTGAGATCCTTGCCATCATGGAGCTCGAGACCCCGACTAAACCGCGGGAGATGCATGCATGGGCCCTGGCAGCTGACGCAGCCGGGAAGCCGCCTTGCGAGTTCGTCGAAGCCGGGCATCTGGGTCCGGGCGTAGTCCCTTTCGAGCCGAACAATGGTCAGGGCGTGGCACGCTTCGCCACCTCTCGGGGTCTCCGCACTGATGCGCAGTCGTGGCTCCCGAGAGACGGTGGCGGACGTTCATTGAGGAGGGTTGGGTGAGGCGGGAAATCCACGAGCTCAGCGTCAGTGCGGACGTGTGGTATAGCAGTGTATTGACCTCGGCTACGACAGCGCTGCCAGAGTCAGTCGACTACGCGCGTCGGCTTCTGGAGCCCATCGCTGGCGAAGTGTGGATGGGGAGGTTGTCCCTCCACGCTGGGAGCAGCGTTCCCGGCACTGGGGTGAGCTCACGTCCGGTCTCTGATCGCACACGGGCGGAAGTCTTCCTTCGCGACGGCTTCGTCTGCTCGTATTGCGGTGGCCGGACGATCCCTCGCTGCATCCTTGTCGCAATCAGCGACGTGTTCCCTGACGAGTTGCCTTACCACCCCCACTATCGTCGCGGCACCGTCCATCCCGTCTATTGGGCGCTTGCGCCGGAGGCTGATCATGTTGTCGCCCACTCCAGTGGCGGGTCGAGCGAGGCGGGGAACCTCACAACCTTGCATGCGATGTGCAACACGCGAAAGTCGAGCCTCGCTGCTGATGCTCTTCCAGTGATTACGCGTCGTCCGCATGACGTCAAGTGGGATGGTCTGCTGTCGCGCTATGCCGATATTGTCGCCGCGGGTGAGACTGTGGGGCGTCGACATTCCGCACCCGACTACCATCGAGCCTGGTTACGTCGCTTCGGTCGACTGGTTGATACCGCACGCATCGTCTAGAGCGTCATCGGACTCGGGTTGCCCTGGTGTTAGATGAGGGTGACCGCCCGAAGGAGCTCAACTGTGCCACTTATTCCACAACAAACCATCGTCGTCGTGACGGGCCCGTACGACCTCAAGCGCGGTCAGGAGCCGGTGCAGGCTGCGGCGGAGAAGCTGCAGGAAGCCCTCTCGAACTATCCGCCCTGCCGGATTGTGAGTGTGACAGGGTCAGGGATTTTGCACGGCTATTCACTGACTGCGGTCGTGGAGACGGTCTGATGGACGAAGAGCGCCCTTACGACCAACGTCCGGCTGCTCGACCGTTGCAGCCGCCGCCTTCACCTGCCTTGGCCACCGCGGATGAAGCTCCTCCCCTTCAAGCGAAGAAGCGCGTCATGGGGCCGCTGTTCAGCATTGTTGGGTTAGCGGCAGCAGTCGTCGGTGTCATCCTCATCGTGAACCTGAACCGGGAGTTAGCACCGGAAGCTGCCACTCCGAAGTGTGACGACGCATTCGCTGCGGCCAGCAGCGCAATGGACCAGCACTACGCCACGCATCCCCTGTTTGGTGCGGAGTACGACGCGATCTATGCCGACGGCGCCGTCACTGACGAAGAGCAAGTAACCCTCGACGCGATGCTCGCCGACGAAGAAGCACGATTCGTTGCGCTGATCGATCCGATCTATGACGCGTGCTCCGGAGTTGAGGACTTGTATGCAGGAGGTTTCGCTCACCGAGAGGATGCCGATTGGGCGCTCGTTGACGTTGAGTCGATGAGTCGCGAGGAAATCAAGGCCGGTTTCATTTTCTCGCATTGCTACGAGAAGGAGGCACGGCCCGCATGCTCAGACTTCGTTCTCGAGGACTGGAACCGCAAGCTCTGACGATGACAAGGATCTAGTTAGCGGGCTTGCGCTCATCCCGAGCACCTAACGTCGCACATCCGCGTGAGGGGCGCCGGGGCGGCACTCTCAGTGATGCGGGGCCCTCGGCGTAGCTCGCCGACGCTACTCTGATGGAGTGGTCTCGAACATCTTCCTGCACCTACTCCGTCAGGAGACTCGCTTCCAGCGGACACGCGTCGCAGGGGCAGCGAGCGGCGGGCAGAGCCGGTGAGCACAGAGTCTGAGGCCGTCGCCGAGATCACGAAGATCATGAACCGCTGCAGTCGCCTCGAGGCGATCATCGAGAGCTTCGACCGTGTGCCGCTGACTGATGGGCACATCGATGTGTATGACTCGGCGAGAAAGGCGAACGCGAACTGGCGCGCACGTGTCCCGGTCCAGGTGAAGGGTCGAGTCGCTACGCGCCGAGCACCCTTGTCCTATCCGCTGCAGACTCACGTGCTCCGCGCACACCAGAACAACAACGGGGTCCTACTCTTCGTCGTCGACATCGACCAACGAAGCGAAAAGAACGACCCGAAGTACGCCGTCCTCACACCGTTCGAGATCCGACGGATTCTGGACCTTGTGCCCGAGGACCAAAAAACCGTGTCAGTCGCGCTCATGAAACTTCCCAGGCTTCCTCAAGATATCGAGCGCATCGTCGATGTCGCGGTAGCCGGAACCCGTCAGAATCCACTGCAGCGCAACACCATGCGAGTCTTCGAGACGATGAAGAAGATCACGCTATTTACGGTCGAGGAGCCGATCTTCCGCGAGCCCAGAAGCCTCACCCCTGGTGACACCGTCTTCGCGATGGAAATCACTACAGAAACCGGTGACCGAGTGCCTGTCGATGGGGGCATCGAAGTGGTGCCGCAGGACTATATGCCCCGCGACGGCCGCGTCAGGATCTCGTCAGGAGCCGCTGTCTTCGAAAGGGCGACCGTACAACGCCTCACGCCTGTCACCTCGCGCATCACCCTCGACGGAGGTCTCTCGCTGGACCTGGGAGAAACGTCAGCGAACCCCGATCTTGAGGTCACTGTCGAGTTCTCAAGCAACTTCGCCGCGCGCAAACGGACCATCGAGTTCCTCGTCGGCCTCGTCGACAGCGACGAGCTGCACATCGGAGACCGCGTGCTACGCCATCACGGTCTCTCCGCGGAAAAGATCGCGGAGACAGAAGAGCTCCGCGATCATCTCGCCTTCCTTCAACGCCTCGACGAGCTCAAGCTGACCAATACATGCGCACCTGTCTCGCCTAAGCAAACTTCGCTCTAGCTTTGGTAGTACTTTCTCAGCAGCCCAGGTTGTCCAGCAGTGTTCAACGATCCGCTTCGCCATCCTGCCTCCACGACCACCGTCGCGTCGCTCACCGCAGCGATGAGTCTGTTGCGCGACAGGAACCGCCACTTCGTCGGCGCAGTGCCGCACGGGACCTCGCTCACCACGGCGCCGGTCTCGACGATTCGGCGAAGAAGCTGCTGATGGCCCTGAGGATACGCTCGGTCGACCCCACCGGCGAGGAACGCGACCGTCTTTCCGCCGACTCCGAGTGCGGCACGGTGACCTGCGCCGTCGATGCCGTACGCTCCCCCGGACACCACGACCGCGCCACCTGCGGCCAGCTCGCCGGCGAAGTCACCCGCGAGCATCTCGCCGTATGCGCTCGCGGCGCGGGCTCCGACGATCGCGACTCTGGGGGCCGCGCTCAGCAGCCGCGGGTCACCGCGCACCCAGAGAACGGCCGGCGCATGCACCCCGAGGTCGTCGAGAGAAGTCGGCCAGTGAGCATCACCCGGAATCAGAAGTCGGGCTCCGACGTCCCTGGCGCCGCGCAGCGCATCGACCACGCTCCGCGCGTCGGCTCGGGTCTTCCACCGCGCCCGCCCGTCGGCGAGTGCCCGGCTGCTGACTTCTGGGCCCGCCGCGTTCCCGGCGCCCAATGCGAGCCGGAGCGCGTCCGAAGCACCGAGCTCTTCGATGAGCGCCCCGGCCACACCATCGCCCGGCTCGGTGAGGACCGACCAAGACACCCGGGCGAGCGCCTCCACCGCACCTCCGGAGGGCCTGAGCTGTTCGAGCGACTCTCGGACACCGGCGTCACCTGTGAGTGACTCGATCATGATGCGTACCCCGTCTTGAGAAACAGCGCCTGGCCCACTTCGTCGCGTCCCGGCCTGTCGAGTCCAGCGAGATCGGCCATCGTCCACGCCAGCCGCAGCACCCTGTCGTAGCCGCGCAATGTGRGCGTCCCCCGCTCGAGAGCCCGGTCCAGCGGCGCCCGTGCATCGGCTGGGATGCGCAGATCGAGCTGTCTCAGCCGAGCGCCGGGCACTTCGCTGTTTCGAAGCCATGGGGTTCCCCGCCATCGCGCACAGGCTCGCTCTCGCGCCTCGATGACCAGCGCACGAGCGATCTCGCTCGTCATTCCGGTGCGGTCCCCCACCATCGCCTGCGAGGCGGAAACCCGAGAGACGTGCAGCTCGACATCTATGCGGTCTCGCAGCGGACCCGAGAGTCTCGTCGAGTATCTCCGGATCGCCAACGACGGGCACACACACTCCGCGCCACGAACCCCGTAGTTGCCGCACGGACAGGGATTGAGCGCCACGATGAGCTGGAACCTCGCTGGAAACAGAGCCGTGATCCCCGCTCGACTCACTTCGATCACACCCGACTCGAGCGGTTGTCGCATCGCGTCGAGCGCCACTCTCGAGAACTCCGCCGCTTCGTCGAGGAAGAGCACACCCCTGTGCGCCCGAGAGATCGCCCCGGGGCGCACAGACCTCGTTCCACCTCCGACGAGCGCCGCGACCGATGCACTGTGATGCGGCGACTCCAGCGGCGGCATCACGTCGAGAGCCTGCACCGACTCGCCCGTGAGCGAGYGGATCGACGCCACCTCGAGCGCTTCGTCTTCGGTAAGACTCGGAAGGATGCCAGGCAGCCGTCGTGCGAGCATGGTCTTCCCTGCCCCCGGCGGGCCGCTGAGCATCATGTGGTGTCCTCCCGCCGCGGCGACGATCAGCGCACGCACGGCGTTCTCCTGCCCCACGACGTCGGCGAGGTCCAACTCTTCGGGACGCTCGCGCGCAATCGCTGCGGCCGCGACCGGATCCGCCTCGAGCACGTCGACCTCTGCACCATGCCACACCGCCACCTGCGAGAGGCTCGCCGCAGGGCGCACCTCGATTCCCGGCACGAGCCTCGCCTCGGCCTCGTTGCCCCAGGGGACGATCACGGTGTCGAAACCCGCGCGTGCAGCAGCGAACACCGACGGCAGCACTCCGGGAACGGGCCGGAGCCGACCATCGAGCCCGAGCTCACCGAGATGCACCACGCGGGCGATGGACCGGCTCGACAGCGCTCCCCCGGCTGCCAGCGCAGCGACGGCGATGCTGAGGTCGAAGCCCGCTCCCTGCTTGGGGAGGCTCGCGGGCGAGAGGTTCACCGTCAGTCGACGACGCGGAAGATCGAGCGCGGTGTTCTTGCACGCGTTGTGGACCCGCTGAACAGCTTCGCCGAGTGATTTGTCGGGCAGCCCGATGATCTTGAAATCGGGCGTCTGATTCGAGATGTCCGCTTCGACTTCGACCATGTGTCCATCGACCCCGGTGAGCGCGACCGCCCAGGTGCGAGCCGTCTTCACGACACGTCCACGAGGTGTTCGAGGGTGCTGTGCGCGGGGTCAGCGCCGATGATCCCGATCGCCTCGATCCGGATCATGAGGCCGCCGGCCTGGTCGGGATGATCGGCGGCCCACGCATGGGCCAGTTGCCACAACCGGCGTACCTTGCGGGCGTCCACCGCTTCGAACGGGTGCCCGTGAGCGATGGTGCGTCTTGTCTTGACCTCTACGACTGCCAGATGGCGGCCGCGACAGGCGACGATGTCGATCTCGCCCTGCGCACATCGCCAGTTGCGGTCGAGCACCTCATATCCGATGCCCGTCAGGTATCGAACCGCCTGCTCTTCACCGTGTCTACCGAGCTCGTCTTTCGCTGCCATGGTGACAGCCTGTCGAGCGCCCGCGCCGATCAGCGCTCCGAATGAGCCGCAGCCCCAGTCCCTCGGGACAGCCCGTCAGAAACCTGAGCCGTGCAGAAGAGGTCACTCCCCGTCGAGCGACAGCTCTTGCGGCAGTTCGAACTCGCGGCGCTGCAGCTCTTCGACGTTGACGTCTTTGAACGTCAGCACCCGCACGGCCTTCACGAAGCGGTCGGCACGGTAGATGTCCCACACCCAGACGTCACTCATCGAGATCTCGAAGTAGAAGTCGTGCTCGGTATCGCGGCGTACGACATTCACCTCATTGGCGAGGTAGAACCGCCGTTCGGTCTCGACCACATACTGGAACTGTGCGACGACGTCGCGATACTCGCGGAACAGCGCGAGCTCGAGCTCGCGGTCGTAGTCGTCGAAGGCTTCCTCATCCATGATCCCTCCATCCTAGAGTCGGCGACACTGCGATGCCGCACGCAGGCTCAGAACAGAGTCGGGACATCTGCGATGGCCCAGGATGATCGGTGATGCGGGGAGAGCCCGAGGCTCCTGATCGCATCGCGATGCTCGAGGCTCGCATATCCCTTGTTCCTGTCCCACTGATACGCGGGGTGGCTCTCGTGGAGCTCGGCCATGTAGGTGTCTCTCGCCACCTTCGCGATCACCGATGCCGCTGAGACCGACGCGCAGTCACGGTCTCCTTTGACCACGGGCCGCACGCGCAGCGGAACCGGATGCACGGGCGAGACGTAGTCGTGATTGCCGTCGAGCAGCACGAGCGCTCCGTCGAGCACCACTCCCGAATCGACCACGCTCTGCACGGCGCGGGATGCCGCGAGCCCGAGCGCCCGCATGATGCCCACCGAGTCGACCTCGGCCGCACTCGCCCAGCCGACTCCCGATGCCTGCACCCATGCCGCGGCCCTCGCAGCGACGTCAGGTCGACGCCTCTCAGTGACGAGCTTCGAATCCCGGAGTCCTTCGGGCACGCGACGGCGCGCACCGGCCGCATCCATCACGGCAGCTCCGACCGCCACCGGCCCGGCAAGCGCGCCGCGTCCGACCTCGTCGAGGGAGATGATGAGATCGCACTCACTCAGCAGCCTGCGCTCGAGAGTGAGCTTCGGAGCGACGACGCTCATTCCGGATCCGGGACGCCGTTGAAGCTGTCGTGGTGGCCGTCGATCGTTCCCATACGGTCGAAGGGCCATGTCGTGAAGAACGCCTTGCCGACGACGTTCTCGATCGGCACGAATCCGCCGCTGGGGAGATCCTGATGCGCCCGCGAGTCCCGCGAACGATCCCGGTTGTCTCCGAGCAGCCAGAGGGACCCCTCCGGCACGACCACGTCGAAGGGTTCGTTGGACGCAGCGGTGTCGCCGTCCGGGAGATTCAGGTAGCCGAGCTCGTCGATGGGCGCACCGTTGACCGTGATCTGCCCGAGCGCGTTGCAGCAGACGACGTGGTCGCCCGGCAATCCGATCACCCGTTTGACGAGGTGATCCTGAGAGTCCGTGGCAGAGATCCCGATGACGTTGAGCATCCAGTCGAACGCTTCGATGAGCGGAGGCTGAGCCGGAGTCTGCGGCTGCCCGTCGAGCCACCCGCCGGGATCCTTGAAGACGACGACATCGCCGCGTTCGTAGTCGTTCCACCGGGGTGTCAACTCATCGACGAGGATGCGATCTTTCACCATCAGGGTGCGTTCCATCGAGGCCGACGGAATGTAGAAGGAGCGGACGACGAAAGTCTTCACGACGAAGGAGACGAGCGCCGCGATCACGACGATCACGAGGACGTCTCGCAGGAAGACGAGGAACCCGCGACGCCGCTTCGTCGGTGGAGTGGACGCGGCGGCGGAGTCAGTCGTCATGAGGGTTCCTTCACAGTCTCGCACCGCACGGAGACGGCATCATCAAGGGTCGCACACCCCGGGGATAACACAGCACCCCGGGACATCGTGTCCCGGGGTGCTGTGGAGAACCTGCGCGTCAGTTGTCGCGCTTCTCCTTGATCTTCGCCTTCTTGCCCCGCAGCTGGCGGAGGTAGTAGAGCTTCGCGCGACGCACGTCACCGCGGGTGACGACCTCGATGTGGTCGATCACCGGGGAGTGCACCGGGAACGTACGCTCGACGCCCACCTGGAAGCTGATCTTGCGAACGGTGAAGGTCTCGCGCACTCCATCGCCCTGGCGGCCGATGACGACTCCCTTGAAGACCTGGATACGCGAGCGGGTGCCCTCGGTGATGTTTACGTGCACGTTGACCGTGTCACCGGGGTTGAAGACGGGAACGTCTGAACGCAGCGATGCTGCGTCGACGGCGTCGAGGATCTGCATGATCGTCTCTCTCTGCACTCGCCTCAGGTCGGTTGCATGATGTAAGTAGGAACAAGAAGAGGTGTGCTGAACGGAGCCGAAGCGTCCGTGGGCTCCCCTGAGGCAGAACCGGTCACGGCACAAACATTCATTCTGCCATGGATGCCGCACACGGCCAAAACGCCGTGCGCCGCGTCCTCAGTCCCGTGTGTCCTTCTCGCGGACCACGATGACTTCGTGTGCGCGGGTCTCTGGCACCGGCTCATCGACACCCGGCACGGATGACCACGCGATGGTCTCGCGGATCCGTGCTCCGCTCCCCTTCGCCTCGTTCCACAGCTGCCAGAGCTGCAGCCAGAACAGGCCGATGCCGACCACCACCGCTGCCGCGAGCAGCCAGCCGAAGGCGCCGTCGATGAAGCACCCGACCGCGATGGTCAGCCCATGCCAGATCGTGAAGCCGCCGACATCCCACCAGGAGACCGCCCGCTCGACGCGCACCGACGGACGCGATCGGGTCAGGAGCGTGAGGAGCAGCTGACCGACGAAGACCGAGGGCACCGCGATGAACAGCACCCACAGGATCGCCCATCCGCCCTGGAAGACGCCCCACCCCACGAGCAGCCAGAGCGGCAGCAGGAACGCGGCCGGAATCAGCCACCGGAAGAACGCCTGACGCAACCACATGCCTCAAATCGTACGACGCGGGGCTCGACATCGTCACGGTGTTCGCTGTGAGCGCGCGGTCTCTGCGCGGACGCCCGCGTCCGGGAGATCGGGGAGAATGGAGTGGACGAGAGGACACCCGATGATCGAACTGCGCACCCCTGCCGAGATCGACGAGATGCGCGCCGCCGGTCGCTTCGTGGCTGAGACCCTGGCAACCCTGCGCGACGAGACGAAGGTCGGCACGAATCTGCTGTCGATCGACCGTCGAGCGCACGACATGATCCGTAAGGCCGGAGCGGAGTCGTGCTACATCGACTACCACCCGTCCTTCGGTGCCAGCCCGTTCGGCAAGGTGATCTGCACGTCGATCAACGACGCGGTGCTCCATGGGCTCCCTCATGACTACACGCTTCGCGACGGGGACCTGGTGTCGCTGGACTTCGCGGTGTCCGTGGACGGCTGGGTGGCGGACTCGGCCCTCTCGTTCGTCGTGGGCACCCCGCGAGAGGAAGACCTGCGCATCATCGACACGACGGAGCGCGCGCTCGATGCGGCGATCGGCGCAGCGGTCGTCGGCAACCGTATCGGCGACATCTCGGCGGCCATCGCGGCGGTGTCGCGCGGCGAGGGGTACTCGATCAACACCGACTTCGGCGGACACGGCGTGGGGCGCATCATGCACGGCGACCCGCACGTTCCCAACGACGGCCGGGCCGGGCGCGGGTTCCCGCTGCGCGAGGGCCTGGTGTTCGCTCTCGAACCGTGGCTGCTCGAGACGACAGACGAGCTCGTCACCGATCCCGACGGCTGGACCCTTCGGAGCGTCGACGGATCCCGGGGCGCCCATTCGGAGCACACCGTCGCAGTGACGGCGGATGGCCCCATCATCCTCACCGACAGGTCGTTCCTCGGCGTCCGCTGACTCCCGATGCTCCGCTCGTGTTCCTCACGCGCGGCGGTAGACGAACACATCCGTGACGATGGGCAGGTCGTACTCGTCGTGGTCGCGTGTCTCGGGATCTGAATCCAGCACCGCTTCGATGGCGGCGAACATCTCCGCGCGCGCTGCCTCATCGGCGACGAGGAAGGTGCTCACGGTCGACCAGCGACCGAGGTACGCGTCGCGTCGAATCCGCTCCGTCGAGTGGATCTGCTCGTGGCGCACGAAGTCGAAGCCGGGAAGCTCGTGTGTCGAGGTGCTCGTGGTGACGTCTGCATCCCCCACCGCGGGGTGCGCGATCCGGTGCGCCGCGCGATCCCACGCGCACGTCGGATCGAAACGGTTCCAGATGAGTCCGAGGGTTCCCCCCGGTGTGAGCACTCGCGCCATCTCCGCACACGCGGCCTCCTCGTCGAACCAGTGGAAGGCCTGCGCGACCGTCACGACATCAGCGACCTCGGACTCCATCGGTATCCGCTCGGCGCTGCCGAGATGCGCCTCGACCCCGGGCAGCTTCGAGCGCAGGATCTCGAGCATCGGCTCCGACGGCTCGACTGCGACGACACGCTCTGCCCATCCCGCGAGCAGTTCTGTGAACTTCCCGGTGCCTGCACCCAGATCCAGCGCCGTGCGCACGCTGTGAGGCATCACCACGCCGGCTGCAGCAGGAGGGAAGCCTGGACGGTAACGGTCGTAGTCTGCACCGGTGAGGGTGAACGATTTCGCCAGCGCGTCGTCGACCATGCTGCGACGCTATCAGGCGCCCGCGATCTCACCCGTCCTGCGACAGTGCGACTGTGCCATCCTGAGTGCATGATTCCGGAGGATCGCCACGTGCCAGAGCATCTGTTCCTGGCTCGGCACGGGCAGACCCGATGGAATCTCGAGCATCGGCTGCAGGGGCAGCTCGACTCGCCCCTGACCGAGGACGGCATCCGACAGGCGCAGAGCGTTGCGGAGCGGGTCGCCGATCGCGGCATCACGACCGTGTGCTTCAGCCCGCTGGGCCGCGCACGACACACGGCAGCGATCATCGCTGATCGGATCGGCGCAGACCTCATCGAAGTGCCGGAGCTCGCCGACCTCGACCACGGCGAGATGGCCGGCCTGACCTGGGACGAGATCGATCAGCGATTCCCCAGGGCGCGCGAAGACCGCGCGGCGAACCGATACGGCTGGGCGTTTCCCGGGGGCGAGAGCTATGCCCAGGCGAGAGGACGCGCGCGCCGGGCGCTGACATCCTGCGGATGGGCTTCGAGGGGCGTTCCTCTGCTCGTCAGTCACGAGATGCTCGGCCGGCTGCTGCGAGCACACCTCCGAGGCTTGGACGCGCATTCCGCGTTGTCGCTGAGGCACCCGCAGGACGTGGTGTTCGAGATCGACCGCGGAACCGAGCGGATGCTCTAGTTCTCGTCGTCCGGCAGCAGATCCGGCCGACGGCGACGCGTCCGCTCGATCTGCTGATCGCGACGCCAGGAGGCGATCACGGCGTGGTTGCCGCTCAACAGCACCTCGGGTACGGCCCGTTCCCGCCACACCGAGGGCTTCGTGTAAGACGGGTACTCCAGGAGTCCGTCTTCGTGCGATTCCTCGACGAGGCTCTCCGGGTTGCCCACGACACCGGGGATCAGACGTCCGATCGCCTCGATCATCGCCATGGTCGCGACTTCTCCTCCGTTGAGGACGTAGTCGCCGAGACTGACGAGTCGCACCTCGCCGAGCGACGCCGCATACTCGAACACCCGCTCGTCGATGCCCTCGTACCGGCCGCATCCGAAGATGAGGTGATCGCGGGTGCTGAGGTCACGAGCCGTGGCCTGGGTGAAGACCTCGCCCGCGGGAGAAGGGAAGATGATGGTCGGCCGACGGCCCTCATCGGAAGGAGCCGACGACGCCAGCTCATCGAGCGCGAGCCCCCAGGGCTCCGGCTTCATGACCATCCCCGCTCCACCCCCGTACGGGGTGTCGTCCACGGTGCGGTGGCGGTCGGAGGTCCAGTCCCGAAGGTCCCGGACGCGCAGGTCGAGGATGCCGGCGCTCTGCGCCTTCCCGAGCAGGGAGAGCGTCAGGCCGTCGAAGTACGACGGGAAGATGGAGAGGACGTCGATGCGCACGGGCAGACCGTACCCGTGGTCACTCGGTGGCGTCGGAGTCCGAGGACTCCCCCGCCTCCGTCGCCTCGGAAGCGTCGGGAAGCTCTTCGAAGAGTCCAGCGGGCGGCGTCACGATGACGCGTCCTGCTCTCACGTCGACCGTCGGAACGATCGCCTCGACGAAAGGCACCATGATGTCCTGGTCGCCTGACCTGACGATGAGCAGGTCCTGCGCCGGGAAGTGCTCGACCCGAGCGACTCTGCCCACCACGACACCATCACGGACGACATCGAGCCCAGTGAGCTGGTGGTCGAACCACGCGTTGTCCTCGACCTCGTCGTTGTCCTGATCGATCCAGAGGATCGCTCGGACGAGGGTCTCTGCACCCTCACGATCGTCGACGTCCTTGAAGAACACGACGGGGTTGCCGTTCATCACCCGGTACTCGCGAACGACGACCGTCTTGCCGTGCCACGGAGATGCTTCAGGCACCTGCAACGTGAACTCGGCCCCTGGAGTGAAACGACGCTCGGGATTGTCGGTGTAGAGCTCCAGCTTCAGAGCGCCCTTGAGACCGTGGGCCTTGACGAGGCGCCCGACCCGCAGCTGATTCTTGCCCTGGTTGCGGTCTGTCGACACCACGTCAGTCATCCGCGACATCGACACGCACACGACGCCCGTCTGCAAGAGCGGAGATGAGCGTGCGCAGTGCTTTCGCGGTGCGGCCGCCGCGCCCGATCACGCGTCCACGGTCGTCGGGGTGCACGCGCACCTCGAGGAGATCGCCTCTCGGCGAGGTGGAAGCGTTGATGCGGACATCCTCGGGGTGATCGACGATCCCCTTGACGATGTGTTCGAGCGCGGCGGCGAGCACGACGAATTACTCGGCGTCGGCGGCGGGAGCCTCAGCGGCCTCCGCGTCGGCCTTGGCCGGAGCCTCGGCCTTCTTCTCGACCTTGGGCTTCACGACGGACTTCTTGGACGCGTCGATCTCGAACGGAACCTTGGGCTCCTTGACCTTGAGGGTGGACTTCGCGTCCTTGTCGCCCTTGAACTTGCCCCAGTCGCCCGTGATCTTGAGCAGCGCTGCGACCTGCTCGGTCGGCTGAGCACCGACGGACAGCCAGTACTGCGCACGGTCGGAGTCGATCTCGATGAACGAGGGCTCCTCGGTGGGGTGGTACTTGCCGATCTCCTCGATCACGCGACCATCACGCTTGGTCTTCGAGTCGGCGACGACGATGCGGTAGTACGGCGCACGGATCTTGCCCAGGCGCTTGAGACGAATCTTGACAGCCACGATTCTCCTGAATTGTGTGGAAGGTAACGAACCGATCGCCTGGAGAGTGGGGTGCACACCCGGCGGAAGCTCAAATAGGGAGGACAAGTGCTGGATAGAGGGTCGAGCACGTCGTCCGACCTTCTATTCTGCCAGATCCGCGGCCAAGGAGCGAAACGGGACGACACGGCGGTTGCCGTGTCGTCTGCACCGCATGTCAGACTGTGCTCGTGAAGCTCGATTTCGCGTCATCGGCCCGGTCCACAGTAGGCCTCGAATGGGAGATCATGCTCGCCGACCCGGTGAGCGGTGATCTCGTAGGCCGCGCCCCTGAGCTGCTGTCGGCACTCGAGCACGAAAGCGCCGACGAACGCCATACGGTGACGGGTGAGCTGCTCACCAACACCATCGAGGTCACCAGCGGCATCGGCGATTCGGTGGCGCACGCGGTCGACGACATCGCCAACGCGATCTCTGCCGTGCGCTCGGCCACGGATCCCGCCGGCATCGAACTGCTCTCCGCAGGCAGCCACCCGTTCGCACAGTGGTACCAGCAGGAAGTGACCGACAAGACCCGCTACCACACCTTGATCGAGCGGACCCAATGGTGGGGCCGCAACATGATGATCTGGGGGATCCACGTCCACATCGGCGTCGAGGATCAGCGCAAGGTCATCCCCATCATCAACGCCCTCGCGGCATACCTCCCGCATCTGCAGGCGCTTGCCGCGTCGAGTCCGTTCTGGGCCGGTGAGCGCACCGGGTACGCGTCCAACCGCGCCCTGGTCTTCCAGCAGCTGCCCACGGCCGGACTCCCCTGGCCACTCGACGACTGGTCCGACTATGAGGCCTATCTCGACGACATGGTGCGCACCGGTGTGATGGCCGATGCGACCGAGGTGCGCTGGGATATCCGCCCCGCTCCGCGGTGGGGGACGATCGAGGTGCGGGCCTGCGACGGCCTCTCGACCCTGCCCGAGCTGGCAGCGGTGGCCGCCCTCGTCCAGGTCCTGGTGGAGCATCTCTCCCGGCAGTTCGACGAGGGTCGCACTCTCGCACAGATGCCGGCCTGGTACCACCGCGAGAACAAATGGCGCGCGGCACGCTACGGCCTCGACGCCAGGGTGATCGTGGATTCGGCGGGCACCCAGCGGCCGGTGCGGGAGCATCTGTCCGAGGTCCTCGACGAGCTCGCGCCGGTCGCGGTCGAACTCGGCTGCGGGCGAGAGTTCGGCAGCATCGAGACGATACTCACGAACGGCGCGAGCTACGAACGGCAGTTGACGATCGCGAACGCGACGGGCGGCGACCTCGGTGCGGTCGTGCAGCACCTGATCCGGGAGTTCCGTTCCGGCCCCGAATCGTCGACCGACGAGCCGTAGAGGTCAGTCCTCCACGAGTCGGCGCGCGAGCCCCTCGTCGAGGACCACATCCGTGATGAGCTCGGCGGCGATCGCTGCGCGGAGGCTCGCGAGCTTCGGAACTCCCGAGACCACGCACACGCGCCTGGGCACCCTTCGCAGTCTGTCGAGGCCCGGACCGGTGGCGCGGGCGTTCACACGGATGTCCCTCCACGAGCCGTCTGCGCGGAAGAAGACCGTCGCCACGTCGCCGATCGCATGGTCTTCGCGGAGGCTCCGGTAGTCGTCGCGTCCGAGATACCCTCCGACGTACACACGGCTGGGCACCTCCGCGGCGGGAGAGCCGAGACTGAACACGGCGATGTCCATCTTCGACTGCAGATCGAGCACTCTCCGGGTGCTGCGCTCGCGCCACATCGCCTCGCGCGTCGACGGATCGTCGAAGAACGCCGGCACGGGGAACTGCTGCACTTGCGCGCCGAACGCGCTGCCGAAGCGCTGCAGGATGTCGCTCGAGTACTCGACGCCGCTCGTCTGCGTGTTGCCCGCGCCGTTCAACTGCACGAACGTCGTGTTGTGCGTCTCCTTCTGCGTGAGACCGCGGCTCACAGCGCTGATCGTCGATCCCCACGCGACGCCCACGATCATGTTGGAGTCGACGAACTGCGAGAGCAGCCGCCCCGCTGTCAGGGCCACACGCTCGAGCCGCTCCACCTCGCTGACGATCTCGGGGATGGGTACGACGTGCGCGACGAGGCGGTACCTGTCTCTGATGCGCTGCTCGAGCATCCCCAATCGCTCCAGAGGAGAGTTGATCCGGATGTCGACGAGCCCGCTCTCGCGAGCGAAGCTGAGCAGACGGGACACGGATGATCGCGAGGTCTTCAGCTCCTGCGCGATCACCTCCATCGTCTTGTCCTGCATGTAGTAGAGCTGCGCTGCGGTGAGCGCGGCGATCAGCTTGGAGTCGCGGGATCCCGCGTCAGGCTGGGTCATGAGGGCCTCCTCGCCTCGATCTTTGCACATATGTGCAGCGGGCTTGCGCGCGCTGGCCACATGGGTCGAAGCTGGGGGCACGCACAGAGAAGGGTCGAAGATGATCGAGTCGACACACTCATCACCGGAACGCGCCGAAGTCCGCGCCGTCCGTGAGTCCGGACGCACGAGCGTCCTTGTCATCGGAGCCGGGATCAACGGGATCTCGACGTTCCGAGACCTCGCACTTCAGGGCGTCGACGTCCTGCTGGTCGAACGAGGAGACTTCGCTTCCGGCGCCTCCGCGGCATCGAGCCATATGATCCACGGCGGCATCCGCTACCTCGAGAACGGCGAGTTCCGACTCGTCCGTGAATCCGTCGAGGAGCGAAACGGCCTGCTCAAGATCGCGCCGCACTATGTGAAGCCGCTCGAGACCACGATCCCGATCTACTCGACCTTCTCGGGCATCCTGTCCGCCCCCCTGCGTTTTCTCACGCACAAGAGCGGCAAGCCCCAGGAGCGGGGAGCGTTCCTCATCAAGGTCGGGCTCACGATCTACGACACGTTCTCGCGCGATGGGGGCATGGTCCCTCGTCACCGCTTCCTCGGTCGCAAGCGCTCGCTCGCCGAACTCCCCTCGCTCGACCCGAACATCAAGTACACGGCCACCTACTACGACGCCTCCATGCACGATCCCGAGCGTCTGGCGCTCGACGTGCTGCAGGACGGGCGCGCAGCTCATCCGGGCGCCGTCGCCCTGAACTACGTCGAGGCGATCGCCCGCGACGGCAAGAAGATCGTCCTCCGCGATCGTGAGAGCGGCACGGAGTTCTCGGTCGCCGCAGATGTCGTCGTGAACGCATCAGGGCCGTGGACAGACCTCACCAACGACGCGCTCGGCAACGACACGCGCTTCATGGGCGGGACCAAGGGGTCTCACATCGTTCTGGATCACCCCGAGCTTCTCGAGGCGACGCGTGGCCGCGAGATCTTCTTCGAGCACTCTGACGGCCGCATCGTGCTGATCTACCCCCTCAAGGGGCGCGTGCTCGTCGGGACGACGGACATCGACGCCGATCCGCGCGAGGCAGCCGTGTGCACGGAGGAGGAGATCGACTACTTCTTCGACCTGATCCACCACGTGTTCCCGACGATCGACGTGACGCGCGAGCAGATCGTCTTCAACTTCTCCGGCATCCGCCCGCTTCCTCGCCACGAGGACACGGCCCCTGGATTCGTGTCCCGCGACTACCGCATCGAGGTCGACGACAAGGGCGCGGCTCCTCTGGTGAGCCTCGTCGGCGGAAAGTGGACGACGTTCCGCGCGCTCGGCGAGTCGCTGTCCGACGTGGTGCTCGATCTGATCGGCCGCACTCGCACGGTGTCGACCGCCGGCCGGGCCATCGGCGGAGGCCGCGACTTCCCGCGCACCGAGAAGGCTCGTCGAATCTGGATCCAGGAGAACCTCTCGGGTGCCGGCGACCGCGCCGAGCGCCTTCTCGCCCGCTACGGAACACGTGCGGCTCAGGTCTGGGAGTTCATCGAGCAGGGTGATGACGCTCCCCTCGCGGGCGATGACCTCTCCACCCGGGAACTCGCCTGGATGGTGGAGAACGAGATGGTGGCGCGTCTGCAGGATGTCGTCATGCGACGCACCAGCATCGCATTCACCGGTCACGCCGACGCGGATGTGCTCGAAGAGCTTGCCGCAGCCCTGGCTCCTCTGCTCCACTGGGATCGTGCACGCCAGGATGCAGAGCTCGACCAGACGCGCAGGATGCTCAACGAACGACATGGACTCCAGATCTCGTCCCGCGCACGCGGCTGACGAGACATCCGAACGCCGCCCTCCACGCGGCGTAACTCCCAACAAGTGCCAGAGCTATGGGGCTCTGGCACTCAAGAAAGGTCAATGAAGACATGACTGAAGTGAATCTCGGTCTCTACTTCCTCTCGGAGTTCRTCGGCACCGCAATGCTGATCCTCCTCGGATGTGGTGTCGTCGCCAACGTCGCTCTTGCCAAGAACAAGGGCTTCGGCGGCGGCTTCCTGATGGTCAACTGGGGATGGGGTCTCGCGGTCTTCGTGGGTGTCCTCGTCTCGGCGTACTCCGGCGCCATCCTCAACCCGGCGGTCGGCATCGGCCTTCTCGTCGCCGGCAAGATCGACTTCTCGCAGTTCGCGGTGGCGACCGGCGCCGAGCTGCTGGGTGCGATCGTCGGTGCGATCCTCACCTGGCTGGCTTACAAGCAGCACTTCGACGAGGAGCCCGACCCCGCCAACAAGCTCGGCGTCTTCTCGACCGGCCCGGCGATCCGCTCCTACGGCTGGAACCTCGTCACCGAGGTCATCGGCACCTTCGTCCTGGTGTTCGCGATCTTCGCATTCGCCGACTACGGCGACATCGAGATCGGCGTCCCCGGAGGCCTCGGACCACTCAGCGCCCTGCCCGTCGCGCTCGTCGTGGTCGCTATCGGTGCATCGCTCGGTGGACCCACCGGCTACGCGATCAACCCTGCTCGCGACCTCGGACCCCGTATCGCCCACGCCATCCTGCCGATCAAGGGCAAGGGATCGAGCGACTGGTCGTACTCGTGGGTCCCGGTGGTCGGTCCGCTGCTCGGTGGTGTCCTCGCCGCCGTCGCAGCGCCCGTTCTGCTCAACCTCGCCTGAACCCGAACCTGACTTCAAAGGAGAACACAATGGCCGACTACATCATCGCCATCGATCAGGGCACCACCTCCAGCCGCGCGATCATCTTCGACAAGAAGGGCAGCATCGTCGCGACCGGACAGAAGGAGCACGAGCAGATCCTCCCCAAGGCCGGCTGGGTCGAGCACGACCCTGCGGAGATCTGGCGCAACGTGCAGGAGGTCATCGGCCTCGCGCTGAGCCGCGGCGACCTGACACGTCACGACATCGCCGCCGTGGGAATCACCAACCAGCGTGAGACCGCAGTGGTCTGGGACAAGACGACCGGAAAGGCCGTCTACAACGCGATCGTCTGGCAGGACACCCGCACGCAGGAGATCGTCGACCGCCTCGCGGCCGACGGCGGCGTCGAGCGGTTCAAGCCCGTCGTGGGCCTCCCCCTCGCCACCTACTTCTCGGGCACCAAGATCGCCTGGATCCTCGAGAACGTCGAGGGCGCACGGGAGAAGGCCGAGGCGGGCGACCTCGTCTTCGGCACGACCGACAGCTGGGTGCTGTGGAACCTGACGGGCGGCGTCGACGGCGGTGTGCACGTCACCGATGTCACCAACGCCTCACGCACGATGTTCATGGATCTCGAGACGCTCGAGTGGCGCGACGACATCCTCGAGGCATTCGGAGTGCCGCGCTCGATGATGCCGGAGATCCGCTCCTCCTCCGAGGTGTACGGCGCCGCCGAGGACTCGTCTCTGCTCCGGGAGACGCCGATCGCCGGCATCCTGGGTGACCAGCAGGCCGCGACGTTCGGTCAGGCCGCGTTCAACCAGGGCGAGAGCAAGAACACCTACGGCACCGGATGCTTCCTCATCTTCAACACGGGCGAGGAGATCGTCCACTCGAAGAACGGGCTGCTCACCACCGTCGGCTACAAGCTCGGGGACGGACCGACCCACTACGCGCTCGAGGGCTCGATCGCTGTCACCGGATCGCTGATCCAGTGGCTCCGCGACCAGCTCGGGATCATCAGCTCCGCTCCCGAGGTCGAAGAACTCGCGAAGCAGGTGGACGACAACGGTGGCGTATACATCGTCCCCGCGTTCTCCGGCCTGTTCGCACCCTACTGGCGTTCGGACGCCCGCGGTGCGATCGTCGGCCTCACCCGCTACGCGAACAAGAACCACATCGCTCGCGCAGCGCTCGAAGCCGTCGCATTCCAGACCCGCGACGTTCTCGACGCGGTCAACGCGGATGCCGGCGTCGACCTCACCGAACTCAAGGTCGATGGGGGCATGGTCGCGAACGATGCGCTCATGCAGTTCCAGGCCGATGTGCTCGGTGTGCCCGTCGTGCGCCCGGTCGTCGCGGAGACCACCGCGCTGGGTGCCGCGTACGCCGCCGGTCTGGCCGTCGGCTTCTGGAACGGTCTCGACGACCTCTCCGCCAACTGGCAGGAGGATCGTCGTTGGGAACCGTCGATGGAGGACGGCGAGCGTGACCGCCAGCTGCGCCTGTGGCGCAAGGCCGTCACCAAGTCGATGGACTGGGTCGACGAGGACGTGATCTGACCTCAGGACTCTGAGGAGGCGGGCCCGGAGGATTCCTCCGGGCCCGCTTCGTCTTCGACGCGAGGCGTCATCGGCCCGATGACCCGGAGGAACGCGGTGGCGACCGCCCTCGGCGACCGTGCGTCCCAGGCGACGTACTCGACGCGCACCGGTCCTCCGACGATCTCCACGGCGACCGCATGGGGCGCAGCCGCGGCGGCGACGCCCGGCGCCAACAGCGTGATCGCGAGCCCAGCCGACACGAGTCCGAGAATCAGCTCGGCCGAGTCCGCTTCGAACGACACATCGCGAAGCACACCGGCGACACCGAAGGCGGCATCACTCTGCGCGCGCCCTGACGTGCCCGCGGGGAAGTCCGCGAACACCTCTTCGGCAAGGTCTTCCAACGCGAGGTGTTCGCGCCGTGCGAGTCGGTGGGTCGACGGCACGACGGCCACCAGGCGCTCGCGGGCGAGCTCTCGCGAGGCCACGCCACCGGGGCGGACGTCCTCGTGCAGGCCCAGCATCGCGACATCGAGCTCTCCTCGGCGCACCGCGGCTGCCAAGGCATCGCTGTTGCCCATGCTGAGCTGCACCCGCGCCTCCGGGTGCTCCGCTCTGAACCGCGAGATCGCGTCAGGCACGGAGACCGCGGTGACCGTCGGGATCACACCGAGACGAAGCGTGCCGACGACCCGACCCGCGGCCGCCGCTGCGGCCTCACGCGCCTGGTCCGCTGCAGCCAGCGCGGCCCTCGCATGAACGAGGAACGCTTCCCCCGCCTCCGTCGTCCTGACGCTGCGACTCGAACGCACGAACAGGCGCTGGCCGAGTTCGCGCTCCAGCGCCGCGATCTGGTGGCTGAGGGCCGACTGCGTCACGAAACAGCGCTCGGCCGCGCGCGTGAAACTCGACGAGGACGCGACCTCGACGACGTATTTGAGCTGCTGCAGATCCACGTATCCATGATCCTCATTCATGGATCCCGTGACAAGCATGCGTTGGACTCATGTGTCCATCGGGATCAGGCTGAGAGACATGAACCGGCTGACTCTGCTGCTCCTCACGTCCCTGGCCCCCATCTCCTGGGGCACGACCTACCTCGTGACGACCGAGATGCTGCCCGCCGGTCATCCGCTGCTGGCAGGTCTCCTCCGATCGCTCCCCGCGGGTCTCGTGGCTCTCGGTCTGGGCCGCGCGCTGCCGCCGCGAGGCTGGTGGCTGAAGTCGCTGGCTCTCGGCATCCTCAACATCGGAGCGTTCTTCCCGCTGCTGTTCCTGGCCGCAGAGCGTCTGCCCGGCGGCGTCGCAGCAGCAGTCGCCGGCGTGCAGCCGCTGATCATCCTCTGTCTGGGGGCGCTCGTGCTCCGCGACAGGATCCGCCCTCTGACGGCAGCCGCCGCCGCAGTCGGTGCCGGCGGTGTCGCTCTCGTGGTGCTGGGCCCGGCCGCGGAGCTCGACCCCGTCGGCATCATCGCAGCGGTCGGCGGCGTCACCGCTACGGCTCTCGGGATGATCCTCACCAAGCGCTGGGGGCGCCCCGCCGGTGTCGGGCCGGTCGCGTACGCGGGTTGGCAGCTGACGGCTGGCGGGTTGTTCCTGCTGCCACTGACACTCGTCTTCGAGGGATTCCCTCCCTCCATCGACGGCGGCGCGATACTCGGCTACCTCTGGCTGGGCGCGGTCGGCGGTCTCATCGCGTACACGCTCTGGTTCCGCGGCATCCAGGAGCTGCCCGTCATCGCCCCCGGCCTGCTCGCCCTGCTCTCCCCCGTCGTCGCGACGACACTGGGAACGCTGCTCGCCGGCGAGACGTTCGCCCCGGTCCAGGCGCTCGGACTCTCCCTCGTTCTGAGCGCGCTCGTCACCGGGCAGCTCGCTGCGCTGCGGAAGCCTCGCAGAGAGGTCGCTCCATCGACGCGGGGGCCGCTCGCGGCGGCACGCCGATGAGTCCGGTCAGCTCTTGCCGAACAGCTTCTGGATCTCCGCGAGGTCGGCTTCACTCGGCGCCTTGGTGCCGCCGAGACCGAAACCGGAGCCGGTCGGGGCGGCCGCGGAGGTGATTCCCGCGTTCTCGGCTGCGCGCTTGGCGGGGTTGCCCGAGCGGGAACCGCCCGAGGACTTGCCCTTCTTGCCGCGCTTCGACGACGCACCAGGCTTGCCCATTCCGGGCATGGAACCCATTCCCGGGATGTTCGGAGTGCCGCCGCGTGCGACGGTCTTCATCATCTTGGCCGCCTGATCGAAGCGCTGGACGAGCTGGTTGACGTCCGTGACGGTCATTCCCGAACCGCGCGCGATGCGCAGACGACGCGAACCGTTGAGCACCTTCGGGTTGCGTCGTTCGCCCGGTGTCATGGACCGGATGATCGCCTCGGTGCGATCGATCTCGCGCTCGTCGAAGTCCTCGAGCTGCTGCTTCATCTGCCCCATGCCGGGGAGCATCCCCAGCATCTTCTTCATCGAGCCCATCTTCTTCATCTGCTGAAGCTGGTCGAGGAAGTCTTCGAGGGTGAACTGCTCGGTCGCGAGCTTCTCGGCCATCTTGACGGCCTCTTCCTCATCGAAGGCCTGCTGGGCCTGCTCGATGAGGGTGAGGATGTCGCCGAGGTCGAGGATGCGACTGGCCATGCGATCGGGGTGGAACGGCTCGAGGTCTTCGAGTCGCTCGCCGGTGGACGCGAAGATGATGGGGCGGCCGGTGACGGAGGCGACGGAGAGCGCCGCACCACCGCGAGCGTCACCGTCGAGCTTCGTCAGGACGACACCGGTGAAGTCGACTCCCTCTTGGAAGGCCTTCGCCGTGTTGACGGCGTCCTGGCCGATCATGGCGTCGATGACGAACAGGACCTCATCCGGGTCCGTCGCCTTGCGGATGTCGGATGCCTGCTTCATCAGGTCGGCGTCGACGCCGAGGCGACCGGCCGTGTCGATGATGACCACGTCGTGCTGGTGGCGGCGCGCGTGCTCCACACCGTCGCGCGACACCTTGACGGGGTCACCGACTCCGTTGCCCGGCTCGGGCGCGTAGACGGTCGCGCCGGCCTGCTGCGCGACGACCTGGAGCTGGTTCACCGCATTCGGACGCTGCAGGTCGGCCGCGACGAGAAGGGGCGTGTGTCCCTCGCTCTCGAGCTGCTTAGCGAGCTTGCCGGCGAAGGTGGTCTTGCCCGAGCCCTGGAGGCCGGCGAGCATGATGACGGTCGGCGCGGTCTTGGCGAACTGCAGACGACGCTGCTCACCGCCGAGGATCTGCACCAGCTCCTCGTTGACGATCTGCACGACCTGCTGCGCGGGGTTCAGCGCCTTGCTGACCTCATCGCCGAGGGCGCGCTCGCGCACCTTCGCGGTGAACTCCTTGACGACCGCCAGTGCGACGTCGGCGTCGAGCAGCGCGCGACGGATCTCGCGCACAGTGCCGTCGACGTCGGCCGCGGTGAGCTTTCCCTTCGTGCGAAGGTTGCGGAAGGTCTCGGTGAGCCGATCGGAGAGCGTGCCAAAGGTAGCCATGGTGACACCGAGTTTACGCGAATCCGGCACCGTTCTCCGCGTTCGGAGCCGCGCCGACCGCGAGCTCGGCCCGGAGCAGTTCTCTCGCGCGCGCGTAACGGCCGCGTGCGGTCGACGAAGGGATGCCGAGAAGCTCCGCCGCATGCACGAGAGACAGTCGATCCCAGTGCACGAGCCGCACGATCTCCGCAAGGTCGGGATCGAGCCGTGCGATCGCGTCACGCACCTCCAGCCCCTCGTCAGCGGCAGGTGAGCTGTGATGCTCCTGCCGCTGCAGCCGAAGCCGATCCGCGAGCGCCCACCGTCTCCGCTGCCCCCTGTCGTGGTTGGCGAGCGTGCCTCGTGCGATGCCGAAGACCCACATCCGCGCGCGTTCCGGTTCATCGGGAAGGTCGGATGACCGACGCCACGCGATCACCATGGTCTCCCCGAGGAGGTCCGCGGCGTCGTCGGGGCCCACCCGACGCGAGAGGTAGGCGAGCAGGTCGGTCGCGCTCTCCTCCAGCACCCGGGTCAGGGCTGCGTCGCGGCTCATTCCCCGTCCCCCCAGTCCTCGCCGTCGCAGTGCACCTGACTGTGCGACTCGGTGCCCCCTAGCGCCTCGCTGGCGAAGCCGTTCGCAGCGAGCTCCGCGTGCACGAGCTCGTCGACGGCCTGTGTGTGCGCCGTCCAGGCATCGAGATCGGCTTGCCGAGGGTCGGGATCGACCGCAGGGTCGCCGGCACGACTCTCCTCCAGCTCGTGGAGGATCCCCGGAACGAGAGGCGCGGCCGCCGCTTCGACATCCGTGCTCGCGAACCAGTCGTCGACGATGCGGTTGACCTCGTCGTTCGTGAACATGTCGTGCGTGTCGAGCGCGCTGAATCGCAGTTCGCACTGTCCCCAGGTCGGCGAGGTGTAGCTGTAGGTCCGATCCGCATCCTCGAGGCCCGGGCTCCAGAGCCAATCCGATGACGCCGCGGCCACACCGGCGCCGCCGACGAGGAAGAGCGCCAGCGCCGTGGTCAGCACGGCTCTCCGACGTCCGCGACGAGGTGGCCGCGTCTCCTCGCGCGCCGCGAGGATCATGGCCCGGATGTCTCCGGGTTCCGGTCTCGCCGTCGTCGGTGCGGAACAGTCGAGCATCTCGTCGAGCGGGTCGGTGGCCATCATGTCTCCTCGGTCGGGAAAGGGGTCTCTCATTCCTGACCTGTCCGGCTCGCGCGGTTTCGTCCGCGGGGAGATCAGGTTTCCGTGCCACCCCACGGCAATCGGCCGATCGCCCGCACAGCGTCGGCGAATCGGTCCCCCACGGAACCTCGTCCCGCACCGCTCTCCGCCCACGCTCGCACGGCGGCGACCACGGCGGCGGCCCAGGTGGCCGCGGCGATGTCCGCGGTGAGAGCGGTGACCCCCGACCGGCGAGCGAGATCGGCCAGCGCCGCCGCGAGGCGAGCCTGGCGAAGCGCGGCATCCTGCTCGAGTTCGTCGTCGAGCCCCATGGCCGACGAGTTCGTCA
The DNA here is from genome assembly GCF_056175745.1 of Microbacterium sp. LjRoot205. Taxonomy (NCBI): domain Bacteria; kingdom Bacillati; phylum Actinomycetota; class Actinomycetes; order Micrococcales; family Microbacteriaceae; genus Microbacterium; species Microbacterium sp. LjRoot205. The sequence goes on along the minus strand of NZ_JBGFFH010000006.1, from coordinate 139,854 downwards.
TCGCGAGAGCCAGGCTGTCCGGTGCGAAGTCCTCGACGAGCTCCGAGAGAATGCGCCGCACATGCGTGCCGTCGCGGTCTTCGGGCACGACGACCAGGTCGTCGACCGCACGGCCGATGCGGTCGTCGAGGCCGGACCAGAGCACATCGCTCTTCGAGGAGAAGTAGTTGAAGAAGCTCGAGCGGCTCACTCCGGCACGCTGGGTGATGTCGGCGACAGAGGTGGCGTCGTAGCCCCGCTCGAGGAAGAGCTCGCAGGCGGCCTCGGCGAGGGTCTCGCGCGAAGAGGCCTTCGGGCGCCCTGCTCGGCTCGTGCTGCTCATGCAGACACGCTACCGCGCGTCGCTCCTGCGCGCCGCGACCGTCACGGAGGAGTATTCTTAGACGCAATCCATCAATTGATCGAGAGGGCCTCCCATGCTCGACATCCTCACCCCCGGACTCGCTCCGAGCTTCGTCCCCTACCCCGCCGGGTGGGACCTGCAACGCAGCATCCACGCCGACGTCGTCGACGGCACTCGCCCGGACACGCTCATCCTGCTCGAGCACGAGGCGGTGTACACCGCCGGCAAGCGGACCGAGCCGCAGGAACGCCCGACGGACGGCACACCGGTGATCGACGTCGACCGCGGCGGCAAGATCACCTGGCACGGACCAGGGCAGCTCGTGGGCTACCCGATCGTCCGGCTGCCCGAGCCGATGGACGTCGTCGCGCACGTGCGTCGCCTCGAGCGCATCCTGATCGACGTGCTCCAGCCACTCGGCGTCGACGGATACCAGGTCGAGGGGCGCAGCGGGGTGTGGGTTCGCCGCCCCCTGTCGGAGGACAAGGTCGCGGCGATCGGGGTGCGCGTGCAGCAGGGAGTGACGATGCACGGCTTCGCGATCAACTGCGACAACAGCCTCGCAGGATTCAGAGGCATCATCCCGTGCGGGATCACCGACGCCGGTGTCACCACCGTGAGCGAGGTCGTCGGAGCGGACGTCTCCCCCGCCGACATCGTCGACTCGGTGTCCGCCGCCTTCCTCGCCGAATACTCGACAGCCGCACACGCAGGAGCACACGCATGACCGCCGCACCAGAGGGACGCAAGCTCCTCCGCCTCGAGATCCGCAACGCCGAGACTCCCATCGAACGCAAACCGGAGTGGATCAAGACGAAGGCGAAGATGGGGCCCGAGTACACGGCGCTCCACTCGCTCGTCAAGAGCGAAGACCTTCACACCGTCTGCCAGGAGGCCGGCTGCCCCAACATCTTCGAGTGCTGGGAAGACCGGGAGGCGACCTTCCTCATCGGCGGATCGCAGTGCACCCGACGGTGCGACTTCTGCCAGATCGACACGGGCAAGCCCGATGCCTATGACACCGACGAGCCACGCCGTGTCGCCGAGAGCGTCGTGCGCATGAACCTCCGCTATGCGACGGTCACCAGCGTCGCACGAGACGATCTGCCCGACACCGGAGCCTGGCTCAACGCCGAGACGGTGCGGAAGATCCACGAGCTCAACCCGAACACCGGCGTCGAGCTGCTCGCCAACGAGCACAACGCCGACCCTGCCTTCCTCGGGCAGATCTTCGACGCCCGTCCCGAGGTCTTCGCGCACAACGTCGAGACCGTGCCGCGGATCTTCAAGCGCATCCGCCCGGCGTTCCGGTACGAGCGTTCGCTCGATGTGATCACCCAGGCGCGGGACGCAGGCCTCATCACCAAGTCCAACCTGATCCTGGGGATGGGCGAGGAACCTGAAGAGGTCGTCCAGGCGCTGAACGACCTGCACGACGCCGGCTGCGACATCATCACCATCACGCAGTATCTGCGCCCCTCTCCTCGCCACCTGCCCGTGGCCCGATGGGTCAAGCCTGCGGAGTTCGTCGAGTTCAAGGAGGAGGCGGAGCGGATCGGCTTCCTCGGCGTGCTCGCCGGGCCTCTCGTGCGCTCGTCGTACCGTGCCGGCCGGCTGTGGGCGCAGTCGATGGTCTCGAAGGGGCGCGAGATACCACCGCACCTGGCGCACATCGCCGAGAGCGCGGATCTCGGCTTCGCTCAGGCAGTCTGAGCGATACCGAGGCGGTGAGCGTCAGTCGGCGCTCATCACCGACTGCACGCTGCCGTCGGAACCCAGGTTCACCAGCAGGACATCGTCGGTGGTGGTCGCGTCGAGCGCGTACTCCAGCACCGCGAACGGCTCCGACCCGCCGTGTTCGTCGGCGAGGATCGTCATGCTCATGAGTCGCAGCGAGCGGATGATGTCGACGGCGGCGTCACCGCTGACGTCGACCAGCACCTCTTCGAGTTCGTCTCCGTAGGCCTCCTGCTGCTGCAGGATGTACTCGGTGACCTCGCTGGTGCGGTCATCGACCTCCGCGAGCATGCCCCGCCGGGACACATCGTCGACGTTCTCGATCCCCGCGATGAGCGAAGCGGCGATGTCGAGCGCGTCGGCAGAGACATCGTCCTGGTCAGGAGCGGTGAGATCGACGGTGACGCTCTGGTCACCGAGCTCCACCGTCTCAGACCAGAAGATCGAGCCGTCGGGCCCTGAGGACAGGAGTCCGAAGTAGTCGTGTTCGATCGCCATAACGCTATGAAACCAGCCTCGTGCTCGCGGCGGTAGTCCCGTAATCAGCCGACGAGCGACTTGACGAAGACATGGGGGGTGAAACCGGTCAGATCATCGATGCCCTCGCCCTGGCCGAGGAGCTTGACGGGGATGCCGGTGCGCTCCTGCACGGCGAGGACGAAGCCGCCCTTCGCCGAGCCGTCGAGCTTGGTCAGGACGAGTCCGGTGACCCCTGCATGCTCGAGGAACGCCTCGGCCTGCATCACACCGTTCTGACCCGTGGTGGCATCGAGGACGAGCAGGACCTCGCTGATGGGAGCCTGCTTCTCGATCACCCTGCGGATCTTCGAGAGCTCGTCCATGAGCCCTCCCTTGGTGTGCAGTCGGCCGGCCGTGTCGATGATCGCGATCTCGATGCCCTCGCGCTGGGCGAACTCGATGGTCTGGTAGGCCACGGATGCCGGATCCTGACCCTCTTGCTGGGGGCGGACGATCGCCGCTCCGCCGCGCTGTGCCCAGGTGGCCAGCTGATCGACGGCGGCCGCACGGAACGTATCGGCTGCTCCGACGACCACGCTGCGCTGGAACCCGCGAAGGAACTTGGTGAACTTGCCGATCGTGGTGGTCTTCCCGACGCCGTTGACGCCGACGACCAGAACGACCGCCGGCCGCTCGGTGAGCTTCAGGGTCGTGTCGAACTTCGCGAAGTGCTCCTCGAGCGTCTCGCGGAGCATCCGCTGGAGATCCTGCGGATCGGTCGTGCGGTAGCGCTCGACCTTCTCACGAAGCTCTTCCACGACCCGCTCGCTGATGTCGGGGCCGAAGTCGGCAGTGAGGAGGGCCGTCTCGAGGTCCTCCCATGTCGTCTCGTCGATAGTGGGCTTGACGAACATCCCGCGCAGCGCACGAGTGAGGGACCACGACTTCTCCGCCATGACTCCAGCCTACGGGTAGCGCTGTCAGCCGGCCGCCGCGCGGTCGCCCACGCGCTGTCCGACGACCGCCGACACCCCGTCCTGACGCATCGAGACCCCGTAGAGCGCATCTGCGATCTCCATCGTGCGCTTCTGATGGGTGATGACGAGCAGCTGCGAGCTCTCGCGAAGCTGCTCGAACACGGTGAGCAGGCGGCCGAGGTTGGCGTCGTCGAGCGCCGCCTCGACCTCGTCGAGGATGTAGAACGGGCTCGGGCGGGCTTTGAAGATCGCGACCAGCAGAGCGACTGCAGCGAGGGAACGTTCACCGCCCGAGAGCAGTGACAGCCTCTCGATCTTCTTCCCGACCGGCCGTACAGAGACCTCGATGCCGGTCGTGAGCATGTTCTCGGGATCCGTGAGCGAGATGCTTCCGGTTCCGCCGGGGAACAGCAGAGGGAAGACCTCCCCGAACGCGACCCTCGTGTCTTCGAACGCGCTCGCGAAGATCGTCTGCATGCGCTCATCGAGGTCCGCGATGATCGTGCGCAGGTCCTGTCGCGTCTGCGTCAGGTCGGCGAGCTGCTCGGTGAGGAACGCGTGGCGCTGCTCGAGCGCCGCGAACTCCTCGAGCGCGAGCGGGTTGACCCGTCCGAGCTGAGCGAGCTTGCGTTCGGCCTCGGCGAGCCGTCGCTGCTGAATCCGCCGATCGAACGGGATCGCCGTGTCGTCGAGCAGGTCGTCCTCAGCCTGGTCGGCTCCGGGATCACGGGGAACGAGCTGATCGGGGCCATATTCCGCTACGAGAATATCTTCGTCGAGCGCGAGCTCCGATGCCACGCGCTCGAGCAGACTGTTGAGGTGCAGCTTCTTCTCGTGGATCTGCAGTTCGAGGCCGTGCACGCTCTCGGTGAGCCCGGCGAGCCGCTCGCGCAAGGAGGTCTCCTGCGCTCGAAGAGCAGTGAGCTCCTGGTTCTGCGCCGATCGCGCGGCCTCGGCCTCGGCCAATGCGACGCGCGCCTCGGTGACCGACCGATCGATCGAGTCCAGGATGCGGGGCAGCTCCTGAGCCACTCCGGATGCCGCTTCGCGCTGTGCGCGTCGGATGACCGCCCGGCGCGCAGCCTCGGCTGCGGCGTCCCGCTCCTGCTCGCGTTGCCGTTCGAGTCCGGCGACGCGAGCCTGGGCAGCACGAACACGCTCACGAAGCGTCTCGATCTCCAGACGCGCTCGGACCTCACCTTCGCGCGCCGTCTCGAGCGCCTCGAGCAGACCGTCACGCGCCGAGGCGTCCAGCACCGGCCGGGGGGCGGCGATGGCCGCATCCAACTCGGCCTTGGCCGCGTCGGCCTTCGCCTCCGCATCCTGCACCGCGCTCTGTGCCTGCGCGAGTCCTGATTCGAGCCGCTCGCACTCGGCGACAGCCGACTCGTGGGTGACAGTGACGCGGTTCACCTGTTCCGCGTGGGTCGCCAGCGCGGCGTCGTGCTCGCGCAGCGCCCGGAGCGCGTCCTTCGCCTGGCGACGTGATGTCTCCACGGCCTCGTTCGCGTCTGCGCGAGCCTCGCGCAGTGAATCGACGATGACCTGCACCTCTGCCAGGCGCTCGTTCGCCGCGTCCCGTTCGGCGGCGAGCTCGAGACGGGAGCGTTCGCCGCCGGATCCGGTGCGCAGCGTCTGCGCGGTGACGACATCGCCCGCCGTCGTGACGATCGTCGTGGTCGTATCGCCCGCGAGGTCGAGCGCGAGTCGTGCATTGCGCGCCGCGTCCAGGCTCGCGGCGATGACGACGTGCGACAGGATTCCGAGGACCCCGTCCGGAGCCGTGACCGTATCGATCGCGGGCGTCACGCCCTCGAGAGCGGGCAGCTCGATCGACGGACGCGCAGCATCGGCGACGACGAAATCCACCACTCCCCTGCGCTGGTCGGACGCGTCCTGTGCCAGCTCGAAGGCGTCGGAGGCCCTCTCGACGAGGACGCCCTCGGCCAGCGAACCCAGCACGGCTGCGATCGCGGCCTCGAACCCGTTTTTGACCTGCACCGAGTCACCCACGAGGCCACGAACACCCGTGGCTCCCGCCTTCACGATCTCGGCGGCGCCTCCTGAGATCGCGAGCGCGCTTCCGAGTGCCGCAGCCTTGGCCGTGAGAGCGTCGACCTCGCGCTCGGCCGCGTGCAGGCGCTCGCGGAGCGTCTCTCGCTCGGCCTCGGCCGCCGTCGCGGCACGCTGCGCGCTCTCATATGCGGCGGAGTGCTCTGCCGCCGTGCCCTCCGGCGCCTCCGCGTCGTCGATCGCCTCGAGGGCTTCGGCGGCGTCTCGGCGACGCGCGTTCGCCGCCTCGAGCGCGTTCTCCTGGCGCAGGACCGCACCGCGCACCGCAGCGAGGGCCGACGCGGCCGCATCCGCCGTGCCTCGCAACGAGCTGAGCCGCATGTCGTACTCCGACACGAGCGCGCTCTGCTCGGCGATGTCCACGTCGAGAGTGTCGAGCTCCGCCCGCGCATTCACCACCTCGCGGCTCGCCACGCTCGCCGCGTCCTGAGCGTCGCCGAGGCCGGCGGAGATCTCGGTGATCTCCGCCTTCGCCTCGTCGATCGTGGTCTGCGTGACAGTGATGGCCGTCACGGCAGCATCGTCTTCTTCCGAGCCGAGGAGCGCGAGTCGCTGATTGGCGAGGGTGTACAGCCCGCGCATCCGCTCCTGCACCTGCTCGAGACCGAAGGCCACGCCTCTCGCCTGATCGACCGCCGCCGAGTTCTGATCCTGCTCAAGGCGTGCGATGCTCGCCCGCACCGCCTCTGCCTGATCCGACAGCACGAGCCGTTCGGTGTGCCGCTCATGCTCGGTGCGCGTGTGATCGGCCAGCGCCGTGCGCAGCGCCACCACGTCATCCGCGAAGATCCGAGCCTTGGCATCACGCACGACCGCAGCGATCGTCTGCGCCTCGCGCGCGATCTCCGCCTGCCTGCCCAGGGGTTTCAGCTGGCGCCGGATCTCGCCGGCGAGATCGCTGAGACGCGTCAGGTTGGTCTCCATCGCATCGAGCTTGCGAAGGGTCTTCTCCTTGCGACGCCGATGCTTGAGGATGCCGGCCGCTTCCTCGATGAAGCCGCGCCGATCCTCCGGAGACGCCTGGAGCACCGTGTCCAGGCGCCCCTGCCCCACGATGACGTGCATCTCGCGTCCGAGACCGGAATCGCTGAGCAGTTCCTGAAGATCGAGCAGACGGCAGTTCTCGCCGTTGATGGCGTACTCGCTGGCGCCGTTGCGGAACAGCGTGCGACTGATGGTGACCTCGGCGAACTCGATCGGCAGGGCGCCGTCGCTGTTGTCGATCGTGAGCTGCACCTCGGCCCGACCGAGCGGCCCTCTCGTGGACGTGCCGGCGAAGATGACGTCCTCCATCTTGCCGCCGCGCAGAGTCTTCGCTCCCTGCTCACCCATCACCCAGGCGAGGGCATCGACGACGTTCGACTTGCCCGATCCGTTGGGACCCACGATGCAGGTGACGCCCGGTTCGAACACGAAACTGGTCGGCTGCGCGAAGGACTTGAACCCCTTGAGGGTCAGGCTCTTCAGATGCATGCGGCTACCGCGCTCTCCGGGTGATTCACGCCCATACGCTACCGGAATAACGGCTCAGAACCGGCATCCCGCGCGGGAGCGGAGCGAACGGGAATCGGCCGCGACACGCCGGGCCACGCCGGGGATGCTTGACGGACACGCCCGGGTTTCGCTACGGTAACCTCCGGATCGCCACACGAAAAGGAGGTTACCGATGATCACTCAGCTCAACGCTCAGGCCACTGGCCTCGCCGCGCCATTCGCGCCGCGCCTTGCGCACTCGGTAACCACCGGCGTCCGTCTCGGCGCTCTCTCGTAGAACCGCAGCCCGAGAACTCTGCCCCCCACTCACCCACCGGTCTCCGATCGGTGACGGGGCTTCTCGTTCGCGTGTCTCCGCGCCCCACCCTCTGATCCTTCTCGGATCACGGATCACCGCCGACCCCGGCGATCGCCTTCCGGCGCGCTGGGCTCTCGACTCTCGCCGCGCTCCGCCGGCCGTCTTCTCGGCGCGCCGCGACAGCGCTCTCCTCACCGAACACCACCACCCATCTCGAAGGAATCACCGTGAACACCACGCTGTATCGCAGCATCCCCCACCCTCCGGATACCGAGGACCAGCAGGTCCTTCATATTCCCGCACCTGATGAACTGCGGCGCCTGGCGCTGGCAGATCGTCTATCGCTCAGGATCGGCCTCTGGCTTCTCCAGCGGGCTCAGCGCCCTCGCCCGACGCACCGCGTCACCGCCCTCGAGGCGGACGCGCTGCATCTCGATCGGCGGACCCGCAGCGAGGGCGAGACATATGCCCTGCTCACGTACGACCTGCAGCGTCAGCTGCGCTGACCTGGAGATCACCATGAGCATTCCGCTCACCGCAGATGCGTCGCTGCATCCGCTCGTGCTGCCTGCACGGGCGGATGCGGCCGACGCCGTCGAGTTCCGCGAGCTCGCCCGTGTGCGCAACGCCGTCTACCGCGAGCTCACCGGCCGCACCGAACAGGACCTCACGCCGGAGGCGCTGCTCCCGATCCTGCGCTCCCGCAWGGAGCGCACGACCGCGGTGTGGACGGTGCGCGTCGAAGGAGAGATGGTCGGACGCACGGTCATCGACATCCCGCACGAAGAAGGCTCGCGTGTGGCCATCGCCTCGATCGAGCTCCACCCTCGGGTCTGGGGTCGGGGAATCGGAACAGCGATCCTCCCGCACGTCGAAGCCTTCGCCAGGCTCCACGACCGCACGGTCATCCAGAACTGGACGGAACAACCGGCGAGCGAGGGTCCGAGACTCCAGGCCCGGACCGGCTTCGGCAGCGTTCCCGACGATCATGTCGCGCGATTCCTCGTCCGCCATGGGTTCAGCCTCGAGCAGGTCTGCCGGGTGAGTCGACTCAAGATCGATCCCGAGACGGTTCGTCACGCCGAGCAGCTGCGCGACGAGGCACGCGCGTCGTCTCAGGACTATCGCGTGATCAGGTGGATGCTGCCGACGCCCCCCGAGCACGTCGATGGCTACGCGTGGCTCAAATCGCGCATGTCGACCGATGCACCGTCTGCCGATCTCGAGGCGGACGAGGAGGTCTGGGATGCAGAACGCCTGATCGAGTCCGAGAAACGCGTGGCGGAGATGGGCCAGATCATCCAGGTCACCGTCGCCCAGCACGTCGGGACCGGCGAGCTGAGTGCGTTCACCGAGCTCCGCATCGGACCCGATCTCGGCGCGACCACCCATCAGCACGACACTCTGGTGCTCAAAGAGCATCGCGGACACCGATTGGCACAGCTCGTGAAGTGCGACGCTCTCCTGTCGTGGACGGGCCTCGCGCCCGAATCCCGCGACGTGATCACGTACAACGCCGAGGAGAACCGGCCCATGCTCTCCATCAATGAGGCGATGGGGTTCACCGCCATCGCCTATGAAGGAGCCTGGAAGAAGGAACTGTCATGACGACCACCGCACTGACCATCGAGCCGCTCATCGTCCCTGTCGCGCTGGACGCCCCCGACGGCGCGGACTTCCGCGCCTACGGTCAGCTCAACCGGCAGATCTGCGATGAGATGGTGGGTCTGCCCGACATCGCACCCGACGCCGCCCAGTTGCTCGCGTCGTGGCAGGACTCCACCGACACCCTGCAGACCGGATTCGTGGCCAGGAACGGCGACGAGATCGTGGGGATGATCACGATCGCCTATGCCCAGGAGGCGGATGCGAAGGCGGCGGAGGCGGACCTCCTCGTGCCCGAGAAGCACTGGGGAATCGGCGTCGAGGATGCCCTCCTGACGCTCGCCGAGTCGGAGGCTCGTGCCCATGGTCGGTCTCTGGTGCAGATGTGGACGCTGCACCGACCGATCGAGTCCGAGCGGATGATCTCGCCGAGGACGGGGTGGGGTCGCATCCCGGCGATCCCGCTGTCGGACGCCTTGGAGGCCCGCGGATACGATCTCGAGCAGGTCGAGCGCAACAGCGAGCTCGATCTGCGTTCGGACCCCGCTCCGCTTCAGGTCGCTCTGCGATCTGCGCAGGCGGCCGCGGGCGACGACTATCGAGTGCTCCAGTGGATGGCTCCGACACCGCCGGAGTTCCGCGACGGCTATGCGTCGATCCTCGCTCGCCTGTCGACCGACGCCCCGAGCGGCGAGATGGACTTCGTCGCTGAGGAGTGGGACGCGGAGCGTGTCGTCCGCCGAGAGCGACGGCTCACCGGAGCCGGTCAGGCACTGTCGATCGTCGCGGTGCAGCACGTGCCGAGCGGGGACATCGTGGCATACAACGAGCTGCTCGTCGGAGCGGACCGCTCAGGGATCACCCACCAGCTGGGCACGCTGGTGTCTCGCGAGCACCGCGGGCACCGGCTGGGCACCGTCGTCAAGTGCGCGAACCTCCTGCACTGGCGAGAGCTCATGACGTTCTCCCCCGCAGTCTCCACGTTCAACGCCGAGGAGAACCGCCCGATGCTGAGCATCAACGAGTCGATCGGGTTCGTGCCGGTCTCTTACGCCGGCGCGTGGCAAAAACGGATCTGAACGAGATCATCCGATCGGTGTACGCGGACGCGAGCGGATCATCCGCCCGGCCGACGCAGCGCCCCTGGCCGAATCGCGAGGCTGGAGGCATGAACGACTCCGTCCTCGACGCACGCTCCCTGACTAAGTCCTACGGCACGACCCGCGCACTCGCCGGGGTGGATCTCACGATCCACCGCGGCGAGTCGGTGGCGATCATGGGCGCCTCCGGATCGGGCAAGACCACTCTCCTCCATGTGCTCGCCGGTATCGTCACGCCGGACTCCGGCACCGTGACCTTCCAGCCCTCGACCGGGGAGCCTGTGGAGGTCGCGGGGCTCGGGGAAGGTGCTCGCTCCCGGCTGCGCAGGGAGTGTTTCGGGTTCGTCTTCCAGCAGGGACTCCTCATCCCTGAGCTCACCGCCGTCGAGAACGTGGCGCTCGCATCGATGATCAACGGCGTGAAGAGAGCGGATGCCACGGCCCACGCGGCGTCCTGGCTCGCCGCGCTGGGGCTCGCCGGGATGGAGGACCGCCGCATCGGCGAGCTCTCCGGCGGGCAGGCGCAGCGCGTCGCCATCGCACGGGCCCAGGCCACCGGCGCGGATCTCGTCTTCGCCGACGAGCCGACCGGAGCGCTCGACTCGCACACCTCGCAGGACGTGATGAACGCACTGCTCTGGTCGACGACCGGGCAGGGGCGGACGCTCCTCGTCGTCACCCACGACGCCGACGTCGCCGCTCGATGCTCGCGAGTCGTGGCGGTTCGCGACGGACAGATCGTCTCGCCGGCGGTGACGGCATGAACGCCCGCGTCCTGACCCTCCTTCTCCGACCCGCGAAGGGTGAGAACGCCGTCCTGGCGCTTCCTGTGGTCGCGTTCGGAGTCGTCACGGCTCTGGTGCTGACAGTCGTGGGCGGAGCACAGTCGTTCTGGACCTGGACCGACGACTACGCTCCGGTCTACCAGGCACTGGCAGCGATCGCTCTCGTCCTCCTCGTCGTACCGCTGACGAATCTCGGAGGGGCGGCTGCTCGCCTCTCAGCCCGCCGTCGCGACGAGCGACTCTCGACACTGCGACTTCTGGGCGTGACTCCGATGGGTGTCAGCGTGGCCACCGTGATCGAATCCGTGCTCGTGGCGGCCTCAGGTGCCGTCGCCGGAGTGCTCGTCCATCTCGCGACCGCTCCCCTGGTCGGGCTCATCCCGTTCCGTGGAACTGCTCTCGGCACCGACGCCGTGATGCTGTCTCCCCTCAGCATCCTGGCGGTCGTGGGCGGGGTCCTTCTCGTGGCGGCCGGCAGCGCCGTGCTCGGTCTCCGACGCGTGATCGTCTCACCGCTCGGGGTGCGCATGCGGACGACGGTCTCCACCGTGCACTGGTTCCGGGCGATCATCGGCATCTCGGTGCTCGCTCTGGTCTTCGTCCTCGTCAAGGTCTTCCCGTCCGTCGCGGGGCTCGCAGTGACGATCACCGTTCTCGCAGCGCTGTTCGCGGTGGCGCTCGCCGTGCTCAACGTGATCGGGCCGTGGGTACTCAAGGTCAGCGCATCACGTCAGCTCCGCCGGGCCGAGCGGGCCGACCGGCTGCTCGCCGCCCGTCTGGTGCTGGACTCACCCAAGGCCGCATGGCGTCAGGTGAGCGGGATCGCGATGGCGAGCTTCATGGCCGTCTTCGCCGGGACCGGCGTCGCACTGATGAACGTGATGAACAGCGGAGAGGCGACGGATGCCGATGCAGCACTCGCCGTGGACATGCGCACCGGTCTCGTCATCACGCTGGTCGCCTCCTTCGTGATGGTCGCGGCATCCGTGGGGGTGAATCAGGCCGCTTCCGTGCTCGATCAGCGCGATCTGCACCGAAGCCTCCACCACCTCGGGATGCCCCTCGACACCGTCGACAGCGCACGTCGCCGCGCGATCATGTCACCGCTGCTCGTCACCGCGATCGGATCGGCGACCTGCGCGGCCGTGCTCGTGTTCCCCCTGCTCGGGATCGCCCTGATCACCGCTCCCGAGTCGCTGCTGACGATCGGCATCGTGCTCGCGGTGGGAATCGGCATCGTGTGGGCGAGTACGCGGGCGACCCGGCCTCTGCTCGCCCGGTCGTTTGAGACGGCATGAGCCTCAGCGTCGGCGCTGGCAGCGCGGGCAGAAGTGACTCGACCGGTTCATGAAAGCCTGTCGGCGGATCAGCGTTCCGCACCGGGGGCATGGCTGACCGCCGCGACCGTAGGCGTTGAGGGAGTGCGCGAAGTAGCCGGCCTGGCCGTTCACGTTGACGTACTGGGAATCGAAGCTCGTGCCTCCCTCGGCCAGCGCCTTCGCGAGCACCACGCGGATCTCAGCGAGGAGCCGACCGATCGCGGGTGTCGACAGCGCGCTCGCGAGAGTCTCGGGGTGGATGCGCGCCGCCCAGAGCGCCTCGTCGGCGTAGATGTTGCCCACCCCGCTGATCACCTGCTGATCGAGCAGCACGCGCTTGACCGCGCTGCCCCGCTTTCGGAGCGTGCGCACCAGGATGCCGTCGTCGAAGAGAGGGTCGAGGGGATCGCGCGCGATGTGCACGACCTGGGTGGGGATCATCGTCGGCCCGTCCGGCACGAGGCTGTCGACCGCCAGCGACCCGAAGGTCCTCTGATCGGCGAACACGATGGCGAGCTCTCCGTGCTGCGGGTGCTCGATGCCGATGCGAATGCGCTCGTGGCGTTCCGCTTCGGCATCCGGCGCGCGGAGCAGCATCTGCCCGCTCATCCCGAGGTGCGCGATCAAAGCGGAACCCTCCGCGTCGAGCGGAAGCCAGAGGAACTTGCCTCGACGCTCGGCGGCGGTGAACACGCGCCCTTCCAGGCGCGACACGAAGTCCGATGCCCCCGCGGCATGACGTGTCAGGGCGCGCTCATCGAACACGCTCACCCCCGTGATGACCGAACCGACCGCGGCAGGAGCGAGACCGGCTCGCACCACCTCGACCTCGGGGAGCTCAGGCACGCTCGTTGAGGAAGCGCCACGCACTGAGCGCGGCCGCCATCTCTGCAGTCTTCTTACTGCTGCCCTTGCCCGTCATCGCCACATCGCCGACGCTCACGGTCGCCAGGAAGCGACGATCGTGATCGGGACCGCTCGCCTCCACCGAGTACTGCGGTGGGGTGGCACCGACCCGCGCCGCAAGCTCCTGAAGACTGGTCTTCGGATCCATGGCGGCGCCATAGCGCTCGGGGTCGGCGAGGAGCGGCGCGGTCAGACGGAGCACGAGCTCAGTGGCCGCCTCAGGACCCGCCGACAGGTAGGTCGCACCGATGACGGCTTCCATCGTGTCGGCGAGGATCGAATCCTTGTCGCGTCCGCCCGTCTGCTCCTCGCCTCGACCGAGCCGCAGGTGGCTGCCCAGATCGATGCCTCTCGCCACCTCTGCGAGAGCGACCGTCGAGACGACACTGGCGCGCCGCTTGGCGAGTTCGCCCTCATCGAGCCCTGGATGGGTCGTGAAGAGCATCACGGTGACGGCTTGGCCGAGAATGGAGTCGCCGAGGAACTCGAGACGTTCGTTGTGAGGGATGCCACCATGCTCATACGCATATGAGCGATGGGTGAGCGCCAACTCCAGAAGCTCCGCGTCTATATCGACGCGGAGCTTCTCTGGGAGTGGTCTCGTCCCCCCAGGGACCTCAGTCACGGAAGTGAAGTCGCGACTCAGACGTCGGCGACCTTGCGGCCCTTGTACTCGAGGAACAGCTCGGTGCCCTGCGAGTCGGTGACGACCTTCGCCTGGTGGGGGCGGCTGTAGACGGTCTTGCCGTTCTCGACGGTCTTGACGAGAGCGATGGGCGCCGCCTTCCACTGCGCGCGGCGCGAGCGGGTGTTCGAACGGGATACCTTGCGCTTCGGGGGGTTACCAGCCATGACTAGCTCTCTTCTTTCTCGGCGGCACGAGATTCTTCCGTGCCGTCTTGGTCTGTGATGTTCTGGAGCGCGCTCCACCGAGGATCGATGGGAGCCGCATGCTCCTTGTCGGTGCTCGCTGTCAGCCTCTCGCCCGTCTCCGGGTCGAGCCCGGGGCAATCCGGCTGACACACCGGCTGAAATGGAAGCGCCAATACGGCCGCATCCCTGACTAGAGTTTCAAGATCCACGTGGTCGTCTTGAACCTCGAAGTCAGTTTCTTCCTCACCAGGATACGCGAAAAGCTCCTGGAACTCGACTTCGACGGGCCGAACGATGTCGATGAGGCAGCGACCGCACACGCCGGAGTAGTCCGCGTCGACGATTCCCGACACCAGAATGCCCTCATGGACCGACTCGAGACGGACATCCAGGTCGAGCTCGGAGCCTGTCTCGTAGGACACGATCCCCTCGCCCCAGGCATCCTTCAGGGTCACGGAGAACTCGTGTTCGCGCATCTCTCCCGGCTTGCGGACGATGTCGCGGACGGGGAGGACGAAAGGACCACTCATTCGGGAACGCACCCAGCAATGGTACCGGCTACATGCGGTGGGAGGCTGGCTTCGGGCTGAGCGCGGCTCTCAGGAGCGCGACGTCAGATGCCGCGAGACCCGGTGTCGAGGAATGCGGCGACCGCAGGAGGGACGAAAGGCGATACATCGCCCCCGAGCCCCGCCACCTGTCGCACGAGGGAGCTGGACACGAGAGCATGCGCCGGGTCGGGCAGCAGGAAGACCGTCTCGATGTCTGCGAGGTGCCTGTTGACGATCGCCATCGGCGATTCATAGGCGACGTCGATCTGGGAGCGGATCCCCTTGACCAGCACGCCGGCACCCACATCGCGCGCGTAGTCGACCAGAAGGCCCATGCTCCACGATCCGACGATCACGTTGCCGTCCATGCCCTCATCGGCGATCGACTGCTCGATGAGCGACAGCCGCGCCGCGATGGGCAGCATCGCCTCCTTGCCGGGGTTGTGCACGACGAGCACATGCAGCTCGTCGTACAGCTTGGCGGCCCGACGGATGACGTCGAGGTGGCCCAGGGTCGGCGGGTCGAAGGAACCCGGGACGACGGCGATCCGGCTGCTCATGCCACCAGCCTAGGGCACGCCGTGCTCGGGTCAGTTCTTCGCCAGGGCCGCGCGATCGTCGTCGCTCACTCGTCGCTCGATGGCGGATCTGAGCCCCGGGTTCGCGTCGAGACCGGGGTCGGCTGCGAGGATCACCTCGGCGAGCTCGCGAGCTCTGACGATCAGACCGGAGTCCTTGACCACGCGCAGCAGCTTCAACGACGACCGCACGCCCGCCTGTGCTGCGCCGAGCACGTCTCCTTCACCGCGCAGCTCGAGATCGACCTCGGCGAGGGCGAAACCGTCGAGGGTCGCTGCGACCGCGTCGACTCGCTCGCGCGCCACCGAGCCGGCTTCCGCCTCTGTCACGAGCAGACACAGCCCCGGAACACCGCCTCGACCCACCCGGCCTCTCAGCTGATGCAGCTGGGAGACGCCGAAGCGATCGGCATCGAGGACGATCATGGTCGAGGCGTTGGGCACGTCGACCCCGACCTCGATGACGGTCGTGGCCAGAAGCAGGTCGATCTCGCCTCGCGCGAAGGCCTGCATCACCGCATCCTTCTCGTCGGACGGCATGCGTCCGTGGAGAACCGCTCGGCGCAGACCGCCGAGTTTCGGGTGCGTCGCCAGCGCCTCGTCGAGCTGCACCACTCCCCAGCGTGGACCGGATGCGCCCTCGGGTTGCAGGAGCGCGGGCTCACCCGCCTCGGCCGTCTTCTTGGTGGTGTCGATCGCGGCGCACACTGCGAAGACCTGGCGCCCCTGGGCGATCTCCTCGGCGGCGCGCTCCCAGACGCGATTGAACCACCCGGGATGCTCGGCGAGTGGGGCGACGAACGACTCGATTCCCGCCCGTCCCTTCGGCATCGTGCGGATCACCGAGGTGTCGAGATCTCCGAAGACCGTCATGGCCACGGTGCGAGGGATGGGCGTGGCGGTGAGGACGAGGGCGTGCGGGCTGGAGCCCTTGGCGCGGAGAGCCTCGCGCTGCTCGACGCCGAACCGGTGCTGCTCGTCGACCACGACGAGCCCGAGATCTGCGAAGGTCGTCTTCTCGCCGAGCAGCGCGTGGGTGCCGACGACGATCAGGGCCTGCCCGGAGGCGACGCGCAGGGCGGCCTTGCGCCGCGCCGCAGCCGGCATCTGCCCGGTGAGGAGTGTGGGCATCACGAGCGGAGCCAGCTCCGGCCCGAGCATCTTCGATATCGACCGCAGGTGCTGGCCCGCCAGGACCTCGGTCGGCGCGATCAGCGCGGCTTGGCCGCCGGACTCGGCGACCTGGAGCATCGCACGCAGGGCGACGAGCGTCTTGCCCGAGCCGACCTCTCCCTGCACGAGCCGGTTCATCGGCCACGAGCCGACGAGATCCTTCGCGACCTGCTCGCCGACGGTCTGCTGATCGGGCGTGAGATCGTAGGGCAACGAGGCGTCGAACCGCTCGAGCAGACCTCCGGGCTTCGCCGCACGCGCCGTGGCCGAGAGCGATCGCACCGCGTCGCGCTGCTGCAGGAGTGCGGTCTGCAGCGTGAGCGCCTCATGCATCCGCAGCGTGCGTACTGCAGGATCGATGTCGTTGCGGGTCTTCGGTCGATGGATCTGCTCGAGCGCCTCTCTCGCGGTCAGCAGCTCCTCCCGCTGACGGACGTCCGCCGACAGAGGCTCGGGCACGTCACCGAGGCCGTCGAGCACGCGAGTGATGAATTTCGCGATCTGCCAGGTCTGCAGCGTCGACGTCGCGGGATAGATGGGGATCAGCACGGCTGCGCGGGCGTCCGCACGCCGCCTGGCCGCATCCTCGTCGTCGAAGAGCTCGTACTCAGGGTGCGCGAACTGCGTCATCCCGTTGAACTCGCCGACCTTGCCCGAGAAGACGCCTCGCCGACCGACCGCGAGATCCTCGGAGCGCCACTTGGCAGCCCCGAGATTCTTCGCGAAGAACGTCAGGGACATCTTGCCGATGCCGTCGCCGATCACGACGTCGACCATCGCGCCCCGTCGATTGCGCATCGCCCTGGCACTCGACGACAGCACCTCGGCGACGATCGTCACGGTCTCACCGAGCGGAAGCTCACGGATGGGGGTGAGCTCGCCGGGGTCGGCATACCGCCGGGGATAGTGCGACACGAGATCGCCGACCGTCTTCATGCCGAACGCCCGATCGAGAGACTTCGCCGGCGTGGAGCCCAGCGCCTCCTCGAGCGACGAATCCAGCGTGAGCGACATGATCCGAGTCTAGGAGGCCGCACGGACACGACGTGCGCCCCGGCTGTCGTATCGTGAACGGGTGACGAGGATCATCGCCGGAAAGGCACGCGGCGCGCGGCTCGACGTTCCCCACGCGGGGACGCGACCCACCAGCGACCGCGTACGGGAGTCGCTCTTCGGAGCGCTGGAATCGGCCGACGCGATCGCCGGAGCCCGAGTGCTGGATCTCTACGCCGGATCGGGTGCACTGGGGTTGGAGACGCTCAGCCGCGGCGCGGCAAGCGCCGACCTCGTCGAGCACGGCCGAGAGGCTACGGCCGTCGTGCGTCGCAACGTCGCCACCGTCGCGAAGGCCGGCGCGAACGGCGCGAAGGTGCACCAGAGCACGGTCCGGTCGTTCCTGCTGCGAGCCTCAGGTCCGTACGACCTCGTCTTCTCGGACCCGCCCTACGACCTCGAGGACGACGCGATGACCGCGGATCTCATCGCGCTCGCACCGTGTCTCGCCCCTGACGCCCTCGTGATCATCGAGCGTGCGCGCCGCTCCACGCCTCCTGATCTGCAGGCCGCCGGCCTGGAGCTGATCCGTGAGAAGGCATACGGCGACACCGCTCTCTGGTGGGCCGAGCCGGCTCTCGCCTCAGAGACGCCTCAGCCCGAGGCCGAATCCCAGTCGCGATAGGGGTCCCAGCCGCTCACGTCTGCGGGTGCGTCGTCGACCAGCAGATCGTGCTCGCCCCGCGGGGCCACAGTCCCGATGACGCGGAACCCCGACGGCAGCGTCCCCGGAGGGAAGGTGGCGAGCAGCGCATGATCCTCGCCACCGGCGAGGGCACGCTGCGGAGAGTCTCCGAGCGTCGCGCTGTCGAGGGCGATCGTGACGGCCGAGGCCGCCGCCATCCGTCGCGCATCGAGGGCGAGACCATCCGAGACGTCCATCATCGCGGTCGCTCCGGCTGTGGCGGCGAAGGGTCCGAGGCCGATCGGGGGCGACGGACGGAGCTGGGCGGCCAGCGCCGCGCTCTCACCCCGTCCGAGCGCGGATGGATCGACGGCGACCGGTGTGTCACCATCACGGAACCTGCCGAAGAGGACGGAGAGTCCGTGGGCGGCGTGTCCGAGCTCTCCGGCCACCGCGACCACATCACCGACCCGCGCACCTGAGCGCGTCACCGGCGCCCGGCCCTCGAGATCGCCGAGAGCGGTGACCGCAACGGTGAGGACATCCGAGACGGTGAGATCGCCACCGACCACGGCGCAGCCCGGCGCCAGGGCCGCGCACGCCTCACGGAATCCGTCGGCGAGGCGTTCGACGAAAGAGAGCCTCAGATCGCGCGGAACAGCCAGCGCGACGAGCAGCGCGGTCGGGCGCGCACCCATGGCGGCCACGTCGGCGAGGTTGACTGCCGCAGCCTTCCACCCGAGGTCATAGCCCGACGACCACGCGAGTCGGAAGTCAGGACCGTGCACGAGGGTGTCCGTCGTGGCGACCACGGACCCCGACGGAGCCGCGATCACCGCCGCATCGTCGCCGGGTCCGATGATCGTGTGACTGGCCCGCGCGGTCCTCGCCAGGATGGCCCGCAGGATCTCCCCCTCCGAAAGATCGCCGAGGGTCGGATCATCGTCGCGAGGTCGGGAGGGCATGCAGTCAAAGGTAGCCTGGATGCATGCCCCGCTCTCGTCGTCTCGCCGTCATCGCGGGGTCGCTGGTCCTCGTCGCAGCGCTCTCCGGATGCTCGACCACGATCCATCTGGAGCCGGCCGACGATGCGAACAATCCGGCGTGCGCGGAGGTCTCCGTGCTGCTTCCGGATGCCGTCGGCGATCTGGACCGCGTCTGGACCGATGCCCAGGCCACCGGCACCTGGGGCGACCCGACGGTCGTGTTGCGCTGCGGCGTCGAACCGCCGGCGCCCTCGACCGAAGTCTGCACCACGATCGGCAGCGTCGACTGGCTCGTGCTCGACCAGGAGGAAGAACGACAGCGTCTGGTGACCTACGGTCGTGACCCGGCCGTCGAGGTGATCATCCGCCGGGGCGAGGAGATCGACTTCCGCACGGTGGTCGAGAGTCTCTCGACGAGCATCCAGTCCGGCCTCGAACCGGCGACGGCTCGGTGCACCGACCGGGTGCCCACCGAGGAATCCCCTGACGAGGGATCGGCCGAAGGCTGAGCGGACGCCGCCCGATCAGCGGCGCAGGCCCGCTTCGATCAGCTCTGAGATCAGGTCGCCGTAGCTGAGTCCGGATGCCACCCAGCACTTGGGGAACATCGAGATCGGCGTGAATCCGGGCATCGTGTTGAGCTCATTGACGACGAGCTCTCCCTCGGCAGTGAGGAACATGTCGACTCGGGCGAGGCCACGGCCGTCGACAGCCTCGAACGCTCGGATGGCGGCGTCCTGGATGGCCGCGATCTCGGAATCCTCGAGCTGCGCGGGGCACACCACGTCGACGCCGTCGCCACCGAGGTACTTGCCCTCGAAATCATAGAACCCGCGGGACGTCAGCACGATCTCGCCGGGCAGCGATGCGCGTACGCCGTCGGCGATCTCGAGAACCGCGACCTCGATCTCGCGACCGACCACTCCGCTCTCGATGAGGACCTTGTCGTCCTCCGCGAAGGCGATGGCCAGCGCGGCGTCGAGCTCGTCGGGCCTTTCGACCTTCGAGACGCCCACGCTGGAACCCGCGCGCGCCGGCTTGACGAACAGCGGCATCCCGAGATCGACGGCGGAGGCGCGAACCGACGCGGCATCCCGCTCCCACTCCCGCGAGCGGACCGTGATCCCCGGTGCCACCGAGAGGCCGGCCGCGCGCAGCGCGATCTTCATGAAGTGCTTGTCCATGCAGAGCGCCGAATCGAGAACTCCACCACCCGCATAAGGCACTTCGAGAGTGTCGAAGTAGCCCTGGATCGTCCCGTCCTCGCCGTGAGTGCCGTGCAGGATCGGGAGCACGATGTCGATCTCGCCGAAGCCCTCGACAGTCCCGTCCTGACGCACGACACGGAGCGTCCGGTCGCCGCCGGGCTCGGGCCACAGCACCCTGGTGCCGTTGTCGGCGACCTCGGGCAGATGTGCGGCATCCAGCGGGAACTTCGACGGGTCGTCGTCCTCGAGGACGAAGGCTCCCTCGCGGGTGATTCCGACCGGGATCACCGCATAGCGGTCGCGGTCAATCGCGCCCAGGACTCCGCCCGCCGTTGCGGAACTGATCGAATGCTCGCTGGAGCGCCCGCCGAAGAGCACCACCACCGTCTGCTTGTCCATGGTTGGTCCTCTCACCCTGCGGGGTGTCGTCGTCCGTCGTCAGGTGGGGTGCGATGTCACGCGGGTTCATCTTGCCGTCGAGCACCATCTTCACCTGCTCGACGATGGGCATGTGCACTTCGGACTCGCGGGCGAGCTGAAGCACCGGCGCGACGGACGCGAGGCCCTCGGCTGTCTGCTGCATCTGCTTGACGACGTCCTGGAAGCTGTATCCCTGGCCGAGCAGGCGCCCGGCCGTGTTGTTGCGGCTCAGTGGAGACTGGCACGTCGCGATGAGGTCTCCCAGTCCCGCGAGTCCTTGGAGCGTTTCGGGGTGGGCGCCGTTCGCTACCGCGAAGTCGGTCATCTCGACGAGTCCGCGCGTGATGATCGACGCCTTGGTGTTCTCGCCGTATCCGACGCCGTCGACGATGCCGATCGCCACCGCGATGAGGTTCTTCAGCACTCCCCCGAACTCCGTGCCGATCACGTCGGTGTTCACGAACGTCCGGAAGTACGAGTTGCGCGCGGCGCGTGCGACCTCTTCGGCCGTCTCCTGACTGCGTGAGGAGATCACGGCAGCCGTCGGCTGCTCACGGGCGATCTCGAGCGCGAGGTTCGGCCCCGAGGCGACAGCGATGCGATCGGGATCACACCGCAGCTCCTGCTCGATGACCTGACTCATCCGCAGCCCTGAGGTGCGTTCGACACCCTTCATGAGGCTGACGATCTTCGCGTCGTTGTCGGACAGGAGCGGTCGCAGCGCCTTGAGGTTCTCGCGCAGCGACTGGCTCGGCACCGAGAGGTAGACCTGGTCGACATCACGCAATGCGATCGCCAGCTCATGCGTCGCCGCCATCGTGCGCGGCAGGTTGATGCCGGGCAGGTAGCGCGAGTTGCGCTTGGCCTCGTCGATCTCGTGCGCGAGTTCGGCTCGGCGGGCCCACATCGTGACCTGCGCACCGCCGTCCGCGAGGATCTTCCCGAATGTGGTGCCCCAGCTGCCGGCGCCGATCACGGCGACTCTGGGGCCCGCGGGCGTGCTGCGCTTAGGAGTCAAGGCGACCCGTCTCCTTCTGTCCGTGCGAGGCGGGGTTCCAGCGCTCGGCCGGCGCCTTCTCACCGCGCAGCTCTTCGAGCAACGCGGTGATCGCGGTCATCAGCCGGTCGGTGGCCTCGTTCAGCGCCGCAGACTCGCCGGCGCGACCGCGCAGGTCGGACACGTCGACCGGGTCGCCGATGATGACGTCCACGCGCTTGCGCAGTGGCCACAGGCTCAGACCCTTCTGGTAACGACCCATGATGTTCTGGGTGCCCCACTGTGCCATCGGGATCAGCGGGATGCCGTCGGTCAGTGCCAGCCGCACAGCGCCCGACTTGCCGCGCATCGGCCACATGTCGGGGTCGCGCGTCAGAGTCCCCTCGGGGTACACGATCACTCCGCGTCCGTGTTCCACCAGCTCGGCCGACTGCTTCAGCGTCTGCTTCGCAGCGGATGCCGACGACGAACGAGCCACCGGGATCATTCCGGTGCGGCGCAGAATCCATCCGAGCACAGGGACCTTGAACAGGCTCTCCTTCGCCATGAATCGGGGCGCGCGTCCGATCCGCCACACCGCGAGTGCCACGATGAGGGGATCGAACTCCGAGTAGTGGTTGGGAGCCAGCACATAGGCACCCTCACGAGGAAGCTTCTCGGCACCGGTGATGCGGATCTTCGCGAGCAGCGAGATCAACGGCACGGCGATCGCCGCGAGCGGCCAGAACACGCTGGGCCGCGTCGTCTCGCGCGATCGGGAACCCATCGGGCTCACCGGATGACGTCGAAGTCGGCGCCCACGGCATCGAGCTTGGCGAGGAACTTCTCGTAGCCGCGGCTGAGGATGTCGACTCCCGACACCTTCGACTCGCCTTCGGCCGTCAGCGCCGCGATCACGTGGCTGTACCCGCCGCGCAGGTCGGGCACGACGATGTCTGCGGCGTGCAGCGGAGTCGGCCCGGTGATGACGGCCGCCTGCTCGAGGTCACGACGCGGCACGCGCCGCGGCCCGTCCTGCAGCCCTCGCGGGTGCACGACGATGTCGGCGCCCATCTTGACGAGTGCATCGGTGAAGCCGAGACGGTTCTCGTAGACCGTCTCGTGCACGACCGAGCGGCCGTTCGCCTGCGTCAGCGCCACGACGAGCGGCTGCTGCCAGTCGGTCATGAAGCCGGGGTGCACGTCGGTCTCGACGACGACGGGCTTGAGCTCGCCTTCGCGGCGGAAGAGGATGCCGTCCTCCTGGATGTCGAACCAGCCGCCCGCCTTGCGGAAGATGTTGAGGAAGGTGAGCATCTCCTGCTGCTTGGCTCCGCCGACGAAGATCTCGCCGTCGGTGGCCAGCGCCGCGGATGCCCACGAGGCCGCCTCGTTGCGGTCGAAGATCGACCGGTGGTCGTAGCCGCGCAGTGTCTCGACGCCCTCGATGAGGATGACGCGGTTCGGCTCGTACGAGATGATCGCGCCCATCTTCTGCAGCACGGCGATCAGATCCATGATCTCGGGCTCGATGGCGGCGTTGCGCAGCTCGGTCGTCCCCTCGGCCCTGACCGCGGTCAGCAGCACCTGCTCGGTGGCACCCACGCTCGGGTACGGCAGGTGGATGTTGGCGCCGTGCAGGCGGGCTCCGCCCCTGGAGAGACGGATGCCGCTCGGCAGCTTCTCGACGATGGCGCCGAACTTGCGCAGTGCGTCGAGGTGGAAGTCGATCGGCCGGTCGCCGATGCGGCATCCGCCGAGGTCCGGGATGAATGCCTGACCGAGACGGTGCAGGAGCGGTCCGCAGAACAGGATCGGAATGCGGGAGGCACCGGCGTGGGCGTCGATCTCCTCGAAGTGGGCCGACTCGACATCGCTCGGGTCGAAGACGAGTGCACCCGGCTCATCGCCGTCGGAGACCCGGACACCGTGCACCTCGAGCAGCGAGCGCACCACCGCGACATCGCTGATGGCCGGGACGTCGCGCAGCACGCTGACGGTCTCACCGAGCAGCGAGGCGACCATCGCCTTGGTCGCGAGGTTCTTCGCTCCCTTGACGTCGACGCGGCCGCGCAGCGGGCGGCCTCCACGAACGGCGAGGACGTCACCGGTGAGTGGGGGGACTCCGTCCGGAAGAGCGTCGCGCACAGGTGTCGTCATTCGGAGCCTCACTTCATTCAACGGAGATCGGGGCGGGGTCGCCCTCGGCTCCCCCGCCCCGCCGTTCACTGAACGGGAAGGGTCCGGGGCCGCCACGACTCGCGACGGGCCTCGAACTGCGCGATCTTGTCTTCGTTGCGCAGCGTGAGCCCGATGTCATCGAGCCCTTCAAGGAGCCGCCATCTAGTGTAATCGTCGATCCCGAGGTCAGCCTGGATCTCACCGATCGACGCGACCCGCGCCTCGATGTCCACCGTGATGGAAGCCCCGGGATTCCGGTCGATCTCGGCCCAGATCCGCTCGAGATCCTCTTCCGAGATGGTCGCCGCGACGAGCCCCTGCTTGCCTGAGTTGCCCCGGAAGATGTCGGCGAAGCGCGGGCTCAGGACGACCGCGAACCCGAAGTCGCGCAGCGCCCAGACGGCGTGCTCTCGGCTCGATCCGGTGCCGAAGTCCGGTCCGGCGACGAGCACCGACGCCCCCTGGAAGGCGGGCTGGTTGAGCACGAACTCGGGGTCCTGGCGCCAGCCGTGGAACAGCGCGTCCTCGAAGCCGGTCTTGGTGACCCGCTTGAGGAAGACGGCGGGGATGATCTGGTCGGTGTCGACGTTCGAGCGCTTCAGCGGAGCGGCGATACCGGTGTGGGTGACGAACTTCTCCATGGTCAGACCTCCGCCATCTCGTTCAGGTCACTGGGACTCGACAGCGTGCCGCGGATCGCGGTCGCCGCGGCGACCAGCGGCGACACCAGGTGTGTGCGACCACCCTTGCCCTGCCGACCCTCGAAGTTGCGATTCGACGTCGACGCACAGCGCTCGCCCGGAGCGAGCTGATCGGGGTTCATGCCGAGGCACATCGAGCAGCCGGCGAACCGCCATTCGGCTCCGAAGTCCTTGATGATCTTGTCGAGGCCTTCCGCCTCGGCCTCCAGCCGGACGCGGGCCGAACCCGGTACGACCATGACACGCACGCCGTCGGCCTTCTTCTTGCCTTCGATGATCGACGCGAACGCACGGAGGTCCTCGATGCGGCTGTTCGTGCACGAGCCCATGAAGACCGCATCGACCGGCACCTCCTTGAGCGGCGTACCAGGGGTCAGATCCATGTACTCGAGGGCGCGCTCTGCGGCGGCGCGCTCGTTGGCGTCGGCGATCTGAGCCGGGTCGGGAACCGACGCCGACAGCGAGCTGCCCTGACCGGGGTTGGTTCCCCATGTCACAAAGGGCTCGAGATCGTCGGCGTCGATGAAGACCTCGGCATCGAAAGTCGCACCCTCGTCGGTCGGCAGGGTGCGCCAGTAGGCGACGGCGTCGTCCCAGTCCTGGCCCTGGGGAGCATGCGGACGCCCCTTCAGGTAGTCGAACGTCGTCTCGTCGGGGGCGACCATGCCCGCACGGGCACCGGCCTCGATCGACATGTTGCAGATGGTCATCCGGCCCTCCATGGACAGCGAGCGGATCGCGCTGCCGCGGAACTCCAGGACATAGCCCTGCCCGCCGCCGGTCGTGATCTTCGCGATCACTGCGAGGATGATGTCCTTCGCGGTGACTCCGGGGCGCAGAGTGCCCTCGACGGTGATGGCCATCGTCTTGAAGGGCTTGAGCGGAAGCGTCTGGGTCGCCATCACGTGCTCGACCTCGCTGGTGCCGATGCCGAAGGCCATGGCGCCGAAGGCCCCATGAGTCGACGTGTGCGAGTCTCCGCAGACCACGGTGATCCCCGGCATGGTGAGCCCGAGCTGCGGGCCGACGACGTGCACGATGCCCTGTTCGGCATCGCCCAGAGAGTGCAGACGGACGCCGAACTCGGCGGCGTTGCGGCGCAGCGTCTCGATCTGAGTGCGGCTCGTGAGGTCGGCGATGGGCTTGTCGATGTCCCACGTGGGCGTGTTGTGGTCTTCGGTGGCGATCGTCAGGTCGAGGCGACGCAGCGGACGGCCCTCCGATCGCAGTCCGTCGAACGCCTGAGGGCTCGTGACCTCGTGCACCAGGTGCAGATCGATGTAGATGAGGTCGGGCTCGCCGTTCTCGCCCTTGACGACGAGGTGGTCGTCCCAGACCTTCTCAGCGAGGGTCCTCGGACGTGCGGGAGCAGTGTCTGCTGCGGGGATGTTCATTGCGTCTCTCCTGAAGCTGGCGGTTCGGCCCACGATGGACTCCGCGACGAGGAGGGGCTCAGAACGAGGTCTCGTCGCGGCCGCTAAGAAGGAGCACGATCCGCATGACGTCAGATTACCACCGCTTCAGCGACCGGAGTCGCCGCGTGACACGCTACTGTCACCCGCACATTCGAGAGGCATCCGCATGACCGACGACACGACCGGCTTCGCCACCAGAGCGGTCCACGCCGCCCGGAATCAGGGCGCCGCGTCGTCGAGGGCGACGCCGATCTATCTGACTGCGGGCTTCGAGTTCGATGACTTCGATCACGCCGCAGACCACTTCGGCACCGGCGCCGGCTTCGGCTACACCCGCACGGGCAACCCGACGGTGAGCGCCGTCGAGCGACAGCTCGCAGCCCTCGAATCCGCCGCGGACGCGGTGCTCGTCGCGAGCGGACAGGCCGCGGTCGTCACCGCTTTGCTGACCGTGGCCGGAGCCGGAGACCACATCGTGGCCTCGACGCACATCTACGAGGGCACCCGAGGGCTCCTGCTCGACAACCTCGCACGGCTCGGCATCGAGACGACGTTCATCGACGAGATCGCCGACCCTGCTGCGTGGCAGGCAGCGATCCGCCCGACCACGCGCGCGCTGTTCGCGGAGTCGATCGCGAACGCCCGGAACGACATCCTCGACATCGCCGCTGTGAGCGCGGTCGCGGATGAGTTCGCCATCCCGCTCATCGTCGACAACACGCTCGCGACGCCCTTCCTGCTGCGTCCGATCGAGCATGGTGCCGCCATGGTCGTGCACTCCGCATCGAAGTTCCTCGCGGGTCACGGGTCCGTGCTCGGCGGTGTGATCCTCGATGACGGTCGTTTCGACGCGGATAGGGCCGGTCACAACGCACCGCACCTGGTGCTCCCCGGCCGCGGGGGCTTCCCGAGCGTCTTCGCCCGCCACGGCGGCAACGCTCGGATCGCCTACGCCCGCGAGTCGGTGGCTCCCCGCTTCGGCGCCTCGCCGTCTCCTCTCAACGCGTTCCTGATCGGACAGGGCGCCGAGACCCTCGGCCTCCGGGTCGAGCGCCAGTCCCGGAACGCGCTCGAGGTGGCCCGTTGGCTGGCCGCTCAGGATGCGGTCGAGAGCGTCGATCACGTGGGCCTCGAGACTCACCCCGACCATGCTCTCGCGCAGCGGTATCTCCACGGCGGGTACGGGTCGATCTTCACGTTCACCCTCCGCGGAGGGCTCGACGCCGCACGCGACTTCGTCGAGAGCGTGGAAGTCTTCACGCACATGACCCACATCGGCGACGTGCGCTCGCTGGTGCTGCACCCCGCGACCACCAGCCACTCGCACAGAACACCCGAAGAGCGCGACATCCTCGGTGTGCAGCCGGGAACCCTTCGACTGTCGGTCGGCATAGAAGACGTCTCCGATCTGATCGCCGACCTCGCTCGGGTGCTCGAGCCGGCGCGAGAGGCCGTCGCATGACCAGGCCCCAGCACTTCGGCTGGTTCCTCGCCCGCGGTTTCGGTCCGCAGGGGTGGGGATACCCGTCTCTGGACTGGGACTACGACTGGACGCGTCCCGAGATCTATCAGGAGGCGGCCCGGACGCTCGAGCAGGCAGGCTTCGACCTCGTGATCATCGAGGACGCACCGTCTCTCGGCTCGCCGGACACGATCGACCTCCGCGTACGCCATGCCTTCGGCGGGCCCAAGCACGACCCGCTGCTCCTCGCTCCCTACCTGTTCCAGGCGACACGGCACCTCGGAGTCGTGCCCACCGTCAATCCCGCGGCGTACCTTCCCTATACGGCGGCGCGGCAGTTCTCCACCCTTCAGCATCTCAGCGGTCACCGTCTCGGGCTCAACGTGGTGACCGACACCGGCAGCGCGCGTCACTTCTCGGCCGTGGCGCAGCTCGGACACGATGCCGCCTACGACCGGGCCGAGGAATGGCTCTCAGGCATCCGCTCGCTCTGGCGCAGCTGGGGCGACGGAGCGCTGGTCGGCGACCGCGAGACGGATGTCTTCGCGGACGGATCGAAGCTGAGCACCGTCCGGCATCGCGGAGAGCATTACGCGTTCGACGGCCCTCTGAACGCCGTGCCGTTCACCGACGGCGAGCCGGCGATCGTCTCCCCCGGCGGGTCGGGTCGCGGCCTCGGGTTCGCCGGCGCCAACTCCGATGTCCAACTCGCCCTCGCTCCGCTGGACGAAGCATCCGTGCGCGCCTACCGCGCGAAGATCCACGACGCGGCGATCGCCGCCGGGCGCTCAGCCGACGACATCAAGATCCTGTTCGCGATCCAGCCCGTGATCACGGCATCCGTCGAAGAGGCCGACCGGATCGTCGCTGCGTCCGCGCACCCCGATGATGCGGCTCTCGTGCAGATCGCGCGCAAGCAGTCGAGCGATCTCGAGACCGACCTCACCGCACTCGACCTCGAGCGGCCGCTCGATGTGTCGATCTTCGGGGAGCACGTCTCGCGCGGAAGCATCCAGCGCCTGATCGGCGACCGTCGCGAGGATGCTCCGCTGCGCGCCCACCTCACCGCCCTCGCCCGCGCCGGCCGCATCGCCGATCGTTCGGGCTTCGTCGGGACGGCCGACGAGTTCGCCGATCTGATCGAGGAACTCGGAGAGTGGGGCAACGACGGCGTGCTGCTGTGGGGCGACTTCCACCCCGTCACGCTGCACCGCACACTCGACGAGCTCGTGCCGGTGCTGCGTCGCCGTGGGATCCTCCGCCGCGACCACGTCGATGGCGGCCTGCAGGCCAACCTCCGCGCGTTCTGACAGGAACGGCGGGGACGGGCCCTACCAGCCCATGGAACCCGGTACGCCCTTGAAGGGCCCGACGACCGACGACGTGACCCAGCCGCCGTAGAATCCTCCCGGCTGCGGAACGACGACCTCGTCGCCGACTGTGCACGCGTCCATCGGCCCCGCATACACGGCCACCCGGTCGCGCAGCACCTCGAAACCGGGCGAAGGATGCGGGTAGTTCCATGCCGCGCCCGCGGCCGTCAGGCCGCCGCCACGCACATCGAGATAGCGCGCGGCACCCTTGAACTCGCAGAACGATGAACCCGGGGCATCCGAGAGCGCGCCCTCG
The DNA here is from genome assembly GCF_056175745.1 of Microbacterium sp. LjRoot205. Classification (NCBI taxonomy): domain Bacteria; kingdom Bacillati; phylum Actinomycetota; class Actinomycetes; order Micrococcales; family Microbacteriaceae; genus Microbacterium; species Microbacterium sp. LjRoot205. Next base: position 110,927 of record NZ_JBGFFH010000006.1, on the reverse strand, counting down.
ATGAAGTCGGCGATCGGCAGATAGTACACAGGAGGGTGACTCGTCTCGAGCACCCGCACGGCATCGCGCGTATCGGCGACCAGAACGCCGCCGAGGCGGATGGTGACGCGCTCGGGCACCGGCTCGACCCTCGGTGGCCGCGGATAGTCCCATACGGATTCCTGACCGGGCGAGGGGACGATCGGCTGAGGTCTGCGCATCTGTTCACTGTACGTCGCGCGGTGTTGACTGGGGTCATGGCTCAACTACCGATGTTCCCGCTCGGCTCGGTGCTGTTTCCCTACACCCCGCTTCCGCTTCGCGTCTTCGAGCCGAGGTACCTCACGATGATCGGACACCTGCTCGACGACGACGACCCGCAGTTCGGCGTGGTGCTCATCGAGCGCGGTCACGAGGTCGGCGGCGGCGACCGACGCAGCAGGGTCGGCACGATGGCCCGGCTGGTGAGCGTCGCGGCGGACGCCCAGGTGCTGCACACCCTCGCGGTCGGCACCGCCCGCTTCACCGTCGATCAGTGGCTCGACGACGCGCCCTTTCCTCGCGCCGAGGTCACGCAGCTGCCTGAGCTGACGTGGCACGACGCGCTGACCCCTCTGCGGACCGAAGCAGAGGCGATCGTGCGGCGAGTCCTCGCACGCGTGGACTCGCCGTGGGATGCCGACACCGAACTGTCAGACGATCCGCTCGCCGCAGCCTGGCAGCTCGCCGCGATCGCACCGCTGGGCGAGTACGACCAGTTCGCCCTGCTGCAGTCCAACTCGCTCGGCGCCCTGCTGGGCCAGGTCATCGATCTCACCCTCGAAGCGGAGCTCCTCTGGTCAGCCGAGTGAGCGGGCTGCGCTCACTCGACGATCGCTGCCTTCTTCGCCGCCGACTTCTCGCGCGACGACGCGATGAGGCTGGCGACTGTCGCGACGGTCATCGACACGACGATGACTCCCAGCGACACCATGTTGTCGATGTCTGGCACCCATTCGACATGCTCGCCGCCGTTGATGAAGGGCAGCTCGTTCTCATGCAGCGCGTGCAGGATGAGCTTGATGCCGATGAAACCGAGGATCACGGCGATGCCGTAATGCAGGTAGCGCAGGCGATCGAGCAGATCGCCGAGCAGGAAGTAGAGCTGACGCAGGCCCATGAGCGCGAAGATGTTCGCGGCGAAGACGAGGAACCCGTTGGTGGTGATCTCGAAGATCGCGGGAATCGAGTCGATCGCGAAGATCAGGTCGGTGACACCGATCGTGATGAACACGATGACCATCGGCGTCCACATGCGCTTGCCGTCGACCGTGGTGCGGAGCTTGGAGCCGTCGTAGGTCTCGCTGATGTCGATCCGGCGCCGGAGCAGGCGCACGATGAAGTTCTCCTTCTTGACGTCGTCTTCGTGCTCGCCCTCGGGCATCGCCTGCTTGATCGCGGTGTAGATGAGGAACGCGCCGAAGACGTAGAAGATCGGCGAGAAGTGCTCGACGACCGCCACTCCCACGAGGATGAACGCCCCACGCAGGACGAGCGCGATGATGATGCCGACCATCAGCACCTGCTGCTGCAGGCGTCGCGGGACGGCGAACTGCGCCATGATCAGCACGAAGACGAAGAGATTGTCGATGGACAGGCTGTATTCGAGCGCCCAGCCGGTGATGAAGTCGCCCGCGTTGCGCCAACCGGCCACGTTGCCGAGGAGCACAGCGAAGAGAAGCGCGAGGGCGACGTAGAACACGACCCACAGGGTCGACTCCTTCGTCGAGGGGATGTGGGGGCGAAGGCGGATCAGAAGCAGGTCGCCGATCAGAATGATCGAGAGGACGATCATCGAGGTGATCTCGAACCAGACGGGGATTTCCAAGGGCGTACAGCCTTTCGGGAGGGTAGGAAGAACGCCGAAAGTCTCTCCCACGCACAGAGTGCGTCGCACGACCGGAGCAGCGATGTCGGTGCTCGTGATGACGGTGGATGCGCTTGCGGGATACTCCCTCTCGCGTCACCAATGCTAGCGGAGCGGAAGGGCCGTGGTGGCATGGTCGATGTGACCTCGAACTCGCACCCGGACACCGCCGCGAACGTCCTCCCTCGGCGTCCTCCGGCAGCGGACGCTCGCGAAGGTGCGCGCGCAGCCCGCACACTGATCTGAGACGATGGGGCATCTTCCGACACCTCCCAGGTGAGAGACACCGAACGGAATCGGGATGCCAGTGCAGACGAGTGATCAGAAATGGGCGGCACAGGCCGCGGCAGGTGACGAGAGCGCCTTCCGCGAGCTGTACCGCTCGTATGTCCGCCCAGTCTACTGGATCGCGCATGGAATGCTCGGCTCCCCCGCCGATGCCGAGGATGTGACCCAGGAGACCTTCGTCACGGCTTGGCGCAAGCTTCCGGGGTTCGAGCTTCAGGGAGAATCGATCCTCCCGTGGCTCGCGACGATCTGCCGCTTCCAGGCCGCGAATCGCCTTCGTCAGCGCAGGCGCGACCATGCCCACACGACGGAAGCGGTGGACGAGACCCTGCCTTCGACGATCAGCGTCGAGGAGCAGGTGATCACCGCAGACCTCGCGGAGCGGATCGCCGCCGAGGTCGGCACGCTGAGCGACCTCGACCGCGCGATCTTCCGACTCTGCGCCGCCGAAGGCTATGCCTACCAGGCCGCGGCCGAGGAGCTCGGCGTGAGCCATGCCATCGTCCGGAACCGTCTCTCACGAGTCCGCACCCGACTTCGCGGTGCCGTGAAGGAAGCGAGCGACGCATGAACGACAAGACCAGCACCGAGCGACTGCCCGAGCTCACCGATGCCGCAGTGGCGCGCATCGAGAAAGCCGTGTTCGACGACATCGCCGCCGAGCGGCCACGACGGGCGCCAGCCGCAGCAGGGGCTCGACACCGCCGGCGTCGGTGGATGACCGGTGCCGGGATCGCGGCGGCGTTCGTCGTCGGCGTCCTCGTCACTGCTCCGATCCTCACTGCGGTGGGCGGGTCGGCGACGAGCTCGGCCGAGGGCGGAGACATGGTCGTCACGGAGGAGTCACGCACCGGCTCCGCCGACCAGGGCGCACCTGGGGCCGCGACGGACTCGGCCGAGTCTGCACCGGCGGTCGGAGATGTCGCAGTCACTGATCGCGAGATCATCGCGACCGCCAACGCGACAGTGGAGGTGAAGGACATCGCGGACGCCGCCGACACGATCGGCGCACTGGCCGAGTCGCGCGGCGGGTATGTCGAGAGCACTGAGATCGGCAAGAGCGTCGCCGTCGACGGCGCTTCGGAGCCGGCGCCTTCCGACCCCGGGTACGGCTGGATCAGCATCCGCGTACCCTCCGCCGACCTCGCCGCCGTCATCGATGAGCTCGCCACCTCGGGCGAAGTGCTCTCCTCATCGATCTCGAAGCAGGATGTCACCTCGACGGCGATCGATCTGCGTGCGCGCGTGGATGCCACCAGGGCATCGGTGCAGCGGCTGACCGAGCTGATGTCGCAGACCGGCACGGTCGCGGAGCTCATCGAGGCAGAGGTCGCGCTCACCGATCGCCAGGGGCAGCTCGAGTCGTACGAGCAGCAGCTCGCATCGCTCGAGGACCAGGTCGCGATGTCGAGTCTCACTGTTGAGCTGACCCGCACGACGCCGCCCACGACCGCCGACCCGGCCGGGTTCTCGGACGGGCTCCTCGCCGGCTGGAACGGCCTCGTCGTCTCAGTGAACGCGCTGGTGATCGCCGTCGGATTCATCCTGCCGTGGATCGCTGTGGCCGGAGTGGTGGTGCTGGTGATCTGGCTCATCCGGCGCGCACGGCGCACTCGTATGGCAGCCGGCGAGCCGCCTGCCGAGGGCTGACTCGCATCTGCGAAAGGGCCGCAGCTCCCAGCGAGAGGCGGGCATCATCGTTGTCTTTCCGGGGTATACAAGAAGTCTTGTGAGAACTAAGCACCGGTTCTACGGTTACGTCCATGGAAGACATCTCGGTGATCACAGCGGTGCACCATCCGCTGCGCCGCCGCATCTACGACTATCTGCTTCTCTACGGCACCTCGCAGGTCACCACGCTCGCGCACTCGCTCGGGAGCCAGGTCGGGAGCATCAGCCACCACCTGAGGATGCTCGAACGAGCCGGGCTCGTCGAACGCGACCAAGACCCCTCCGGCGACCGTCGCACCAGCTGGTGGAAGCCCGCTCGACGTGGGCTCACCTGGTCGGCGGAGGACTTCGCCGACTCCCCCGCCGACGCTCTGCTCGCACGGGAGGCGCAGCGCCAGGGCATCCGGATGCAGATCGAGCGTCTTCAGCGGTGGCAGCGCCGCCATGATGACCCTGCCTATGCCGCGTACGACGCCTCCAACACCGAGACGACCGCCTGGGCTTCTCCGGACGAACTCCGTGATCTGAGTGCGCGCCTTCTGCGCACGATGGAGGAATGGCGGGCGTCTGTCGACCTCGAGGACGGACAGGAGCGCACGCCGATCTTCTTCTTCGCCCACGCGTTCCCGACGACGCCATGAGCACCGCGGTCGAACCCGTGCAGCTGTCGGAGCCACCGACGTTCAGACGAGACCGTCGTGTGCACGCGTGGATCGCCGTCAAGGCGCTCTCGGATGCCGGGGATGCCCTCTGGACCATCGCCCTCGCCTGGACGGCCGTGCAGACTGCCTCTCCCGCTATCGCCGGGCTCATCGTCGCGGCAGGGACGATCCCTCGGGCGATCGTGCTCCTCTTCGGCGGTGTGATCGCCGACCGCTCCGATGCGCGGCGGGTGATGATGCTGTTCAACGTGCTGCGTGTCGGCGTGCTCGTGGCCGTGGCCCTCTGGGTCCTCGCGACCCCACCGACGGTGGGCGTCCTGCTGTTCGCGGCGATCGCCTTCGGAATCTGCGATGCGTTCTATGAGCCGTCTGCAGGAACCGTCGCCCGCCAGCTCGTGCGCCCGGGGGATCTCCCCTCCTATGGTGCGCTGACCCAGACCGCGTCGCGCCTCGGAACCATGGCGGGCGCGGCGATCGGCGGCGTGCTCGTCGCGTACGCGGGACTGGTGGGCAGCGCGGCGGTCAACGCCCTCACGTTCAGTCTGGTCGTCGCCTTCATCGCGATCTGGCTCCGGCCACGCTTCCTTCTCGCCCGCGCGGCGAGGGAGTCCGTGCTGCACGGCATCGCCCGTGGATTCGCCCACCTCGGCACTCACCCGACCACCCGCACCCTCGTCATCGCGCTCTCAGGCCTCAACCTCGCGGTCGGACCGGCGGTCGGGATCGGGCTCGCCCTGCGCGCGCACGACGAGGGATGGGGCGCTCAGTCGCTGGGGTTGTTCGAGGCGCTGCTCGGACTGGGCGCGGCACTCGGTGCCGTCTCGGTCGTCAAATGGCGACCGCGAAGAGAAGCACTCGCCGGCTTCTGGGCGCTCGTCGTCCAGGGCGTCGGGATCATCGCACTCGGCTGGGGCCCGGCGTGGACGGTCGCGACCGCGGCCTTCGTCATCGGCGCAACCGCGGGCTACGCCTCGGTCCTCCTGAGCGCCACCTTCTCCGCCACGGTCGACACCGCCTACCTCGGCCGGATGGGCTCGATCACCCGTCTCGGTGACGACTGTCTCATGCCCGTCGCCATGGCGGGGTTCGGTCTGCTCGCCTCGATCACGGCAGTCTGGGTGCCGTTCGCGCTCTTCGGCGGCACGATGATCGCACTCATGGTTCTGCCGCTGAGCAACCGCACGTTTCGGCAGCTCGCCCTCGTGTCGAAGACCTGACTCCCGCTGACCTCCGCGAGGGGTGCGCTGTGCCTGCACATACGACGAAAGCCCTCGGAGAACCGAGGGCTTTCGCTTGTTGTGACCCCAGCGGGATTCGAACCCGCGTTACCGCCGTGAGAGGGCAGCGTACTAGGCCGCTATACGATGGGGCCGTCTGGCGGAACGTTTCCGTGCCGCGACAACTCAACAAGTATGCCATGACGATTCTCGCGCCGCCAAATCGAGCCGAGCCCTCGTCGATTCCCGGGCGTGGCGCGCTGGATCGGCGGTTTGCCAGAGACGCCGTGAAGGAGTTGACTCACCTCATGCGCATCACGAAATTCGAACATGCCGCTCTTCGCATTCAGCAGGGCGATGACACCCTGCTCATCGACCCGGGTTCGTTCACCGCTCCCCTGAACGACCTCTCGGGTCTCGTCGCCGTCGTGATCACCCACGAGCACCCCGACCACTGGACGCCCGAGCACCTGGATCGGATCCTCCGCGCCGCCCCCGGCACTCCGATCTACGCCCCTGCCGGCGTCGCACGTGCGGCCGAGGGCTATGACATCTCGGAGGTCGCTCCGGGCGACACCGTGGAGGTGGGAGCGTTCACGCTCCGTTTCTTCGGCGGCACGCACGAGGTGATCCACTCCTCACTCCCCACTGTCGAGAATGTGGGCGTGCTGGTCAATGAGGTCTTCTACTACCCCGGTGACTCCTACGCGGTTCCGGAGGGTGTCGAGGTCGGCACGCTCGCCGCTCCACTCGGAGCGCCATGGCTGAAGATCGGCGAGGCGATGGACTACGTTCTCGCCGTGCGCCCGCGTCGGGCGTTCGGCACTCACGACATGACCCTGTCGGTCGCAGGCAAGACGATGCACCGGCAGCGGCTGCAGTGGGCGACCGAGCAGGGTGGCGGAGAGTTCTCGGTCCTCGAGCCGGGCGACTCGCTCGACATCTGACCGTGGCGGACTCCCCCTCCGCCGAATACTCGCTCGATGAGAGCGGCGTACGAGACCTTCTCCGGCGGACGAGCCCTGATCTCGCCGGTCTGCCACTGAGGCTGTTCGCCGACGGCTGGGACAACTCGATGTGGAGGCTCGGGTCGGAGCTCCTCGTGCGACTGCCTCGTCGCGACCTCGCCGTGCCGCTCGTCGCGAACGAGCAGCGTGCGCTCCCCGCGATCGGACCGGCGCTGGCGGCCATCGGCATCCGCACCCCGGTGCCGCTGATCTCCGGCGAACCGAGCGAGCTGTTTCCGCGGCCCTGGTCGGTCGTCCCCTGGATCTCCGGAACGACGGCGCTCGCCTCCTCCCGATCGGACAACGCGGCGTGGGCACCACGACTCGCCGATGCCCTGAGGGCGCTGCACGCCCCCGGCCCCGCGGATGCTCCGCGCAACCCGGTGCGCGGGCGCGCCCTGGCCACTCGAGACGACGCGATGCGACCGCGGCTCGACGCGTTCAGGCACCGCACGGCGCTGCGTGACGCCTGGGTCGCAGGTCTCGCCGCACCGGTCGGCGCGGAGCAGGTCTGGATCCACGGCGATCTCCACCCGGGCAACATGCTGGTGGAGGATGGCACGCTCGCTGCGCTCATCGACTTCGGCGACGTCACGGTCGGTGACCCCGCCTACGATCTCGCCTCGTCGTGGATGCTCTTCGACGCCTCAGGTCGCGAGGCGTTCCGCAGAGCGACCGGATCTCGGTATGACGATGCCACCTGGGTCCGCGCGCGAGCGTGGGCGGCGTACATCGCCCTGATTCTCGTGACCCAGAGCGACGACCGACCCGAGTACTTCACCGTGGGGGCGAGCACCGCCGACGAGCTCGACGCCGACTAGCCCTGCGCAGCCCGAACGCGCAGCGCTCGGGCCAGGTGATCACGCTGCTCGATGACGATCCGGCGCAGCGCGGCGGGCGCCGAGCTGTTGCTGGCAAGCCACGCATCCACGAGATCGAGCGTCGGCGAGGCGGGGAACAGCCCCACGACCAGGCGCTGAGCCAGCTCGATGCTCCGCGTGCCCCACGCGTCGCCGATCCTCTCGAAGTACTCGGCATCGAACCCCGCGATGAGATCACGGCGTCCACCTGCGCGGAAGCCCGCGATCTCGGCATCGAGATGGTCGTTGCTCAGCGAGCCGTCGTTCCACGCCGCGTCCCACGCTGCAGCCCGCACCGCGGAATCAGGTTGCGACGCGAGTGCCCTGCGAGCGGCCGTCCGACCGCTTCCGGTGTCGTCGGACTCGAGCTGGGCTGCGACGTCATCGGTCCCCGCGTGCCCTGTCGTGACGAGAGCCGTGAGCAGCTGCCACCGCAGATCAGGGTCGATGGTGAGACCCGCCGGGACATCACCGTGCAGGAGCGCGCGGACCTCGGCGGCGTGCACGTCGTCGAACGTCGACGCCGCCGCGAGGGCCCGCGCCCACGAGAGCTGGGCATCGCTTCCGGCATCCGATGCCTGCAGCGCAGCCCACGCGGTCTCCACCCAGGCCCGCTRCTCGCCCTGTCGCTYGCCGTCGCTCGCGTAGTGCCGGATCGAGAAGAGGGCATTCGAGAGAATGCCGACGAGAAGACCGATGTTCGACTCGTGTGGGGCATGTGCGCGCACGATCGAGGTGTATCGCGCCACTGTCAGCTCGCCGTCGCGCGTGGCGTTCCACAGCGACGACCACACGACGGCCCTCGCGAGGGGATCGTCGATGGAGGACAGTGATTCCTGCACCGTCGTCAATGATGCCTCGTCGAGCCGCACCTTGGCGTAAGTGAGGTCGTCGTCGTTGAGAAGCACGAGATCGGCGGAGGGGACCTCGATCGGCGTCCGCTCGTCGTGGATGTCCAGGGCGAGCTGGTCGCGACGCACCACGCGCCCGTCGATGCGGTGATAGAGCCCGACGCGCAGGCGATGCGGCCGAGGATCGCTCTGCACGAGCGTGGCGCTGCCGTCGGCCTCTCGTTCGAGCCGCAGCGTGGACACCCCCGTCGTCTGCAGCCATGCCTGCGACCATTCGGTCATGTCGCGGCCGGAGACCGCGCTCAGCTGCACGAGGAAGTCGTCGAGAGTCGTGTTGCCGAACGCGTTGGCCGCGAAGTATCTGCGGGCCCCCTCGAAGAACGCCTCATCGCCGACGAAGGCCACGAGCTGCTTCAGCACCGCGGCGCCCTTGGCATAGGTGATGCCGTCGAAGTTGAGCTTCGCGGCCTCGAGGTCGGTGATGTCGGCGACGATCGGGTGGGTGGTCGGCAGCTGGTCCTGCTGGTACGCCCATGCCTTGCGGTTGGCGGCGAACTTGACCCACGCGTCATGGAAGCGCGTCGCCACCGCTGATGCGTGCGAGCCCATGTAGTCCGCGAAGGACTCCTTGAGCCACAGGTCGTCCCACCACTTCATGGTCACGAGGTCGCCGAACCACATGTGCGCCATCTCGTGCAGGATCGTGTTCGCGCGTGCGGCACGCTGCGCGTCGGTGGCCGCACCCCGCGAGAGATAGGACTCGGTGAACGTCACGAGTCCCGGGTTCTCCATCGCACCGAGGTTGTACTCGGGAACGAAGATCTGGTCGTACTTGCCCCAGGGATAGGGGTAGGCGAAGGCATCGGTGAAGAAGTCCAGACCCTGGCGCGTGATCTCGAGGATCTCCTCGGACTCCAGATACTGCGCGAGCGACTGCCGCGCGAACACACCGAGTGCGACGCGCTGATCATCGCGCGCCCATTCGCCGTCGACACGGGCATACGGCCCGGCCGCGACCGAGGTGATGTAGCTCGAGATCGGGAGCGTCGGGGCGAACTCGACACGCTGCACCCCGACTCCGGCGTCGACCGTCGCCGCGACCTGGTTCGAGAGCACCTCCCAGCCTGCAGGAGCATCGATCACGAAGGTATACGGCGCCTTGATGTCCGGCTGCTCGAAACACGCCATCACCCGCCGCGAGTCGGCCGGTTCGTATTGCGTGTAGAGGTAGGTGCGATCGTCGACGGGGTCGTGGAACCGGTGCAGCCCCTCGCCGGACCGGCTGTAGCTTCCGACCGCCTCGACACGCACCACGTTCGTGTCGGCGAGGTCGTGCAGCTCGATGCGCGCACCGTCGTAGATCACGTCGCGCTCGACGCCGTTCACGACGACTCGTTCGACGCTCTCCCCGATGAAGTCCAACCAGGTCGAGCGCGCCGTCGTGGTGAACTCCAGCGTGGTGGTCGTGGAGAACCCGCTGCGCGCCCGCTCGGGTGCACCCGTGAGGTCGAGTTCGACGCGGATGCTGCACACGGAGACGGCGGCGGATCGCGCCGCGGTCTCCTCTCGCGAGAGGTTGGCTGTGTCCATGCCTCCATCCTTCCATCTGACATGCTCAGCGGCGGACCCCTTGCGTTGCATCACGCAACAGAACGGCGTAGAGTTGCATTATGCAACAGCAGGAAGACTCCGGCGGACGTCGCGGTGACAGCGCCGACGTGCTTCGTTCCCTTGTCGCCATCACGCGTCGAGGTCTCATCGACGCACGCGCGGAAGAACCGAGGCTGTCGATCACCGATCAGTCCATCGTCATGGCGATCGCCGACGAGCCGGGGATCCGTTCGACGGACATCGCCCGCATGTTCCGCCTCAACCGATCGACCGTGTCGCGTCAGCTCTCGACGCTCGTCTCTCTCGGCCTCGTGCAGGAGACGCCGTCGGTCTCCGGGCGCGGCCGTCCGCTCGAGCTGACCGCCGAGGGCGAAGAAGCCTTCCGCAACACGCTGCGATCGCTGCAGGGCGTGATCGACGTGCATCTCGCTCAGTGGACGGATGCCGAGGTGCATCGCTTCGCGCAGGACCTCCGGCGTTTCGACAGAGGCCACGAACCCGCTTGACCACGGCCCACAAGGCCATCAGAGGAAGAAGAGAAAATGAAGAACATCACTGTTCTCGGCACCGGCGTGCTCGGATCGCAGATCGCGTTCCAGACCGCCTTCCACGGTTTCGACGTCGTCGCCTACGACATCGATCAGCCTGCGCTCGACCGCGCGGCCGAGCGGTTCGAGGGTCTCGCCGCGCGTTACGTCGCCGACGGTGTCGAGAACGCCGCAGACGGCGCCGCCCAGGCGGCGATCGGCCGCATCCGGCTCACGTCCGACCTCGCGGAAGCCGCAGCCTCTGCCGACCTCATCATCGAGGCCGTGCCGGAGAACCTCGAGCTCAAGCAGGGCATCTACCGGACTCTCGCCGACGCCGCGCCGGCGACGACCATCTTCGCGACGAACTCGTCGACTCTGCTCCCCAGTGCGCTCGCAGAGTCGACGGGGCGCCCCGACCGTTTCCTCGCCCTGCACTTCGCGAACGAGATCTGGTCGCACAACACCGCGGAGGTCATGGGCACACCGGCCACCGACCCGGCGGTCTACGACGCCGTGGTGGAATTCGCCACCCGGATCGGCATGGTCCCGATCCAGATCAAGAAGGAGAAGGCCGGATACCTGCTGAACTCGCTGCTCGTGCCCTTCCTCCAGGCCGGAGCCGAGCTGCTCGTCGACGGGATCGCCGAACCCGAGGCGATCGATGCGACGTGGCGGATCGGCACGGGCTCCCCGGCCGGCCCGTTCGAGATCTACGACATCGTCGGACTGACCACGGCATACAACATCTCCCGCATGGGAGGCGAGAAGCAGCAGCGCTTCGCCGAGCTGCTCAAAGAGCAGTACATCGACAAGGGCAAGCTGGGCGTGGCGACGRGCGAGGGGTTCTACACCTACCCGCGAGAGAGCTGAATTCCCTCAGCGCCCGAGGAGCTTGCGGATCGCCGTCTCAGGCGACACCGTGAGATCGAGAGTGCGACCGCGCGCGTAGAGCCGGAACACGCGTGGATCGATGTAGCTCCCCCTGGCCACCGCGAGGGTGTTGCCGAGCGCTGACGCCGTCGCCTGCACGGCGAGGCGCTCGGCACGCCGCCGCTCGTTCTTCGTCTCGAGTCGGCCGATCCGCGCGAGGGCGTCAGCCGCGAGGATCGTGCCGTGCAGCGTGCGGAAGTCCTTCGCAGTGAACGATGCCCCGGCCACCTGCCGGAGATAGTCGTTGACCTCGGTCGACGTGAGTCGGACGCGGCGGCGACCCTTGCGGTACGCGAGCAGCGGGGCCCGCGGCGAGCCGACGGCGAACTCCGACAGCGCCTCGGCGAGGGCGGCGTCGGAGATCTCGATCGCGGCGAGCTGCTTGCTCTTCGCGGGGAAGCTCAGGGACACGTCGCTGCCGTCGATGCGCACGTCCCGTCGCCGGAGGGTGCTCAGCCCCCGACTGCCGTGCTTCACGAGGTAGCGCTCGGAGCCGATGCGCAGCGCGGCGTCATCGAGAAGCCGGAAGGAGACCGCGAGTGCTCGCTCTCGTGTCAGCCCCGGCTCGCCGATGGCGCGCGTGACCTTGGCCCTGGCCGCAGGCAGCGCCGCGGCGAGCTTGAGCGCCCGCGCGAACTTGCGCTGATCCCTCCCCGTGCGCCAGAGCGGGTGGTAGAGGTACTGACGTCGTCCCGCATCGTCGGTGCCGACCGCCTGGATATGAGCGAGCGGATCGGCGGCGATCCACACGTCCTTCCACGCCGGGGGTATCGCGAGGTCGCGGATGCGCTCCCTGTCGGCCTCGACGACGGGGGTGTTGCCCGCGTCGACGTATCGGAACCCCGACCCGGATCGCACACGGCGGATTCCTGGTGTCTCGCCCGGAACGACTCTCGTGAGCGCCATTCTCGTCCTCTCGGTCATGCCTCGTCGGGCATCGGGTGTTTCCCGCTCACGATCGCCGACGAAGAGCGAGGCGTGAAGGGCATGGCGCGACGCACGGGCGACCTGCTAGGCGACGCAGGCTCCTTCAGGCGATGCCGGGAGGGTGCGGCCGCTGCCCAGGGATCCGATTGTCGGGGCACACCGAGGTCTGCCATCCTCTTCACTATGGCCATGTCTTTCGAGGAATTCCGCACATCCCTGACCAGTGCAGATCTGCGGGCCGGCCTGGGGGTGCAGCTCACCGACCTCGAAGCGCAGCAGGTCGCCGATGATCCGGCCTCCGCTCAGAGCTGGTACGCGTACTGGCTCTCGACCCAGCCGACGTCTCCCCCGCCACCAACGGGCCCCGCGTTCGATGCACCGCCGCCCGCCTACGACGCGCCACCGCCCGCGTTCGATACACCGCCACCCGCCTACGACGCGCCACCGCCCGCGTTCGATACACCGCCACCCGCCTACGACGCGCCACAGCCTGCCTACACCGCGGCTCCCGGCTACCCCTCGCAGGGCGACGTCTCCGTCGGTTCTCCCGCCTATCCGGGATACGCGCCCGTTCCCGACGGCCGACCCGGCAAGAAGAAGAGGGTCGGACTGTGGGTGACTCTGTCGATCCTCGGCGCCCTGCTGGTGATCGCCGCCATCGTCGTGATCTTCGCCTTCGCCACAGCACGCCATTGGACCAAGACCGATGTTCCTGAGCAGCCCGAGACCTTCCACAGCGAGGAGTACGAGACCGGCCGCGTCGACGTCACGATGGACGACGTCAACCCGTGCTCGGTGAACCAGGATTGGACCGACTGCACGAACCTGATGGTCGCGACCTATACGGCCGCCTGCGTCGATGTCGAGCTCACCGAGACCGCGGCCCTTCTGTGCACCGAGTACAGCTCCGCGATAGACGAGATGAAGGCGCAGGACGGCGAGGGCTATTACGTCGCGACGCTCGGCAGCTACGGGAGCCTGCATCAGACGCCTGAGATCGACACCCGCCAGGTCTCGAACGACGACTACGAGCCCGCCGTCACCCACGAGGCGGTGTGCTACCTCGGATTCATCGGAGAGTGCGAGTGAGACACTGGACCGGAAACGACAAAACCCCCGCCTGAGCGGGGGTTTTCGTCTTGCTGGGGTACCTGGACTCGAACCAAGAACAACGGAACCAGAAACCGCCGTGTTGCCAATTACACCATACCCCAAGGGCGAAACCGGAGTCTCGCACCGAGAGTCAAGCTTACCCGAGCCGTGGCCCTAATGCCAAAACGCCTCGGTCCGTCCGGGCGCGTCGCCCGGTGATCGCTGCGGGTGCGTGACCTCGGCAGCGGGCAGGAGCTCATCGAAGCGATGCTCCCCCGCCCGCCTGCCTCGTCAGTTCGCGAGGAACGCCGACAGAGACCGGAGGCGCCGCAGCGACTCGTCCTTGCCCAGGAGCTCCATGGACTCGAACAGCGGCGGCGAGATCCGACGACCGGTGATCGCGACGCGCGGAGGGCCGTAGGCGATGCGGGGCTTGAGCTCGAGCTTCTCGACGAGCGCCTCCGCGAGAGCCTCCTGGATCTTCTCTGGAGTGAACTCGGTCACCGGCTCGAGGGCGACGACGCAGGCGTCGAGGACCTCGGCGGCGTTCGCGGGCAGCCCCTTGAGCGCGTCGGCATCATACGAGACGTCGTCGGTGAACAGGAACCCCACCATGCCGGGCACATCGCCGAGCAACTGCACGCGCTCCTGCACGAGCGGTGCGACGCGGAAGGCGAGCACGAGCTGCTCGTGCGTCGGCTCATCGAAGAGGCCGGCGGCCGCGAGGTAGGGGATCGTCCTCTCGGCGAAGTCCTTCTCGTCGAGCTTGCGGATGTGGTCGCCGTTGATCGACTCGGCCTTCTTCTGGTCGAAGCGTGCCGGGTTCGGATTCACGTCGACGATGTCGAACGCATCGGTGAACTCCTCGAGCGAGAACACGTCGCGGTCGTGACCGATCGACCAGCCGAGGAGCGCGAGGTAGTTCAGCAGTCCCTCGTGGATGAAGCCGCGATCCCGATGCAGGAACAGATCGGCCTGCGGGTCGCGCTTGGAGAGCTTCTTGTTGCCGGTCTCGCCGAGCACCAGAGGCATGTGGGCGAAGCGGGGCACGAAGGTGGTGACCTCCGCATCGATGAGCGCCGCGTAGAGCGCCAGCTGGCGAGCCGTCGAGGGCATCAGGTCTTCGCCGCGCAGGACGTGCGTGATGCCCATCAGCGCGTCGTCGACCGGGTTCACGAAGGTGTACAGCGGGATGCCGTTCGGACGCACCACCACGAAGTCCGGGAAGGATCCTGCGGGGAATGTCACCTCGCCCCGGATCAGGTCGACGTAGGTGAGGTCCTCGTCCGGCACACGCAGGCGGAGTGCGGGCTGACGCCCTTCGGCCCGGAAGGCGTCCTTCTGCTCCGCCGTGAGGTCGCGGTCATGGTTGTCGTACCCGAGCTGCTTCGCCCGCCCGGCAGCCTCGTTGCGAGCGTCGATCTCCTCCGCGGTCGAGAAGCTCTCATACAGAGCGCCGGATGCGAGGAGCTTGTCGATCACGCCGCGATAGATGTCGTGGCGCTCGGACTGACGGTAGGGAGCGTGGGGTCCACCGACCTCGACACCCTCATCCCAGTCGATCTTCAGCCAGGTCAGAGCGTCGACCAGCTGCCGGAAGCTCTCCTCGCTGTCTCGGGCGGCGTCGGTGTCCTCGATGCGGAACACCATCTTGCCGCCGTTGTGGCGGGCGTACGCCCAGTTGAAGAGGGCCGTGCGGACCATGCCGACGTGCGGCAGTCCGGTCGGAGAGGGGCAGAAGCGGACGCGGACGTCGGCGCCACTGGCGGTCGTGGTGAGGGGGTGCGGGGTAGCCATATCCCCTCGATTCTAGTTGCCGGGCGGCGTCTCGACCTCCCCGATCCGCCCACGATCGGGGCCGGTGAGAGGGGTCACCGTGGGTAACAGTCACTCACCGTGGGTAACAACCCGCATGCGACCACGTCGCGCTCCTATCGTTGCCGCATCGACCAATCGGAAGGGTGACGACGTGACAATCACGGATGCAGTGACGACAGGCCTCAGCGATCGCTGGCTGAGCGCACCGAGACCTCAGACCAGCCTCGAATGGATCGAGCGCGCCGAGGAGGTTGCGGACATCCTCGCGGTGGACGCCGTCGAGAGGGACCGCGCGAACGCGACACCTCGTGCAGAGGTGCAGCTGCTCAAGGACTCGGGTCTGGTCACTCTGCTCGGCCCGCGCGTCCATGGCGGCGCGGGCGAGAGCTGGGAGACCGCGTACCGGGTGATCAGAGCGGTGGCCCGCGGCGACGGCTCGATCGGGCAGGTCCTCGGGTACCACTACCTCTGGGCATGGGCGGCGCGTCTCGTCGGAACCGACGAGCAGATCGCCGCGATCGAGGAGCTGTACACCGCGAACGACTACGTCTTCGGCGGCGCGGTGAACCCGCGCGACTCCGATCTGGGGATCCGCGAAGACGGCGACGACCTCGTGTTCTCCGGCCGGAAGTCCTTCTCCACCGGTGGTCGGATCTCGGACCTGACGGTCCTCGAAGGGGTCCTCGAAGGCACCGAGACGCACATCTTCGCGATCGTGCTCACGGCGCAGGAGGGAATCGTCTTCGGGAACGACTGGGACAACCTGGGCCAGCGGCTCACCGAATCAGGGTCCGTCGAGATCCGCGACGTGCGCGTCCCCTGGGCAGCGGCAGCCGGTTTCGTCGACCGGGTGTTCCAGCCTCTGACCTACAACACGCTGAACGTGCCGACCATCCAGCTCGTGTTCGCGAACTTCTACCTCGGCATCGCACAGGGTGCACTCGAGACGGCATCCGCCTACACCCGATCGACCACTCGACCGTGGCCGTACGGCGGCGACGACAAGCAGCACGCGACGGACGAGTGGTACCTGCTCGAGGGCTACGGCGAACTGGCCTCGAAGCTGTGGGCGGATGAGGCGCTGCTGGATGCCGTGGGCTCCGAGATCAGCGCGGTGCTGCATGCTCCACGAGAAGACCTCACTGCACGCCGACGCGGCGAGATCGCCGTGCGCATCGCAGCGGGGAAGCTGCGCATCGTCGACGACGGCCTGGAGGTCGCCACGAAGATCTACGAGCTCACCGGTGCCAGAGCGTCGGCCAACTCTGTCGGCCTCGACATCTTCTGGCGCAACCTGCGCACGCACAGCCTGCACGACCCGATCGCGTACAAGAAGCGGGAGGTCGGCGACTACGTGCTGCGCAACGAGGTGCCTGAGCCGACCTGGTACACCTGATCGCCGCGATGCAGGTGGTCCTCGGTGCCGCACCGACACGGGCGGTCGCGGCACCGAGCGACCGCGGGGCACTCCGGCCGAGGGCGGCCTCAGCCGCGCGACGCCACGGCAACCGCGGCAGAATGCACCAGCGGCAGGCGGCCGGCGATCGATCGCTCGGCGCACACCGACTCGAAGGCAGCACGGAACGAGCGCCGACCGGTGTCGTCGAGCGCTCGGTAGAACTGGCCCGCTCCCCCGACGCCTGCTTCGGCTGACACCCACAGCGCAGTCGCATCCGCCGACCACGTCCAGGTGATCTCCGACACCCGCGGGCGCATCCAGCCCGCATCGTCGAGCATCCTCGCGAAGCCGTCGACGGTCCGCTCGAAGTCCTTCTCCGGCGGAAGCCGCTCGCCCTCGGTCGGGACGAGCGCCGCGCGCTGGCACACCTCTCGCCAGAGCCAGGTCGGCGAGTTCGTCCAGATCGTGGCCGCCACGCGGCCGGCAGAGACGCGGAGAAGCTCTCCGGCCGATGCGCGGGGGTCGGCGACGTGGTTCAACACGAAGTTCGCCACGACCGCATCGAACTCCGCGTCCTCGAACGGCAGCGACGGCAGCGCTCCGTCGCGCACCCGCATCGCCGGGTGCTGCCGCAGCGCGACCTCCCGCATCGTCGGCTCGGGCTCGCACCCTGTCGTATCCCATCCGGCATCCGTGAATGCGGCCGTGAGGAGACCGGTTCCGGAACCGACATCGAGCAGCGAGCGACCCGCAGGGTCTCCGAGCCGCCCGAGCAGAGTCCCCGCCGTGCCGACGCACAGCGAGGCATAGGAATCGGCGTATGCCCGCCCCGTGCCCGCCCAGTCCTTCATCGCCTCGGACGCCCGAGAGGAGAGAGCGCGACGATGGCGACGACGATGACAGACGCGGCGATGCCCAGTCCGGCATAGTCGAAGTTCGAGAGCACCACGCCCGCGAGCACCGCGCCGGCAGCTGCCGAGAGGCTCATGAGCGAATCGCTGCGACCCTGCCTGCGTGTGCGGATCTCGGGGGCGCTCGACTCGGTCAGCAGCGCGGCCCCCGCGACGGTCGCCGCGCTCCATCCGAGCCCCAACAGGATCAGAGCCACGATCACGCCCCACTCCCGATCATTCGCGAACACGGCGAACGCCAGGGCCGCCCCGAGGAGCACCTGCCCCAGCAGGACCACACGCAGCCGCCCCCACCGGTCGGCGAGGATGCCGAAGAGCGGCGACAGCGCATACATGCCGCCGACGTGCAGGGCGATCGTGATGCCGACGAGAGCCGAGACATCGGCCGGTGTGGGCGCCATTCCGTGCGCGCCGTGCGCCATGTGCGCGAGATGCACAGGAGTCATCGCCATCACGGACGCCATCACGACGTGCGAACCGGCGACCGCGAACATCGCGTAGCGAGCCACCACCGGCCTGTCTGCGAACGCCTTGCCTGTAGCCCCCGCAGCAGCGGCTGACGCGAGCCTCTGCGCGGCCAGAAGAGGATCTGGCCGCAGCGCCACGAGATACAGGATGAGAGCCGCGCATTGAGCGACGAACGAGAAGACGTAGGAACCGGTCTGAGGCGGCATGCCGATCGCGGCGCCCACGACCTCACCCGGTCCGAGCAGCAGGGGGCCCGCGACCCCGCCGATGGTGGTCGCCCACACGACGATCGAGAGGTCCCGCCCTCGGTGCTGCGGCGCGGCGAGGTCGGTGGCGGCGAATCGCGACTGCAGATTGCCCGCGTTCCCGGCGCCGATCATGAGGATGCCGACCAGCAGCAGCGGGAACACCCGCAGCGACGCCGCGAGGATCACGACGGCGATCCCCACGAGCGCGAACAGATTGCCGAGCGTCAGTGCACGGCGACGCCCCACCCTGGCGGCGAGGCGAGCGAGAGGGATCGCGCACACTGCGGCGCCCAGCGTGACCGATGCGGTCGCGAGTCCCGACAAGGCGTCGCTGCCGGAGATGTCGGCGGCGAGCAGCGCGCCGAGCGACACGGTCGCCCCGAACGCGATGCCGCCGAGCACCTGGCCAGACGAGAGAACCAGCACGGTTCTCCGCTGGACCGCTGCCTGCTGAGCCGCCGTCAGGGCGACCACGGTCATGATGGGCGCACGGCGTCGCGCACGGTGTTGCGCAGAATACCCAGACCGGTGATCTCGACCTCGACGGTGTCGCCGGCGACGAACTCCCCCACACCAGCCGGCGTGCCGGTCAGGATGACGTCACCCGGCAGCAGGGTGAAGGCCTCGGATGCATGCTCGATGATCGCCTCGACGGAGTGGATCATGTCGGTCAGGGGTGCCTTCTGACGGACCTCGCCGTTGACCCGGGTCTCGATCGTCGCCGCCGACGGATCGAACTCCGTGCTGATGGTCGGACCGAGAGGGCAGAACGTGTCGAAGCCCTTGGCCCGAGCCCACTGGCCGTCCTTGCGCTGGAGGTCGCGCGCCGTGACATCGTTGGCGATCGTGTAGCCGAGCACGTGGTCGAGGGCATCCGCCGCCTTCACGTTCTTCGCGACCCGTCCGATCACGACGGCCAGCTCGCCCTCGTATTCGGTCTGCTCTGAGATCGACGGGCGCACGATCGCGTCGCCCGGGCCGATGACGGCGGTGTTGGGCTTGAGGAACAGCAGCGGCTCCTCGGGGGCGACTCCCCCCATCTCAGCGGCGTGGTCGTGGTAGTTCTTGCCGACGCACACGATCTTGGATCGAGGGATGACCGGCGCCAGGATCACCGCGTCCGCGATCGGGACTCGGTCTCCGGTGGGTTCGTACCCGGCGAAGAGCGGATCGCCCGCGAGGACGACCAGGTCGGTGTCGTCGACGATCCCGAAGAGGATGGCGTCGTCATGGCTGAATCGGGCGATCTTCATGCCACCAGCCTATCCAGAGCGCCGGACGACGAGACCCCGCTGCGCAGGTCGCGCAGCGGGGTCTCGGGGAGTTCCTGCGAAGATCAGGCGTCGAGGCGCAGGAGCCAGCCGTGCTTGTCTTCGCGGCGGCCGTACTGGATGTCGGTGAGTTCTTCGCGGAGCGACAGCGCGAGTTCACCGAGCGGCTGCGGCTCATCGAAGCCTTCGCCGACGAGTGCGCCGATCGGCGTCACGACTGCGGCCGTGCCGCAGGCGAACACCTCGACGATGTCGCCGGAAGCCACGCCCTCGCGCCACTCGTCGATCGAGATCGGCCGCTTCTCGACCGTGTAGCCGCGATCCTCGGCGAGCTGGAGCAGCGAGTCGCGCGTGATCCCCTCGAGGATGCTGTCGGACTCGGGCGTGACGACGCGGCCGTCCTTGAACACGAACACGACGTTCATCCCGCCGAGCTCCTCGACGTTGCGCTGCTCATCGAGGAACACGACCTGGTCGCATCCCTTCGACGAGGCCTCGCTCTGTGCGAGCAGGCTCGACGCGTAGTTGCCGCCCGTCTTGGCCTTGCCCGTGCCCCCCTTGCCGGCGCGTGCGTAGTCCTCGGAGAGCCAGATGCGCACGGGCTTCACGCCGCCGCTGAAATATGCGCCGGCCGGGCTTGCGATCACGTAGTAGGCGACCTTCTGCGCGGCTCGGACACCGAGGAACGCCTCTTTGGCGAACATGAACGGGCGCAGGTAGAGGCTCTGGTCGGCGCCGGACGGCACCCACCGCCCGTCGACCGCGATGATCTCGCGAAGCGACTGGATGAAGTACTCGGTGGGCAGCTCCGGCAGCGCGAGGCGACGGGCGCTGGCCTGGAGTCGTGCGGCGTTGCGGTCGGGGCGGAAGGTGTGGATCGACCCGTCTGCGTGACGGTAGGCCTTGATGCCCTCGAAGATCTCCTGCGCATAGTGCAGCACGGAGGCGGCGGGGTCGAGCGGGATCGGTCCGTACGGCTGCACGCGCGGGCGGTGCCATCCGCCCTTCGCCGACCAGCAGATGTCGACCATGTGATCGGTGAAGACCACGCCGAAGCCGGGGTTCTCATGAACCTCGGCGACACGACCGGCCGTCGCGGCGGCCAGGTTCTTGGTCACAGCGAACTCCAGTGGAGCCACGGTGGTCTCGGCATCGATGGTCGTCATCTCGTCATCCATTCCTCGTGTGGCGCGCATCCTCGCGCCGTCTCAGCCTACGCCTGTCGTTCAGAGCAGAGCAGTGATCGCGGAGCCGATCTCCGCCGTGCTGCGCGCCCCCGTGCGGGACGCGATGTCGGACTCCACGGCGGCACTCACGCGAGCGGCCTCCGCGCCGAGCCCGAGGTGGTCGAGCAGCAGCGCCACCGAGAGGATCGCCGCCGTGGGGTCGGCCTTCTGCTGGCCGGCGATGTCGGGGGCGGATCCGTGGACCGGCTCGAACATCGACGGGAACGCGCCATCGGGGTTGATGTTGCCCGAGGCGGCCAGTCCGATGCCTCCGGTGACCGCGCCGGCGAGGTCGGTGAGGATGTCGCCGAACAGGTTGTCGGTGACGATCACGTCGAAGCGCGCGGGGTCGGTCACGAGGAAGATCGTCGCTGCGTCGACGTGCAGGTAGTCGACCGTCACCTGGGGATGCTCCGCAGCGACCTCGTTCACGACACGCTGCCAGATGGCACCGGCGTGCACGAGCACGTTGGTCTTGTGAACGAGTGTGACCTTCTTGCCGCGCCGCTCGGCGAGGTCGAAGGCGTACCTCACGACGCGCTCGACGCCGAACGCCGTGTTCACCGAGGTCTCGTTGGCGACCTCCTGAGGGGTGCCCTTGCGGATCGCGCCCCCGTTGCCGACGTACGGACCCTCGGTGCCCTCACGCACGACGACGAAGTCGATGGCGCCCGGGTTCGCGAGCGGTCCCGGAGCACCCGCGAACAGCTTCGACGGGCGCAGGTTCACGTAGTGGTCGAGCGTGAAACGCAGCTTCAGGAGCAGCCCGCGCTCGATGTTCGCATCCTTGAGCCGGGGGTCGCCCGGCGTGCCGCCGACGGCACCCAGCAGGATCGCGTCGTGAGCCGCGATCGCCTGCAGGTCGTCGTCCGTCAGCGTGTCGCCGGTCTCGAGGAAACGAGCGGCGCCGAGCGAGAAGCGGGTCTTGTCGAACGTCACTCCGCTGGAGGCGGTGACCGCATCGAGGACCTTCTCCGCCTCGGCGACGACCTCTGGGCCGATTCCGTCACCGGGGATGACGGCCAGCTTCACGACACGCGACATGACACTCCTTGCATCGGGATGAACCGGCCAGCGCTCGGGCGGATGCCGAGCGGGCCGGTTCTCCCAGCGTACTGGTCAGTGCGAGGGGGCCCTGCGCAGTGTGACGGCCGCGATCACTCCGGCGAGAACGACCAGCCCTGCGCCGATCAGCGAGGTGACCATGACGCCCGAACCGAATGCCGCCGATGCCGCGTCCCACAGCGCGTCTCCGAGCTGCGCAGGAAGCTCCTGCGCGGCGGTGTAGGCGCCCGCGAGGGTCTCGGTCGCCGCATGCGCGGCCTCGGCAGGAATGCCCTCCGGGACCAGGAGCGCGCCCCGGTAGAACGCGGTGATGAGGCCACCGAGCACTGCCGTGCCGAGCACCGCACCGAGTTCGTACGCCGTCTCGGACACGGCGCTCGCGGCTCCGGCCTTCTCAGCCGGCGCGCTCGAGAGGATCAGCTCGTTCGAGATCGTCTCGGCACCGCCGATGCCGATCCCGAGCACCACGAACGCGATGACGAGGGGCGCGATGCCGTGATCGGACGTCGTGAACGCCACGAGCAGATAGCCGGCGACCGAGAAGACGAGTCCCACCGGCACCAGGATGTGGGGTGGCACCCTGCGGGAGATCGGCACCACGGAGAGTCCGGCCACGATCATCGCGAGCATGCCGGGCACGAGTGCCGCGCCCGCCATCATCGGCGAGAGGCCGAGCACGAGCTGCAGGTGCTGCGAGACGAAGTAGAGGAACCCCACGAGCGCGACCACGCTGAGGAGGTTGACCAGGATCGCCCCCGAGAACGAGCCCCGACGGAAGAGGCCCATGTCGAGCATGGGCACTTCAGCGGTGAGCTGGCGACGCACGAAGAGATAGCCCATGGCGACGCCGAGCAGCGCCCAGGCGCCGGCGGTGAGACTCGGCCCGTCGACGGCGAGCGACTTGATCGCATAGACGACGGGGATCATCGCGGCCATCGAGAGCACGATGCTGACGATGTCGATGCGTCCCGGATTCGGATCGCGACTCTCGGGCACGAGCAGCGGCGCCGCGATCAGCAGCGGGATGAGCACGGGGACGGCGATCAGGAACACCGAGCCCCAGTCGAAGTGCTCGAGCAGGAACCCTCCCACGATCGGACCGAGCGCCGAACCTGCGGAGAAGGCCGACGCCCACACCGCGATCGCGAGGCGACGCTGATCGCGGTTCTGGAAGATCGAACGCAGGAGCGACAGCGTCGACGGCATGAGCATCGCGCCGAACAAGCCGAGCAGCGCGCGTGCGGCGATCAGCAGACCGGCGGTCGGGGCGAAGGCGGCGAGAGCCGACACGGCCGCGAAGCCGGACGCACCGATCAGCAGCATCCGGCGACGTCCGAAGCGGTCGCCGAGGGTTCCCATCGTCACCAGGAGTCCCGCGAGCACGAGCGGGTACACGTCGATGATCCACAGCTGCTCCGCCCCGGTGGGCGCGAGCGCGATGGATATCTCGGGGAGCGCGAAGCTCAGCACCGTGTTGTCCACCGACACCAGGAGCACCGGCAGCATGAGGACGACGAGCGCCGCCCAGCCACGGGCTCCGACGCGGGGAGCATCCGTCTCTGTCGTCGGGATCGACGCAGTACGGGTCATGGAACACCTCTCAGGATCACGACGGCATCGTAACTAAACCGTCCAGCTGGTATAGTAACAGAATCGTCATCTGTCGGCGTTACGGTGATGAGAGACGAACAGAGGAACCCCGATGCCCCGACCTCCCCTGGCCCGCGAGCGCGTGCTCGACGCGTTCGAGTCGATCGTCATCAATGACGGCGAGCGAGCGGCGACGCTCGACGCGACGGCGAAAGCCGCCGGCGTCTCGAAGGGCGGGCTGCTCTACCATTTCGGTTCGAAAGAGGACCTCGCGGCGGGACTCCTCGATCGTCTCGACGCACTCACCACGGCAGACCTCGAGCGCATGGCCGCGGCAGACGAGGGTCCGGTGGCGTACTACGTGCGCACGTCCGTCATGGAGGACGACGCCTTGGATCGCGCGCTCATCGCCGCATCGCGTCTGGCACAGGGCGGCTCTCTGCCGGCGGGCGAGGCGCTGCGCACAGTGCGGCGCCGCTGGGAGGACATGATCCGTCCGCACGTGCGCGATCGGGCGAGCCTCAACCTCGTGATGCTGCTCAGCGACGGACTTTACTTCAACAACTCACTCGACGTGAACGGCGAAGAGCACCTCGTCCCCCATCGCGGCGAGCTCGACGATCTGATCGCCCTCGTGCTCCGCACCACCGCTCCCTGAGACGGGCGAGAGACAGAGCGGGAGGGACGGCCGCTCGGCCGCCCCTCCCGCTCTCTTCGTGCGTCTGGATCAGATGTCGGTGATCTCGATCTGACGGAACAGGTCGGCGTCGATCTCGGTGCGCAGGTCCTCAAGCAGGTCGTCGGACACCGGCGAGTCCAGCGTCAGCACGCTGAGCGCCTGGTCACCGGCGCCGAGCCGCGAGATCTGCATGCCGGCGATGTTGATGCCTGCCTCGCCGAACTTCTGGCCGTAGACCGCGACGATGCCGGGGCGGTCGGTGTAGAGCATCACGACGTGGTGCTTCTCGATCGGCAGCTCGAGCGCGTGGTCGTTGATGGCGACCAGCTTCTCTGCCTGCTTCGGACCGGTGAGGGTGCCCGACACCGAGAGCTGCGAGCCGTCGGAGAGAGCGCCGCTCAGAGTGATCACGTTGCGGTACTCGTCGCTCACGTCGTCCGCGAGAAGGCGAACCGCGATGCCCCGCTGGTCGGCGAGCAGCGGCGCGTTGACGTACGAGACCGTCTCGCTGACGATGTTGGTGAAGACGCCCTTGAGCGCCGCGAGCTTCAGCACGCTGACGTCGTAGTCGTTCAGCTCCCCGTGGACCTCGACGTCGAGGCTCGTGAGAGGCGACGTCGCGAGGGCGGCGAAGATCTGGCCGAGCTTCTCGACGAGCGAGATTCCGGGGCGCACGTAGGGGTCGATGACTCCCCCGGCGACGTTGACCGCGTCGGGGACGAGGTCGCCGCCGAGCGCGAGGCGCACGGAGCGCGCGACCGAGACACCGGCCTTCTCCTGCGCCTCCTCGGTGCTGGCACCGAGGTGGGGGGTCACGACGACGTTGGGGAGGTCGAGCAGCGGACGAGCGGTTCCGCCCTCGGCGGGCGGCTCGGAGGTGAAGACGTCGAGTCCTGCGCCGGCGATCTCGCCGGCGACGAGCGCGGCGTGGAGCGCTTCCTCATCGATGAGGCCACCGCGGGCGACGTTCACGACGAAGGCGGTCGGCTTCATGGCCTTGAACTGCTCGGCGCCGATCATGCCGGTCGTCTCGGGCGTCTTGGGCATGTGGATCGTGAGGAAGTCGGCCTCGGCGACGAGCTCGTCGAGCGAGAGGAGCTGCACACCGAGCTGCTGCGCACGAGCCGAGGTGACGTAGGGATCGTACGCGACGACGCGCATGTCGAACGCGGCGAGGCGGGCGGCGACGAGAGCGCCGATGCGACCGAGGCCGACGATGCCGACAGTCTTCTCGAAGAGTTCCGCGCCCGTGAACGAGCTGCGCTTCCACTGGCCGGCGGCGAGGGAGGCATGGGCCGCGGGGATGCGACGGGCGAGGCTGAGGATGTGTCCGACCGTGAGCTCGGCGGCCGAGATGATGTTCGACGTCGGAGCGTTGACGACCATGACGCCGGCCGCGGTGGCCGCCTTGATGTCGACGTTGTCGAGTCCGACGCCCGCGCGGGCGACGACCTTCAGCTTCGGCGCGTGCGTCAGCGCCTCTTCGTCGATGTGCGTCGCCGAGCGGATCAGCACCGCATCGGCCTCTGCGAGCGAGGCGAAGAGCGCCTCGCGGTCAGTGCCGTCGACGTTGCGGACGTCGAAGTCGGGGCCGAGGGCCTCGATCGTGGCGGGAGAGAGAACTTCGGCGATGAGCACGACGGGCTTCGGCACAGGGATCCTTCGGGGCAGCGCGACAGGGGGCCGATGCGCCGCACACCATGGGGGCGCGATCACCTCAACTGTACCCGAGCGCTCCTGCTGCTCCGTGCCGTGTGACGCCGTGGATCAGACCACGGCCGTCACGAGATCCGACATGTTGAGGATGCTGTATCCGATCAGGCTCAACCAGAACACCGCCACGATGCCGAGGCCGGCCAGCAGCACCAGCGCGAGCTCGCCGGCGCGACGGCGTCGTCCGATCGCATACGCGAAGACGAACACGATGGCGGGGAAGACGACGCCGAAGAGCAGCGTCACCCATCCGATCCCCGTGAGGCCGTTCTGCGCCATCGAGATCACATGCGCGACGGCATTCCAGATGGCGTAGGCGTAGAAGAGACCTGCGAGGCCGAGAACGACCGCGCTCAGCCACCGAGGAGAACCGGAGGCTGCGGGAGAAGCCGACTGCGTCCCGGTCATGATCCGATCACCCCCACCGTCACGAAGGGCCATGGCACGAGAAGAACCACTCCGAGCAGGAGCAGCCCGATGCGGATCCAGGCCGCCTTGGCCCGGGTGAGCACCCACACCGCGAGGAACCACAGAGCGGGTGCCGCCACCGCGAGCACGAACCACGGCACGTACATGGCATCGGCCACGATCAGATTGGCGAGCGGCTTGAGCCGGAGGCCGCCGACGACCCAGCCGATGCTGTACAGCAGATAGACGCCGCCGACGATCCCGAGTGTCAGGAGCATCGCCGTGCTCAGATGCGCCGGTTCCTGCTCATCGGGCATCGTGACCGTGCCGTCGGCATTGACGTGCCCGACGGCCTCGCTGCCCCGGCCGACGGCGTTCCACCCGTCCGGCAGGGCTGCGTCGTCGGAGGCGTCGCCATGGGGCGCGGACGCCTCTCTGTCAGAGCCCTTCGGTGCGGGCGTCTTCGGCGCGACGCCGTCGTCACCGTCCCAGGTCAGGGCGTCGTCGGAATCGGAAGTCATGTCCTCAGCGTAGGACACGTCGTCCACTATGCTCGGGGGCATCTGGGCCACCGGGGCCCTTTCCGGAAGGAAGATCGTGGCCGAGCAGAACAAGAGCGCCGACCAGAGCCCCTCTGGCGGTTCCGTCGACGAACCCGCAGCCGGGTGGAAGCCGACGGCCGCAGCCAAGTCCAGGGCCACCACGTTCCGCTGGATCGCCGCCGTGCTGTGGGCGCTCGCGATCATCGGCGAGGGCGTCTCGATCTTCTGGCTCCTGCGCCAGCGCGAGTACGTCGGCGAGGACGGAGCCCTCGTCCGCGATCCGGACACCGGCCTGCTCGAAGACCGCGGCGTCACCGTGGTGTTCCCGCAGTGGGCGTTCGTCACCCTCCTCGTGCTGCTCGTGGTGATCGCAGCCCTTGCCATCACCGGTTCGATCCTGTGGAAGAAGGCGAACCGTCTCGATCCCGCCCGCAGGTCCGAGACGGTGCGCTTCTTCGTGCAGAACCAGCTCGGCGCGATCATCGCGATCGTCGCGTTCCTGCCCCTGGTGATCCTCATCTTCCTCAATAAGGACATGAGCAAGGGCCAGAAGACCACCGCCGGGATCGTCGGAGTGGTCCTCGCTCTGCTCGCCACGGTGATCGGAGTGGACTTCAACCCGCCCTCCGTCGAGAAGTACACCGCCGACCAGTCAGCCGTGATCCAGCTCCTCGGCAAGGACGAGGTCGTGTGGGTCGACGGCGGCGCGGTCTACCACGTCTGCGAAGACGTGTCGGACATCCAGACGGGCAGCGAGAAGCGCATCGGCACCACGGCAGAAGCCGTGGAGGCTGGCAAATCCCGCCTCACGCTGAAGTTCGCGTCCGAGTTGAATGCCTGCGGACTGTCCGTCCCTCAGAACGCCGACGAGATCGAAGACGCGCTGCGCGAGATCCAGGCCGGCGCGGTCGACACCGCTCTCCCGGCTCCTGTCTGGACCAACGGCGACGACGCCCCGCCCGTGATCGAGGACGCACCGTCCGAGTGACGGACGACCGCACGCCGAGAGGGGCTCGGTGCGATGCGCACCGGGCCCCTTCGCGCGAACGGGTTACGGGGCCGGTCAGACTCCGGAAGCGGTGAGCACCGCGACCGCCTCCGCGCGCAGCGCCGAGGGGATGATCGCTGTGCGCACGCCCGACGCATCGGACGTGGATTCGACCGCTGAGCCGTCCACCCAGCGCAGCGCGCTCTCGTCGAACTCCGCCGGCAGCTCGGCCGTGCCCGTCGTGGGATCGAGCACGTGCATGTGCACTCCGGCTGCGGAGCGCGTGTACCGACGCGGAGACCCGGTCGACTCCCCCATCCTGATCCAGGGGCGAGTGCCGTAGATCGCGTCGCCGTTCGCCCGGAGCCACCCTCCGAGCTCGCGCATCGCACTGCGCTGCAGGGCGGGGATGGAACCGTCTGCGGCAGGGCCGACGTTGATGAGGAGATTGCCGTTCTTGGCGACGACGTCGACGAGGAGTCTGATGAGCGCAGCGCCCGACAGCGAGTGGCGCGAGTCCTCGTCCTGGTTGAAGCCGAACGAGTAGCCGAGTCCGCGGGTCGACTCCCACGGCTCAGGGATGATCTCGGGAATGTCCGTGTATTCACGGGTAAGGAAGCCGTGGTAGGGCACTCCCCACCGATCGTTCACGACGCCGTCGGGCACCGCATCGAAGTAGCGCCGGAGCAGCGCGGCGACCGCGTAGTCGTCCCTGGCCTTCCCGCCGTCCGGCCACTCGATGTCGTTCCAGAGCAGGTCGGGCGAGAACCGTTCGATCAGCTCGTCGAGCTGTGCCGCCGAGTAGCGGGCGAAGTGCTCATCGTTGCGGCGGTAGCGGAACAGGTCGGTGTCGGACTCGATCGGCGGGAAATCGCTCACATGCCAGTCGAGCGCGCCCGAGTAGTACACGCCGAACTTCGCTCCCGCCCTGCGGGTCGCGGCCTGGAACTCCGCGATCAGATCACGACGGGGCCCGCGGGCGACCGCATTGAATCCTGTCGTCTCGGTGCCCCACAGGCAGAACCCCTCGTGGTGCTTCGTGGTCGGCACGATGTACCGAGCCCCCGCATCCACGAGCTCTCCGACGAAGGAGTCCGCATCGAATGCCGACGCATCCCATCGATCGGCGAGGTCCTCGTACGAGGTTCCGGGACCGAAGAGTCGCTGGTGCCGTTCCCAGGTGGGGCTTCCCGCGATTCGCACCGTGTTGCCGTACCACTCGGCGTACTGGTGCCACGCGTAGGCGTCTTCCGTGGGGATGTTCACGCCGTCTCCGTGCTGCACCGCCCATGCCGGCACCGAGTAGAGACCCCAGTGCACGAAGAAGCCCAGCTTCGCGTCGCGGTACCAGTCGGGCACGCCGTTCGTCGGATACACAGGCGCCGCAGCGCCGAAGTCGGGGCCCGTGCGCTTCTCGAAGTTCATCATGCGATGGTCTCCTCACGGTCGCCGCGGCGTCCGACCACGGCGGTCAGGTCCGGCGTGCCGGACGGGTCGAACGGGTACACGCCCGGCTGCAGCCGATGATGACCGAGCCGCAGAAGGTCCTGGTCGACGCCACCGGGCGTGAGCGCGAGCGTCCAGCCGCGAGCGAGGTCGTACAGCTCGGGCTCCAGATAGCCGATCTTGACGACCACCATGTCGGCGGTCGTGGGTTCCAGCCCCAGCATCCGGAAGTCGGCCAGATGATGGAAGGGCTTGCGGCGCTCGGTGATGATCGCATACAGACCCCCGACGGCGATCACGACCTGCGTGCCAGCGTCCGGATCACCCTCGGTGATCGAGAAGACGGTGCCGGTGATCTCGACGGGCCCATGCGGGCCGTCGTCCACTCGGGCTCCCGCCGACAGCGACACCGTGGCGCCGGCTCCCGCAGCGACCGCCTGGGCGACCGCGTCGGCATCGAACACCGAGGCGACCAGAGCGGTGTGCGAGCCGTCCGTCAGCTCGCGGCGGTCGAGCAGGTGCGCAAGAGTCCAGGTGACATCGCCCGCGCCCCCGGCGGTGGGGTTGTCTCCCGAGTCGGAGATCAGGTACGGACGCGCGGCATCCGGCGCGAGAGCCTTGGCGAGGGCCTCCTCGAGCGACCCCGTCTCGGCGACGAACACGAAGTCCTCGCGTGCCTCCCAGAACATCCGGGCGATGCGCTCCGCTTCGCGGGTGATGACCTCGCGATCGTCACCGGTGACCACGACGTACGCCTGGCAACGTGGTTCATCCGCCCAGGCGTAGCCGATCCACACCGAGGCGTCGACGACACCGGGAAGTGCGTCGATCAGCGGGAGTTCGGCGTAGATCCCCCTGGCGGGTTCCAGTCGGGTGCTCGTCTTCTCACCCGGCAGCAGCACCGGCACTGGTACCCACGCGGTATATGGGCGCCGGCGCTGCGGATCGGCACCGCACTCCCCCCGCAGCCGGGCGAGGAGGTTCCACACGGCTCGTTCCTTGGTGTTCAGCCAGTCCTCGTGCGGTGCCATGCGGTAGCAGGTGAGCAGGTCCACGGCGTCGCGCAGCGTCTCCGAGACGTTGCCGTGCAGATCCATCGACGTCGACACCAGCGTGTCGTCCCCGAGCGCCTCCCGCACAGCGAGCGCGAGATCCCCCTCGGCGTCGTCCATGCCGACGACGCTCATGGCGCCGTGGATGTCGAAGAAGAACCCGTCGAACGGCCCGTGCGCGCGGATGCCATCGACGATGGCCGTCTTCATGCGGCGGTAGGTGTCAGCATCCACGGCACCACCGGGAAGCGATCGGCCGTGGGTCAGCGGCACCCAGTCCGCGGCCTCCGCGAGCTCACGCCCCTCGTCGAGGAAGGGATAGTAGGCGCGCAGCTCCGCACCCGTGCGAACCGTGAACGCCTCGTCGCCGGAGATGTGCGGCGAGAACGTGCTCGATTCGATCGAGATCCCGGCGATCCCGATCCTCGGTCGCTCGAGCCCGCCCGTCTCGACGTCAGGAAGCGCGCCCATCCAGATCTCGCTGGCCTCGGGTCGTGCGGTCACTGCTGTCTCCTCTGTCACGTTCGTCATGATCTCTCTCCCGCCGTCACGAGCGTCCGGCGCGCTGCTTCGATGGCGCCGAGCGCGACGGCATCCGCACCCAGCCGCGCCGGTGCGATGACGAGCGGCAGGCCGGAGACGGGAGAATCCGTCCGCAGAGTCTGCTCGATCGCCGGTGCCAGCAGATCCCAGGCCTCTGATACTCCTCCGCCGACAATGGCGCGAGGGAGATCGAGCAGGGTCGCCGCGCTCGCGCACGCCAATGCGACCGCGCGGCCGGCCGACGCGAACACCTCGACGGCGATGGGGTCACCAGAGCGTGCTCGCTCGGCGACGGTGCGCGCGTCCTCGACGGCATCTCCGACGCGCTCGGAGTATCGGCGTGCGATCGAGGTCCCGGAGGCCAGGGTCTCGAGGTGACCGACCTGGCCGCAGGTGCAGACGAGGTCGCTGTACCCGGGGGTGTGGCCGATCTCACCCGCTGCTCCGTGCGGACCATGCCGCAGCCGTCCGTCGATGATCACGGCGCCGCCGACTCCGGTGCCCAGCATCACGCCGAGCACGTCGTCGGCACGGCGATCGGCAGCCACCTCGCCGAGGAGGAAGGCGTTGACGTCGTTCTCGACGCTCACGGGCACCGAGAGCCGCGAGGACAGCGCATCGGCCAGAGGGAAGCCCGCCCACCCGACGAAGGTCGCCGAAGCCGCGCGGATGGTGCCGGTCGCATGATCGACGACCCCTGCCGCTCCCACGCCGACCGCGACGAGCCGCGCCGAGGCGCGGGCGACGAGATCACGCACGAGCGTCGCCGCGGCATCGGCCATCGCGTCGCCGCCCTCGCTCGCGGGCGCCGCGACGCTGGCGCGCGTGACGATCGTTCCCGATTCGTCGACGAGGAGACCCGCGATCTTGGTGCCTCCGATATCGATCCCGACGATGCCCTGCGATGCCCCGGGCGGTCGTGCACCCGGCGTCACCGCCATCTGTTCCTGATCGGTGACCGTCATCGTCCGCCGAGCCCCGCCATCGCGATGCCCTTGACCAGGTGCTTCTGCAGCACGATCACGAGCAGAGTCGTCGGGATCATCGAGATGATCGCCGCTGCCATCTGCAGATCCCACCGGGTGCCGGTGAGCCCCGCGAAGCTCGCGAGACCGACCGGAAGCGTGCCGTGCGCGTCGTAGTCGACTGTGACGATCAACGGCCACAGGTAGCTGTTCCAGAACGTCAGGAAGGTGAAGACCGCCAGCACCGCGACGGCCGACTTCGACAGGGGCAGGATGATCTGCAGGAACGTGCGCACGGGACCCGCGCCGTCGACGCGGGCGGCCTCTTCGAGCTCATACGGGATGCCGCGGAAGAACTGCCGCATCAGGAAGGTTCCGAAGGCGCCGAAGGCGAAAGGCAGCACGAGCGCCTGATAGGTGTCGACCCAGTCGAACCACTGCATCACCTGGAACATCGGGATGACGAGCACCTCGGCCGGAACCATCAGAGTCGCGAGGAACAGGATGAAGACGGCATCCCTGCCCTTCCAGCGGAGGCGCCCGAACGCGTAGCCGGCTGTGGTCGAGACGACCAGCACCACGAGAGTTCCGAGGATCGCGACGATGAACGAGTTCGCGATGTACGTGACGAAGGGGCCGTAGGCGAAGACGTCCACGAAGTTGCTCCACCGCACCTCGGAGCCGACGAGCGTGGGCGGCATCGAGAACATCTCGGTGTTCGGTTTCAGCGCCGAGAAGAACGCGTAGACGATGGGCGAGACGAAGATCAGCGCGGCGATGTAGATGCACACGTGCGCGATGACGAGGCGGACACGGGCCGCCGGCGTCGTCGCTGCACCACGTGCGCGCCGCAGCTCTCGGGGTGTGCGCATGGCCGCGGTGGGCGTGATGAGGGTTTCAGTGCTCATAGTGCACCCACTTCTTCTGTGCGGCGAACTGCAGGCCGGTGATCGCGATGATGATCGCGAAGAGGATCCAGGCGGCCGCGGCGGCGAGGCCGAGGTCGCCGAACGTGAAGCCCTGCTCCCAGATGAACATGACGAGCGGCTTGGTGGCGTTCCCTGGCCCGCCGCCGGTGAGCAGCTGGGGCTGGACGAACACCTGGAGGGAGGTGATCATCGTCATGATCGTCGCGAAGAAGATCGCCGGCGAGATCATCGGGATGATGATGCTCCAGACGCGGCGGAACCCCTGCGCACCGTCGATGCTCGCCGCCTCGAGGACACTCTCGGGGAGCTGCTCGAGAGCGGCGGAGAAGATCAGCATGTTGTACCCGAGTCCCTGCCAGACGCTCATCGCGACGACCATGATCATGGCCCACGAGGGGTCGGCGAGGAAGTTGGGCAACTGGATCCCGAACCAGGTCTCCGAGAGACCGTTGAACAGGCCCTGGGGCTGCAGCATCATCTTCCACACCAGGACGTTCGCGACCATCGGGGTCACGACCGGGATGAAGAAGAGCACACGCAGGGCTCCGCGTCCGCGGATGCGCGGACCGAGGCCGAGGGCGAGCACGAGCGAGAGAGCGACGCTCAGCGGCACGTAGAGCAGCGTGTACACCGCCGAGTTGCGCAGCGCCGGCCAGAAGTCGGGGCTGCTGGTGAACAGCCTGATGTAGTTGTCCGCACCGTTGAAGGTCCGCTCGCCGAAGGTCGGCCAATCGAAGACGCTCATCACGATCGACAGCCCCACGGGCACGATCGTGAACAGGGCGAGCCCCACCAGGGCTGGGCTGGCAAATCCCAGCGCCTGGCGGGCCTCGACCTTGGCGAGCGATCCTCGACGTCTCGTCGTGATCGTCATCTCAGTTTCTTTCGTTGATTAGTGCAGCAGAGAGCGGAGTCGACTCACTCGCCGAACTGCGCCTGAGCGTTCGACAGCAGCTCTTCCATCGTCATCTGGCCGTTGTAGACGCTGACGAGGTTGGGCTGGATGTAGCTGTCGAGCTTCTGCCAGTTCTGCGTCATGTAGAGCGGCACGGTGTCGCCGAAGGCCGCCTCGAACACCGACTGCACCTGACCGCGGTACTCCTCGTCGATGGACTCGAAGTACAGCGGCTGCGACGAGATGCGAGCGGGGTACGAACGACCAGACGACGCGATGTAGTCCTGCGCATCCTCACCGAGGAGCGAGCCCATCACCTTAAGGGCGGCTTCGGGGTTCTCGCAGTTCGCGGAGATCCCGTAGCCCGAGCCGAGGATCGGCCCCGGGTTGCCGTCGACGCCCGCGGGCAGCGGAACCATTCCGGCGGCGAAGCCGGACTCGTTGTTCAAGTAGGTCACCGCGTTCCAGGTGCCGTCGACGGCCATCGCCGCGTTGCCGCCCGAGTACTGGTTCTCACCCCAGCCTGTGTCGGAGGCGGACGCCACGGGCGCGGCGACCTTCTTCTCGTCGACGAGCCCGGCGTACCAGGACGCCGCGTCGACGAAAGCCTTCTCGTCGATGTGAAGCGAGCCGTCCTCCGACGCGGGCTGCGTCGCCGAGTAGGCGATCGGCATCGACATCCACTGGTAGCCGCCCATGCCCATGGCGAACCCGTACTTGCCGTCCTTGGTGGCGTCGGCCGCGATCTYGTCGAAGTCGTCGAACGTCCAGCCGATCTCCGGGGTGGCGGCGCCCGCTGACGTCAGCATGTCCTGGTTGTAGTAGACGAGCATCGTGGCGACGTCGAAGGGCACGCCGTAGACCTTGCCCTCGAAGCTCAGGATGCCGTCGGCGCTCGGGTTGAACTCCGACCAGTCGATGCCTGCCGTCTCGAGGTCATCCGCACTCAGCTCTCGGAAGCCCTGGGTGTAACCGCCGAGCTGTGCTCCGCTCATGCCCGTGACACAGGCCATGTTGCCACTCGCCATGTTCGTCGTGAGCTTGGTGAAGAAGTCGCTCCAGGGCGACGTCTGCAGCTTGATCTTGATGTCGGGGTTCTGCTCCTGGGCGAAGGCGACCTGCGCCTCCAAGGCGTCCACATCGGATTCGCTGCCGGCCCACATGTCGACGACGATCGTGTCACCGTCGGCCGAACCGCCGGCGTCTCCACTCGCACAGCCGGTCATCGCCACAGCGACGCCGGCGACAGCGATGGCTGCCCCCACACGCAACTTCTTCATTGAATGCCTCCTCGGGAAGGATCAGGTTATTTCGAGGATCGAAGCAACCTAGTAGGATTTCGTATGAAGTGAGGCTGTCACACTTCACAATCCCTTGCAAGCCGAACATCCGATGTTTATCGGAGCTTGATAATTCGTAACGAGTCAGAAACGCAGGCTTGGACCGCTACGCTGACCTTGCTTCGATCACGAAGGAGCCTCATGCCCGACACCTCGCCCCTCGCCGTCGAGGATCAGCACTCTCGACGCATCCTCGATCTCGTCGCGCGCGGGGAGGCGCACTCCCGCAGCGAGATCGCCGCGCTGCTCGGCGTCGCGGCGTCGACCGTCGGGCTCAGGGTGCAGTCGCTCCTCGATGCGGGCGTGCTGGAGGAGGCAGGCGACGGCACCTCACGCGGGGGAAGACGACCACGCGTCCTGCAGATCGCCGGCGACGGCATCGTGCTGTCCGCCGACCTGGGCGGCCAGCACGCTCGGATCGGAAGGCACTCGCTGAGCGGCGCGCTGCTCGGCGTCGAGTCGATCGCGATCGATCTCACCGACGGCCCGGAGGCCACCCTCGGGCGCATCGCCGAGGTCTTCGAGCGCCTCGGCGCAGACACGCGGATCCACGCGATCGGCGTCAGCCTTCCCGGGCCTGTGGACACGCTCACCGGATCCGTCGATCAGCCTTCTCGCATGCCCGGCTGGCCGGGCTTTCGGGTCGGCGAGCACCTGGCCGGTCGCTTCGGAACGCATGTCACGGTCGACAACGACGCGAACCTCGCCGCGCTCGGCGAGCACCGCGCGCAGTTCGGCCACACGCACCACAGCATCACGGTGAAAGCGGGCACTGCCATCGGCAGCGGGGTGATCGTCGACGGGCACATCCACCGAGGCGCCACGAGCGCTGCCGGCGACATCACGCACACCCGCATCGACGGCAGCGGTGACATCCCCTGCTCGTGCGGCAACACCGGATGCCTCGAGACGGTCGCCAGCGGCGCGAGCCTCGTGCGTCAGATGCGCGAGCGCGGCAACGACACCGTGCGCACGACCGCCGATGTGCTGACGCTGGCGAGAGATGCCGATCCGCTCGCGACCTCGCTCGTACGGACTGCGGGCACGCACCTCGGCCAGGCACTGTCGGGGGTCGTGAACTTCTTCAACCCGCACGCGGTCTTCCTGACCGGGGGCATGAGCGCCTCCGAGCCGTTCATCGCCGCAGTCCGCAGTCGCGTCTACGAGGCGTGCCATCCCCTGGCGACGCAGCGACTGCGCATCGAGGCCGCGACGACGGGAGCGGATGCGATCCTGCACGGCGCCGCCCGCCTCGCGCTCGAGGGCATGGACGTGGCGGCGGGCTGATCCGCCGCCACTCCCCGCCTCACGCCGAGAGCGTCAGCTCGATCACCGGCAGCAGCACGTCGGGGCGCCTGACGGGCAGATGGACGGTGAGCGTCCCCTCGGCCTCTCCTGCCGGGGTCATCAGGTCAGCCTGCTGCTCAGGGTCGGATGCGCTCGTCTTGAGCCACGACCCGTCATGCAGCAGCCGCGCATATGTCACTCGTCCGGCGAGATCCGGAAGGTGGACGAATCCCATCGGCCAGGAGAACAGGCTCAGGTACAGACGATCGCCCTTGCGGGTGTACACGCCTTCACGAGGAGGCGTGAACTCGGCGTGCCCCGCCCCGATCACCGCACCTCCGTGCAGCCGCATCCATTCGCCGATCTCGCCGAGCGTCGCGGCGTCCCGCGGAGCGATGGCCCCGCGCCCGTCCGGACCGATGTTGAGAAGCATGTTGCCGCCCATCGAGACCGAATCGACCAGCATCTGCGTCAGCATCGTCGACGACTTCTGGTCGGTGTTGTCCCTGTCATACCCCCACGACCCGTTGAGCGTCTGGCACGCCTCCCACGTCAGGGCGACACCGTCTCGGACGATCGGCGCGGTGGGCTGATACTGCTCGGGGGTCACGAAGTCCGCGGGGATCCCGAGGCGGTCGTTCACCAGCATGTTCGGCTGGAGCTCGCGGCACAGTGCGAGCAGACCGGGGGCATCCCAGTCGTCGGGCCCCTTGCCGGACCAGCCGTCCTTGGCCTCGGGGTAGGTGAAGTCGAAGAACAGGTAGTCGATCTCGCCGTAGGCGGTCAGCAGTTCACGCACCTGAGCATGCAGGTACTCCCGGTAGATCGCCATGTCCCTGCCCACGTTCAGTTCGTGCGCGTCGGCATCGTCTCGACGAGGGTGGTTCCAGTCGATCGTGAAGTGGGGATGATGCCAGTCGATCACCGAGTGGTAGAGCCCCACCTTGAGACCCTCGGCGCGGAGTGCGTCGACGTACTCGCGCACCAGATCGCGCCCTGTCGCCGCGACGGAGGTGAAGTCGGTGCGCTGAGAGTCCCACAGGCAGAATCCATCGTGGTGCTTGGTGGTCAGCACGACATAGCCCATCCCCGTGTCCTTCGCGGTGCGCGCGAGGGCGCGAGCATCGAACAGATCAGGATCGAAGTGCTCGAAGTAGGGGCGGTAGTCCTCGTCGGTCAGGCGTTCGTAGTTCTGCACCCACTCATGCCGGGCGGCGCCGCTGTAGAGGCCGAAGTGCACGAACATGCCGAAGCGGACGTGATCAAACCATTCCTGTCGCATACCTCCATCCTGGCACAGACATCCGATGTCTAGCGAGGTGAACGGTGCAGACGCAGAAGAACGGGCACCCCCGGAGGGATGCCCGTTCTTTCGAAGATCGAATCAGCGTCAGCGCGCAGCGCTGCCGTCGACGTAGTCCTCGTCCTGCTGCTTCCATGCGAAGAGCGAGCGCAGCTCCTTGCCGGTGGCCTCGATGGGGTGCGTCTCCTCCTTGGCCCGCAGCGCGAGGAACTCCTCGCCGCCGTTGTCCTGGTCGTCGATGAAGCGCTTCGCGAACGCACCGCTCTGGATGTCGGCGAGGATCGCCTTCATCGACTCCTTGACCTCGGGGGTCACGACGCGGGGGCCCGACACGTAGTCGCCGTACTCGGCGGTGTCGGAGACCGACCAGCGCTGCTTCGCGATGCCGCCCTCCCACATCAGGTCGACGATGAGCTTCAGCTCGTGCAGCACCTCGAAATAGGCGATCTGCGGCTGGTAGCCAGCCTCGGTGAGCGTCTCGAAGCCGGCCTGGACGAGGTGGCTGACGCCACCGCACAGAACGGCCTGCTCACCGAACAGGTCGGTCTCGGTCTCTTCGGTGAAGGTCGTCTTGATGACGCCGGCGCGGGTGCCGCCGATGGCCTTGGCGTACGACAGCGCGGTCGCCCAGGCGTTGCCCGACGCGTCGCGCTCGACGGCGATGATGTCGGGGATGCCGCGACCGGCGACGAACTCGCGACGCACGGTGTGGCCCGGTGCCTTCGGTGCGACGAGGATGACGTCGACGCCCTCGGGAGCGTCGATGTAGCCGAAGCGGATGTTGAAGCCGTGCGCGAAGGCGAGCGTCTTGCCCTCGGTGAGGTTCGGGGCGATCGACTCGCTGTAGATCGTGCGCTGGTGCTGGTCCGGCGCCAGGATCATGATGAGGTCGGCCCACTGAGTCGCCTCAGCGACGGTCTTGACCGCGAATCCGGCTTCCTCCGCCTTCGGCGCCGACTTCGAGCCCTCCTTGAGCGCGATCGCGACCTCGACACCGGAGTCGCGAAGGTTCTGCGCGTGCGCGTGACCCTGCGAGCCGTAGCCGACGATGGCGACCTTCTTGCCCTGGATGATCGACAGATCGGCGTCTGCGTCGTAGAAGATCTCGGTGCTCACTGGTTTTCTCCTTGATTGGTGTTCGTGTACGTGTAGGAAATCTGGTCAGCCGCGCAGGACGCGCTCGGTGATGCTCTTGCCGCCGCGGCCGATGGCGAGGAGACCCGACTGCGCGATCTCCTTGATGCCGAACGGCTCGAGGGCACGGAGCATGGCGTCGACCTTGCCCCGATCACCGGTGACCTCGATCACCAGCGCGTCGGACGCATAGTCCACGACCGAGGCGCGGAACAGGTTGGCGACCTCGATGACGTTCGACCGGTTCGCGTTGTCGGTGCGGACCTTGACGAGCATGTGCTCGCGCTGCACCGAGGTCGGGAAGTCGAGCTCCACGATCTTGATGACGTTGATCAGCTTGTTGAGCTGCTTGGTCACCTGTTCGAGAGGCAGGTCCTCGAGGTCGACGACGACGGTGATGCGGGAGATGCCCGGCACCTCGGTCACGCCCACCGCGAGCGAGTCGATGTTGAAACCGCGGCGCGCGAACAGACCTGCGACGCGGGTCAGCAGACCGGGGGTGTTCTCCACAAGGAGGCTCAGCACGTGAGTCGACATGGTCAGTCCTCCTCGTCGAAAGCGGGCGCGTGCTCGCGGGCGTACTGGACGTAGCTGTTGCTCACGCCCTGGGGAACCATCGGCCACACCATGGAGTCGGCGCTGACGACGAAGTCGATGACGACGGGGCGGTCGTTGGTCTCGAGAGCGAGCTTGATCGCCGCGTCCACCTCCTCCTCCTTCTCGACACGGATCGCGAGGCAGCCGTAGGCCTCGGCGAGCTTCACGAAGTCAGGGATGCGCACAGTGCCGTGACCGGTGTTCAGGTCGGTGTTCGAGTGGCGGCCGTCGTAGAACAGCGTCTGCCACTGGCGGACCATGCCCAGCGACGAGTTGTTGATGATCGCGACCTTGATCGGGATGTTGTTGATCGTGCAGGTCGCGAGCTCCTGATTGGTCATCTGGAAGCATCCGTCACCGTCGATCGCCCACACCACGCGGTCGGGCTCGGCGACCTTGGCGCCCATGGCAGCGGGGACGGAGTAGCCCATCGTGCCCGCTCCCCCGGAGTTCAGCCAGGCGTTGGGTCGCTCGTACTTGATGAACTGCGCAGCCCACATCTGGTGCTGTCCGACTCCGGCGGCGTAGATGCCCTCCGGGCCGGTCAGCTCACCGATCCGCTGGATCACGTACTGCGGCGCGAGGAGCCCGTCGGTCGTCGGCGCGTATCCGAGGGGGAACTCGGTACGCAGGCCGTCGAGGTACGACCACCACTCCTCCGTGTCGGGAGTCGTCGTGTTGACGGCCGAGCGGAACGCGGATTCGAGGTCGACCAGCACGTCGCGGACGTCTCCGACGATCGGCACATCGGCCGTGCGGATCTTCGAGATCTCCGCCGGGTCGATGTCGACGTGCACGACCTTGGCGTTCGGCGCGAAGAGCGCAGCCTTGCCGGTCACACGGTCGTCGAACCTCGCGCCGAGCGACACGATCAGGTCGGCCTCCTGCAGCGCAAGCACCGCAGGGACGGTGCCGTGCATGCCCGGCATGCCCAGGTGCTGCTGGTGCGAGTCGGGGAACGCGCCGCGAGCCATGAGCGTCGTCACGACCGGCGCGTTCGTCGTCTCGGCCAGGGCGAGCAGCTCGGCCGACGCACGACCACGGATCACACCGCCACCGACGTAGAGCACCGGCTTCTTGGCCTCAGCCAGAAGGGCGGCTGCCGCATGGATCTGCTTGCCATGGGCCTTCGTCACGGGGCGGTACCCCGGCAGGTCGTACTTGGGCGGCCAGACGAACGGCGCCATGGCCTGCTGTGCATCCTTGGTGATGTCGACGAGCACCGGACCGGGGCGGCCCGTCGAGGCGATCTCGTATGCCGCCGCGATGGCGCCGGGGATCTCGGATGCGTCCTTCACGAGGAACGAGTGCTTCGTCACCGGCATCGTGATTCCCACGATGTCGGCCTCCTGGAACGCGTCGGTGCCCATGAGCGTCGAGAACACCTGGCCGGTGATCGCGAGAAGCGGCACCGAGTCCATGTAGGCGTCAGCGATCGCGGTCACGAGGTTGGTCGCACCGGGGCCAGAGGTCGCGATGCAGACACCGACCTTGCCCGACGACGATGCGTAGCCCTCGGCGGCGTGGCCCGCTCCCTGCTCGTGCCGCACCAGGATGTGCCGAAGGTCGGCCGCATCCATGAGCGGGTCGTAGACGGGGAGGATCGCGCCGCCGGGGAGGCCGAAGACATCCCTGACGCCGAGGAGCTCGAGCGTGCGGACGACAGCCTCTGCTCCGGAGATCTCCGGTGCGGCGGATTTGGGTGCGGGCGGCCTCGGCACAGCCGAGACGGTGTCAGCAGTCATGACACTCCTTCTGATGGTCTGTAGGCGACGTCGGAGGCTGGATGCCGGATTCGACGCGGATCAGCCGGTCGTCGCGCCCTCGGCGGCTGACCGCACGAGACGCGAGTACTTGGCAAGAACGCCACGGGTATAGCGCGGGGGTAGCGGCTCCCAGCCAGAGCGGCGGGAGGCGAGCTCCGCCTCGTCGACGAGTAGGTCGAGAGAGCGAGCTGCGATATCGACCCGTATCAGATCACCATCGCGCACGAAGGCGATGGGACCTGCGTCCACCGCTTCGGGTGCTATGTGGCCGATGCACAGGCCGGTTGTGCCGCCTGAGAATCGTCCGTCAGTCAAGAGTAGTACATCTTTTCCGAGCCCCGCGCCCTTGATGGCCGCGGTGATGGCCAGCATCTCGCGCATACCCGGTCCGCCCTTCGGACCCTCGTAGCGGATCACGATGACGGTGCCCGCCTCGATCTCGCCGTTGGCCACGGCGTCCATGGCCGCACGCTCGCGCTCGAACACGCGGGCGGGGCCCTCGAACACAGCGGCGTCGAAGCCGGCCGTCTTCACGACCGCGCCCTCGGGCGCGAGCGAGCCGTGCAGGATCGTCAGGCCGCCGGTCGCGTGGATCGGGTTGTCGAACGTGTGGATGACCTCGCCGTCGATCGGCTGCGGGTCGAGATCCGCGAGGTTCTCGGCGAGCGTCTTGCCCGTCACGGTGAGCGCGTCACCGTGCAGCAGCCCCTCGTCGAGCATCGCCTTCATGATCACGGGGATGCCGCCGTGGCGGTCGACGTCGTTCATGACGTACTTGCCGAACGGCTTCATGTCCGCCACGTGCGGCACCTTGTCGCCGATGCGGTTGAAGTCGTGCAGGCTCAGCTCGACATCGGCCTCTCGCGCGATGGCGAGCAGGTGCAGCACGACGTTCGTCGAACCGCCGAGGGCCATCGCGAGCGCGATGGCATTCTCGAACGCCTCCTTGGTGAGGATGTCGCGGGTCGTGATGCCCTGACGGAGCAGGTTCACGACGGCCTCGCCGGAGCGGTGCGCGAAGTAGTCGCGGCGGCGATCCGCGGCGGGCGGGGCCGCCGAACCGGGAAGGCTCAGGCCGAGGGCCTCGGCCACCGACGCCATGGTGTTGGCCGTGTACATGCCTCCACAGGCACCTTCACCCGGGGCGATCGCGCATTCGATGCGCTTGAGGTCCTCTTCGCTCATGAGACCGGCGCGGCACGCGCCGACGGCCTCGAACGAGTCGATGATCGTGACGTCCTTCTCGGTGCCGTCGGAGAGCTTGACCCATCCGGGGGCGATCGAGCCGGCGTAGAGGAAGACGCTGGAGAGGTCGAGTCGGGCGCTGGCCATGAGCATGCCGGGGATCGACTTGTCGCATCCGGCGAGCAGCACCGAGCCGTCGAGCCGCTCGGCCATCATCACGGTCTCGACCGAGTCGGCGATGACCTCGCGCGACACCAGGGAGAAGTGCATGCCCTCGTGGCCCATCGAGATGCCGTCGGACACCGAGATCGTGCCGAACTGCAGCGGGTAGCCACCACCCGAATGCACGCCCTCTTTCGCCCCCTGCGCGAGACGGTCGAGGCTCAGGTTGCAGGGCGTGATCTCGTTCCAGCTGGACGCGATGCCGATCTGGGGCTTGTCCCAGTCGGCGTCGCCCATGCCGACGGCACGGAGCATGCCTCGGGAGGTCGTCGCCTCGATGCCGTCTGTGACGACGCGGCTGCGGGGCTTGATGTCGATGGGCGCGCTGGTGGAGGGATCATGCGAGGACATGACGGAAGTCTATTCCCGCCGAGAGGTGCGCTCGTCCGCGAGCGCCTCCAGAAGCAGCGCGATCTGTTGTGGGTTCTCCACACGAAGCTCGGCGGCGCTCTCCCCCGGGCCCACACGCACGCCCAGATCATCGCCGGTGAGCACCCGCATCGCGTCCTCGTCCGTGACGTCGTCACCGGCGAAGAGGATCGCGGTCGCATCGAAATGCTCGCGAAGGGCGGCCATCGCGGCGTCCTTCCCCTCGTTCCGAGAGGAGAACTCCAGGACTCGGTGTCCTGCGCGTCGCCGCCAGTGGGGGAAGCGCTCCGTCACCAGCGCGTCGATCTCGGCGAACACGGCCTTCTCGACCTCGGGAGTGGCAGTGCGCGTGTGCACGCCCATCCCGAAGGTCTTCGGTTCGAGCTCGGCACCCTCGTAGCGATCGATGATCGGTCGTGCCGCCTCCCACAGCTCCTCACGGGAGCCCTCGGCGGACTCGGCACCGTCGGTCGCGGCATCACCGACACCCGGGTACCAGTACTGGGCACCGTGCGAACCGGCCAGAGCGATCAGCGAATCATCCGTGTGCTCGGTGATGACTCTCAGGTCGTGCATGCTGCGCCCCGACACGTAGGCGACCACCGTGTCCGGCAGAGCGGCGAGCCGCGTGACCTGCGTCGCGACCTCGGGCAGCGCCCTGGCCGCCATCGGGTCGGAGATGAGCGGAGACGCCGTGCCGTCGAAGTCCAGTGCGACGACCAGCCTGGGCGTCGCGGCGATGGCGCTCAGCGCCGGGTCTGCTTCTCCGGGGGTCCAGCTACGGGTCACAGGGTCTCCAATCGAGKCGGTGTCCTCCCAGTATGACCCGGCGGATCAGCGTCGGCGGACCTCCGCGAGCGCGCGGAGGAACGACGACGACCAGGCGTTCACATCGTTCTCCAGCACACGGCGCCGCAACGACCGCATCCGCTTGCCCTGCTCGGCCGGCGTCATGGAGACCGCTGTCATGATCGCGTCCTTCAACCCGGCGATGTCGTGCGGGTTGACCCGCACCGCCTGTCGCAGCTCATCGGCGGCTCCCGTGAACTCGCTGAGCACGAGCACACCGCGGTTGTCGGCTCGGGTCGCCACGTACTCCTTCGCCACGAGGTTCATGCCGTCGCGCAGGGCGGTCACGAGCATGACGTCGGCGGCGAGGTACAGCGCGACCATCTCCTCGCGCGGATAGCCCTGGTGCAGATACCGGATCGCCGTGTGACCCATCGTGTCGTGGTCGCCGTTGATGCGCCCGACCGCGAGCTCGATCTCGTCCCGCAGGTGCACGTAGGCATCGACGCGCTCACGACTCGGACTCGCGACCTGCACGAAGGTGACGTCGTCGACGCTCAGCTGGCCGTCTTCGAGCAGCTCGCCATACGCCTTGATGCGGTGTCTGATGCCCTTGGTGTAATCGAGCCGGTCGACGCCGAGAAGGATCTTCTTGGGATTGCCGAGGCTCGCTCTGATCTCGGCCGCCCGTGCCCGCACCTCGGGGCGGGCAGCGAGCTCGAGATACGGAGCCGTGTCGATGGAGATCGGGAACGCCCGGGCGACCGCGGTGCGGGTGCGTCCGTCGTCCGTCGGGATCGCCACTGCTGATCCCTTGACCTCATAGCGCAGGCGACGGCGCACCGCCGTCAGGAAGTACGTGGCGTCCTGCGCGCGCTGGAATCCGATGACGTCGGCGCCGAGCAGACCCTTCAGCACCTGATCACGCCAGGGCAGCTGGGCGTAGAGACCGTGCGCCGGGAACGGGATGTGATGGAAATAGCCGATCGTGACGTCGGGTCTCAGCTCCCGGATCATCTGCGGCACCAGCTGCAGCTGGTAGTCGTGCACCCAGACCGTGCCGTCGGGCGCGACGACATCGGCGGCGGCCTCTGCGAACCGGCGGTTGACCTTGACGTACGCCTCCCACCACTCGCGGTGATACTGCGGCGGCGCGATCACGTCGTGGTACAGCGGCCAGATCGTGTCGTTGGCGAAGCCCTCGTAGTAGTCGGCGACCTCCTCGGCACTGAGCGGCACGGGAATCAGGTCGATGCCGTTGATCTCGA
Source organism: Microbacterium sp. LjRoot205 (assembly GCF_056175745.1). Taxonomy (NCBI): domain Bacteria; kingdom Bacillati; phylum Actinomycetota; class Actinomycetes; order Micrococcales; family Microbacteriaceae; genus Microbacterium; species Microbacterium sp. LjRoot205. Next base: position 65,980 of record NZ_JBGFFH010000006.1, on the reverse strand, counting down.
ATCGGTCCAGCTCGAGGTCGGCCTGTCCCGGCCACCCGACCCAGGCCCCCCGCGCGCTGCGCATCATCGGCTCGAGGGCGGCGACCAGACCGCCCGGGGAGGTCCGCCACTCCTCGTCTCCGTCAGGACCCACGACCCGGTCGACGGGAAGTCGGTTGGCGACGACGACGAAATCTGCGACTGACATGTGTGGATGCTCCTGACGATGCAGTGGGGGTGCTCCTCAGGCTACAGAAGCTCAGACCGAGGCTACGCGAGGTCGAGTGGCACTGAGGGGCCAATTGACAAGGGCGGCCGTGAACGCTACGCCGGCGGCGATGACCGGCAGGACGAGGGCGCTTCCTGTGCCCACGTTCTCGGCGAGCTCCCCTGCCACCGCCGCGCCGAGGGACTGACCGACGACGATGCCCGAACCGAGCATCGTCATCACCGTGGCCGAGCGTCCGAGCGGGCTGCGCGCGGCGCCGAAGCTGTACTGGGTCACCAGCGTCGGTCCGATTCCGATTCCCATGATCGCGAGCGCGACCATCATCATCGCTGGCGAGTCGACGAGCAGCAGCAGCAGGCTGCCTCCGAGCAGGATGCCCGAGAACAGCAGCCAGCGCGCCCGCAGCGAGAACCGCACCGGAAGCCAGGCGACACCGAGGGCGAGGATCGCCGAGCYGACGCCCATGACGCCGTAGAGGAGTCCCGCCTGCTCGGGGGCGCCTCGATCGGCCATGAAAGACGTGAGCGCCGTGAGCATCGTGCCGAAGAACATCCCCACACCGAGGATTCCGACGACGACGATCAGCAGATGCGGGCTGAAGAGCTCCGACACCTTGGACGGGGCCCTGCCGTCTTCATCTCGGTGCACGGACACGGCGCGCGCACTCGGATGCAGGGCGAATGCGCCGACGAACACCACCGTGAGCACGGCCGCTCCGATCAGCGGTGCCCAAGGAGCGAGCGCCGACGCGAGGATGCCGACGATGAAGGGGCCGAACACGAACACGGTCTCATCGGCGGCGGACTCGTACGCCATGGTGCCCGAGACGGTGCGGGTGCGGAGCGCCTCCGGCATCCGGTCGGCGATCATCGTGACGAGCCTCGATCGAGACATGGGGGCGACCTGCGGGGCTGTCGCACCGATGCCGAAGGCGGCGATCAGCACCAGGGCATCCGCTCCGCCGGTGTAGACGACGAGGGTGAAGATGACCAGCATCGCTCCGTTGGCGATCGCCAGGATGAGCAGCACCGTGCGCTGGCCGAAGCGATCAGCCGCGGCGCCCAGCAGAGGCCCGAAGCACGCCGTGCCCAAGCCGACCGCTGCGGAGGTGAGTCCGCCGAGCGAGAGCGAGCCGCGCGCCGAGACGACGACGGTGAGGACTCCGACGACCATCATCGCGAACGGCAGTCGGGCGATGAACGCGATGATGAAGTACGGCAGGCCCGCGATGCGGAGCAGTCCTGGTGTCTCCGGCGTGGGCGTGGGGGCGTGGTGCTGAGGCGTGGGTGTTGCGTGTGTCATGGGCTCTCGCGCGTCCGCAGACGCGGGGTCGGGTGCCGCCGCTGTCCGCCGGAAAGCCGACGGCCGGTAGATACACGGATTGCGGCCGCGGCCGAGCCGCGACTCCCCCATTGTACCGCGCGGGTCAGAACCGTCTCTGGATGCCCTCGGTCGACGAGTCTTCGTCCTGACAGAATTCGCGCCGGATTGTCAAGGCTGAGCGCCGTGAGGCGGTCGGAAGGTAGCGTGAAGGCATGAACTACCTCTCGGGAACCGGACTCCTCGGCGCGATCATGACGGGAACCACCCTGCTCCGCGGCTCCCGCGACACGCAGCTCACGTGGCGATCTGCGCTCGCGTGGGTGAGCTGGGGCATCAGCCTGGCCCTCGCGATCGGCGCGGTCGTCGACACCCGGCGGGCGAAGCAGGGACGCCCCGTCTCGCCGGACTCGCCCGTCTACGCGAAGCAGCAGCGGGAGCACGAGAAGCAGGCCAAGAAGGAGTCGAAGGGCATCAATCCCCTCAAGCGCTGACTTCTCAGCGTGTGAGGATCAGCGCCTCACCCTGACCACCGCCGCCGCACAGCCCGACGGCAGCGGTGCCCGAACCGCGGCGCGCGAGCTCATGAGCGACGTGGACGACGAGCCGCGTGCCGGATGCTCCGATCGGATGGCCGATCGCGATGCCGCCGCCGTGGATGTTGACGACGTCGCTGCTCAGACCGAGCTCGACCTGCGATCGTGCGACCACGGCTCCGAACGCCTCGTTGATCTCGACGACATCCAGATCCGCCGGTGCGATCCCCTGCTTCTCGCAGGCCCGCTCGATCGCGCGGGCGGGCTGGGCCTGCAAGGAGTTGTCCGGGCCCGCAGTCTGACCACTCGCTCCGACGGTGACGAGCACCGGCCATCCCTTGGCCTCCGCGGTGCCGCGAGTGGTGACGACGACCGCCGAGGCCCCGTCGGAGATCTGAGACGAGTTGCCCGCCGTGATCGAGCCGCCGTCGGCGAACGCCGCCCGAAGACCTGCGAGCGACTCGACGGTGGTGTCGGGTCTGATCCCCTCGTCGGCGGTGACGAGCACCGGCTCTCCGCGACGCTGTGGCACCGCCACCGGCACGATCTCGTCGTCGAACATCGCGGCCGCCTGCGCCGCCGCGGCGCGCTGATGCGACAGTGCGGCGACCTGGTCCTGCGCGTCCCTGGTCAGGTCGTAGCGGGCGTTGTGGCGTTCCGTCGACGCGCCCATGCTCTCTTTGTCGTAGGCGTCTGTGAGGCCGTCGAAAGCCATATGGTCGAGCACCTCGACGCTGCCGTACGTCCATCCGTCGCGCGAACCCATGAGCAGGTGCGGAGCTCTGGTCATCGATTCCATCCCGGCCGCGACGACGACCTTCGCGTCGCCCGTGCGGATCATCCGAGACGCGTCGATGATCGCGGTGAGACCGGACAGGCAGACCTTGTTCACGGAGTGAGCCGGAACGTCCCAGCCGATGCCGGCGCCGATCGCCGCCTGTCGAGCGGCGTTCTGGCCGGACCCGGCCGCCAGGACCTGACCCACGATCACCGCGTCGACGTCAGAGGGATCGATGGATCCCTGTTCGAGCGCGCCTCTGATCGCGAACGCACCRAGCTGCGGGGCGGTGAAGCTCGCCAGCTGGCCTTTGAGCCGCCCCTGCGGGGTGCGCGCGGCGGCGACGATGACGACGTCCTGGTCTTTCGGGTGGTCGTGGGCGCTCATCTCAGCCCCTCCGTTCTCTGGGTTCATCGGTCGAGCATCTCTGCGGGAATGGCGAGCGGCGGCTCGGTCGAGTCGACGACCTGTTCCGCTGTCACGCCCGGTGCGAGCTCGACCAGCGCGAGACCATCGGGTGTGACGTCGATGACCGCCAGGTCGGTGATGATCCTGTCGACCACGCCGCGTCCGGTGAGGGGAAGCGAGCAGTCGTGCACGATCTTCGCCGATCCGTCTCTCGCGACATGCTCCATCAGGACGATGACGCGCGCGGCGCCATGCACGAGGTCCATCGCGCCACCCGGGCCCTTCACCATCTTTCCAGGGATCATCCAGTTCGCGAGGTCTCCCGTCGCGGACACCTGCATGGCGCCGAGGATCGCGGCGTCGATCTTTCCGCCTCGGATCATGCCGAAGCTCGTCGCCGAATCGAAGAACGCCGCACCGGCGAGCACCGTGACCGTCTCCTTGCCCGCATTGATCAGATCAGGGTCCACCGCATCCTCGGACGGGTACGGCCCGACCCCGAGGATGCCGTTCTCGGACTGCAGCACGACGGTCACGCCGTCCGGCACGTGGTTGGGCACGAGCGTCGGCAGCCCGATCCCGAGGTTGACGTACGACCCGTCCCGCAGCTCGGCGGCAGCGCGTGCTGCCATCTCATCGCGCGTGAGTGCCATGTCAGACTCCTTCCGCAGCGACGGTGCGTCGCTCGATGCGCTTCGGGATGTCAGTGCCGACCTCGACGACGCGATGCACGAAGACACCGGGCAGATGGATGCGGTCCGGGTCCAGCTCGCCCGGTTCCACGAGCTGCTCGACCTGCGCGATGCAGACTCGTCCGGCCATCGCCGCGAGCGGATTGAAGTTGCGGGCCGCCTTGTTGAAGATCAGATTGCCGTGCCTGTCCCCCGCCAGCGCGTGCACCAGTGCGAAGTCGGTGGTGATGGCCTCCTCGAGCACATGGTCACGTGGGCCTGCCGGCGTGTCGAAGGAGCGCACGTCCTTGGGCGGGGACCCCACCGCAACGCTGCCGTCGGGGTTGTAGCGCCGAGGAAGCCCACCCTCGGCAACCTGCGTGCCGACACCAGTCTGCGTGAAGAACGCCGCGATCCCCGATCCTCCCGCACGAAGCTTCTCGGCCAGCGTTCCCTGCGGCGTCAGCTCGAGTTCGAGCTCGCCCGAGAGGAACTGCCGCTCGAACTCCTTGTTCTCGCCGACGTACGAGGACGTCATCTTGCGGATGCGTCCGGCAGCGAGCAGGATGCCGAGACCCCAGTCGTCGACTCCGCAGTTGTTGCTGACGACACTGAGTCCTGCCGTGCCCTGAGCGAGCAGCGCCTCGATCAGTGCGATCGGGTTGCCGGAGAGTCCGAAACCTCCGACGGCGAGGGAAGCACCGTCTCCGATGTCTGCGACCGCCTCCGCGGCATTCGCCCACTGCTTGTCGATCACGCATTCTCCTTCGAAAGACGTACCTGTTCAGCATCCGCCTCTCCGGCCCCGGAAGATAGGCGGCTCTTGCGATGTGGACGCATCAGGGCCTAGCGTCCACATTATGGAATCCGCTGTCGTCGTTCCGGGAACGCAAGCGATCGCCCGCGCCGCGAAGCTCCTCCGACTGGTCACCTCCAGCGGGCATGACGGTGCGTCGCTGCAAGACCTCGCACGAGCCGCTGAGCTGTCTCGCTCCACCGCCCATCGGCTCCTGTCCGCGCTGCGCGCGGAAGGCCTGGTCGACCGTGATGAATCCACCGCTCGCTGGATGCCGGGCCCGGAGCTGTTCCTCATGGGATCGGTCGCGGCCGCGCGCTACGACGTGACCGCCCTCGCTCGGGACATCGTTCGATCACTCGCGGTCAAGACGGAGGAGAGCGCCTTCCTCTCCGTGCGCAGGGCAGACGAGACTGTATGCCTGCTCCGCGAGGAAGGGTCCTTCCCGATCCGGTCGTTCGTGCTGAGCGAGGGCGTCCGGTTCCCTCTCGGCGTGGCAAGCGCCGGCCTCGCCATCCTGGCCTTCCTGCCTGACCACGATGTGGACGCCTATCTCGAACGGCATCCCGACCTGGAGACGGCGTGGGGCCGGTCACACGGCGCTCGCCCCCTGCGTACACGCCTCGCGGAGACGAAGGAGCGGGGTTACGCGGTGAACCCCGGGCTCATCGTCGAGGGCAGCTGGGGCATCGGTGCAGCGGTCTTCGATCGGTCGGGGAGGCCTGAATGGGCCCTCAGCCTGACCGGCGTCGGGTTCCGCTTCGGACCCGATCGGATCGGCGACCTCGGCAGGACGCTCCTCGCCCACGCGCACCAGCTCTCCGCGCGGATCGCAGGGGCACGGCGCTGACCTGATCTGACCTGACCCGACCTGACCTGACCTCAGTACATACCAACGGGTATATACTCGGTGGTATGAATCGTCAGGATGTCATTCCCTCACTCGTGCTCTCGGGGTACGCGCTCGGCCGCATCGCCGCGCAGGACGCCGGCAACGACGCACCTGCCGCACAGTGGCGGGTGCTGAGCCTGCTCGAGCAGGCGGGGCCGAAGAGGGTCGGAGAGCTCGCGGCCGCGGCGCGCACGACCCAACCCGGGATGACCCGGCTGATAGGGAATCTGGAGCGCGAGGGACTTGTGCTCCGCTCCCCCGACGCCGAGGACTCGCGCGCGATCGCCGTCGCCATCACCGACCCAGGCTCCCGAGCGCTGCAGGCATGGCGCGACGAGTTCCGCGACACTCTCGCTCCGCGCTTCGCCGACCTCGATGCCGACGAGTGGGGCGTCCTGACCCGCGCTGCCGAGATCCTTGCAGCGCACACCACCACAGAGTCGACAGGAGCTACAGAGTGAACACCCCCGCCACCTCCGTGTGGAAGCAGCCAGCCCAGGTGTGGGCCGTCGCATTCGCGTGCGTCGTCGCCTTCATGGGCATCGGACTGGTCGACCCGATCCTCCCGGCGATCGCTGAATCGCTCCAGGCGAGCCCGTTCCAGACCGAACTGCTGTTCACGAGCTACCTCGCGGTGACCGGACTGGCCATGCTCGTCACCAGCTGGATCTCGAGCCGCATCGGCGCGAAGAAGACACTGCTGATCGGACTGGCGCTGATCGTCGTGTTCGCTCTCTTCTGCGCGCTCAGCGGCAGTGTCGACGCGATCATCGGCTTCCGCGCAGGGTGGGGTCTCGGCAACGCCCTATTCATCTCCACCGCACTGGCGACGATCGTCGGATCGGCGACCGGAGGCAGCTCCGCGGCCATCGTCCTGTATGAGGCGGCTCTCGGCCTCGGCATCGCGATCGGCCCGCTCTTGGGCGGCCTCCTCGGCGAGCAGAGCTGGCGCGCACCGTTCTTCGGCGTCGTGGTGCTGATGGCGATCGCGTTCCTCGCGGTCCTCGTCCTTCTGCGCGGCCCCGCTGAGAAGCGCACACCGGTGCCGTTCTCGGCGCCTTTCAAGGCCCTCGGCCGCCCCGCCCTCGCCGTGCTCGCCACGGCGGCGTTCTTCTACAACATCGGGTTCTTCATCCTGCTCGCGTTCTCGCCGTTCCCCCTCGGCTTCGGAGCGATGGGGATCGGCTTCACCTTCTTCGGGTGGGGCATCGCGCTCGCGGTCACGAGCGTGTGGGTCGCACCGCTGCTCATGCGCCGGATGTCACGCACCCGTGTGATCCTCACGGTTCTCCCGCTTCTCGCCGTCGATCTGATCGTCGCCGGGTTCCTGGTGGAGTCGTCCACGGCACTCGTCGTCTGCATCGTCGTCGGCGGACTGCTGCTCGGAGTGATGAACACCGTGCTCACCGAGGCCGTCATGGAGGCGACGGACCTGCCCCGATCGGTGGCCTCCTCGGCGTACTCCTCGGTGCGATTCCTCGGCGGAGCGATCGCTCCGCCGCTCGCGGCAGCCCTGTGGCACGCGTTCGACGCGACGGTCCCCTATCTCGTCGCAGCCGCCGCAGTGCTGGTCGCCGCGCTGACGATCTTCCTCGGACGCAGGATCCTCGCGCACATCGACGACGAGCCGGATGACGCCGCCGTCGAAGACGCCGAAGCGATCCTGCTGGGCGACGCCGCGTGAGACTCGAGCCTGCTGCGTTCGATACCGTGGGGTCATGAACGACCTCCCCGAGCGCAGCAGGCTCGTGCAGCAGCACCTCGTCGACGCCGGTGTCGCGGCAGAGATCCGTATCCTGCCGGATTCCGCGCGGACTGCCCCCGAGGCTGCCGCCGCGATCGGATGCGATGTGTCCGCGATCGCGAACAGTCTCGTATTCGTCGCCGACGGGACGCCGGTTCTCGTGATGACGAGCGGCGGTCACCGGGTCGACCTCGACGTCCTGGCGCGCAGCACCGGCGCGGCCACTATCGCGATGGCACCGGCATCCGTCGTGCGCGAGGCCACGGGCCAGGCGATCGGCGGAGTCGCCCCGGTCGGGCATCCGACGCGGCTGCGCACCTACATCGACGAGGATCTTCGCGAGCACGGAGAGATCTGGGCCGCAGCCGGGCACCCGCATACGGTGATGCCGCTGACCTTCGAGACCCTTCAGCACCTCACCGACGGAGACGTCATAGCGGTCGACTGAGCGACCACTACTTCACGGTCACCGTGATCTCGGCGGTCTGCTGATCGTCTGCGTCTTCGGGAACCGCCCCGCGGAACTCGTATTCGAACTGGATCACCGTCGTGCCGTCACCGACCGGCGCGAACCGATACGAGACCTCGCTCGGAGCACCGGTCTCCCCGTCCTGGCCGAGGTAGCGGGATCGCTCATCGCCAGGTCCGAGCACGGCCGGGTCTGGCTCGCGAGTGATAACCCACGCATCGCCGACTGTCGGATTGATCTCACCGAAGTCGACCACGAGGGCTTCTCCGGGCGCGAGTGTGACCGATGAGGTCGTGTAGGCGACCGTCTTCTCGGTGGCAGAACAGCCCGTCAGTCCCAGACCGAGAGATGTCGCGACCGCCACGACGGCGCAGGCCTTCACCAGTCTGCCCATGGCCATCCCCCTAGCGTTTGCATCACGCTAGCGCACCGAGTGCATGATTTCCGGCATCTCCGTGGGTGCAGAAAAGCCCCGATGACTGGCGAGAGTCATCGAGGCTGATCCGTGCACCCCCTCGGACTTGAACCGAGAACCCACTGATTAAGAGTCAGTTGCTCTGCCGATTGAGCTAGAGGTGCGTGGCCCGGGAATTCCCCGGCCGAGGAATTACATTACCAGCGGATCGCCGCCGGACGAAATCGAGCCGGGTCGTCGGCGTCCGCCGCGCGTGTCGCCCCATGTCAAGCCCTCTCAGACTCCCCTGTTCTGGCGGTTATCCTGGATTCGTGACCGCCTCCCCCCGCGTCGACGACTTCTCTCGCGACCTCGCACTCGCCCTCCGACTCGCCGATGCCGCCGACGCGCAATCCCTCCCCCGGTTCGACAGTCCCGACCTCGAGGTCTCGACCAAGGCCGACAACTCGCATGTCACAGACGCCGACCTCGCGACCGAGCGGGCGATCCGCTCGCTCCTGGCGACCGCGCGGCCGGACGACGGCATCTTCGGCGAGGAGTTCGGCGCCGAGGGCAGCACCCACCGGCAGTGGATCATCGACCCGATCGACGGCACCGCCAACTTCCTCCGCGGAGTGCCGCTGTGGGGCACCATGATCGCCCTCGCGGTCGACGGAATCCCGCAGGTCGGCGTCGTCAGCATGCCTGCCATCGGACGCCGCTGGTGGGCCGCTGCAGGTTCAGGAGCGTGGACCGCCACGGACGCCGAGCCGCGCCGCATCCGAGCGTCCGCCGTGTCGTCTCTCGACGACGCCAGCGTCAGCTTCCAGAGCATCGCCCAGTGGGCTGAGTCCGGGCACATCGACCAGTTGCTGACGCTCGCCGATCGCGTTTGGCGCGATCGTGCGTACGGTGACATCTACGCATACATGCTCCTCGCCGAGGGGCGGATCGACATGGTCGCAGAGTTCGGCGTCAAGGAGTACGACGTCGCCGCCGCCGTGCCGATCGTGCGGGAAGCCGGCGGTCGGATGACCGGCTTCGACGGTGCGGAGACGATCTCGGATCTCTCGACACTCGCCACCAACGGCATCCTCCACGAGGCCTTCCTCGACCTCCTGCACGACTGACCCCCCGATGAAGGCTCGCGCGATGAACCGCTTCACCTCCGCCGCACTGGGCGCTCTGCTGCTCGCTGTCGCGCTCACCTCCTGTGCCGGGACGCCGGAGGGATCCGCCTCGCCCACTCCGGACGCGCCGAAACCCTCCCCCTCAGCCACAGCCGAGCCCGTGGCGTCTCCGAGCCCCACATCCGCGGCGGAGCCYACCTGCGACACGATCGTGTCGGCCGGCACGGTGAAGGTGCTCACCGATCAGGGGTGGACGTTCGAGGAGAAGGAATTCGTGGTCGGCGGCGTGACGCTCGCCGATGGTCTCCTCTGCTTCTGGGCCGACTACAGCGTCGCCTCCGACCATGGCCAGCTCTACGGATGGTCGACGATCAGCGCAGAGGATGCCGCCTCCGCGCAGTCCTCCCTGCTGACAGAAGGCTGGACCCGGGAAGACGGCCCCGACGGCATCTACATCACCGAGAACCCGCAGTTCGCGATGGGCACCGACGAAGACGGATACGGCATGACCTATCTGTTCGGCGACGGATGGGTCAAGTTCGCGGATACCCGCCAGGGTCTGATCCTGATCGAATGGGCCGGCTGACGGCACTCCAGTCCGCCCGTTTCGGTGCGCTCATCGCACCGGCGCGTCGATCACCTCGTCCACGAGGAGGATGCCGCCGGTGGAGTTCACCGACTGCATGAGATCGTCGATCCAGCGTGGGTTCAGCTGCGGCTGCTCCGGCTCGTCGAAGGTGAAGCGCAGCGGGATCGACGGGTGGATCCAGATGGTGGACCGCCCGCCGGGCTCTCCCTCGGGGTGGCGCCACGACAGCGTGAAGCTCTCCTGTCGGCGGAGCTTGGTCGCGATGACGATCTTCAGATGCGCGAGTGCTCGATCCTCGATGTGGATCGGAACGTCGGACGCGCCATAGAACAGCGTTGCCATGCCAACCAGAATACTGATCGGACGGCGATTGGTGCGCACGCGCCGCGGCCCCGAAGAGCCGATCATGAGCGGTGTATCGTCACTCGCATGGATTCGGAGCTCGCTGACATCGCGGTGACGCTCTACACCGGTTCGCCGACCGAATTCATCACCGCACGAAACGCCCGCGCCGCCGACACCGACGACCCCGCTCTCGCGGCCCGAATCCGGGCCTTGAAGAAGCCGTCGGTCGCGGCCTGGGTGGTGAACCTCTTCGCGCACGAACGCAGCTCGCAACTCGGAGAGGCGTYGCTACTCGCCGAAGAACTGCGCGAAGCGCAGGCGGATCTGGACGCTCGCGCTCTCGCACAGCTCGGACGCGACCGGCGCGCCCTCACCCACAGGCTCGCCGCGGACGCCGCCGAACTCGCCGAAGCGCGCGGACAGCGCATCACGGCGTCGACGAGAGAGGCGGTGCAGCAGACCATCAGCGCCGCCTTCTTCGATCCGACCGCGGCCGCCGCCGTCGCGTCCGCTCGGTTGGTGCGGGAGTTGGAACCCGCCGGCACGTTCGCAGACATCGCCGACAGCATCGTCGGCGGGGGCGTTCCCGATGCCCCCGCGGTCATCGCCAAGCCCCTCGATGAGGTCAAGGCGCGCAGAGAGCGACGGGACGCGGAACGGACTGTCAGAGAAGCGGAGAGGACGCACGATCGCGTGGTCCGCGAGGCGGCCACAACGGACCGGGCACTCAGGGATGCATCCGTGCGTGTCGACGAGCTCGCACATCGCGAGCAGGAACTCGAGGCAGAACTGGCGAAGGTGCGGCGCGATGCGAAACGTGCGCGAGGTGAGGCCGAGAAGGCGGAGACCGAGCAGGAAGCACTCGCGCAGCGCGTACGAGACGCGGAGGACGATCTCCGCGCCGCACGGGAAGCCCTCGACGGGCTCGCCAACGCCTGACGTCAGCCTCTGAGAGCCCCCCGGCGGAGACACGCGACGCGGAGCCCGCTCGTCAGTCAACCGATATTCTGTGTGTATCCTGAGCGCGGGACTCCACCGGCGGAGCCGAATTCACAAGGAGTGGCATGCGCAATCGGGTACTCGTGGCCGCTCTCGTCACCGCCATCGTCACCGCAGCGCTCACACCAGCGGTGGCACTGGCAGCGCCTCCGACGTCTGCGGAATGGGTACCCGTGGCCACGCTGCTGGATCAGTTGCGTGTCGAGGCTCCTTCCACCGTCAAGTACAACCGCGACCAGTTCTTCGAAGGCGCAGATCTCGACGGGGACGGCTGCCGCACCCGTCAGGAGGTTCTCCTCGAGGAGACCGACATCCCCGCGACCGTCATCGGCGTGTGCACCGTCACTGCGGGTCAATGGTTCTCCTACTACGACAACGTCATACACATCGACCCCGCCGCAGTCGAAATGGATCACCTCGTCGCGCTCAAGGAAGCGTGGGTGTCCGGAGCGTGGGCATGGACCGACGCACAGCGACAGGGATACTCCAACGATGTCGACGACTACCGCACGCTGACGATGGTCACCGCGGCCGTCAACACCGCGAAAGCCGACAAGGATCCTGCGTCCTGGCTGCCCTCCTACGGTGCCATGCGGTGCACTTACGTCTCCGAGTGGGTCGCGGTGAAATGGCGGTGGAACCTGTCCGTCGACCCCGCCGAGAAGAACGCCATCCAGACGCTCCTCACTGAGTGCAGCTGGCGGGACACCCCCCTCCCGGCTGTTCCCGCTGTGGGGCGGCCATCCGCGCCGCCGTTGCCGGAACCCCGCGCCGTCTACCGATTCTGGAGTCCCGTCTACCAGGGTCACTTCTTCACCACTGACCCGACAGAGCGCGATCAGATCATCGCGCGCTGGCCCGGTGTGTGGACATATGAGGGGCAGCGATACACCGCGTTCACGACCCAGGTCGCAGGCACCATTCCGCTGTACCGATTCTGGAGCACTCAGTATTCGGGGCACTTCTACACCGCAGACCCGGCAGAGCGCGCCGCGGTGATCGCCAAGTGGCCGAGCATCTGGAAGGACGAAGGGGTCGCCTACTACGTGTACCCGGCGAACTCCGCTCAGCCTGACACTGTTCCGGTGGCACGATTCTGGTCGAGCTCCGCAGCCCACCACTTCTACACCGCCGACGCAGCAGAACGCGACGCGGTCCTCGCCAAGTGGTGGAGGGTGTGGTCGCACGAGGGCGATGAGTTCCGTGTGCCGTCCTCGGGTGTCCCCAACCCTCATGAGTAGCGACCAGAGCGGCCGCGCTCACGGTCGCGCAAAGAAGGCCCGCCTCCCTGGTTGATCACCAGGGAGGCGGGCCTTCTTGCTTGTGACAGCGACGTGGTGGAGCTGGGGGGAATCGAACCCCCGTCCAACGCTGAGTCTCCACGCCTTCTCCGGGCGCAGTCTGTGAAGACGTTCTACTCGGCTCCGACCTTTGTCACAGACACCTAAGTCGACGAGCCCAGCCTGGGAAGAGTCCCACGTGACGTCCAGACGCCATCACGCAGCAAGATTCCTAGATGACGCCAGGATCCGTATCGGAATCACATACGGCCTGACGGACTATCGGGCTCGCTTATGCAGCGAGGGCGAAGTCGTTGCGCTTGGTTTCGGCAACTATTGTTTTGCAGAGAGCGTTTACGAGATAACTCTGCATCCTCGGCCCGCTTCTCGTGGATTCACAGGCGCTGTCGAAACCGATCAGCCCCGTGGTCCTTCTCTCGAAGGAGCCGCTGTCACACTGTTGATTTTTCACCTCGGGAACCGGAGTCCCCGAGCCTCATAGACTACAACGTTCGCAGCGGCTGCGCCATTCCTGGGCTCCTCAGTGCGCTGGCGTAGAGTCGCGACATGAGCGAAGTCACCGTCACCGTCCGGGGCGAGCATGAGGCGCGGATCGCGCCCGAGCGCGCCACCATCCGCGTCAGCGTCCGCGCCGAAGGCGCCGAGCGAGCAGCAGTCGTCGACCGCGTCATGCGTCTCACCGAGCCTGTGCGCGAGAGCATCGTCGCACGACATGACACCGGTGTCGTCGTCGACTGGTCGAGCAAGCGACTGTCCGTGCGCGCCGAACGTCCGTGGAACAACGAAGGCAAGCGTCTCGCCCCCGTGCACTACGCCAGCATCGATCTGACTGCGACCTTCGCCGAGGCGTCCGAGCTCTCGCTCTGGGTATCGGACGTCTCGCCGTGGGACGGAGTCGAGGTCGGATGGGTCGACTGGCATCTCACGACCGAGACGCGCTCGCGGATCGAGCGCGAGGTCGCGGCGGCGGCAGTCGGAGTGGCTGTCACACGCGCGCAGGCGTACGCGACGGCGCTCGGACTCGGCACCGTCGTGCCTGTGGAGATCGCCGATGTCGGGCTGATCGCGCCGACACCCGTCCAGCCGTTCTCCGGCATGGCGAAGGTGCGCGGCGCCATGATGCAGGAATCCGACGCAGGCGGTGCGTCGATGGAGTACGAGCCTGACGAGATCGTCATCTCGGCCACCGTGGAGGCGCGCTTCCTCGCTCGCTGATCCGGGCCGTCAGGCGCTCACGGCGAACGGTGCGAGATCGGCCGCGAGCCGCTCCGACACACGCGCATGCACGACCGTGCCCTGCTCGCTGTGGTCCACCGACAGGAGCATCCCCGTCTCGTGGATCGCCGCGACCAGATCGCCGCGGTCATACGGAACCACCGCGTGAACCTCGACAGCGGGCTTCGGAAGCGCCTCTTCGATGGCTGCTCGAAGCTCCTCGATGCCCTCACCCGAACGCGACGAGACGAAATGCGCTTTGGGCTCGAGGCCCTGCAGCACGAGACGCTCATCGTCGGCGATGAGATCCGCCTTGTTGAAGACGACGATCTCCGGCATGTCACGCACGCCGACGTCGCCCATCACGTCACGCACGGTCTGCAGCTGACCGGCGGGATCGGGGTGCGATCCGTCGACCACGTGCAGCACGACATCCGCCTCGCCGACCTCTTCGAGCGTCGAACGGAACGCCTCCACGAGCTGGTGCGGAAGGTTGCGAACGAACCCGACGGTGTCGGTCAGCGTGTACACACGTCCGTCTGAGGTCTCCGACCGGCGCACCGTCGCGTCCAGCGTCGCGAACAGCGCGTTCTCCACGAGCACCCCGGCGCTCGTCAGGGCGTTGAGCAGGCTCGACTTGCCGGCGTTGGTGTAGCCCGCGATCGCGACGGACGGAATCGTGTTGCGCTTGCGCTCGGCCCGCTTCGCCTCTCGCGCCGGGCCGTAGTCGCGGATCTGTCGGCGCAGCAGCGCCATCTTGGTGCGGATCCGGCGACGGTCGAGCTCGATCTTCGTCTCACCGGGGCCGCGCGAGCCCATACCGGCGCCGCCGGCACCGACCTGGCCACCCGCCTGACGGCTCATCGAGTCACCCCAGCCGCGCAGACGCGGCAGCAGGTATTCGAGCTGCGCCAGTTCGACCTGCGCCTTGCCCTCGCGGCTCTTGGCGTGCTGACTGAAGATGTCGAGGATCACGGTGGTGCGATCGATGACCTTGACCTTGACGACGTCCTCGAGGGCTCGTCGCTGGCTGGGGGCGAGTTCGGTGTCGGCGATCACGGTGTCGGCGCCGGTGGCTGCGACGATGCCCTTCAGCTCCTGCGCCTTGCCTCGGCCGATGTAGGTCGCGGCATCCGGATGCGGTCGTCGCTGCAGAACGCCGTCGAGCACGACCGCGCCCGCGGTCTCAGCGAGGGCCGCCAGCTCACGAAGCGAGTTCTCCGCATCGTCCTGGGCCCCCTGCGGGTACACGCCGACCAGCACCACGTTCTCGAGGCGCAGCTGCCGGTACTCGACCTCTGTAACATCTTCGAGTTCGGTGGAGAGACCGCCGACGCGCCGCAGCGCATGACGATCCTCGAGGTCCCACTGGTCGCCGTCCGACGAGGCATGCGAGGCCGTCGACTGGTCTTGCAGCGCCTGCGCGGTGCCGAAGACACGAGCCTCCGTCCGCTTCTCCGCATTCGCGAGTACGCGATCGACTGCTTCGTCACCTGTGGAGTGTGTGGTGGTCTCCGTCATCCGTCCCTAATCTCTGGGTTTTGTTGCGAGCCTTAACCTTAGCCCGCGCTGTCCGCTACGCTCACGGTATGGGGTCCGACCATTACTTCACCGCGGCCCCGGCAAGCCCCGAGAACCTGCGATCGATCCGTGTGACGCTCGCAGGCCGAGAGCTGGACGTCACCACTGCTGGCGGCGTCTTCAGCCCGGATCGGCTGGATGCCGGTACAGCCGTCCTTCTCGCAAACATGCCCCCGGTTCCGCCGGGAGGCCATCTTCTCGACCTCGGAAGCGGGTGGGGGCCCATCACGCTGTCGATGGCGCTGGCTGCGCCCCATGCGACCGTGTGGGCCGTCGACGTGAATGAGCGGGCTCTCGATCTCGTGCGGCGCAACGCCGCGGCTCATGGTCTCAAGAACATCAACGCCTCCTTGCCCGAAGATGTTCCCGCCGACGTCACATTCCGCTCGATCCGTTCGAACCCGCCGATCAGAGTGGGCAAGAACGAACTTCACGGACTGCTCGAGAAGTGGATCCCCCGGCTCGACGAGCGCAGCGACGCCTGGCTCGTCGTGCAGCGCAACCTCGGCGCGGATTCGCTGCAACGGTGGATCGGCTCGACGTTCCACCCTGGTTTCAGCGTCCACCGGACCGCCACGTCCAAGGGGTACCGCATCCTGAAGGTGCGCAAGCACGGAACCCCTCCGACCGAGCCGATCACGCTCGTCTGAGCCCTCGCAGCGACGACGTCACCGACCCGCGAGTTCGGGAAGATCGCGCATATCCGTGAACACGATGGCGCCCTCGCGCTCCAGCCAGTCAGCTGGGGTGAGTCCGCCGGCATAGCCGAGAACACGCATGCCCGCGGCGCGGGCGGCCTGGACTCCGAATCGACTGTCCTCGACCACCACGCAGCGTTCAGGGCTGACGCCGAGCTGCTCAGCCGCGTGCAGGAAGAGATCAGGGGCAGGCTTGCCGTTCGCGACGTCGTCTGCGCTGAAGATCCGTCCGTCGAATCGCGGCAGGAGCCCTGTCTGGCCGAGCGTCCGCCGGATCTTCGCATGGGCGCCGCTCGAGGCGACGCACGTCGCCGTCGTGATCTCGTCCAGCGCTGCCTCGACCCCATCCACCGCCGTCAGCTCGCGCGCGAATGCGTCGAGATACCACGGCTGGTAGGGCGCCTCCCAGTCGTCGGGAAGCGGTCGTCCCCGGTGTGCTTCGACCTCAGCGCGGAAGTGCGCGGAGGAGCGTCCGACGAACCGGTGCAGGATCTCGTCGTGGGAGAGAGACCACCCGAGATCTGCGAGAACCCTGCGATCCACCTCGATCGACAGCTTCTCGCTGTCTACGAGCACCCCGTCACAGTCGAAGATGACCAGGTCGATCTGGCCGGTCGTCGACATCAGATCAGGTCGACCTCGCCGCTGAAGACGAGCTGGGCCGGCCCGGAGAGGGCGACGTGCTCACCGTCCTCTGCAGGGAACATGTGCACACCGAGAGTGCCGCCCGGGACCTCCACGCGCCAGTTGTCGGGTGCCTTCGAGCCGGCCCAGTAGCGCACGGCCAGAGCCGTGGCCGCGACACCCGTGCCGCAGCTCAGGGTCTCCCCCACGCCGCGCTCTGAGACGCGCATCGAGACGTGTCCGATGCCGTCCCTCACCAGCGGCTCCCCCGGGACGACGAACTCGACGTTCGCCCCCGCGGGAGGGGCGGGATCGAGCACGGGAGCGCGGTGCAGCTCGAGAGACGACAGCTCCGCCTCGGAGGCGAGTGCGACCACGACATGCGGATTTCCGACGTCGATGCCCAGACCGGGTCTCGTGACAGGCAGCCCGTCGGCAGTGACGAGCGGGTCATCGCCGGAGAGCTTCCACAGGCCGAGATCCACCTGGTACCCCGTCTCGCTGCGCGTCACGTCGCGGACACCCGCACGCGTTCCGATCGGGAGTGTGAAACCGGGCTCGATCGTGGCGAGGCCGGAGCGCACGAGGTAATGCACGAAGACGCGGATGCCGTTGCCGCACATCTCAGCGATGGACCCGTCTGCATTGCGGTAGTCCATGAACCACTCGGCGGCGGGCTCCTCCGCGAGAGCAGCCTGCCCGTCTGCGATCGCCGCAGAGCGCACCACACGAAGGATGCCGTCGGCGCCGATGCCTCGGTGTCGATCGCAGAGGACGGCGACCTGCTCGGCGCTCAGTTCGAGAGCGCCGTCGGGGTCGGCGATGATGACGAAGTCGTTGCCGGTGCCGTGTCCTTTGGTGAATGCGACCATCTACCCAGTCTAGAGATCGCGGCTATGCGTCGACGATCAGACGCCTGCCCGTGTTCGACACCGAGAATCGCTCGTATCCGAGGTCGTCGTAGAAGCCCAGCGCTTCCTCGTTGCCCTCTCTGACCATGAGCTGCACCTTCCGGCAGCCCATATCCAGAAGAAGTCGCTCGGCTTCGCGCACGAGAGAGCGCGCGATCCCCTGACGACGGTGCGACCGGGCGGTGGCCAGGTAGTACAGCCATCCCCTGTGCCCGTCGTAACCCGCCATCACGGTGCCGATGATCCGCGCTGATGTCGACCGTTCCTCGTCCTCGACGACCAGGAACAGCTCGGGCTGCACCGTGAGCTTGCGCTCGATGTCGAGCCGGGGGTCGTTCCACGGCCGCGTGAGGCCAGCCTCGGTCCAGAGAGCCACCACAGACTCCGTGTCCGCACGATCGAATGCGCGGACCTCCCAGGTCTCGCCCGGGCTCACGGGAGTCGACGGCTCAGCCATGCAGCACACGGTAACGGCCGCACATGAAGTTGCGGTTGCGTGCGACCTCGAGAAGCTCGAGGTCCAGTGCTCTCGGCAGCAACGGCGCCCCCGAGCCGAGTGTCACAGGCGCGTACTGCACCCACACCTCGTCGAGAAGACCGGCATCGGCGAACTGCCCGGCCAGGTCGCCACCGCCGACGACCCACAGATCCTTGCCCCCGGCGGCGGCGACCATCTCGGAGTGCACGGCGGCGACGTCACCCTCCGCCGTGCGAATGTCAGCGCCGGCCGGAAGCTCGAGCGGTCGGTGGGCGAAGACCCATGTCGGCTGCTCGTACCCCCATCGCCCTTCCTCGTGGCGCATGACCCATTCGTATGTCGATGCTCCCATCGCCAGCGCACCGATCGTCTTCTCGAAGCCGGCGTACGACATGGGTCCTTCTTCGTCGATGTCCTGCTTCAGGAGCCAGTCGAGGGAGTGCTGATCAGTCGCGATGAAACCGTCGATGCTGCTCGCGGTGTAGAAGTGGGTGGCCATTGATCAACCATCTCACCAGGCACCGACATCCAGCCACCGAGATCGGTGAGTCTGCGGGCTCAGGGGGCGACGAGCGAAGCGGCGTCCACCGGTGGTTCGTGCCACGTGAGGCCGGGATAGCGCTTGAACCACGACACCTGGCGGCGGGCGTAGCGGCGGGTGAGCGCCTGCGTCTCGGCGATCGCCTCGGCCTGAGTGAGCCGGCCATCGATCTGCGCGAGCGCCTGGCTGTAGCCGATGGCGCGCCGAGCTGTCGCGCCGTTCTCGAGCCCCTCGCGACGGAGCCCCTGCACCTCGTCGACCAGGCCCGCTTGCCACATGCCCTCGACGCGGGCGTCCAGCCTCTCGACCAGGGCTCCGCGGTCGACGTGCAAGCCGATGAGACGCGTGTCGGCCTGCCAGAGCGCGGGCTGTTCCGGCAGAGACGCGCCGTGCGTGGCGCTGCCCTGCTCGAGGACTTCGAGCGCACGGATCACTCGTCTGGCATTCTTGGGGTCGACGCGGGAGGCCGTCGCGGGATCGAGCTTTCGCAGCCGGTCGAGCATGCCACCGACACCCTCGCTTTCGAGCTCGCGTTCGAGCCGCTCCCGGATCACCGGATCACGTGGCGGGAAGGCGAAGTCGAAAACGACGCTGGACACGTACAGACCCGATCCGCCCACGAGGATGGCGTCGGCCCCGCGTCGCTGGATGTCGGTGATCACGGACCGCGCCAGCGGCTGGTACCAGGCGACGGCGGCTTCCTCCTGCACCTCCCGCACGTCGAACAGATGGTGGGGAATCCCCCGGCGATCGTGCGGGGCGAGTTTCGCCGTGCCGATGTCCATTCCGCGGTAGAGCTGCATGGCGTCGGCATTCACGATCTCGGCGGCGTTGCCTCGGCTGCGCAGCACCTCAGCGAGATCGAGGGCGAGATCGCTCTTGCCCGTCCCTGTCGCGCCCACGATCGCCCAGAGCCGCGGAACCCTGTCCGCGTCGCTCGACGCCGGATCGGTCATTCTTCGAGCAGCGGTCACCTGCCGACGCGGAGCGTCGGCAGACCGAGGGATACGGCACGGGTGCCATCGCCAGACGTCGGTGCCGGCACTGCGCAGGACTCCGCCTGTCCTCGGTCCCAGGCGTCCCCGCCACGCGTGCGACGGATCTGCAACGGGAGGCCTGTCGGGTCGTCTGCGAGCAGGTGGAAGGGCGCCGCATGGGTGATCGTCACCGAGACGACATCACCGGGCCGTGGGACAGCGGAACCGGGAGTGACCTCGAAGTGGACGAGTCGGTTGTCCTCGGCGCGTCCGGTCAGACGGTGGGTCTCGGCATCCTTCTTGCCTTCGCCCGTCGACACGAGGACATCGACCTGGCGTCCGACCTGCTTCTGGTTCTCCTCGAGGGAGATACGCTCCTGAAGCGCCATGAGCCGGTTGTAGCGCTCCTGCACCACAGCCTTGGGAATCTGGTCCTCCATGGTCGCGGCGGGTGTGCCCTCACGGATCGAGTACTGGAACGTGAACGCACTCGAGAACCGGGCCTGTTCGACCACCCGCATCGTGTCCTCGAAGTCCTCCTCCGTCTCACCGGGGAATCCGACGATGATGTCGGTGGTGATCGCGGCGTGCGGAATACGATCACGGACGCGATCGAGGATCCCGAGGAATCTCTCGCTGCGGTACGACCGGCGCATGGCCTTCAGGATGCGGTCGCTGCCGGACTGGAGCGGCATGTGAAGCTGCGGCATCACGTTAGGAGTCTCTGCCATCGCGTCGATCACATCGTCGGTGAAGGCGGCGGGGTGAGGACTCGTGAAGCGGATCCGCTCGAGCCCGTCGATCTCGCCTGCGGCGCGGAGCAGCTTGCCGAAAGCCTGTCGATCCCCGAACTCCACGCCGTAGGAGTTGACGTTCTGTCCGAGCAGAGTGACTTCGATGGCGCCGTCTTCGACGAGCAGGCGGATCTCATTGAGGATGTCGCCTGGGCGGCGGTCTTTCTCCTTGCCCCGAAGACTCGGAACGATGCAGAAGGTGCACGTGTTGTTGCACCCGACCGAGATCGACACCCAACCGCTGTGCGCAGAATCGCGCTTCGTCGGAAGCGTCGAGGGGAACACCTCGAGCGACTCCAGGATCTCGAGCTCGGCGTCACCGTTGTGGCGCGCGCGCTCAAGAAGGCCGGGAAGCGAACCCATGTTGTGCGTGCCGAAGACGACGTCGACCCACGGCGCTTTCTCCAGCACGGCCTGCTTGTCCATCTGCGCCAGGCAGCCGCCCACGGCGATCTGCATCCCGTCCTTGCGTCGCTTCACCGAGGCGAGCTGGCCCAGGGTTCCGTAGAGCTTGCCTGCGGCATTGTCGCGCACCGCGCACGTGTTGATGATCACCACGTCGGCCTCGGCACCGTCGGTCACGCGGACATATCCTGCGCTCTCGAGCGAGCCAGAAAGTCGCTCGGAATCGTGGACGTTCATCTGGCAGCCGAAGGTGCGGACCTCGTAGGAACGCTGGCGTCCATCAAGATCGATTGCTGCGGACGATGACGCGATGATCGTCGGCTCACTGCGAGGGATATTCATGATCCCCCCATTCTACGAGCGGTTGCGCGACACCGCCGCTGAGGCGAGGGGCTCGAGCCCCTCGCCTCAGTCAGTCCGAGTCGACGAATCGAACCCCGGATGAAGACGAGCCGAAAGAGGTCTCAGCAAGGGCAGACTTGGCGGCTGTCATCGCGACCGAGCCGTTGTAGCCACGGCGGGACAGCTGACCGACCAGACGTCGCAGCGCTGTGTCGCCGTCGAGACGAGACATGGCTCGTGCTTTCGAGCGTGCGTACTCGAGTGCGCGCTCGGCGTCATCGTCGGGAACGTCGTCAAGGGCCGCATCGATCACATCGCGAGGAATGCCCCGTTGCGAGAGCGCCCTCGACAGCGCAACTCGTCCCTGCCCCTTGCGCTCGATCCCGGATGTCACCAGCTGGCCGGCGAGAAGCGTGTCGTCGAGGTACCCTCGTCGACAGAAATCATCGATCACATCATCGATCGCACCCGCATCGAGCCGCACGGCGTTCTTCTCATAGCCCCTCAGCACCATCCGCGCTTCCGACAGAGAGAGCGAACGAGTCCGCAGCTTGCGGACGAGGAGCTCTTCTGCGTCGGCACGCAATTGGGAGGGGTCGACGCCCGGGACATCGTCGAATCCCAGATCCTGCGACTGCAACGCGCGCAGACGCGGTGCGGACCGAGCCGCTGCGCCGCGAGCAGGATGTCGCTCACTGGGCCCACGAGAGTCGATGGGCGCGACGGGATTCGAATCGCGGCTCGAGACGCCCCCTGTCGACTGCCACACCCCGGCGTCGGGCGCCGAACGAGCTGTCGCGCTTTCGACCTCCGGACCTTCCCGGTCGACCGACTTCGCGCGTGTGTCGTCACGACCGAAAAGGGGGATGATGGGGGCGAGCTGCTCAGGCCCGCCCCCGCCATCACTCATGGTTCACTCCGGGTGTTCCCCAACCGCGAACCATCACGCTCATGCCGGACGACGCTCGGCGAGCTCGTCAGCAGGTGCCTCGGTGGCTCCTCCGATGCCGAGCTTCTGCTTGATCTGCGTCTCGATCGCAAGCGCGACATCGGGGTTCTTGAGGAGGAACGTCCGCGCGTTCTCCTTGCCCTGGCCCAGCTGGTCGCCGTCGTAGGTGTACCACGATCCGGACTTCTTCACGATGGCGTGCTCGACACCGAAGTCGATCAGGCTGCCCTCGCGCGAGATGCCGACGCCATACAGGATGTCGAACTCCGCCTGCTTGAACGGCGGTGCCATCTTGTTCTTCACCACCTTGACCCTGGTGCGGTTTCCGACTGCATCGGTGCCGTCCTTCAGCGTCTCGATGCGGCGGATGTCCATGCGAACCGACGCGTAGAACTTCAGCGCCTTTCCACCCGCGGTGGTCTCGGGCGATCCGAAGAAGACGCCGATCTTCTCGCGCAGCTGGTTGATGAAGATCATCGTGGTGTTCGTCTGGTTGAGTCCACCCGTGAGCTTTCGCAGTGCCTGCGACATCAGTCGAGCCTGCAGACCCACGTGGGAGTCACCCATCTCGCCCTCGATCTCGGCCCGAGGCACGAGAGCCGCGACGGAGTCGATGACGATCAGATCGATGGCGCCGGAGCGGACGAGCATGTCCGCGATCTCGAGCGCCTGCTCACCCGTATCGGGCTGCGAGACGAGAAGAGCGTCGATGTCGACACCGAGCTTCGCGGCGTAGTCGGGGTCGAGCGCATGCTCGGCATCGATGAAGGCGGCGATCCCGCCGGCACGCTGGGCGTTTGCAATCGCGTGCAGCGTGAGCGTCGTCTTACCCGAGGACTCGGGGCCGTAGATCTCGACGATTCGTCCACGCGGGAGCCCTCCGACGCCGAGGGCGACATCGAGAGCGATCGAACCGGTCGGAATGACGGCGACGGGTGCGCGCTCGTCGCTGCCCAGTCGCATGACCGAGCCCTTTCCGAACTGACGGTCGATCTGGGCGAGTGCAGTCTCGAGGGACTTCTCGCGGTCAGCGGGTGATGGCATGACGTGCTCCTTATGCTCGCGTGGTGCCGCCTGTAGGCTGTCGCGGTCCTCCCGGCTGGGCGGAACTCTCCGACAAGGCGTATGGCTCTTCGGCTTGCTGTTCACCGTACGAGGGGCCTCGGACATTGCGTCGTCAGCTCCGCGAATCAGGGAGAACACCGTCTCCGAACCACTTGTGCAGAAGACTACGCCCGTTTCGAACACATATTCGACGACACGCCGTCACGGCATGTCGTTAGTCGAACGCTCGTCGTATGCGTCGGAGGGTCATCGCTTGCGCGGCACGAGGCGCCCGGCGCCGTGCCGCCGCTCCTGAGGCACATCGGTCTCGGCGCACAGCGCCAGCCAGATGTCACGCGGGGGAACGCCCGCGTCCAGAGCCTGGTCCGCAGTGCGTCCGGCGAGCTGGGTCAGAATGAGGTCACTGACGAGGGACGACCCTCGACCACCGAATTCCGCGTCGACTGCGCGGAGAAACTCACTGCGACGCATCAGAGAACGAAGAGAATCCGACGCTCAGTGAAGCGAAAGCTCTGGCTCGACGGAAGCCACGAGGTCATCGGGAACGACATCGGGGAAGACCTGGATGCCCTCGAGAACGGAGATGCGGTCGCCGACCTCTCGCATGATGATCGAGATGGGAACATCCAGAGCATCGGCCACCGAGGCGAGAATCTCGCTCGACGCCTCTTTCTGGCCCCGCTCGACCTCACTGAGATAGCCCAGGGCCACGGATGCCTTGCTTGCAACCTGCCGGAGCGTACGCCCCTTCTGCAGGCGGAAGTCCCTCAGCACATCGCCGATTTCCTGTCGTACAAGAATCATCGGAACCTCCTCCCAGATCGCCTTCTCGAGGTCTCCCTCGAGGAGACCGCCAGTCTAGTCCTACCGACCTTCACAAAATCTACCTTCGCACGCTGTGCTTTCGGTGTGAGCACATAGGACATAACGGAACCCGCGCATCAGCTATTCCCGCAGGATCCGCACGAGCATGGCCACGGCCGCATCGACCGTCTGAGCGCGGATCTGGGCGCGATCGCCGTCAAACCTGAATGCCTCGCTCACGGACGTGTACGGGGTCACCACGGCGATGTGCACCGTGCCGACGGGCTGACCGTCGGGTGAGTCCGGTCCCGCGATCCCCGTGGTCGAGACGCCAACGTCAGCAGGGACTCCGGAGACCTGCAGCGCGCGACGCGCCCCAGCCGCCATCTGCAGCGCCACGTCGGGGTGCACGGGCCCGTACGCATCGAGCAGGTCGTCGTCGACCCCCAGAAGCGTGTGCTTCACAGGGGTGGCGTAGGCGACGATCGCTCCGCGCAGCGACGCCGACGCGCCTGGCACCGAGACGAATTCCGCAGCGAGAGCCCCGCCCGACAGCGACTCCGCGATACCGAGGGTCCAGCCACGCTCGATCAGCGCGGCGAGCACCTCCGACGCCGACGCCGACGTCACGACGGCTGCCGTGCCCCTCGCACCTGCGCCACGATGTAGTCGATGCCACTCGCGACGGTGAGGATCAGCGCCAGGATCATCAGGATCGCCGTTCCGACCACCCACAGCTGGGGTCCTATCACCACGTGCAGCGGGAGCAACGCCCAGGAAAGAGCCACGGCCTGAACCGCGGTCTTGATCTTGCCCATCCACGCGGCCGCCACGACGTGCTCCTTCGCGACCATGAGGCGGTGGATCGTGATGCCCCACTCGCGGATCAGGATCACGATCACGACCCACCAGTTGAGCTCCCCGAGCACGGCGAGTCCGATGAAGCCCGCTCCCGTGAGCAGCTTGTCAGCGATCGGATCCCACAGCTTGCCGAAGTCGGTGACGATGTTGTGGCGACGCGCGAGGTAGCCGTCGACCCAGTCGGTGGAGATGCCCACGACGAACAGGATCGCCGCAACCCAACGGATGACGATGTCATCGAGCCCGTAGGTACCGCCCATCAGGAGCAGGATGAAGAAGATCACCGCAAGCGGTATACGCGCGATGGTGATCGCGTTGGGGAGCTGCCGTGGAATAGCCATCAGTCTCGTCCTGTCAGTCCCCAGGCGTCTTCGTCGCCGTCGTCTTCAGCTTCGACCACCGGCAGCCCCTGGAACTGGGCCTCGACCGGGTCGTGCGGTGCTCCGGCCGCGGTTGCGGCAGAAGTGGGAGCGGCCGGCTTCGGTGGAGCGTCGTCGCCGCGCAGTTTCGCCATGACCTGGGGCAGCTGCTCGGCCGTCGCCAGCACGTCACGCGCCTTGGAGCCCTCAGACGGGCCGACGATCTCTCGCGACTCGAGGAGGTCCATCAGGCGACCCGCCTTGGCGAATCCGACGCGCAGCTTGCGCTGCAGCATGGATGTCGATCCGAACTGCGACGACACGATGAGTTCGGCGGCCGCGAGGAGAAGCTCGAGATCGTCCCCGATGTCCTCGTCGACCTCCTTCTTCTTCGTGGGCTCGAGTGCTTCCTGCACGTCCGCGCGGTAGTCGGGACGAGCCTGACGGGTGACGTGCTTGACGACCGCGTCGATCTCCTTCTCGTCGACCCACGCTCCCTGCAGACGGAACGGCTTGGATGATCCCATCGGCGAGAACAGCGCGTCGCCCTGGCCGATGAGCTTGTCGGCACCGGGGCTGTCGAGGATCACTCGGCTGTCTGTGACGCTCGTCACCGCGAACGCGAGGCGCGACGGGACGTTGGCCTTGATCAGACCGGTCACGACGTCGACGCTGGGGCGCTGGGTGGCGAGCACCAGGTGGATGCCGGATGCTCGCGCGAGCTGGGTGATGCGGACGATCGAATCCTCCACATCGCGCGGGGCGACCATCATCAGGTCTGCGAGCTCGTCGACGACCACCAGCAGGTACGGGTACGGCTTGAGCACGCGTTCGCTGCCGACAGGGAGCTCGACCTCACCGGCGCGCACCGCCCGGTTGAAGTCGTCGATGTGGCGGAATCCGAACGACGCGAGGTCGTCGTACCGCATGTCCATCTCCTTCACGACCCACTGCAGCGCCTCGGCGGCCTTCTTGGGATTCGTGATGATGGGCGTGATCAGGTGCGGAACGCCCGCATAGCTCGTCAGCTCCACCCGCTTCGGGTCGATCAGGACCATCCGCACGTCCGTGGGCCGAGCGCGCATGAGCAGGCTCGTGATCATCGAGTTGACGAAGCTGGACTTACCCGACCCTGTGGAACCGGCGACCAGGAGGTGCGGCATCTTCGCGAGGTTCGCGATGACGATGTTGCCGCCGACGTCTTTTCCGACGCCGATCGTCATCGGATGCGTGCTCTTGTGCGCCGCGGGCGACCGCAGCACATCGCCGAGCGCGACCATCTCCTTGTCGGCATTGGGGATCTCGATGCCGATCGCGCTCTTGCCCGGGATCGGCGAGAGGATACGCACATCGTTG
Source organism: Microbacterium sp. LjRoot205 (assembly GCF_056175745.1). Lineage (NCBI taxonomy): Bacteria > Bacillati > Actinomycetota > Actinomycetes > Micrococcales > Microbacteriaceae > Microbacterium > Microbacterium sp. LjRoot205. Next base: position 39,440 of record NZ_JBGFFH010000006.1, on the reverse strand, counting down.
GACGCGACCGCGTAGGCGAAGTTGTTGCTCAGCTGGAGGATCTTCTCGACCTTGACACCGTGGCCGACCTCCACCTCGTACTGGGTGACTGTCGGGCCACGAGAGAATCCGGTGACCTTCGCGTCGACCTTGAACTGGGTCAGCACGCTCGTGATCTGTTCGATCACCTTGTCGGTCGCTTCAGAACGCATGACCGGCGGCGGTCCTTCGACCAGCAGCCCCGGCGAGGGAAGCACGTAGGGGGTCACGGGCGCCTGCGGCCCCTTCTCCCCCGGCCCCGGGGTTCCGAAGCCGTCGAGTCCCGGCAGCTCGGGCATCTCGCCCGTGTCGGACTCGTCGTCGAGGAGCGCCGTGGTCTGCTGCCCGGCCAACGACTCGGTCACCGAGCGCACGTCGGACAGCACCTCCGTCGCGGCATCCGAGGCGTTCTCCACGACGACGGCCTGGTCGTATGCAGGAGTCGGCTCCGAGGTGGTGAGCAGAGCGGTGATGTCGTCGGATCCGAGAGTGCCCTCGTCGGGGTCCTCCTCGCGGCCGGTCTTGTTGCGTCGCCACCATGGCAGGACATCAGGATCGTCGACCTTGTCTGCCTCGTCGATCGCAGCGGCATCCTTCGCGGGCTTCTCAGGCCGCTCGGCGTCGAACATCCACGCATAGAGATCCCCGAGCCGCTGACCGATGCGGTTCGGCGGAGTCTTGGTCAGGATCAGGACGCTGAGAGCAGCGACCACCGACAGCACGATGTACGCGCCCACCGGGGTGAGGTACGACAGCGGCTCCCCGAGCATCCACCCGAACAGCCCGCCTGCCTCGCTGAGTGCGGGCATGCCGTCCTTGGGCTGCGGTCGCACGAGCAGGCCCGCGGAATCGATGCGGCCGGCCGCGGTATGGCAGAAGCCCGCGAGGGCGAGGATGAAAAGTCCGAACCCGATGCCGATTCGACCGTTGTCGTGCACCGACGAGGGATGCCGGAACAGCCAGCCGGCGAGCAGCAGGAGCAGGACCGGCATGACGAAGGCCACGCGTCCGACGAGAAGCCCTACCGAGTAGGCGCTGATGTTGGCAGCGACCTCGTTGCCGATGAAGAACCATTCGTTGACCGCACCGGCGATCGCCAGCAGCACGAGCAGGAACGGGAAGCCGTCGCGCCGATCGTCCTTCTCGAGGGTCTCGGGTCCGAAGGCTCGGAACAGTCCGCCGACACCGTGGGCGAGCCCGTTCCAGGCCCGCACCGCCACCGGGGGCTTGTCGATCTCGTCGATGTACTTCTTGGGCGCTGCCTGAGCCTTCGGAGCAGCCTGCCTCTTCGGGCGAGGCGTGGCGCTCTCGGACGCGCGCGCTGACTTCGTGGTACTCCTGGCCATACTCTCACGTTACGTCCAGAGGGCGACATAGGCCCGTAATGACGCGGCATTCCGCGGTCTTCCGCCGGCGGGCGGCGATGGTTCAGGACGTGCGGTACACCATCGTGTCGCGGACGCTCCCTGCGTCGGTGACCACGAAGCCCTCCGATCGGTACAGGGTCCGCGCGAAGTTGTCCCGTTCCACGCTGAGGCTGAGCCGAGGGTGCCCTTGGTCACGAGCGTGGACCACGAGACGTCGGAGCAGCGTGCGACCGACTCCGTGAGCACGCCAGATCGGCTGCACGCCGATGATGAGCTCCGGCACGGCGGTCCCGACGAATCCGAAACCCGCGTCGTCCGGCGACAGCATGCGATACCACGCGGCGCCGATCGGGCGCCCGTCGGCATCGACGGCGAGGAAGCCCGCATCCGCCGGCCGCATCCATCCGGCCACATAGCGCCGGTGCTCGACCGCGGTGAGGATCTCGTGGCGTGGTCGTGCTGCGCCCGAACGCCAATTCGCCGCCTCGACGACCATGTCGCCGAGGAAGCTCCCGTCCGCCTGTACGGCGGGTTGGATCGAGAAGACGTCCGGCATGAGGTGAGCGTACGCCGCCGGCGTTACAGCCGAGTGTCGGTCGACTGTGAACCCGCAGGCGACGCAGCTCCGATCACGCCTCGATGACGAGTGGGACGATCATCGGACGACGACGCAGCTTCTGGTTGACCCAGCGCCCGATCGTGCGGCGGATGACCTGCGAAAGCGCATGGGTGTCGCGCACGCCGTTGCCGGAGGCTTCCTTGAGCGCTGCGATGATCTTCGGCGTCACGTCGTCGAAGACGGAATCGTCTTCAGCGATGCCGCGCGCGTGGATCTCGGGTCCCGAGATGATGCGCCCCGTCGCGGCGTCGACGACGACGATCACCGAGACGAAGCCCTCTTCAGCCAGGATCCGGCGGTCCTTGAGGTCGGCGTCGGTAATCGCGCCGACAGTCGAGCCGTCGACATACACGAACCCGAGGTCGAGCTGACCGACGACGCGAGCGTCGCCATCCTTCAGATCGATGACGGTGCCGTTCGAGGCGATGATGGTGCGCTCGGCGTCGATCCCCGTGTCCTGAGCCAGTTTCGCGTTCGCGATCAGGTGACGGTACTCGCCGTGGACGGGAAGCACGTTCTTGGGCTTGAGGATGTTGTAGCAGTAGATCAGCTCGCCGGCTGCGGCGTGCCCCGAGACGTGCACCTTGGCGTTGGCCTTGTGCACGACGTTCGCGCCGAGCTTGGTCAGTCCGTCGATCACGCGGTACACAGCGTTCTCGTTCCCGGGGATCAGGCTGGAGGCCAGGATCACGGTGTCGCCCTCACCGGGCTCGATCGCGTGGTCGAGGTTGGCCATCCGGCTGAGGACGGCCATGGGCTCGCCCTGCGAGCCGGTCGACATGTAGACGATCTTGTCGTCGGGAAGGTCTCGCGCCTTCTTGTAGTCGATCAGCAGGCCGCTCGGCACCTTCAGGTAGCCCAGGTCCTCGGCGATCGTCATGTTGCGCAGCATGCTGCGCCCCAGCAGTGCCACCCGGCGCCCGTGCGCCGCTGCGGCGTCGAGGACCTGCTGCACCCGGTGCACATGGCTGGAGAAGCTCGCGACGATGACGCGCCTGGGAGCCTTGCCGATGACCTGGTCGAGCACGGGTCCGATCGAGCGCTCGGTGGGCGTGAAGCCCGGCACGTCGGCGTTGGTCGAGTCGACGAGGAAGAGGTCGACTCCCTCCTCGCCCAGGCGGGCGAAGGCACGGAGGTCGGTGATGCGTCCGTCGAGCGGCAGCTGATCCATCTTGAAGTCGCCGGTCGCCAGCACGAGGCCGGCGGGGGTGCGGATCGCGACGGCGAGGGCATCGGGGATCGAGTGGTTGACCGCGACGAACTCGAGGTCGAACGGTCCGACCTTCTCGCGCTGCCCCTCTTTCACGGTGAGCGTGTACGCCTTGATGCGGTGTTCCTTGAGCTTCGCCTCGACGAGCGCGAGGGTGAGGCCGGAACCGATCACGGGGATGTCGCTCTTCAGACGGAGCAGATACGGGACCGCGCCGATGTGGTCTTCGTGCCCGTGTGTGAGGACGACGCCGACGATGTCGTCGAGGCGGCCCTTGATCGGCTCGAAGTCGGGCAGGATCAGGTCGACACCCGGCTGGTGCTCCTCAGGGAAGAGCACGCCGCAATCGACGATCAGGATCTTGCCGTCGAACTCGAAGATGGTCATGTTGCGACCGATCTCGCCGAGGCCGCCGAGTGGGGTGACCCGCAGCGTCCCCTCGTCGAGTGCTGCGGGTTCTGCGATCGGGGTGGACATGCTGTCTCCTCAGTCGGACACTCCACGCGTCCGTTCGTTCGTTGTGACGCGGCTCGCCGCGCCCGGTGTCAGCGGGTCGTGCCGTGCACCTTCGGCAGGGCACCGCCCGCGGCCGCGTTGCGGTCGGGGCGGAAGTTGGAGAAGTCTGCGCCGGGGACGTCCTTCACGAGATCGAGCTCGTCCTCGATGAGAGCGGCCTCCCACTCTTCGGGACCGACGAGCGGCAGACGGACGCGAGGGCTCGAGATACGGCCGAGCCCGTGCAGGATGTACTTCGCCGCGACGGTGCCYGGCACGTGCGTCATGACGGCGCGCACGAGAGGCTCGAGCCGCTTGTGCTCAGCGGTCGCGGTCGTGAGGTCGCCGCGGTTGACGGCATCGATGATGGTCCGGTACGGCGCTGCCGCGACATTCGCGGTCACCCCGATCAGACCGGTCGCGCCGATCGCGAGGTGCGGCAGCACGTTGGCATCGTCACCCGAGAAGTACATGAGGTCGGTCTGATTCAAGACGCGGCTCACCTCGGAGAAGTCGCCCTTGGCGTCCTTCACGGCGAGGATGTTCGGGTGCTTCGCGAGCCGGAGGATGGTCTCGTACTTGATCGGCACGCCCGTGCGACCGGGGATGTCGTAGAGGATCACCGGGAGATCGGTGGCATCGGCCACGAGCCGGAAGTGGGTCAGGATGCCGGCCTGCGTCGGCTTGTTGTAATACGGCGTGACGATCATGATGCCGTCTGCGCCGGCCTTCTCACTCGCCTTGTACAGCTCGATCGCGTGCGCGGTCTCGTTGGATCCGCCGCCCGTGATGATCTTGGCGCGGCCGGCGGACACCGACTTCCCGACCTCGACGAGCTTGAGCTTCTCGGAATCCGTCAGGGTCGAGGTCTCGCCGGTCGTTCCCGTCACGACGATCCCGTCAGCACCGGCGGTGATGACGTCATCGATGTGCTTCTCGACGGCGGGCCAATCGACTTCACCGTCGGCCGTCATCGGAGTGACGAGCGCGACGAGAACCTGTCCGAAAGGGTTGCCCGAGTGCGTCATGCCCCCAGCGTATCGGTTCGCGTGCCGCTCACCCAGACGGGGCCGGGCGGATGACGTCTCCGCGGGCGATCTCGATCTTCTCGCGGAGCACCAGACCGGACAGCTCTCCGACCGTCACCTCTTTCACGTGCTTCCGGAACATCTCGATGCCGGTGATCCGCGTCTGCGCCTGCAGAGCTCCGTCGCGCACCACCACGATGTCGTCATCCACTCGCAGCACGCCAGACGTGACCGTGCCCGTCGCCACTGTTCCGCGTCCGGTGATGGTGAAGACGTCCTCGACCAGGAACTCGGTCGACCCCGAGGGCACCGACAGCGAAGCCGACGTCGGAACGCGAGTGCTGTCGCCCGTCGCCGTCTCCCCCGCGACGCCGGAGGTCATCGCAGCGAGTCGCGCTGCCTCCGCTTCGTTGTATCGGCGCAGCATCTCATTGGCATCCTCAGAGTCGCGCTTGCGCCCGAACAACCATCCCATGCAGTCGATACTAGGGATCCGAATAGGCTCGACTCCATGGCATGGGTCACACGCGAGTCGTCGACGGTGTACGAGAACCGGTGGATCGAGGTGCGCGAGGACCAGGTCACCGGCCCCGCGGGCGACGGGATCTACGGCGTGGTGACCATGCGGCATCCGGCGGTCTTCGTGGTCGCGCTCGATGACGAGGACCGCGTCTGCCTCGTCTCCCTCGAGCGCTACACGACAGGCATCTCGATCGAGGTGCCTGCCGGGGGAAGCGACGGCGAAGATCCGCTCGTGGCCGCGCAGCGAGAGCTGCTCGAGGAGACGGGGTTCGTCGCCGACGAGTGGACGTCGCTCGGGACCATGAACGCGCTCAACGGGATCGCCCACGCACCCGAGCATGTGTTCCTCGCCCGCGCCATGACACGGGCGGATGACTCGACGCACACCCGAGCGGAGGAGGGCATCGACGCCGTCACCTGGGTGCCTTTCTCCGAGGCGCTCAGCATGATCGCGGACGGCCGGATCACCGATGGAGAGACCGTGGCAGCGATCGCCTACGCCGGCATCCGCCTCGGTAGATTCCGCTGATCCGCGCAGCGATCGCTCGTGCCGGAGTGCCGTCGGCCTTCAGATCAGACGCGGCCTCGTCGCGCGACACCGGCGGTCAGCGCGCTCGGCAGCAGACTCGCGATCGCCACGATCGCCTTGTAGCGCAGCGAGGGAATCGAGACCGCCCTGCCCCGTGCCGCGTCCCGGAGCCCCTCGCGCACCACTTCACGTGCGTCGAGCCACATGAACGCAGGAACACCCTCGTGCCCGGGTGCGAGCCCCATCCGCTCGTGGAACGACGTATGGGTGAAACCGGGGCACACCGCGGTCACGCTGACCTTGTCGGAGGCGTACTCGACGTTCGCCCAGCGGCTGAAGCCGATGAGCCAGCTCTTGCAGGCCGAGTAGGTCGAGCGGGAGATGAACCCGGCGACGGACGCGACGTTGATGATGCGGCCCCCGCGGCCGCGCATCGACCCGAGTGCCGCATGCATGAGACGCATCGACGCCTCGACGTGGACGCGGAGATGACGCACCTCGTCGTCGATGTCGTTGTCGGCGAACTGCAGCGGCAGGCCGAATCCGGCGTTGTTGATCAGCAGATCCACCGGATCGGAGGCGTCGCGGAGACGGTCGGCCACGCGGTCCACATCGGCGACCTCGGCGAGATCCGCGACGAGGACCTCGACTGCGATGCCGTATTCGCTGCGCAGCTCGGCGGCGACACTCTCGAGAGCGTCCGCCGACCGCGCGACGAGCACGAGGTCGGCGCGCCGACGGGCGAGCTGACGAGCGAACTCGACACCGAGTCCGGCGCTGGCACCTGTGATCAGTGCGGTGGGCATCAGCGCTCGTATCCGAGGAAGCGGTAGCGGATGCCGGAGCGGGACGTCTGCCACTCCCCCTCGTCGACGAGCCGCCACCCGGCCTTGGACGGCGCGTAGGCGTCACCGGTGACATCGATGTCGAGCTCTGTGACCTCGAGGCGGTCGGCGTCGGCGATCACGAGTCGGAAGATCTCGGCTCCGCCGATGATCCAGACCTTGTCATGGCCTCGCACCGCATCGGTCACGGCCGCCGCACGACGGGCACCTTCCGCGGACCAGTCCTGCTGGCGGGTGATGACGATGTTCTCGCGTCCGGGGAGCGGACGGAAACGCTCCGGAAGCGAGTCCCAGGTCTTCCGTCCCATGATCACGGGCGCGCCGAGCGTGATCTCCTTGAAATGCGCGAGATCCTCGGGGACGTTCCAGGGCATGCCGCCCTCGGCTCCGATGACGCCGCCGTGGGCCTCCGCCCAGATCAGTCCGACCCACGTCATACCGCCACCGCCGCCCGGATCGGAGCGTGGTGCTGGTAGTCCTCGACGATGAAGTCGTCGTAGCCGTAGTCGAGGATCGACTCCGGCTTTCGAGCGAACCGCAGCGTCGGGTACGGGTATGCCTCGCGAGTCAGCTGCTCGTTCACCTGCTCGAGGTGGTTGTCGTAGATGTGGCAGTCGCCGCCCGTCCAGACGAAGTCGCCGGGCTCGAGTCCGACCTGCTGCGCCACCATGAGTGTGAGCAGGGCGTAGGACGCGATGTTGAAGGGGACGCCGAGGAAGAGATCGGCGCTGCGCTGATAGAGCTGGCAGGAGAGCTTGCCGTCAGCGACGTAGAACTGGAAGAGCGCATGGCAGGGAGCGAGCGCCATGTCAGGGATGTCCGCCGGGTTCCAGGCAGACACGATGAGTCGACGCGAGTCCGGAGTCTGACGGATCTGCTCGATCACCTGCGCGAGCTGATCGATGCTCTCGCCGTCGGGAGTCGGCCAGCTTCGCCACTGGACTCCGTAGACGGGGCCCAGATCTCCCGAGGCATCGGCCCACTCGTCCCAGATCGTGACGCCGTGGTCCTGCAGCCATTTCACGTTCGAGTCGCCCCTGAGGAACCACAGGAGTTCGTACGCGATCGACTTGAAGTGCACGCGCTTCGTCGTGATCAGGGGGAACCCCTGTGAGAGGTCGAAGCGGATCTGCCTGCCGAAGACGCTGGTGGTCCCGGTGCCGGTTCGATCCGACTTGTGGGTGCCCGACTCCAGCACGTCTCGGAGAAGGTCTTCGTACGGCGTCGGGACGGCTGCGCTCATGTGTGCCAGACTACCCGCCCCGAGGACGGAAGAGTCGGATCGTCACGATGCGACACATCGTCCTCGACGCTCTCAGATCGCCGTATTGTCGAGCCATGTCTCCCGTGCTCGCCCTCGGTATCGCCGCAGCGCTGCTCGTGCTCGCCGTCGCCATCGGCGTCGTGCTGCGTCTGCTCGACGGACGGCGTCGCCGCGGCGGTCACCTGCGTTTCGATCCGGTCGATGCCGGTGACTCGCAGCTGGGCGCCCGAGCGACCTTCGTGCAGTTCAGCACGGAGATGTGCACTCGCTGTCCTCAGGTGCGGCGGATGCTGAGCGGCTACGCCGCCGAGACGGACGGGCTGAACCATGTCGAGGTCGATCTGACGCATCGGCCCGATCTGTCGGCCCGCTACAGGGTCCTGCAGACACCGACGACATTCGTCGTCGACGGTTCAGGCGCCGTCCGCGCACGATTCCACGGCGTGCCGCATCGTCACGCACTGAGCGAAGCACTGGCCGCCGTATGAGACAGACGAGGACGGAACGCAGATGACCACACCCGCAGGCATCGACCCGCGAGGGCCGCGCTTCGCAGCGACGATCACGACGGTGCTGCTGCTCGTCGCGACGTTCCTCGGGCTCATCGGCATCTCGACCGCCAGGACGTTCGGCTGGTTCGCCTATCAACCGCTGGCGTCAGCCGACCTGGACTCGGACACCTGGGCTGTCAGCTCGGCGACGCTCGCACAGCGCGCGCTGGACCCGGCGTTCCTCCTCACCGTCGTGATCGCCTTGCTGTTCCTGTGGGGTGTGCTGTCGCCGAGGACCGCGCCCTGGGGTGTGCTCTTCCGAAGGCTGGTGCGTCCGAGACTGGCACCTCCGAGCGAGCTCGAGGACCCGCGCCCTCCCCGCTTCGCTCAGGGGGTCGGTCTCTTCGTCGTGACGATCGGTCTCCTGCTGCATCTCGCCGGCGTGCCCTGGGCGCTGCCCATCTCGACCGCTGCCGCCTTCATCGCGGCGTTCCTCAATGCCGCGTTCTCGTTCTGCCTCGGCTGCCAGATCTATCTGCTGCTGCAACGAGCAGGCGTCATCGGCCGCGCTGCGTCCGCCTGAGGCTGYGGTTCCGCCGCGAGCGACCGGTCGATAGGCTGGCCGAACACGCGACCCGCACATCGAGCAGCGCGCGAGACAACGGAGGAATCATGCCCGTCACCAGTGAAGCCACCACCACCTGGACCGGATCCCTCGCAGAGGGCTCGGGCACAGTCGCGTTCTCCTCGTCGAAGCTCGGCACCTTCCCGATCAACTGGAAGGCTCGCAGCGAGGGCAGCGACACCACCACCACCCCTGAAGAGCTGATCGCCGCGGCTCACGCCTCGTGCTTCAGCATGGCGCTGTCCCACGCACTCTCGGAGAACGGCACTCCGCCGGAGCGCGTCAACACGAGCGCGTCGGTCACTTTCAAGCCCGGGGTCGGAATCAGCGGGAGCCACCTGAACGTCAACGCCGTCGTTCCGGGGCTCTCCCCCGAGGACTTCCAGAGGATCGCCGCCGAGGCGAAGGTCGGCTGCCCGGTCTCCCAGGCGCTGGCCGGCATCGAGATCACGCTCGAAGCCACGCTCGCCTGAATCGGATCAGCCGCGAGCGACGCGAATAGCCTCGCGGATGCTGGCGCGGGCGTCCTTGCGGCGCCCCGCCGCATCCTGAACCACACCGAGTCGGTACCGCGCGCGCCAGTCAGTCGGCGCGGCGTCCGCTTCCTCCGCATACCTCGCGATCAGCGGGTCGGCGTCGGCTCGGGCGATCCGACCGCTGGGAGTGAGTTCGGACTCCGCCTCAGGCATTCCCCCTTCGGCATCGAGCGCGCGCCCCAGCCGATCGGCCGCGAACCCGAACTGCATCTCGCGGACGAGCGCCCAGGCGCCGATCGGAGCGAGAACGATCAACGCCACGCCCATGCCGATCGACACCGGTGTCCCGACGGCGAAGAACATCACGGCCAGCCACACGGAGACCGCCAGATAGACCAGAAGCGCCGCGGCCATCAGACCGACACCGATGCGCGACATCACGAGCGGATGCCGATATCGATCATGCTCTCCAGCCCGACGAAGACCCCGTTCGCCTGAGCCGCGAACGGGACCGCCAGACGGATGCCCGGAGCGTACGCGAGCGCCGGCTCTACCGTGTCGTGAGTGAACGTCAGGGATTCGCCCGGCCCTGAGAGGATGACCTCCTGCTTGGCGATGACGCCAGGGCGCCGGAGCGAATGGATCGGCACGCTGCCCACCTGCTGCCCCCTCGCACGCTGGTCGGCATGCGGAGCACTGACGGGACCCTGCTCGGCTCGAGCCGCGGCGATGAGTTCCGCGGTGCGCACCGCGGTGCCGCTCGGAGAGTCGACTTTCGCCGCGTGATGAGCCTCGACGATCTCCGCCGATCCGAAGAACGGCGCAGCTGCCGCAGCCAGCGCTGAGCCCAGCACCGATCCCAGCGAGAAGTTCGGGATGAAGACAGCCCCGGTTCCTGCGTTCTCGACCAGCGGACGCACCAGAGCGATGCGCTCCGTGGACCACCCGGAGGTCGCGACCAGGACGTTGATCTGGCGTTCCACCGCAGCGCGCACGACATCGACGCTCACCTGAGGCGTGGTGGCGTCGATCACGAGATCCGCCCCGTCGAGTTCAGCGAGGTCGCTCCGAGAGGTGAGCACGCGACTCACCTCGAAGCCCTCGAGCCCGTCGATCACCGCACCGATGATCGATCCGAGCTTCCCGGTTCCGCCGACGAGTGCTACCTGCGTGGTCATGCGTTCAGTCTATTTCTCGGGGGCACCACGACCGCCACGGCGGGCCGGGGTATCGGGAATCAGACCGACATCGCGTCAGGGATGCCGGTGCGCAGCTCGAACGGAAGATGCCCGGTGTCGTTGTGGGTGAGCAGCGTCCACGGACGCCCCTGCTTCTGCGCGATCACGGTCAGCCCGCAATGCGCCTGATTGAGAGTCATCCATCGCCACTCCGGTGCGCCGAGGACCTCCCGCACGAACCAAGAGATCACGAAGTTGTGGGTGATGAGCACCTCGTGCACGTCGCCCGGCTTGCGCACCAGGAACTCGTTGACCGCGTCGAACATCTGGGCACGGCCGGCGTCGAGCTCGGCCTCGGTGACCGAGCCGAAGAACGGCTCGTACGCTGCGGGCGTCTCGTCGGTCATTCCCGTGGGCACGCAGTCGAAGAGGAGCGCGGTCGGTTCGGGGTCGACCGACGGGAGTCGGTGCGCGATCGCCCGTGCCGTCTCGTTCGCGCGCAGGAGAGGCGAATGCCACACGGCATCGAGCGGAAGTCCGGAGAGCCGGTCGGCGATGAGTTCGGCCTGACGCTGGCCGCGTGGCGACAGGGGGCCGTCGGCGAGACCGTGTTCGGCGTCCTGATGTTCACCGTGTCTGACCAGATATATGTAATGCGTCACAAACTCGCTCGCTTCATCGACAGCATCCGCCGGGATTCACTCCACCCTATGCCAGGTCTGTGACAGAGGCGTTACGACGCTCAGTTGCCGGCGCGGGTGAGTTCGGCGACCTGTGCGCGCGAGAGCGTGACGCCGGCGCCCTGCATCAGCTCGTCGACATGGTCGGTCGCGAAGGCGTTGACGATCGGTGCCGCGATGGTGCGCTGCGCGAGCAACCAGGCGATCGACACGGCTGCCACCGGAACCTCGAGTTCGATCGCCACCTGGTCGAGAGCGCGCAGGATCTTCGTGCCACGACGGTTGAGGTGACCACGCAGCTGCTCTCCACGCACGCCCTGCGAGGTGAGCGCCTTGCTGCGGTGCCTGCCGGACAGGAAGCCGTGCTCGAGAGCGTGCGACGGCGTGACTGCGAGGCTCTGTGCGCCGGYGACGAGACGCAGATCGCCCTCGAACGGCTGACGACGGATGAGGTTGTACGGGGAATCGATCACCTCGATGCGCGGGTACCCCGCGGATGCGAGGATGCGCGCCTCGACGAGCCGCTCGGGTGCGAATCCATACGCCCCGAGGGCGCCGATCTTGCCCGCGTCGATCATCCACTCGACGGTCGCGAGGGTGTCTTCGAGGTTCGTCGTCCGGTCGAGCGTCGCGTCGAGATACAGCACGTCGATACGGTCGACGCCCAGACGCGTGAGCGAGCCTTCGACCGCGCGCACGAGGTTCACCGAGCCGAGACCCGGGTTGTCTGCGTGGGCGCCGATCCGCACACTCAACAGGGCGCGATCACGTCGCCCCCTGGACTGGAGCCACTGGCCGATGATGTGCTCGCTGCGTCCGCCGGAGAACCCGTCTGCCGTGTGGATCGCGTTGCCGCCGAACTCGACGTAGCGGTCGAGGATCCCGTGACTCGTCTCGAGATCGACGTTCCAGCCGAACTCGGCCGCGCCGAGCATCAGCGGGAAGGTCTCGAGTCTGGTCTCGCCGAGAGGTACGCGGATGCTCTCTCCTATTCCCGGGCCGACGATGGGTATGGGCGCGGAGGGGTGCTCTGCCGTGCCCTGCTGCGCACGCTCCACCGACGCTCCTGCGCCTACGCCGAACAACCGCATATCCTCACCCCCGTCGATCGGTGCGTACCGACCTACGTCACTGCCTCGAATGCACCCCCCGGTGCGTACTTTCGAGAGTAAGCGAGATCCGCGAACGCGCTGACCAATCCAGGGAACGGCGCGAGAACTTCCGATAACGGTTTGGTCACATCGGATACGACGAAGCCCGAGCCGTCCGCGAGGACGACCCGGGCTTCGTCAAGAAGCGCCGTCGATTACTCGGCTGCGGCCTCTTCGCCTGAAGCTGCGTCCGCTGCGGGAGCGTCATCGAGCACGGGCTCGAGCGACAGCTTGCCGCGGTCGTCGATCTTCGTGATCTTCACGAGGATCTTCTGGCCGACCGAGAGCACGTCGTCGACGTTCTCGACGCGCTTGCCACCGGCGAGCTTGCGCACCTCGGTGACGTGCAGCAGGCCGTCCTTGCCAGGAAGCAGCGAGACGAATGCACCGAACGTCGCGATCTTGACGACGGTTCCGAGGAACTGCTCGCCCACCTCGGGGTTGGTCGGGTTGGCGATCGCGTTGACCTGGGCACGGGCGGCCTCGGCCGAGGGGCCGTCGGTCGCGCCGATGTAGACGGTGCCGTCCTCCTCGATGGAGATCTGTGCGCCGGTCTCGTCCTGGATCGCGTTGATCGTCTTGCCCTTCGGGCCGATCAGCTCGCCGATCTTGTCGACCGGGATCTGCACGCTGATGACGCGAGGCGCGGTCGGCGCCATCTCGTCGGGAGCGTCGATCGCGGCGTTCAGGACGTTGAGGATCGTCAGACGAGCGTCGCGGGCCTGCGTGAGCGCACCTGCGAGGACCGACGTCGGGATGCCGTCGAGCTTCGTGTCGAGCTGGATGGCGGTGATGAACTCGCCGGTGCCCGCGACCTTGAAGTCCATGTCACCCAGAGCGTCTTCCGCACCGAGGATGTCGGTCAGCGCCGCGTAGCGGGTCTCACCGTCGACCTCATCGGAGACGAGACCCATGGCGATGCCGGCGACGGGTGCACGCAGCGGCACGCCCGCGTTCAGCAGCGACAGGGTCGACGCGCAGACAGAACCCATCGAGGTCGAGCCGTTGGAGCTCAGCGCCTCGGAGACCTGACGGATCGCGTAGGGGAACTCCTCGCGGCTCGGCAGAACCGGCACGAGGGCGCGCTCGGCGAGGAAGCCGTGCCCGATCTCGCGACGCTTCGGCGAGCCGACACGGCCGGTCTCACCGGTCGAGTACGGCGGGAAGTTGTAGTGGTGCATGTAGCGCTTGCTCGTGACGGGCGACAGCGAGTCGATCTGCTGCTCCATCTTGAGCATGTTCAGCGTGGTGACACCCAGGATCTGGGTCTCGCCGCGCTGGAAGATCGCGGAACCGTGCACGCGCGGGATGACCTGCACCTCGGCGTCGAGCGGACGGATGTCCGCCAGGCCACGACCGTCGATGCGCGCGCCCTCGGTGAGGATGCGGCCGCGGACGATCTTCTTCGTGACGGACTTGTACGCCGCGGAGAACTCGAGCGGCGCGGCGGCAGGAAGGTTGCCCGCCTCGGTCGCCTCGATGAGCTCGGCCCGGACGCGGTCCTTGATCGCGTCGTCCGACGTCTGACGCTCGACCTTGTCGGCGATCTGGTAGACGCCGACGAGGTCGTCGTAGGAACGGCCTGCGACGAAGTCGTAGACCTCCTGGCTGTATGCCGGGAAGACCGGGTAGACGCCCGGCTCCTTGGACGAGGTCGCTGCCAGCTCTGCCTGAGCCTTCACGAGCTGAGCGATGAACGGCTTCGCTGCCTCGAGTCCCTGCGCGACGATGGTCTCGTCGGGCTTCGTGGCGCCGGCCTTGATCAGGTTCCAGCTGCCCTCGGTGGCCTCAGCCTCGACCATCATGATCGCGACGTCTTCGGTGCCATCGGACTTGGTGACGACGCGGCCGGCGACGATCAGGTCGAACACGGCCTCCGACACCTGCTCGGCGTTCGGGAACGCGACCCACTGGTCGGCGTGCTCGCCGTGACCGGGGATGAACGCGAGGCGCACACCGGCGACGGGACCGGAGAACGGAAGGCCAGAGATCTGCGTCGACGCCGAAGCGGCGTTGATCGCGAGAGCGTCGTAGAACTCTCCCGCAGCGATCGACATCACGGTGATGACGACCTGGACCTCGTTGCGCAGACCGTCGACGAACGACGGGCGCAGCGGACGGTCGATCAGACGGCAGACGAGGATCGCCTCGGTGGAGGGGCGACCCTCACGACGGAAGAACGAACCGGGGATCTTTCCTGCGGCGTACGAGCGCTCTTCGACATCGACCGTCAGCGGGAAGAAGTCGAAGCCCTCGCGGGGGTGCTTGCCCGCGCTGGTGGCCGAGAGGAGCATGGTCTCGCCGTCGAGGTACGCGGCGACTGCGCCCTGAGCCTGCTGCGCGAGGCGGCCGGTCTCGAAGCGGATGGTGCGGGTGCCGAAGCGGCCGTTGTCGAGAACGGCCTCGGTGGCGGTGATTTCAGGACCTTCCAAGAGGTCTCTCCTTCTTTGTTTAGACTCGCGAGTCCGTGTGACGCGCGAGCGCATTCATGAAGGAGCGGGTTCTGACGGATATGGGCGCGCGGGCATTCCCGCGAATCTCACCTGCGCTGGCCACCAGTAGAAAGCCACCCGACGTCGCGCCGAGGAACCCACCACAGGGGACCAGCTCTCCGCCGATCGCTCCATGAGTCGATATGAAATTGTCCGGTCGACATACGCCGACCGCGTCCAGCCTATCAGCGGGGCATTGAAAGTCCTCGCTCCGGCTGTCCTTCCACGCCGCGACAGCCCGGAAGTCAGCCGACGGTGACATCGCTCGGGGCGCTCGATCGCCCGAGATAGACGTAGTCGTCGTGCTTCGCGACCCGCCCGTCTCCCGCCGTGCGTCCGTGCAGTCGTCGCCATACCCATGGCAACGCGTGCCGACGCCACCAGAGCCCTGCCCCGATCGGCTCGTTCTCGTGCAGAGCCGCATCCAGGGCTCCGAGGGCGTCGGCATGCGGCACGGCGAGCATCTCCCCCGCCCGGTACGCGAGGAATCTATGTCCTCGGCTGCTCAGGTGCACGAGGTCCTCACCCCAGTTCGGGCGTTCGGGGAGCGAGGGGTGCAGGTCCGTGTCGATCAGGATCGCGCCGGTGCGTGCCGCGACGCCCGTGAGTGCCGTGGCGAATGCCGCGAACCGCTTCGTGTACATCGCGGCCGCGCGCCGACGGGGAAGGAACGGGGTGACGAGGAGGACATCCGCTCCGGTGCTCCGGAGGCGCGTGACCGCACCCTCGAGCTCTGCGGCGAGCGCCGCCACGTCGACGTGGGGCTTCACGAGGTCGTTGGCCCCGATGAGGATCGACACGAGATCCGGTTCGAGTTCGAGTGCCCGGGGAAGCTGCGTGGCGCACACGTCGCGCACGCGCTTGGACCTGATGGCGAGGTTCGCGTAGTGGAGCCCCCCTCGTGCGGCGAGCAGAAGCGCGAGTCGGTCGGCCCATCCGCGCAGCGCTCCGTCCGGTGCAGGGTCGCACAGTCCCTCGGTGAGCGAGTCTCCCAACGCCACGTATCGCTGCCAGCGACGCGCGTCGACGGGGACACTCGGCTCCGGGCGCGTCAGACGGCGAGCGCGCAGTCCGGCATCCACAGCATGGAGCTCTCGTGCCTCGACGAAATGTCCCAGCAGCTGATCGCAGATGCTCGACCAGCTGCGCCCCTGCACCGCCGCGCTTCCTGCTTCGCCGAAGGCCCGGCGTTTGCGCGCGTCTCCGGTGAGATCGGCGACGCGCATGCGCAGGTCGTCGAGATCGCCCGGCCGATAGAGCCATCCGTCGATCCCCATGTGCACGAGGCCGAGGGGACCGCCGCGTCCGGTGGCGATGACGGGCACCCCGCTCGCGTGCGCCTCCTGCAGGGTCTGGCCGAAGGTCTCGCTCTCCCCCGGGTGCACGAACACGTCGAACGATGCCATCGCTTCCGCGAGTGCATCGCCTTCGAGGTGCCCGAGGAAGAGAGCGTCGGGCAGCAGCGCTTCGAGCCTGGGCCTGCTCGGGCCGTCACCGACGATCACGAGACGCGTCCCCGGGATCGTCTGCAGCACACCCAGGTCCTCGACCTGCTTCTCCGGGGCGAGTCGGCCCACATAGCCGATCACGACCTCCGACCCCCACTCCGCGCGCAGTGTCACGCTGCGTCGGTCGGGTCGGAAACGCTCARCATCGACGCCCCTGCCCCACCGGCGGATGCGATCGACACCGAGTTCGGCGAGCTGCTGCGCCGAATCAGCCGATGGTGCGAGCGTCAGGGTCGCCCGCCGGTGGAGCCGAGCGATGTGCGACTGCGCGACGCCCGTCGCCGCGGGGATGCGGTACCTCTGCGTGTACGCCGCCACATCGGTCTGGTACGCGGCGACCGATGCCACGCCGAGGTGTTCCGCGGCGAGCGCGCCTCGCCAGCCGAGCGCGAAGGGGGAGGCCAGATGAACGACATCCGGACCGAAACGGCGCAGCGATGCCGCGACCTGGCGCGCCGGCGAGGTGCCCACCCGCACGTTGCGGTAGCCGGGGAGCGCGAGGCTGGGCATGGATTCGACAGCGGCACCGTGGACCCGAGCGGGCATGCCGACCGCATCGGGCGCGATCACGTGTGCGTCATGGCCTGCGCGTTCGAGGTGGCCGAGGATCTGCAGCACGGATCCGGTGACACCGTTCATGTGCGGAAGGAAGGACTCTGTCACGATCGCGACTCTCACAACCTCAGGATGCTGCCAGCGTCAGCCGCGAGACGCGGGAAACGACCCCTTGCACCAGAAGTTCACCGGATGCTGGAGCGCTGGTCACCGGCTATGCGGACGTTGGTTCCCGTTCACCTGCGCCGAGCACTGTGGAGGCGTGCCGTCCGATCTACTCAGCAGCCCGTGGGCCCTCGTGATCATGGGCCTTCTCGTGCTCGGCGACTCGTTCTTCGTCGTCGTCCCCGGAGAGATCGCTGTGACCGCCCTGGGGGCCATCGCGTCGACCACGGGCGCTCCCCCGCTCTGGGCGGTGATCGTGTGCGCGGCAGCGGCGGCCGCAGTCGGTGACACCGCCTGCTATCTCATCGGTCGCACCGTCGGCACCGAGCGCTGGCGATGGATGCGTGCGCCGCGTGTGCGCCAGGCCCTCGACTGGGCCCGACGCCGCCTCGAAGGCGGGACAGCGACGGTGCTCTTCACCGCTCGGTTCGTGCCGTTCGCGCGATTGGCGATCAATCTCGTCGCCGGCGCCTCGCATATCGCCCCGGGTCGATACCTGCTGCTCGTCGCAGTGGCGGCTCTCGGATGGGCTGCGTACCAGGCGTCCGTCGGTGCCGTCGTCGCCGCGCTGGTGCCGGGCGGCCCTGTCGTCGCGATCGCGGTGTCGGTCGCCATCGCGGTGGGACTCGGTGCTGTGATCGACGTGGTGTCCCGCCGGTCCCGGAAGTGATCCACCCACCGGTCAGGAGCGTGCCCTAGGCTGGCGAGCATGAGCACCGAAGAAGGCGCCTCCTCCAGCGAGGAGATGAAGCGCAAGTTCAAGGAAGCGCTCGAGAAGAAGAACGCGCACCACCGGCAGGGCGAAGCCCACCTGGATGGCGACTCCGCCGTCCACGGCGCGCCCGCCCCGCAGACGCGGCGCGAGTTCCGACGCAAGAGCGGTTGACCACACGGATGCGGGAGCCGACCAGCGTCGACTCCCGCATCCCTCTCACCCGCTCGCTGCTCAGTTCTGCGCTGCTCGAGCCCGCGCTCGCTCCTCCTTCGCGGCCATCTCATCGAGCGCCGACTCCTTGAGACCCTGGATGTCGACGGCCTTGCTCTCGTCTGCCATCCCGTGGTCGTCCACACCGTCGAGCGACGACTCTTCGAACGGCAGCGCGCCGCTCAGCACCCGCTGCACCCGCTCGCGATCGATCTCGCGGGTCCAGGTGCCGATGAGCAGGGTCGCGACCGCGTTGCCGGTGAAGTTGGTCAGAGCGCGCCCCTCCGACATGAACCGGTCGATGCCGACGATCACCCCGACGCCGTCGACGAGATCAGGGCGGTACGCCTGCAGACCGCCCGCGAGCGTGGCGAGTCCTGCCCCCGTGACACCGGCGGCTCCCTTGCTCGCGATGATCATGAACACCAGCAGCCCGATCTGCTCGCCGATCGTCATCGGCTGGCCCATACCGGTGGCGATGAAGAGCGAGGCCATGGTCAGGTAGATCGCCGTGCCGTCGAGGTTGAACGAGTATCCGGTGGGCACCGTGATCCCGACGACCGGCTTCGAGACGCCGATGTGCTCCATCTTCGCGATGAGACGCGGAAGAGCGGACTCCGACGACGAGGTGCCCACGATCAGCAGGTACTCGCGGGCGAGGTACTTCACCAGGCTGAAGATGTTCACCCGGGTCACCGCATAGAGCAGCGTCCCCAGAACGACCACGATGAACAGGATGCAGGTGATGTAAAACGCGACCATCAGCACCCCGAGGCTCCAGATGGCGGCGATGCCCGTCTTCCCGACGACCGCCGCGATCGCTCCGAACGCGCCGAGCGGCGCCAGCCACAGGATCATGCCGAGGATGCGGAACACCAGCTTCTGCAGGTTCTTGACCGCATCCATGATCGGGGCGCCCTTGTCGCCGAGCCCCTGGAGGGCGAAGCCGACCAGCAACGCGATGAAGAGCACCTGCAGCACGCTCTCACCGGTGAAGGCGGAGAAGAAGGTCGTCGGGATGATGCCGAGGATGAACTCCGTGGTGGTCTTCGCCTCGGTCTCGGTCGCGTCGTAGCTGGAGTTCGCCATGTCGAGGCCCGCACCCGGGTGGATGATGTTGCCGACCACGAGTCCGATCGCCAGCGCGGAGGTCGACATCACCATGAAGTAGAGCAGCGCGAGTCCGCCGATCTTGCCCACGGTCGCGGCCTTCGCGATCGAGCCGACGCCCACGACGATCGTGCAGAAGATGATCGGCGCGATCATCATCTTGATGAGCGATACGAAGCCCTTGCCGATCGGTTCGAGACTCTGACCTACCTCGGGCCAGATGAGGCCGACCGCCGCTCCGAGCACGACCGCGATGATCACCGAGACATACAGCCATGTGTGCCTGTCCCACGCCTGCTTGCCGCGCCGCCAGTGGAATCCGGGAAGCGAGAACCCTGTCGTGATGGCCATGTTTTCCTCCTTGATCATGAACGTCTTCGTCTCATGCCCTCTGGCGCCCTCGCCTTCGGTAAGCTCACCGTCGCGGACTTCACACGGCAGCGCCATTTGTGGTCGTATTGGTCACCACCGATATGCCGGCTCCGCGATCACCGACGATCGGAAGGACGCGATGAGACCCGCCCGCGACTCCAGGAGCATCGCTTCCCGGGTCTTCCTGGTGCTCCTCGCGTCCGCCGTCGTGGTCGGCGCACTGGTTGCGGTGTTCCTCGTCGTCGATGCGCAGCGCAGTGCACACGCGGAAGCGGAGCGTGTGACGGCGGCCACATCGGTGTCGCTCGCCTCGTCACCCCTCGTCATCGATGCACTCGCGACCCAGGAGCCGGACGCAGCGACCCGGGTGCTCGAGCCCTACGCACTCGACGTGATCGCCAACGCCGATCTGGACTTCGTGACGATCATGACGCCGGATGGCCTCCGACTCACCCACCCTGATCTCGACCAGATAGGCGGTGACTACCTCGGCACCATCCCGGATTCGCCACGGACGCTCACCGAGGTCTTCACCGGCACGCTCGGCCCGTCTGTGAGAACCATCGTGCCGGTGCTCGCCGCCGACGACGAACTGGTCGGATGGGTGTCGTCGGGAGTGACGATCGAGTCGATCTCCGAGACCCTGATCCGCCGCCTGCCCCTCTCGATCGGCATCACGGCCGGACTGGTCGCCCTGGGCGGCCTCGGCGCCTGGATCGCACGTCGATTCACCCGAGGCATCGCCGGCGATCTGCCACCGGGAAAGGTGCGCGACGCCGTCTCGTCGTACGAATCGCTGCGCACACTCGGAGACGCTCTGCGCGCCCAGACGCATGAGCACGGGAATCGGATGCACACCGCCGTCGCGCTTCTCGAGCTCGGACGCAACGACGAGGCGATCGAGATCCTGACCGAGACCTCACGCCAGAGCCAGTCGCTCGTCGACCAGGTGACCGCACGGCAGGCGGGCGATCCTGCCGTGGGCGCGCTGCTGCTCGGCAAGGCATCGCAGGCCAGGGAGCGCGGGATCGACTGGCGGGTCCACATCGACCCGGACACCCCCGCGTCGCCCCTCTCGCCCGTCGACAGCGTCGCCGTGCTCGGAAACCTGATCGACAACGCCATGGATGCCGCAGCGGCGGGCACCGAGCGCTGGGTCGAGGTCGTGCTGCGGCCGTCCACGGAGGGAGGAATCGTCCTCGAGGTGTCGGACGGCGGTGACGGCATCCCCTCGGCGCTGCACGAGCGGGTCTTCACTCACGGGTACTCGACGAAACCGACGGGAGCGCAAGGACGGGGCGTCGGGCTCGCCCTCGTGGAGGCGGTCGTCGTCGGGGCCGGCGGCTCCGTGGATCTCACCTCTCATCCGACCACTTTCACCGTCGTCCTCCCGTCGGCACGAGGACGGAGGACACCGTGATCCGGACCCTGATCGTCGACGACGACGCTCTGACCCTCGAACTCCATCGCTCCTATCTCGAGAGGATCGACGGCTTCGTCGTCGGCGGCGAGTGCACCGGAGCCCGTGCCGCGCTCGCGGCGGTGCTCGAACAGCCACCGGACGAGCCCTTCGACCTCGTGCTCCTCGACATCACGATGCCCGACGGCTCGGGCATCGACGTGCTCCGCGGACTCCGCGCCCGTGCGGCGGCGGTGGATGTGATCGCCATCACCGGTGTGCGCGACGCCGCGACCGTGCGACAGATGGCCGCCCTCGGGGTATACCAGTACCTCGTGAAGCCGTTCCCGTTCGCGGTGTTCCACGAGCGCCTCACTGCCTATCGAACGTATCGGGAGCAGGCGCGTTCGACGGCCGGCGAGGCGACCCAGGCCGAGATCGATGCGCTTCTCGGACGCACCACCGGGACCATCCCGATTCCCAAGGGCCTCTCAGCGGCCACGCTGCAGAAGGTGACCTCCGAGCTGCGTTCCTCGGGCGCCCCGGTGTCGGCGAGCGAGGCGGCCGCACGGCTCGGGATGTCGCGCGTGTCCGTGCGGCGATATCTGGAGCATCTCACGGATTCGGGCGTCATCTCGCGCAGCGCCCGCTACGGCGCGCGAGGCCGCCCCGAGACGGAGTACCGCTGGATCCGACGCACCGACGCGGACTGACGTCGATCCGGCGCTGTTGTCGAGCGCTCGCGCTGTCGGTCGTCAATCCGTCCGCGAGCACGGACCGCGGTCAGCGCGGAAGCCGCCCCTCGTGGATCAGCGACTCGGGATCCGCGGCAGCCCTGACGTCGCGGAGACGATCGATCGACGCCGGATCACCGCACCGCTCGAGAGTCTCGCCCGGAGCGAGGAAGGTCGGGACCGTCTGCGGTGCGGCGGCCCTCGCCAGCACGTCCCGGAAGCCGGCCATGCTCGCCTCACCGGGTTCGCTCGGCACCCCCGGGAAGACGGGCACGAGGGCGTGGAGGAGCCAGCCGACCCCCTGAAGCGTCGCGAACCCGGCCCGTCGAGGTTCATTCAGGGCGCCACCGAGCATCCGGATGTCGATGCCCATGATCGGCCACTGCTCCGGCAGCCCGCGGAAGCGGAAGAGGTCGTCGATCGTCGCGTCGTCCAGCGACGAGAGCGCCGCCGACACGCCTTTGCCGTGCGTCGGCTCGGTGGGCTCACCACTCGACGCGGCGACGGTCTTCGGCGACGTGGCTCCTGACACCTCACGGCGAACAGTGCCGGCTCCCCGAACGCGCTCGATCAGGTCATCGGCGGCTCCGGCGGTGGACAGCGCCTGCACGGTGAGGAAGCTGCGTCCTCGGATCTCCTCGGGAAGCTGGGGAGCGTCAGGCATGCGCATCGAGCTCACGAACACGTTGAGTGACGTCGGGGCCTCTGCGGACAGGTCTCGGACAGCCCGCATCACCGACCCGGCGTCTGCGGCCTCGAATGTGAGCTCGGTGCCCCACAGCGCCGGGGTGGGAACCAGGTCGATCTCGAGTGCCGTCACGATTCCGACGATGCCGCCGGCCCCGCGAAGCGCCCACATCAGCTCGGGGTCGCTGTCGTCATCGACACGCTCGTGGGTCCCGTCGCTGCGCAGCACCCACGCGGCCCTGAGGTTGTCGGACCCCAGCCCTGCCGTGCGGCTGAACCAGGAATGGCCGCCGCCCAGGGTGTACCCCGCGACGGCGACGACGGGGCTCGTACCGGCCGGAGCCGCCCAGCCGGTGCCTTCGAGCGCCTCGACCACCGCCCCCCAACGGACTCCGCTGCCGACCCGGACCACGCCGGAACCCAGGTCGACCGACAGCTCGTCGAAGGCGGCCATGCGGACGACGACGGCGTCGGCCAGATCTCCGTCGGCCCCGTGACCGGTGGGCTGCACCGAGAGCGTCGCTCCCGCGTCGCGGGCGGCTTGGAGAAGCGTGCGCAGATCGTCGACATCGACCGGCACGGCAACACCCGCCGGATGCTGTTCGATCGCCAGGTTCCAGGGACGGCGCGCGGCTTCGAAGGATGCGTCGCCGGGAAGGATGAGATCGCCGCGCAAGGCATCCCGCGCGGATTCGAGCACAGAGCGAAGGGCCATGAGGTCACCGTACGACGCCCTACGGACATCGTCTACGGCCTCATGGCCCTGTTCGCGTTTCCCGGTCGAGCCGGGGATGGATCACTCTCCGGCGAGACCGCCGAGCATGTGACCGAAGGATCGGCCCTCTCCGAGATACGTCGCAGGGTCGTAGGGGTCGGCGGTCGCAGCCACCTCGCGCTTCGCGATCGCCTCGGCCAGCTCGCGCGCGCCCTTCTCGACGCGCTTCGCGAGAGGAGCGACCTCGTCACCAGTCCCGCCCCAGTCGCTGGATGCGGCGAAGACGCCGGTCGAGACCGCGTCGGCATGCAGGTATGCGAAGAGCGGTCGGATCGCGTAGTCGATCGCGAGCGAGTGCCGAGCCGTGCCGGCGTTCGCTCCGATCAGCACCGGCTTGCCCGTGAGCGCATCAGGGTCGAGCACGTCGATGAACGACTTGAACAGACCGTTGTAGCTCGTCGAGAAGATCGGCGTGACGGCGATGAGCGCGTCCGCCGAGACCACGGTGTTGATCGCGGTCTCGAGTGCGGGCGGCGCGAATCCGGTGAGGAGGTTGTTCGTGATGTCGTGCGCGTAATCCCGCAGCTCGATCACGTCGACGCTCGCCTGGATGTCGTGACCGGCGAGGGACTTCACGGTCTCCGCCGCCAGACGATCCGCGAGCATCCGCGTGGAGGACGGATTCGAGAGCCCGGCGGATACGACTGCGATGCGACGAGTGCTCATCTCAGGCCCCCTTCCGGCTGAGTCCGAACGCTGCCCCCGCAGGAGCGGGAGAGTCCTGATAGGGCGAGTCACCCGTCAGGTTGTCGCCGCGGTTGGCGCCGGGCCGTGCCTGACGCGTCGGACCGTCGCCGAACTCCGCCTTCACCCGTGCCGCGTGCGTGGGAGCATCCGGCACGCCGGCCGGGCGGTCCTTCGCCATCTCCTTGCGGAGCACGGGCACGACCTCGGAGCCGAGGATGTCGAGCTGCTCGAGCACCGTCTTCAGCGGAAGGCCCGCGTGGTCGATGAGGAACAGCTGGCGCTGGTAGTCGCCGTAGTGCTCGCGCATCGCGGCATAGCGGTCGATGACCTGCTGAGGCGAACCCACCGTCAGCGGAGTCATCTCGGTGAAGTCCTCCATGCTCGGTCCGTGACCGTATACGGGGGCGTTGTCGAAGTACGGGCGGAACTGGTTCACCGCGTCCTGCGACTTCGTCGCCATGAAGACCTGGCCGCCGAGGCCGACGATCGCCTGCTCAGGCGTGCCGTGGCCGTAGTGCGCGTAGCGCTGACGGTACAGCTCGATCAGACGCTGGTAGTGCTCCTTGGGCCAGAAGATGTTGTTCGCGAAGAAGCCATCTCCGTAATACGCCGCCTGCTCCGCGATCTCGGGTGTGCGGATCGATCCGTGCCACACGAACGGTGCGACCCCGTCGAGGGGGCGCGGCGTCGAGGTGAAGCCCTGCAGCGGGGTGCGGAACTTGCCCTCCCAGTTCACCACGTCCTCACGCCACAGCTTGTGCAGCAGGGCGTAGTTCTCGATCGCGAGCGGGAGGCCCTGCCTGATGTCCTGGCCGAACCAGGGGTAGACCGGTCCGGTGTTGCCGCGGCCGAGCATGAGGTCCATGCGGCCGTCGGAGACGTGCTGCAGCATCGCGTACTCCTCGGCGATGCGCACGGGGTCGTTGGTCGTGATGAGCGTGGTCGACGTCGAGACGATCAGACGCTCCGTCTGCGCCGCGAGTGCGGCGAGGAAGGTCGTGGGACTCGACGACCAGAAGGGCGGGTTGTGGTGCTCGCCGATCGCGAAGACGTCGAGACCGACCTCTTCGCTGTGCTTGGCGATCGCCAGGGTCGCCTTGATCCGCTCCTGCTCACTCGGCGTCTCGCCGGTGGTCGGGTCGCGGGTGATGTCGCTGACCGACATGATGCCGAACTGCACCGGGACGCCTGCCTGCTCGCTCATGATTGCTCCGTCTTCTCCGAATCGGGTGCCCTGCATCCGGTTCTATTCATTTGAATGTATCTGAGTCAACGCGATGCGGACAACTTTATTCCCCGAGTAGCCTCAGAGGATGCACAGCGACGGAGCCGCCACGACGAACCCCGCCACCGGATCCGTCCAGAAGCCTCGCAAGCGCGTCCCGTTCTGGGACAACGCCCGCTACGCCTGCATCGTCCTGGTCGTCCTCGGTCACGCCATCCAGCGTCTCACGTACGATTCGGACATCGCGCTGGCGGCGTATCTCGCGCTCTACGCCTTCCACATGCCCGCGTTCGCGATCATCTCCGGCTACTTCTCGAAGTCCGGGTCGCCGACGCGAGTCCAGATGGCGCGCGTGATCACCGACATCCTGCTCCCCTATGTCATCTTCGAACTCCTGTGGACTCTGACGAAGTGGCTGGTCGAGGGTCAGGCCGACCCGAACCTCACAAAGCCCTCGTGGACGCTGTGGTTCCTGCTCGCACTCGGCATCTTCCGCCTCGTGCTCCCTTACCTCGCGCTGCTGCGCTGGCCGCTGCTGTGGACGGTGATCATCTCAGTCGGCGTCGGCTACCTCCCCAACGTCGACAGCACGTTCTCGCTGTCGCGCACACTCGGCCTGCTGCCCTTCTTCGCTTTCGGATGGTGGCTGCGCGAGCGCGACGTGGTCGCACGCCTCCGTCTGCTCGAGACGCGTCCCTGGTGGACCCGCGTCGCCAGTGTCGCCCTGCTCGGCGCGGCCGGCTTCGCCGCCTGGCACTGGATAGACCTCTGGAAAGAGATCGACCTGCGCCACTGGCTGTTCTACGAGGATGCGTACGCGGACCTCGGCGGAGAGCAGTGGTGGGCCGGCGGCGTGCGCATCGCGCTGATGCTGCTGGCGGTGCTCCTGAGCGCCGCGTTCTTCGCCCTGATCCCCCGACGCACATACTGGTGGACGARATTCGGCCAGTACACGATGTACGTGTTCCTGCTGCACTCGTTCGTGCTCTACCCGTTCCGCGAGTCCGGCGTGCTGCGCGATCTCGATCCGACGTGGCTGTGGCTGCCGCTCGTGACCCTGTTGTCTGTGGTCCTTGCCCTCGCTCTCGCGACGAAGCCGGTGCGCTGGCTCTTCCGTCCTCTGGTCGAGCCCCGCCCGCAGTGGCTCTTCCGCGATCCTGAGCTCGCTCGACGCGAAGGCCACCGCAGCGACCCGACCGGGTCCCGTCGGCCGCGCCAGGGGGCAGCGGCTAGCCTGAAGGAGTGACCAGAGCCGAGACGATCCGCGACCGCCTGGTGGACCACGCGGATGCCTCGGGATTCGGAGCCCACGGGCTTCACGTTCTGGTGGGAGCCGACGTCGCAGAGCACCGGTGGACCGCTGACGTCCGCGAGGAGATCCACTCGGTGGCGAAGGGCGTATGCGTCCTCGCGGCCGGAATCGCCGCCGACGAGGGTCTCGTGTCGCTCGACGCTCCGATCGCCGAGTACGTCCCGGATCTCCCGCTCGGAGACGGCGTCGATCGGATCACCCTCCGACGCCTGCTCTCGATGTCGAGCGGAATCGACCTCCCCTGGTCGGAGACCATGATGACCGACTGGCCCGACCTCGCGCGCGAGTTCCTCTCGCGCCCGTCGCGTGGTCACGTCTTCCAGTACTCGAACGCGAGCACCTACACGGCCATGGCCGTGCTCGCGACACGAGTCGGCGACATCGTCGACTACCTGCGACCGCGGCTGCTCGCGCCTCTCGGCATCGACGACCTCGAGTGGGCGCGGTGCCCGCGCGGCCGAATCGTCGGCGGCAGCGGCATCGCCCTGCGCACCGAGGAGACGGCACGCCTGGGCCGACTGATCCGAGATCGCGGCGAATGGGAGGGGCGGCGTCTCGTCTCCGCCGCCGTCATCGACGCGATGCACGCCGATTGGGTGACGGCGGGCCAGAACCCCGGCTACGAGCGCTACGCGCTGTCGGGATGGGACGGCCCGGGCGCGGCCTGGCGCCTGCACGGCGCCTACGGGCAGCTGCTGATCTTCTCCGGCGATGCCGTCGTGACCATCACCGCTGACGACCACTTCGGCGCAGACGCCATGTCGGCGTTCGTGGCTGAGACGCTCAGCGCCTGACCGCGTTCCGCGTCCGTCAGGCGAAGAGCCCGGCGCCGACGTACGATCCGGGCTTCGCCCCGGCCGGGATCGCCCAGATGCCCGAGCCGACGTGCCTGATGTACTCGTTCATGCGGTCGGTCGACAGCCGTCGCTGCAGAGAGATGAACTGCGACGGATCGCGCTGGTACGACAGGAAGAAGAGTCCCGCGTCGAGGCGGCCGAGATCATTGTTGCCGTTGACGTAGTTGAACCCGCGGCGAAGGATGCGGATGCCGTCGTTCTGATCCGGATGCGCGAGCCGCACGTGCGCGTTCCGGTCTATCGCAGACGAGCCGAAGTCCGGTGCGGTGAACTCGTCGCCGCCCGACAGCGGCGCCCCCTCCCCCTTGTCACGACCCACGATCGTGTTCTGCTCCGAGAGCCGCACCCGATCCCAGGTCTCGATCAGCATCGCGATCTTCCGCGCGACGAGATACGAGCCTCCCGTCATCCATGCGGGCTCATCCGATTCGCCGACCCACACGTTCGCGTCGAGCGCGGCGGCGTCATCGGCGAGGATGTTGGCCGTGCCGTCCTTGAATCCGAACAGGTTGCGCGGGGTCGCCTGGGCGGAGGTGGTGCGGGAGGTCTTGCCGAAACCGAGCTGCGACCAGCGCAGCCGAGCACGACCGAAGGCGATGCGACTGAGGTTGCGGATCGCGTGCACCGCGACCTGCGGGTCATCTGCGCAGGCCTGGATGCAGAGATCGCCGTGCGAGGCCTGCGGGTCGAGGTCGTCGCCCAGGAAAGCGGGCAGCCTCTCGAGCTTCTGCGGGCGGCGTGCGGCGATTCCGAAGCGGTCGCCGTCCTCGTTCTCGAACAGGCTGGGCCCGAATCCGAATGTGATCGTGAGACCGGCGGCAGGGAGGCCGAGAGCTTCACCGGTGTCATCGGGCGGCACCTCGGCGTCGCCTCCGACCGCGCCCGTGGCGCTCACCTCGAGACCCTTGGTCATTCGCGACGCCGCATACGTCCAGTCCTGCAGCAACGTGATCAGGTCGTCACGATCGGTCCGCGGCATCATGTCGAACGACGCGAAGTGCAGATGCTCCTGCACCGGAGTCGTGATCCCCGCCTGGTGCGCGCCGAAGAACTCGTAGGCGATCTGCGCATCCGCCTCGGCTCTGGCGCGGCCGAGGGCCACGCCGCCGGCCAGTCCGCCGCCCACCCCCACCGCGAGGGAGGCGACTCCCCCGCCGATCGCGAGGCCGAGGAGCCCGCGTCGGCTGAGGCCTGCTGATGGGGATGCCGTGGCTGCCGACTCCGGCGCGGAGTCGACAGTCGCAGCATCGTTCGAGCGTTCGTTCACGGGCGGGATCGTCCCCTTCGAATCAGTCGAGGACTGTGCCGGTGAGCTGCGACAGCGGCTCGGCGAGAGCGTTGATGAGGTCGGTGAACTCGCGC
The DNA here is from genome assembly GCF_056175745.1 of Microbacterium sp. LjRoot205. Lineage (NCBI taxonomy): Bacteria > Bacillati > Actinomycetota > Actinomycetes > Micrococcales > Microbacteriaceae > Microbacterium > Microbacterium sp. LjRoot205. Next base: position 10,777 of record NZ_JBGFFH010000006.1, on the reverse strand, counting down.
TTGTCGGCGTCGGTCAGCTCCGCGTAACCGACGAAGCCCGCCTCGAGCGAACCGTGGGCTGCCAGCGACTCGTCGAGAGCCGCGTATCCGTCCTGGATCTCGGTGACGAGCGCGGCGCCGTCATCGCCCTGCGCGGTGGCGAAGTCCTGCACGAGGGAGAAGGCCATCTTGGAGCCCTCGACGTTGGCCGCGAAGTCGTAGAGGTCGGTTCCCGACCACCAGTCCTCTTCTCCGGAGATCTTGCCGGTCGCGACCTCGTCGAGCAGCGCGATCGCACCGTTCGAGATCCCGCCGATCCCCTGGTCGTCCAGAGCGGTCGTGAAGTCGTCGGAGTGCACGTAGTCGTAGAGCTCCTGAACGTCTGCGAGCAGCTGGTCACCGTAACCGGCGCGCTCCTCGGTCGTCGAGGGCGCCCAGTCCTGCCAGGCCGGTGTCTCGCCGTCGGCGTTGAGGGCGTCCTGCGCCGGCACCCAGAGGTCCTTCTCGATGCGGTGGAAGCCGGTCCAGTCGAGACCCTCGGCCACAGCATCGACCTCTCGGTAGTCGATGCGAGGATCGAGGGTGCCGAGAGCCTCGGCGACGGGCTCGATGCGCTCGTAGAAGGCCCGAGTCTGCGGGAAGAGCGCGCGAGCGGTCTCGTCGTCGCCCGACTCGTAGGCGGCGACGAACTCGTCGACGGACGGCACGAGCTGTCCGACCTGGTCCTTCACGAACGCCGCGTAGAGGTCGACGGCCTGCTGCTTCTGGTCGGCATCCTCACCCTCGACCGCGACGCGGTCTCCGGTCACCGTGAACTCCGACTTGCCGACGCCCTCGCCGATCATCCCCGGCTTGCACAGGGTGAAGTACTTGCCCGGCTGCGCCACCACGGTGAGTGTGCGGGAGGCGGACGGCGCGATGTTCTCGACCTCGCCCACGATGCGCAGTCCGTCGTCGGCGAGCAGGTAGAACTCCGAGGTCTGGCCGCTGACGTTCGTCACGTCGAACGTGAGGGTGCCGCTCTCGGCAGTCGTCGCAGAGACCGCGCACTCGGAGTCGGTCGACGAGACGTCGAACGCGACGCCTGCTGCGACATCGCTCTTGGCGACGCAGCCGCTGAGAACGAGTGCTGCCGCGCCGGCTGCGGCGACAGCACCGAGGATTCGGCGAGAGGTGGTCATGCTGCTCCTTGCTGGGTGAGAGTGGGAGTCGAGACGTCGCGGTCTGCGGACGTGGACGAGCGAGGCGTGGTCGGCCGACGGGAACGCAGCCCGCGGACGAAGAAGAATCCGACGACGACGAGGTAGGCGGCCCAGGCCGTCACCTGAAGCCACGTCATCCGCGGCATGAAGCCGACGGTCGCCTGCAGGATGGTGGCCCATGCTCCGTCCGGGGCGATCACGTTCGTCACGTCGAACGCCCATCCGAACGGGAACGCCGCCCAGCCGAGCGCCACGGCGCCGGTGACGGCGTCGATGGGAGCCGCCGAGGTGAAGGGGCCGGGTAGGGCACCTGCCTCCTGCAGGTCCATGATCGCGTAAGCCAGGACGCCTGCCGCGACGATCACGAGGAAGCCACTCGTCCAGGTGAAGAACCGGCGGAGGTCGAGTCGGACGGCACCGCGGGCGAGCAGCCATCCGATCACGACGGCGGCGACGAGACCGAGCATCGCCCCGAGCAGGGCGGAGGGGGCGTCTCCGAAGGACTGGACCATCGACCACAGGAGCAGGGTCGTCTCGATCCCCTCCCTGGCCACGGAGACGAAGCCGATCGCGATCAGCGCCCACAGGCCTCCGTTCGTGAGAGCACGATCGAGTCCGCCTTCGAGGGTCGCCTTCATGGTGCGCCCGGCCTTCTGCATCCAGAAGATCATCCAGGTGACCATGCCCACCGCGAGCAGCGAGAGAAGGCCGCCGATGAGCTCCTGCGCCTCGAACGTGAGCGAGTAGGCACCGAAGGTGAGGACCGCGCCGATGCCCAGAGCGAGGGCGATCGCCAGCCCCACACCGGCCCAGAGCCTCGGCAGAGCGTCGCTGCGCCCGAGACGGCGGAGGTAGGCGACGAGGATGCCGACGACGAGAGCGGCCTCGAGGCCTTCGCGAAGACCGATCAGGAACGTTGCGAGCACGGAATGGAGACTCTCTGAGAAAAGACTGAGGTAAGGCATCCCTTACCTCAGAGAGGTTATCACCAGATCGTGGTCGCCTCATTCACGTGCTCGAACCGGCGGGAGTAATGCGACGCAACACTCGACCGCGCACCTCGCGACCGATTTACGCTCGATGCATGGCTGATCTCTCGCTTCCCATCCTCGACCTGTCCCAGCTCGATGCCGGCCCCGACGCCGCGGCACGGTTCCGGGACGAACTGCGTGCAGCGACACACGATGTGGGCTTCTTCTACCTGACGGGCACGGGGGTCTCCCCCGAGCTCGAAGCTCGCCTGCACCGGGCCGCGCTCGACTTCTTCGCGCTGCCCGAACAGGACAAGCTCGCGATCGAGAACGTCAACAGCCCCCACTTTCGCGGATACACCCGTGTCGGCGGCGAACGCACGCAGGGCAAGATCGACTGGCGCGAGCAGATCGACATCGGCCCCGAGCGCGAACCCGTCGAGGGCGGACCCGCTTTCAACCGCCTCACCGGCCCGAATCTCTGGCCCGAGGCCCAGCCCGAGCTCAAGACGGTCGTCACCGAATGGCACGACACTCTGACCGAGGTCGCGCACAAGCTGCTGCGCGCCTGGGCTGTGACGCTCGGAGCGGAGGAGTCGTACTTCGACGAGCCCTTCCGTGACCCCTCGACGCTCATCAAGATCGTCCGCTACCCGGGCACTCATGAGCCGGAGCCCCAGCAGGGCGTCGGCGCCCACAAGGACTCCGGCGTGCTCACGCTGCTCTGGGTCGAGCCGGGCAAGGGTGGACTGCAGGTGGAGCGGAACGGCGAGTGGGTGTCGGCTCCGCCCGTTCCCGGCGCGTTCGTCGTCAACATCGGGGAACTGCTGGAGTACGCGACCGGTGGCTATCTCAAGGCGACCAACCACCGCGTGATCTCCCCCAGGGCACCGGAGGAGCGCATCTCGATCCCGTTCTTCTTCAATCCGGCGCTCGACCAGCAGCTGCCGCTCCTCGACCTTCCAGCCGATCTCGCTGCAGAGGCGACCGGCATCACCGAGGACCCGAGCAATCCGATCCACGCGACGTACGGGGAGAACGCCATGAAGTCACGGCTGCGCGCCCACCCCGACGTCGCTGCGATCCACCACCCGGACCTGGTCGCCACGAAGGCCTGACCACCGACTACAGCGCCGGGCCGCCTCCGAGCGCGACGATCTCGCGCAGCGCCTGGAGGTGGCCGGCGAAGGCCGCTCGCCCCGTCGCGGTCGAATACACCCAGGTGCGCGGACGACTGCCGAGACTGCCCTTGCGGGCGACGACATAACCCGCCGCCTGCAGGTGCGTGATGGCCTTGCTCAGCGGAGAGTCTCCGCACTGGAGGATCTCGCGGAGTGTCGCGAAGTCCAATTCGATGCCCTCCCCGAGCGAGGCCATCAGCGAGAAGCGGATCGGTGACGCGAAGTTGTCGTCGAGCCGGGTACGGGGATGCGGCGCCGGCGGCGACTCAGTCACGGAGAGCCCGCCCGGGGACGAAGGAGACGGCGACGAACAGGATGATCACGGCGGCCCCCGCCAGCGCTCCCGCGTCGAGGGGAACGGGAAGCAGCACGGCTCCGGAGAGCGCCGACACCGCGACCGCAAAGATCGCCAGGTGTGGCCATCGCCAGGATGCGCCGATCGCAGGAAGCCCGAGATCGCTGCTGAACGCGAACATCCAGATGAACAGCATCAGCAGGACGAGCATGACCAGAACACTCGCGAGCACTCCGTCCGGCGCCGACGCGAGCGTCATGAGCACCCCGAGCGCGACGCCGACGAGGATCGTCCCCCAACGAATGACGCGCGAAAGTGGCTGTGGGTGCGAGCGCGGCGGACGGACGTCGCCGGACGCACGAGCGAGCTGCACGGCTCCGTAGCCGCCCAAGCCCACCAGGACGAGTGCGGGTGGGATCAGCACCCCGATGGCTGGGAAGCCCGGCGCCCAGACGGCGAAGCCGAAGACGACGAGCGCCGTGGCGACGAGCAGACCGCCCGCGAGCAGCGCCGGCCACTTCGACCACGAGGGGCGGCGCTGCATGCCGCTGCGCTGCGCCATGCCACTCGCGAGCTGAACCCACAGGAGGAAGCTGAAGACGATGGTCTGTGACGCGAGCACGCTGTCGGCCCGGAGGGCGAACGCCAACACCGCCAGATACGCCGCTGTCGCCACGGCATTGACGATCTGCAGCCATGCCAGTGCTCGACGGTCCACCTTGCGTTCGCGACGCGTGGCGACCGCTGCCGCCTCATCGAGATATCTCTGAGCGATGTCGGCACTGGGAGGCGCGAGCACCTCGTAGCCGTCGACAGGTTTCTGCTCCATGATGCCCCCTCGCGCTTTCCATTTGGAAAGCTTCTTACTTTCCTACGGGAAAGCTGGCGCGAGGTCAACCCCTGGAACATGACGAAGGCCGCCCCACACCTGGGGCGGCCTTCTCAAGAATGTTCTGCGCGATTGTACGCTGGAGCGCTCTGCGTTATCGGCGGAGACCCAGGCGAGCGATCAGCGAGCGGTAACGCTCGATGTCGACGCTCTGGAGGTAGCCGAGCAGACGACGGCGCTGACCCACGAGCAGGAACAGGCCACGACGCGAGTGGTGGTCGTGCTTGTGCTCCTTCAGGTGCTCAGTGAGGTCCTTGATGCGCTGCGTCAGCATCGCGGCCTGCACCTCGGGGGATCCGGTGTCACCGGGGTGCGTCGCGTACTCTTCGATGATCGCCTTCTTGACGTCTGCTTCCAGTGCCATAGATTCGATCCCCTCTCTGCTTGTTGCGCGGTGCCCGACGCCTGATGCGTGAGCTCTCTTTATCCGCGGCCGATCAAACGGCAACCTGAAGAGTCTACCAGGACTCGATGCCGCTGGAGGACCGCGACTGCGCTCGCGCGATGGCGCCTCGGATACTCTCGAATCATGCATGACGGACACCCGGCGTGAGCGACGCACGCAGCCATCTGATCGACCTCAGCCCCCTCAAGGCCAGCCCGGCGTTCGCGCGGATGTGGATCGGCTCGGTCCTCGCAGGGATCGGCGGGCAACTGACGATCGTCACGGTGATGCTGCACGTGTTCGCGCTCACCGGGAGCACCTTCGCAGTCTCGATGATCGCCGTGGCCGGGCTCGTGCCGATGGTCCTCGCCGGGCTGTACGGCGGGATGCTCGCCGACGCCTTCGACCGTCGCAGGGTGGCGTTGATCGCCGCCACGGTGACCTTCGCCTCCACCGCGCTGCTCGCGGCGCTCACCTGGAGCGGCGCGGAGGCCATCTGGTGGCTCTATGTGCTGAGCATCGTCAACTCCGCGGCGAATTCGGTCGGCATGGCCACCCGCACGGCGATCGTGCCGCGGCTCATCCCCCGCGACAAGCTCGCCGCCGCTTCCGCCCTCAACGGAGTGGCATTCGGACTCACGGTGATGGCCGGACCCGCCATCGCGGGAATCCTCGTCGCACTCACCGGGTACGGATGGACGTACACCCTCGATGTGATCCTGATGCTGTCGATGTTCCTCGGACTGTGGAGCCTGCCTCCGCTTCGCCCCGAGGGCGAGACCGTGAGGCCGGGCTTCGCGTCGCTCGTGGACGGGTGGCGATTCCTGCGCCGAGCGAGCAACATCCGGATGCAATACGTCGTCGACATCATCGCCATGACTTTCGGGCAGCCGCTCGTGCTGTTCCCGGCTCTCGGGACGGTCCTCCTCGGCGGAGGAGCGGTGACGACCGGCATCCTCACCGCAGCCGTCGCAGCGGGCACGTTCGCTTCGAGCCTCTTCTCCGGACGGGTCGTGCAGTATCGCTGGCACGGGCGCGGCATCGAGCGGGCGGTCGAGGCCTACGGCGCATCGATCCTTTTGTTCGGCGCGGTCCTGGTGGCCGGGGCCCTCTCCGGCGGGGCGACCGAACAGGCTCCGAATGTTGGGCTGATCGTCGCGGCGTGCGTGGCACTCGCCCTCTCGGGCGCATCCGACAACGTGAGCTCGATCTACCGCAACACCATGATGCAGGCGGCGGTGCCAGACGCGATGCGCGGCCGCCTGCAGGGCGTCTTCATCATCGTCGTCGCCGGTGGCCCTCGCATCGGCGCCCTCTACGCCGGCACGCTCGCGACCCTGACAACTCTCTGGTTCCCCCCGCTGCTCGGCGGATTGCTCGTGATCGCTCTGGTCGCGCTGCTCGCACGGCGCAGCCCGGGGTTCCGTGCGTACGACGCAGAGAACCCCGAGCCCTGATGGGCCCGGGGTTCTCGAGATCAGGCGATCAGTCCTGCTGCAGAGCGCCCTGCAGGTCGAGGCTGATCGTGACGTCCTTGCCGACCAGCACTCCGCCGGTCTCGAGTGCTGCGTTCCACGTCAGGCCGAAGTCCTCGCGGTTGATGACCGTCTTGGCCGAAGCGCCGGCCTTGTAGTTGCCCCACGGGTCGGAGCCGAAACCGCCGAAGTCGAGCTCGAAGCTGACGGGCTTGGTGATGCCGCGGATGGTGAGGTCGCCGTCGACGAAGAGCTCGCCGCCCTCGGCGCGCGCACCGGTCGACACGAACTCCATCGTCGGGAAGTTCTCGGTGTCGAAGAAGTCGCCGGAACGCAGGTGCGTGTCGCGCCCCTCGTCCTTCGTGTCGATCGACGTGACGTCGACGCTCGCCTCGACGCGGGCCTCGAGGGGGTTCTCGGGGGCGATCAGGGTCGCGCTCTTGACGCCGAAGGTGCCCCGCACCTTCGAGATCATCATGTGGCGCACGCTGAAGGTGACCTCGCTGTGCGACGGGTCGAGCACCCAGGTGCCGGGACGGTAACCGGGAATGTCGATGCTGGTCATGGTTTCTCCTCGGGAGACATCAGCCGCAGTACGCGGCAACGGATGAGGGGCCGTGTTCACGGCGTCACGCGTTACAACTTACATGCACATGCATGTATTCCCCGAACACGCAGATTCTCCTCCTGCAACGGAGAAGGCGCCGGACCCACGAGGGTCTCGGCGCCTTCCGGCTTTGATCGGGTCAGCCTACGGCGACGAGATCGATGATGAAGATGAGGGTCTTTCCCGAGAGGAAGTGGCCTCCGCCGACGGGGCCGTATGCCAGGTGCGGCGGAATGACGAGCTCACGCCGTCCGCCCTCCTTCATACCGGGGATGCCGTCCTGCCAGCCCTGGATCAGGCCGCGAAGCGGGAACTGGATGGTCTCTCCGCGACCCCACGACGAGTCGAACTCCTCGCCCGAATCGAACTCGACACCGGCATAGTGCACGGTCACGGTGTCGCCGGGCTTGGCCTCGGCGCCGTCTCCCTCGATGAGGTCTCGGATGACGAGCTCCGCGGGGGCGGGCCCGGTGGGTGCGTCGAACTCAGGCTTTGTGCGATCAGTCATGCTCTCCATCAAACCTGAGCCGTGGGTCGCCGGTCAACGCGATCGCTCCGCTGAGGGCGAAACGGCGATGTGTGCCGACTCGAACCCTCCAAGCCCTTGACACCCGCCCGCACCGGGTGCACCCTGTTTACAGATCAACTCAGCGCCCGGGTAGACATGCAGGCATCGCCGCAGCACCGGGCGCTGAGTCTTGCTACGGGGCATTCGTCTCTCGCGTCAACATCAGACGCGATGCGCCTCGGCCGCGAACTCGACGAGCAACGATGCGAGCTCGTCCGGCCGGCTGAGCGCGACGCAATGGCCGGCCAGGATCTCGTCAGCGACGACGCCCAGGCGCTCGAGAGCGAGGTCCCGGAGGAACTCAGACGGGAAGAACCTGTCCTCCGTGCAGACGATGAACTTCGTCGGCACGCTCGGCCAGGCGGTGAGCGGCCAGGGCGCAGCCATCGAGGCTTCGGACGGATGCGCCCTCTCGCGACCCATCGCCTCCTCGGCCAGCGGTCGCGGCACGTCGTGATAGAAGCCGACGAGGGGATCATCGTTTCCGGTCACCCCGCCGTCGCGAGCCGCCTGCGCCTTCACCGCGGCAGCGAACCCTGTGTTCGACCACCACTCACCCGGCGACTCCCCCGGCATCGGGATCATCGCCGCGAGCATCACGAGGGCGTCAGCTGCGACCTTCTCGGCGACGATCGGCGCAGTGAATCCGCCGAACGAGTGACCGACCACGACTCCGCCTCGTCGTCCGCCGACCGCATCCACGACGGCATCCGCATAGTCGATGAGAGTGAGCGACTCGTCATCACCCGGCAGGTCGGGCGCGATCACCTCGTGTCCGCGATCCCTCAGTGCGGCTGCGACGCGATGCCATGACCATCCTGTGTCTCCCGCTCCGTGAACGAGGATGAAGACGGCCATGACCCAGCCTCCTTCAGTACGCCAGCAGTGCTGCCCGCGTGGCGCGCGTGCGTGCGAGCAGGGCCTGTTCGTCTGCCGGGGCCATCGGGTCGCGGCCCGTGATCGCCCGCTGACGGACGGAAGCCAGCATCGTCGCGTCCTTGATGAACTCGCGCATCAGCGGACGTCGATCGCCGCGCAGCTGCGAGGCCCAGGCGAGGCCGGTCTTGCGCCCAGCCGGGGTCGCCAGCATCGTGACCTCTTCAGGGGTGAACCATCCTGCAGCCGCGTAGTCGCCCAGACGAGCCTTCGTCAAGCGCGATTCCTCTCGCCGCAAGGCGATGATGCCGAAGATGAACCCGACGAACAGGGGCACCTGGAGGACGAAGTAGAGGAGGAAGAAGTTCGCGAAGGACGAGCCGTTCCACAGGCCGTGCAGCACCATCGCGCCCAGCATCCCGAGAAGGCCGAAGCCGAGCGCTGCACCTGTGGATGCGTGACGTCGAGCGGCGAGGCCGATTGCGAGGCCGGTGAGCGATGTGAACATGGCGTGCGCGAACGGCGACATGATCGCACGCAGGATGAACGTCACCGTCAGCTGCTCTCCCCCGCCCTCGATGAGGCTGATCGCGAAGTACTGGATGTTCTCGGTGAACGCGAAGCCGGCACCCACCAGCGCGCCGTAGACGACTCCGTCGACCGGTCCGTCGAAGGACCGACGCGCGATGAGGAAGATCAGGAAGACTCCGAAGCCCTTCCAGAACTCCTCGACGATGGGAGCCTGGATCACAGCGCCCGCGACCTCACCCCTGAGCCCCAGGACGGCGGTCAGCCCCAGGTCGACGAGAAGGGTGAGTCCCACGGCGGCGATGGCACCCCAGGCGATCGCGAAGAACACGAGCGACTTGGGCTCGGGCTCCCACCGGTCGATCATGCGCACGACAAAGAAGACGATCGCGAGCGGCACGAGCGCGAGCACGAGCCCGATGATCGATGCGAGCGGGCCGAGGAACAGCCCGAAGTAGGCGATCAGGCCGAGCAACAGCAGACCGAGGAAGCCGAACAGCGAGAACAGAGCGACTCGTCCGCCTCGGCGCGCCGCGGGCAGTGCAGGAAGACCGGGGGCAGGCGAAGGGGCGGCAGGGGCCGGAGGGGAATACGGGGTCGGCTGGGCGAGCACCGACGCGTAGTCCGGACGCTGCGAGAACTGCGTCGGCGCATAGCTCGACTGCGCGTATTGCTGAGCGGAGTACTGCGGCGGACCGGCCTGCGGCTGCTGAGGATAGGCCTGGGGCTGCTGAGGATACGCCGGGGGCTGCTGCTGTGCTGGCGGCGGCGTGTACGGCGATGGCTGGGACGGTCCTCCGGAACTCATAGCCAAAGCATATGGCGAACAACCAACTTCCCCCGGGTCTGGTGACTTCCTCCAGGCAATCGAGCCGGGCAGCGGATAGCGTAGGAGCATGCGGTTCGCTCATCTGCGTCGTGCCGACTCCCCTGCTGCGCATCTCGCAGTGGTGGAGGGTGCCGATGCCATCCTCGTCTCCGATCTCCTTCCCGACCCCCCTGCGACGCTTCAGCAGCTGATCGAGGGCGGTGAGCAGATGCTCTCCGCGCTTCGCGCCGCTGTCGAGAGCGGCACCGCCACCCGGCATCCGCTCGAGGGCTGGTCATTCGTGTCAGCGGTCATCGCTCCCCCCGCGGTGCTCGCGGTCGGCCTGAACTACGCCGCACACTCGAGCGAGCTCGGCCTGAAGACCGACGCGGCTCCGACCGTCTTCACCCTGTGGCCCAATTCGCTCACGGGCCATCAGCAGACGACGTCGTGGCCGCGAGCACTGAGCGAGGCCGTGGACTACGAGGCGGAGCTCGGCGTGCTGATCGGCACGCCTGCGAAAGACGTCGCAGAGGCCGACGCCCTGTCGTACGTCTGGGGCTACACCGTCGTCAACGACATCACCGCACGCAACGTGCAGTTCTCTGAGGCGCAGTGGTCACGGTGCAAGTCCTTCGACGGCTTCACCCCAACCGGTCCGTTCGCCGTCACGGCCGACGAGATCGCCGACCCTCAGGACCTGCACATCTGGGCCGTCGTGGACGGCCAGACCGTGCAGGACGCGAGCACCGACCAGATGGTCCGATCGGTCGCGAAGCTCATCGCACACCTCTCGCAGTCGCTCACGCTGCTGCCCGGCACGCTGATCTCCACCGGCAGCCCCGGCGGAGCCGGCTACTCCCGTGACCCGCAGATCTTCCTCCGCGATCGTTCGACCGTGACAGTCGGCATCGACGGGATCGGCGAGCTCACCACCCACTGCCGCGTGCTGGACTGAGCCGGACGCGGATACGAGAAGGGGCCCCGGCGCATGCGCCGGGGCGCGCCGGGGC